>JAFAZE010000099.1 GCA_019239975.1 Streptosporangiaceae bacterium
CCGCGCCGCCTCCCGCGCCGCCTCCCGCGCCGCCTCCCGCGCCGCCTCCCGCGCCGCCGCCGCCGCGGCGCGCCTGCCAGGAACGGATTTGGGTGCAATCCGCGCTGCCGTAGCAACATGGATTGCACCCAAATCGGGCAACGGCAACGGCAACGGCGACGGCGACGGCAACGGCAACGGCGACGGCGGCGCGGCGCGCTGTTCAGAGCGCTCAGCGGCGGTTCCGGAGCAGGATGCCGCGGACGAAAGCCGCCTGGCCGCCGTGCTGAAGGCAGTCGCTGATCACGCTGACCAGCCGCACGCCGAGCGTGACCGGCGGGTCCCACGCCTCGTCCACGACGCGCTCCAGGTCGGGGTCCGTGACCCGGGACACGTGCTTGATCGTCTGCTCGTGGACGGCGTCGTAGTAGCCGGTGAGCAGCTCCGCGGACGGCACGCGCAGCGCCGCTACGTCCCGGCTGCGGTGTGCGTACCCGGTCTCCATGGACCCGGCCGGCAGCCCGAACCGGGGCGCCCAGTCACCGGAGGCCCAGACCTGCGCCGTTCCGAACGCGTCCGCGATATGGTCGTCCTGAACGCGGGTGAGGTGCCAGATCAGCCAGCCGATCGGGTTGGCGTCCGGGTCGAGCCGGTACGCGAGCTGTTCCTCCGTCATGCCGCCGGCCGCGTCGTGGACGGTCTCCTTGACCCGCCCGAATGCGTCGGTGAGCAGGGCAGCACTGGTCATGTGCGGAAGCTCCCTTGTGGTCGGTCATGGGTGCGCCACCAGACGATACCGGCCTACCCTGGGCCTCATGGCACCGGAAGATCGTTACGCGGACCTGGTGGACGAGCTCGTCGCCGTCGAGGGCGTGACGCCGCCGCAGGGCGGCAGCGGATTCGGCCGCGGCGCGCTCCGCTACCAGCGGAAGATCTTCGCGATGCTCGTCCGGGGCCAGCTGGTCGTGAAGCTGCCCGAGCAGCGGGTGGACGAGCTCGTCGCCGCCGGGCATGGCGACCGGTTCGACGCGAACAAAGGCACGCCGATGCGGGAATGGTTCAGCCTCGGCCCGGAGTCTGCGCTGGCGTGGTCCCCGCTCGCCCGCGAGGCGCTGGACTTCGCGACGGCCTCCGCCCCCGCGCGCCGGCGCTTACCCGGTCGTCCGCGGGCGCGGCAGCGGCTGAGCTGGAGGCCGAGCTTCCCGCCGCCCTCACTGACGTTCTTTTGGCAGCCGAACGGGCGGTGGCATCTCGCCCGATGCGGCAGCGTATCGCCGACGCGGCGGCCGCCCTCGCCGCGTCGATGCCTCCCGGCGGCACCGCCAGCTCCAGGCGCGAGGCGCTGCGCGCGATAAGCGCCTCATGACGCGCCCTCGGCTGTCTCGCCTTCGCCGCCCCAGGATGCCAGCATGAGCATGACACCCGAGGCTCACCAGGGCGGGACCGCGCTGACGTCGGTGACGGTCTCGGGGAGGCGGCGCATCGCGGTGATCCGGCGCTCGGCCAGCTTGGCGGGATGGCCGGTGAGGTCGCGGTCCACCCACACCGACCGCAGGCCCATCCTGGCGGCGGGCAGCATGTCGTGAACCCAGCTGTTGGCCACGTGAATCCAGTTCGCCGGGTTGGCGCCGGTCTGTTCGGCGAACCTGCGGAAGTGCGCGAGCTCGGGCTTGTAGCTGCGCACCTGCTCGGCCGTCACCACCACGTCGAACGGCACGGGCAGCCGCGGCCGGGTGCTCGCGAACAGGTCGTCGTCGCAGTTGGTCAGGATGGCCAGCCGCCAGCCCGCCGCCGACAGGGCCGACAGCGCGGGGCCCGCGTCGGCGAACACCGGCATCTGCGGCCATGCCCGCACGAACACGTCGGCGTCGCCCCTGCCGAGCCTGATGCCCTCCCGCCGGGCGGCCTGGCGCAGGCCCGCGGCGAGGATCTCCCGGTACGGGATCCAGTCGGGCCCGGCCTCCAGCGCGAGCTCCGCGCGGTGGTACGCGGCGAGCAGCCGGGCGCGCTCGGCGCCCGCCACCGGCTCGAGCGCCGCGAGCATGCACGTGTTCCAGTTGGCGATCGTTCCGTAGCAATCAAAGGTCAGCCACCTGTCGTCGGCCACCCTTGCACCTCCCGGGGTCCACCTCCCCCCAAGCGAATCGATTGCCTATACGTTAGCGGTGGATCACGCGGCGTGACGTTCGTTTAAGAAGCCTGCCGTAACCGTAATGCGGTAACGGAGGGATGATCTGCTAGGAACGGGACGGAGGGATGATCTGCTAGAGACGGCGAAGCGGTCCTTCAGGAGGCAAGCCATGGTTGACGTCGCCGACGACGCCGCCCGGCACGAGGCCGGCCGGCACGAAATCGGCCGGCACGAGGCCGGCCGGGACGGGCTCTACGGTTACCAGCGGGGGTTCGGGAACGAGTTCGCCAGCGAGGCGGTCGCGGGCGCGCTGCCCGAGGGCCGCAACTCTCCCCAGCGCGTGCCGCTCGGCCTTTACGCGGAGCAGATCAGCGGCGCCGCGTTCACCCAGCCGCGAGCGGTCAACCGGCGGACCTGGGTGTACCGGATCCTCCCGTCGGCAGCGCACCCGCCGTTCAGAAGAATCGACAACGGCGAGCTGCACGGCACGCCGTTCAGCGAGATCGAGCCGGACCCCAACCGGCTGCGCTGGGACCCGCTGCCCCTGCCGGCAGCGGACCAGCCGCGGGACTTCATCGACGGCCTGTACACCGTCGCGGGCAACGGCGACCTGCGGACCCGCAACGGGATGGCCGCGCACATCTACGCGGCGAACGCCGACATGACCGGCCGGTACTTCGCCGACGCCGACGGCGAGCTATTGTTCGTTCCGGAGCTGGGCGCGATCGTGCTGCATACCGAGCTCGGCCCGCTCGAGGTGCGGCCCGGGGAGATCGCCATCGTGCCGCGCGGCATCAGGTTCCGGGTCGAGCTCCCCGAGGGCCTGGCCCGCGGGTACCTGTGCGAGAACTTCGGCGCGGCGTTCACGCTGCCCGAACGCGGGCCCATCGGCGCCAACGGGCTCGCGAACGAGCGCGACTTTCTCGCGCCCTCGGCCGCGTTCGAGGAGCGGCCGGGCACCGTGCAGGTCGTGAACAAGTTCGGCGGCAACCTATGGGCAGCCGACTACGACCACTCGCCGCTGGACGTGGTGGCCTGGCACGGGAGCTACACGCCGGTGAAATACGACACCGCCAAGTTCATGGTGATCGGCACGATCAGCTTCGATCACCCGGACCCGTCGATCTTCACCGTGCTCACCTCGCCGAGCGAGCTTCCCGGCCTGGCCAACGCGGACTTCGTTATCTTCCCGCCGCGCTGGCTGGTCGGCGAGGACACGTTCCGGCCGCCGTGGTACCACCGCAACATCATGTCCGAGTTCATGGGCCTGGTGCGCGGCGTCTACGACGCGAAGGCCCAGGGGTTCGCGCCCGGCGGCGTGAGCCTGCACAACACGTTCGCCGCGCACGGCCCCGACGCCGAGACCTTCCGCCGGGCCAGCGAGGCCGCACTCGCGCCGCAGAAGCTCGACGACACGCTGGCGTTCATGTTCGAGAGCCGCTGGATGATGGTCCCCACCCGGCAGGCGATGGAGGCGCCGCACCGGCAGCACGACTACGACGCGGTCTGGTCCGGCCTGTCCCGGCACTTCCGCTGAAGGTCCCGGACGGCGGGGATGAGCACTGAACGGCCGGATGCCGTCATCGTCGGTGCCGGGCTGGCGGGCTGCGCGGTCGCCTGGGCGCTGGCCGGCCGTGGCCGCTCGGTCGTCGTGATCGAGGCGTTCGAGCCCGGGCACCGGCGCGGCAGCTCGCACGGCAGCGCGCGGATCTTCCGGCGGGCGTACCCGGATCCGCTCTACGTGCGGCTGACCGGCCGCGCCGGGCGGCTGTGGCGGCGGCTCGAGGACGAGGCGGGCGAGGAACTGCTGCACGTCACCGGCGGCCTCGACTTCGGCAAGGGCCCCGGGCCGGAGGACATGCACGGTCTCCTGGCCGCGAACGGCGTCTCCGCCGAGCTGCTCCCGCCCGCGGCCGCCGCCGAGCGCTGGCCCGGCTTCGCGTTCGGCCCGGCCGAGGGCCCGGTCCTGTACACCGGCGAGGCCGGGGTCATCGACGCCGATCGCGCGATGGCCGCGATGCGCCGCGTCGCGACCAGGAACGGCGCGGTGTTCCGCTACGAGACCCCAGCGCTCGGCGTGGCGGCCGGGGGAGTGGGCGCCGTGGTGCGCACCCCGGATCGGTCGTTCGCCGCCCCCGTCGTGGTGGTCGCGGCGGGCGCGTGGCTGGAGCCGCTGCTCGGCGGCCACATCCCGCTGCCGCCGCTCACCGTGACCCAGCAGGAGGCCTTTCACTTCGCGCCCGCCGGGATTCCCGCCGGCGGTCCCGCGCCGCCCGCCGCGCCGTGGCCCACCTTCATCTACCACGACGACGTCGCCGTCTACGGCCTGCCCGCCGGGCGGGACGGCGAGGCGCCCGGCGCGGTCAAGGTGGGGGAACACGGCAACGGCACGGTCACCACCGGCGACGGCCGGGACGGAGTGATCTCCCGGGCCGCCCGGGAACGGGCGACCCGCTTCGCGCGGCGCCGCCTCCCCGGCCTGGACCCACGTCCGGTCGGCGAGCTGACCTGCCTGTACACGTCGACCGCGAACGAGGATTTCATCCTTGACCGGCGGGGCCCGTTCATCGTGTGCTCCGCCTGTTCCGGCCACGGCGCCAAGTTCGCCCCGCTCACCGGCGAGCTCGTCGCCGCCCTAGCCTGCGGCGGTCCTCCGCCCGACCCCCGCTTCACGCTCGCCGCGCACCTCGCCTGAGGATCTGCCCGCGTTTCCGGTCGCTGTGGCAGCGGAAACCGCAGGCAAATCCGCGGTGTCGGGCACTGGCGCCGGACGGTTGCGGCATGGACGGTGACATGTCCGCCGCCGGGCTGGCTCACCCCGCGGCGCGGACGACGCCGACCGCCTCGCCGCCGCCGCAGACCGGCGCGGTCGCCAGCTCTTCCGGCACCATCACGCCGAGCCGCCGCAGCACGGCCGCGGTGACCGGGGTGCGCGCCCGCGCGTTCCCGTCGTCGATCTTTATCGCGGCGGCCTGGCCGCCTTTCAGGGCGAACGCGTTGACGCCCTCCGCGCCGGCCTTCACCAGCAGTCCGGGCACCGCGTCCATCAGCTTTCGCTCGTCGCGGTCCGTGCCGCTCGTCCACTCCGGGTGGGCACGCATGGCGTCGGCGACCCTGCGCCCGGGCGTGCCCGGCTCCGCGAGGACAAGCTGGCGGAACGCGCGCGCGAGCCCGGCCAGGGTCAGCGCGAACAGCGGCGCGCCGCACCCGTCCACGCCGGTGGCGGCCGCCTTCTCGCCGGCCAGCTCCTCGATGGTGCGCCCGATCGCCTGCTGCAACGGATGATCTCGTTGCGTGTAGGTACCCGTGGGCCAGCCGTTCGCCACGCAGGTGGCGAGCATCGCCGCGTGCTTGCCCGAGCAGTTCATCCTGACCCGGGTCTCGCCGTCGCCTTCCTTGATCAGCCGGTGTGCCGTGGCCTCGTCGAGCGGCCACGCGGGCGGGCAGCGCAGGCTGGCTTCGGTCAGCCCGGCCGCGGCGAGGATGGCGCGCACGCCGCCGGCGTGGAAGTCCTCGCCGGAATGGCTCGCGGCGGCCAGCGCGAGCAGCTCGCCGTCCAGGTCGAGACCATTGCGCAGCATCGCCGCCGCCTGCAGCGGCTTGTTCGCCGACCGCGGGAAGAACGGCACGGTTGCGTCGCCATGCGTGAAGACCGCGGTCCCGTCGGCGTTGAGGGCGGCGACGGCGCCCCGGTGCCTGGACTCCACGAACCCCGACCGGACAACCTCCGCCAGAACCGGGTTCACGCTGCCATCGTCGTTCGTGATCACCCGCAAAGTATCGCCGCCCACAGCCCCCGCCGGCGCGCCCACCCCCTCTCGCCCTCCCGCCTCCCGTCTCCGCCTCCCCTCTCCGCCTCCCGCCTTCTCCTTGCTCCCGCCTTCCTCTCCACTCCCTCTCGCTCTCTTCTCCAGTGGGGCCGTTGGCGCATTTGGCCCCACTGGGCGGGGCCAGTTACGCCAACGGCCCCGCGGCGGGCGGCGGCGAACGCCGCTCGCGGCGGCCTGCCGCGGTGGGTTCGGGTAACGTGCGGTGTCATGCGGGCAGTGGTACAGCGGGTGAGCCGGGCGAGCGTGACCGTGGACGGGCGCGTCACGGGCGCGATCGATGAGCCTGGGCTGCTGGTCCTGGTCGGCGTCACGCACGACGACACGCCGGAGAAGGCCGTGAAGCTGGCGGCGAAACTGTGGGGCCTGCGCATCCTGGAGGGCGAGAAATCCTGCTCCGACGTCGGTGCCCCGCTGCTCGTGATCAGCCAGTTCACGCTCTACGCCGACACCAGCAGGGGCCGCCGGCCCACCTGGCAGGGCGCGGCGCCTGGACCGGTCGCCGAGCCGCTCGTCGAGGCCGTGGTGGCCGCGCTGCACGATCTGGGCGCCCGGGTGGAGACCGGCGTGTTCGGCGCCCAGATGAAGGTCGCCCTGGTCAACGACGGCCCCGTCACGATCATCCTCGACCTCTGAGGCCGGCGTGAGCGCCATACGCGGCGCTGACGTGCGTGCCGCTGACGTGCGTGCCGCGGTCGCGGCGGTGCTGGCGAGGCTGTTCCCGTGGCGGCGGCCAGACCCCGGTCCCTGGGAGGCGCTGCTGCACGCCAACGGCCGGATCGACCTCCCCGGCCTGCCCAGGCTGAAGCGCTGGCGCTGGCACTGCGCCCCGCTGGCGGAATGGAACGGCCCGCAGCCCCTCATCTCGCCGTAACCCGGCCGTTCCCCGTCACAGGCGTCCCAACTTTCACCACGACAACCCCCTAAGTTTCCACTACAACGTTCGGGATGGCGGGTGGTGGAAGCGCGGTGCCGCATACGGCACCTTCCTTTCCACCACGCTCTTCACGGCTCGCTGATCGCGGAAACAAGAGGCCTAATAGGGGCTGAGGCGCACCTGGAGGCATGCGAAGGCCGGATTCCAGTCCGGCCACGGTGTCACGAGCGCCTCGCCGTAGGGACGGGCGCCCGCCCGCCAGAACCACCAGCACCACGAGCACCACCAGCACCACGGGCACCGGCACCGGCAGCGCCGGGCCCGAGGCCCGCGAGCACGCATTGCGGGCGGGCGCGCAGCGAGATCTGGTCGCTGGCCGCGAAAGCCGCATGGCAGAACGACTTCGCCGGCGCGCCGCAGTAATGCAGGGTCGCCCCGCCGGTGGAGTTCGGCACGGTCAGGTTCACGCAGCCGTTCGCCGAACCCGCGTAACCATCGGGCGCGAACGCACCCCACGCCCCGAGCCCGCCGAGCGCGCACAGCACAAGGACGGTGACCACCAGCATCACGCGCTTCTGGCGGCGGCTGAGCTGGCCCGCCCGGGGGTTCGTCTTGCTGTACATGGTCGCCCCATTGTAGGAGTTTCCCCCGGCTCAGCCGGCTCGCCGAGATTCGTCTGTGCCGCCTCGGGCACTCCGGAGCAGTCCGTGTTAGCGTGTCCTTGGAAGGCGTCGCGCATAAGTACGCAGAGAACCGTGGCGTTCGTCGTAAAAGTGAACAAAGGTACTAATCAGACCAAAAACAGGAGGTGGGGATGGTTACACGCGACACCCCGTGGCCGGAAGGCGCGCCATGCTGGGCGGACCTTGGAGTCAACGACGTAAAGAAGGCGACGGCCTTCTACGAGGGCCTGTTCGACTGGAACATCCAGGAAGGGCCCCCGGAGGCGGGCGGCTACGGGATAGCCAACGTGAACGGGCGCGCTGTCGCCGGCGTCGGCCCCAAGATGGGCCCCGCCGAGGCGCCCACGATGTGGATGACCTACCTGGCGGTGCGGGACGCCGACGCGACGGCTGCCAAGATCAAGAGCGCCGGCGGCCAGCTGATGGTCGAGCCGATGGAGGTCATGGACGTCGGCCGGATGGTGATCGCCATGGACACCGCGGGCGCGGTGTTCGGCCTCTGGCAGCCTCGCAACTTCTCCGGCGCGCAGCGGGTGAACGAGCCGGGCACGATGTGCTGGAACGAGCAGATGAGCCGCGACTTCGAGGGCAGCAAGGCGTTCTACGCCTCGGTCTTCGGCTACGAGTACGGCGACATGAGCGGCGGCGGCTTCAGCTACGCGACGTTCAAGGTCGAGGGCAGGGACGTGGGCGGCATCGGCGGGCTGCCCGCCGACACGCCGGCCCAGGTGCCGGCCGGCTGGACGGTGTACTTCGGCACCGTCGACACCGACGCCTCGGTGGCAAGGGTCGAGGGCAACGGCGGCTCCGTCGTCCGGCCGGCGCAGGACAGCCCGTACGGCCGGATGGCCGCCGTCGCCGACGATCAGGGCGCCGTCTTCTCGCTGATCAGCGTCTCCACGGAGTAAGTAGCCATTGTGGGTGCGACTCGCGTCGCTGTGACAGCGCGGATCGCACCCACACCGCCGGGCGCGGCGGCGAACCTCGTCACACGGGCGGCGTGCCGTGGGTGTGGAACGACTCGATGGTCTTGAGCCCCCACGCCTGGCCCTTGGCGCGCTCGGTCTCCGTCCAGGTTATGGTCCGCCAGTCCGGCGCCATCACCAGCCGCCCGACCGGGTTGCACAGCTCGATCCGGTTCCCGCCCGGCTCGTACACGTACAGGAAGAACGTCTGCTGTATGGCGTGCTTGTGCGGCCCGGTCTCGATGAACACGCCGCGGTCCAGGCAGATGTCCGCCGCGCGCAGGATGTCCTCCCGCGTGTCGGTGGAGAACGCCACGTGGTGCAGCCGCCCGGCCGACCCCGTCCAGTCCTGCGTGTAGACGAGGTCGTAGCTCTTCTGGGCGAAGTGCAGCCACTGCGCGGACAGCGTTCCGTCGTCGAGCACGATCTGCTCGGTCACCCGCCCGCCGAGCACGTCCGCCACGAACTCCCCGCACGGCCGCACGTCGCGGGCGAGGTAGTTGACATGGTCGAGCCGCCGCACGCTCACGCCGCGTCCCGGGTAGGCCTGCGCCTGGTTCTTCAGCGCCGGCCGCAGGTCCCCGGTGGGCGGCGAATACCACTCGGTCTCCCAGTACAGGTCGATCTCGTGCCCGTCCGGGTCGCGGAACGCGTACGTCGGCCCGATCCCCGGGTCGCCGTCCTTCCAGCCGATCCCCAGCCCGGCCGCCTCGATGGCCCGCACCCGCGCCCCGAGCGCGCCGGCGCTCTCCGCGCGCAGGCCGGTCCTGCGGATGCCCGACGTGTCATGCGCGGTCAGCTTGAGGGTGTGCCGCTCATAATCGTCCCAGGTCCGCAGGTAGACGGAATTGCCCTCGCCGCCGTTGGCCGTCAGCCCGAGCACCTCGGTGAAAAACCACAGCGACTTCTCGGGCTCGGGTGTGAGCAGCTCGATGTACGCGAGGTGGGCGACATCATGAAGCGGCGGTCGTGACATGCTGGTCTCCAGATTTTTTATACCGAACGAGCGCCGGTGTCTCTCGAAGCCCCGCTATCTCGGGTAAACGGTGCCGTCGAAAAGCCGGCGTGCGGTGCGCACCACCCCGGAGCGCAGCACCCGCGGCGGCTGGGCGCCGGCGTCCACCTCGACCTCGACCTGCGTGATCCCGCCCGGGTGCTCGATGCCGAGCCGCGGTCCCGCGGCGGGCACCGCGAGGTCGTGGCCGACGGCGCCGTCGAGCAGGATCGCGGTGCCGACGCTGACCGCGCCCAGGACGCCGATCGTCTGGTGCACTCGCACGGGGATGAACGTCCGCGTGCAGATCGTGCCGCCGCTGACGGGCGCCGCGACCAGCGAGACCTTCGGAACGGTGGCGTCGCTGACGTCGCCCAGGCCCATCGCCTTGCCGGCCTCGAGCCGCAGCACGCGTACCCGCTCGCCCAGCGCGGCGTCGCCCTCCAGTTCGGCGACCGGCTCGTAGCCGGTGCGGCCCAGACTGGATGCCGCCACCACGACGACCGGCATGCCGTTGTCGACACAGGTCACCGGGATGCCGCCGAACACGTCGCGGACGTTGCCGGTGAGCAGCAGCGGGACGGATGTGCCGGCGGCGAAGTCCAGCACGACCGCCGACGCGGTGCCCGGCACACCGTCGATGGCCGTGTCCCCGGCATACCGCACGGTCCCGCCCGGGGTGCTGAATGCCGCGGTGGCGATCCCGCCGGTGTTGAGCATCCGGATCCGCACGCGGGTCTGCTGGCCGGCGGCCGGCACGAGACCGCGCTCGACGGCGAACGGGCCGACGCCGGCCAGCAGGTTCCCGCAGTTCTGCCGGTCGGAGACGGTGGGGGCGTCGACGCCGACCTGCAGGAACAGGTAGTCCACGTCGGTGGGCGGGCCGGCCGACGGCGACACGACCGCGACCTTGGACGTCAGCGGGTGGGCGCCGCCGATGCCGTCGATCTGCCGCGGGTCCGGGCTGCCCATGATGCGCAGCAGCAGGTCGTCGCGTTCGGCGCGGTCATCCGGCAGATCCCGCGCCAGGAAGTAGGCGCCCTTGGACGTCCCGCCCCTCATCAGCATGCACCGAACGCCGGTGCTCCCGCCCGTCACCGTGGCACCTCCTTTGCCTCTATCACCACAACGGCCCTTGGGCCATACCTGTCGCCTTCGTCACATCTACCACTGGCATCACGCAAGTCACTGCGGCCACATCATCCATTGGTCGCACCATCTCCTCTCATGCGGCGCGCGTATTCGGCGGCGCTGACGTACTCGACCTTCGCGAGCTTCCCGCGCAGCCCGTACATGTCCAGGCCCAGCTCGCCGTCGGCGAGCCGCTTCCGGCTGGCCTCCTCCTTGGCCACGCGCTGCGCGGCGGCCGTCACCGCGGTCGCGGCCTGCGTGCGCGGCACGCACACCACGCCGTCGTCGTCCGCGACGATCACGTCGCCGGGCCTGATGAGCTGGCCGCCGACGGACACCGGCACGTTGACCGCGCCCGGCGTCTCCTTGACCGTGCCCTGCGCACTGACCGCCGCGGTCCAGACCGGGAAGCGCATCGCCCGCAGCTCGGCGACGTCGCGGACCCCGGCGGTCATGATCAGGCCGCGCACGCCGCGCGCGGCGACCGATGTGGCGATGAGCTCGCCGAACATCCCGTCCGTGCACGGCGAGGTGGTGGTCACCACAAGCACGTCGCCGGGGCGGCACTGCTCCGCGGCGACGTGCAGCATGAGGTTGTCACCGGGCCAGCACAGCACGGTGACGGCGGTCCCGCCGATCCGCGCTCCGTCCTGGATCGGCCGCAGCCCTGGACCGAGATACCCGGTGCGGCCGATCGCCTCGTGCACGGTGGCGACGCCGTACCCGGCGAGCTGGCCGGTGAGCGCGGCGTCGGCGCGCGGCGGGTCGGTGACGACAACGTTCAGCATGCGGCCCTCCTTACGCCAGCCGGTCGGTGACCTGCGGAAACACCCGCATGTACGCCTCGCCCATGGTCGCCGCGGGCAGCCCGAGGTTCGGGCCCGCGTTCCGCCTGAGCTGGGTGCCGCGCCGTTTGGCGAGGTCGGTGTAGTAGTCCCACAGATGCTGCTGCGCGCCCATGCACTCCATGGCCTTGCGCTTGGCGTCGAAGACCGGCGTGATGTCCAGCAGCACCTCCGGCCTGAAGCCGCACATCTCCGGCTGGTGCGGCTCGAACTGGAAGACCGGGGGGGCGCCGGCCGGATCTCCCGGCGCGGGGTAGCCGATCGCCTGCGCGAGCACCCGGGCCCGCAGTGCCATCTGCCCGGCCGCGGGATGATCCTGGTTGTACGGGTCGGACAGCGGATGGGTGAGCACGACCGACGGGTTCACCTCACGGTAGACCCGGACGAGCCGGTCCACCAGCTCGTCGGTCTCGCGGAGCGGGTAGTCGCCCGCGTCGAGGAACTCGATCTCCGCGCCGAGCGCGCCCGCCGCGTTCTCCGCCTCGCCGCGGCGCAGCGCCTTGATCTCGTCCAGCGTCTTCCCGGCCCGCCAGGCGCTCGCCGACTCGCCGCGCTCACCGAACGAAAGGCACACGACCCGCACGCGCTCGCCGCGTGAGGCGGCGAGCGCGATCGCGCCGCCCGCCCGCCACACGAAGTCCGCCGCGTGCGCGCTGACCACCAGCGTGGAGCCCATCAGGCCATCCCCTCATGATCGGTATCTTCCGGTGAAGCCCTGAGCGCGGCGATGACGCTGCGCAGATGGCCCCGCGCGGCCTCCTCCGCCGCCTCCGGCCGCCGCGCCGCGATCGCGTCGATGATCGCCAGGTGCTGCGGCAGCGACGCCTGCGGGCGCCCCGGCCGCAGCGCGAGCTGAAACTGGTGCCGTACGAGCTGGCCGTGCAGTCGCTCGAGCAGCCCGGCCGCGACCTCCTGCCCCGATATGTCCCGGACCAGGCGGTGCAGCTCCTGGTTGAGCGCGGAGTACTTCAGCGGCTCCCCGTCGGCGACGGCACGCTCGAGCGAATCCCCGATCTCGCGCAGCCGCGCGGCCTGGGCACCGGTCACCCGCTCGGCCGCCTTGGCGGCGCACAGCCCCTCCAGCGCCATCCGGCACTCGGTGATGGCGATCGCCTCGGCGATGCTGACCGCCCGCACCCGCGCGCCCCGGTTGGGTATGCGCTCCACCAGCCCCTCGGCCGCCAGGTCGATGAGCGCCGCGCGCAGGCTCGCGCGGGTCACCCCGAACCGCGCCGCAAGCTCCTCCTCGACAAGCCGCTGACCAGGCCCGACGTCCCCGCTCAGTATCGCCCGCCGCAGCCCGTCGAACGCCTGCTTCCTGCCCCGCGCCCCGGCAATCCCGCCGATAGGCCTTACGTCTTCGGCCCCTTCCCCGGCCGTGCCCCCTCTGCTCACGCCTGCTCCCTCTTCGCTGTGCCCTTCCAGGCGCTGTGCCCTTCCAGGCGCTCTGCCCTTCCAGGCGCTCTGCCCTTCCAGGCGCTGCGCGCTCCAATGCGCCATGCCCTCCCAGGCGCATGCCCTCCCAGGCCTGGGTTTCGTCCGGCGCCTGAGCTCCTAAGCCGACCCTATGATCCCGTCCACAAAATTGTCAACAATCGAGCCGGAGCCGGGTTATCGCGTGCGGCATGGAATGAGGCCATCACCTGCGGCATGGAGTCGGACGGGTCGAAGAGGAACGTTCGGCCGTCTCAGATGGGGTGTTCGGTGGGGCCGCTGAGGTAGCGGCGGCCGGAGGGGGTGCGCCATTCGTGCCAGCCCGGCAGGATCTGCGTCACCGACCAGCCCTGGCTCTGCTTGACCTGGTGGTCGCAGCGGCAGCGCGG
Organism: Streptosporangiaceae bacterium; assembly: GCA_019239975.1. Classification (GTDB taxonomy): domain Bacteria; phylum Actinomycetota; class Actinomycetes; order Streptosporangiales; family Streptosporangiaceae; genus JAFAZE01. The sequence goes on from JAFAZE010000099.1 coordinate 13,256, forward strand.
CCGGCAGTTGCACAGGTCGGTGCGCCCGCCGAGGTGGTAGGGGGGTCGTGTGCTCGAAGTCGCATTGTTTGGCCGGGCGGCGGCACGGCGGGAAGTCGCACGTGCCATCCCGGATCTGCACCAGGTGCCGCAGCAGGCGGCCCGGCTGGTAACCGTGGGACTCGTAGCGGTGATCACACTCGGTCACCGGGATCGGGCCGAGGTGGACGGTGTACTCGCCGCCCGTCGGCAGAGTGAGGGTCCAGTTGCCGTAGCCGCCGGGTGGTCCTTGCTCATCTCGCCGGGTGAAGGCGGGGCCGTCACGGGTCCGTGTCCCGCCGCTGTTACCGGAGTTGCCTTTGGTGCCGTGCCGCGATGTGCTGGTGCGGCGCGCGGGGCGCGCGCATCCGTGGCCGATGGCGTGGCCCTGGTCGTTGGTGACGGTGATGCACCAGGTGGAGCGGTTGCTGGTCGCGGCCGAGGCGGCAAGGTCGCGGGCGAGGGCGGGGTCGATGGCGCCGAGCCCGGCCAGGTGCCCGGGCCGGCCGGCCAGCCCGAGGAGGGTGGACAGGGTGATGGTCAGGTTGACGTTGGCGGCCAGCCCCGGCCCGCCGCCGAGGCCCGCAGCGGCCCCGGCCGCCGGGCCGCTGCCTGCCGGGGTGCCCCCTGCCGGAGAGCCGCCGTCTGCCGGGTCACGCCCGCCGGTCCCTGCGCCGCCGTCACCGTTACCGCTGTTCCCGTCCTCGCCCTGGCTGCCACCGTTCCCCGCTTTCGCGCCGGTCTCCTGGCCGTTGCCATTCCGGGCGTCTGCGCCGGTGTCCTGCCCGCTGCGGTGCCCAGCGTTCACGCCCTGGCCGTGGTCGCCGCTGACACACTCCGTGCTGGCGTCCGCGGCGTTGCTGCCGCCGTCCGCCCCGCGTCCGTCGCCCGCCGGGGCGTGCCCGCCTGCCGCGTGCCCGCTCTCATGGCCCGCCGCTCCGGCGGGCGTGGTTTCGCGGGCGTCGCGGCCGAGCAGCAGGTCGATGTAGGCGCGGATGCGCAGCAGGTCCATCGGGGAGTCGGGGAACACCTTCGCCTTCTTATACGCCAGCGCCCGGTCCTGGATCCGCTGGTTACACATCAATCCCTCGTCGGTGGGCAGCGCGAACCCGGCCAGGTTCGCGGTGCCGGTGAGGGCGTCCTGCCAGAACTCGACCCGGGCGTGCTCCCGCTGGGCCTGTTCCCGCCGCCGCTTGGCCCCGTCGGGGTCCACGGCGATCACGATGCGGCGGATGACCTCCCGGATCTCCCCGGGGGTCTTGCCGGCCAGTTTGGGGGCGGCGCGGCGGTCGGCCTCGGCGGCCTGGGCGTCGTCCAGCGGGCTGGTGGCCGCGGCGATGATCTGCGCTTTGTGCCCGGAGATGATCCCGGTGTCCAGCGCGCGGGCGGTGTGCGGCAACCGGGCGAGAGCGTAGGCGGTGTCGAGGAGTGTGTCGGCGGCGTGGGCGGAGATGGCCAGTTCGGCGCTGAGCTGCTGGGCCAGCCCCCGGGCCCACGCGGCGGGCAGCCCGACCGGGCCGGGCCCGCCAGCCCCCGGCGGCGGGCCGCCCTCAGGCCCCGGCGGCGGGCCGCCGTCACATCCGGTCTGCGGGGCGCCGTCCGTTCCGGTCTGCGGGCCGCCGGGGCCGGGCTGGGGGTGGCGGCGGCCGTCCGTTCCCGGCTGCGGGTGGCGGCGGATGAGTTCCCGGATCAGGCCGAGTTTGAGGGACTCACACCACGCGGCCAGCTTGTCCGCCCCGCCGAGCATGCCGAGTACCGCGTCGTCGGAGGCACCCAGTGGACGGCGGTGCGGACCGGCGAGCTCGTCGAGCACCACGCCCAGCACCGCGGAGGCGATCTCCCCGTCCAGGGAGCAGCCCTGCTCGAAGGCGGCGTACCCACCCGCCGCCCGGGCCGCCACCCCGCCGGTGCCGGGAACCGGTCCGCGCGCGGCGGCGGACGGGACGTCGTCCCGCCCGTGCCCGGGGATCGGTTCCTGCGGCATGAAAACCACCATCCGTTTGGTACACATAAGATTTTCAAGAAGCTACTTCAAATACTAGTGCTAGAAATAGCAGAATGCAAGCCTGTACGGCTGTCCAGGAAGCCACATTTCCCTGCCCCCCGACTTTCGGGGCTAAGTGAGCGTTTGATAAATAGCCCGGTGCCCGGTCATGACAGGCTTGCCCGGGGTCGGCTGCATGTCGTCGCGTTGAGATGAGCAGGCGCGGGCCCATGATCCCGATGTGTGACGACCAGGAAAACAGAGCCCGCGCGTGCCCGGGGTATGCGCCGGGCGAGGGGCTGTCCCGGTGATCTGACCGATGCTCAGTGGCACGTCATCGTGCCGCATCTGCCGTGTTATGTGCCCGGCCGGCGGGGGCGGACCCCGGGTCTGGCCGGCCCGCCGGATCGTGGAAGCGATCTTGTGCCTGGACCGGACCGGGTGTGCCTGGCTCTACCTGCCGGCCGGCTTCCCGCCCTGGCGGACGGTGTATGGGTACGTCGCGGCCTGGCGCGATGACGGCACGCTGGCCCGGTTGCATGATGTGCTGCGCGCTCAGGTCCGGGCCGCGGCCGGGCGGAACCCGGAGCCGGCCGCGGCGGTGATCGGCTCCTGGCCGGTCCGCGCCGCCCGGTACCGTTCCGGAGGCCAGCCGCGGCTGGGATAACGCGAAAAGGGTGAATGGCCGCAAGCGGCACCTCGCCGTGGACACGATGGGCCTGCTGCTGCGCTCATTGAGAGTCCTGACCCCCGGCCGGGCGGGCAGTCAGATGGTTGCGCCAGGTGTGGCGGGGCTCGAAGCCGAGTACCTGCCGGGCACGGTCGATGGCCAGCAGGGTGCCGAACTCGCTGACCTCACGCGTCAGCCGCACACCGGGGAAGACCTCGGCCAGCAGCCCGGCCGACGGGCGGTTCATGACGGTGTCCGCCGCGGCGATGATGAAGGCCGGGCTGCCCGCCACGGCATCTGCTGGGGCGCTAAGCGCCAGCCTGCACGCGGCGGCCACGTCCCGCTCATCGACATAGCCCCACAGGTTCCATTTGCGCTCGGCGGGGTCGGCCCAAAACGAGGGGAAGTCCTGGTAGTCGGCGGGCGCCATGATGTTGGAGAACCGCAGCGCGATGAACGGGATGCCCGACCACTGCGCGATGTGCCCGGCGACGGTCTCGCTGGCCACCTTCGACAGCGCGTACGCCGTCGCCGGCACCGGATAGTGATCCTCATCCACCGGCGCGTACCGCGGCGGCACCTCGAACGGCAGGCCCAGCGTCGTCTCGCTCGAGGCCCACACCACCCGGTTCAGGCCTAGCCTGGCGGCGGCCATGAACACGTTGAAGTTCATCGTCATGTTCGCGGTGAACGTGACCGCCGGGGTGGCTATCTGCGGCGCCGGGATGTTAGCCAGGTGGACGACGGCGTCGGTGCCGCGCAGCGCCTCCTCCAGCCCCTGCCCGCCCCGCGGGCCGCCAGCGGCGACTGGCCACCAGGTGGCCTCGGGGCCCTGCAGCGCCTCGACCGCCTGCCCGTAATCGGCCAGGTCGGCGCGCAGCATCTCGTTCTCCAGGTCCTCCCTGGTCACCGCGATGTCCGTGGCCACCACGTCGTAGCCGTGCTCGCGCAACTCCCGCACCACGGCCCGGCCCGCCTGACCGCTGGCTCCCGTCACGCAGATGCGCTGTCCCATCGCACTCCTTTCACCGTTGTCGTGACCGCGGCGCCTGGCCCGCGGCCCGAAGTCGTGAGGATGCTAGGGCCTATAGTCAGCTCTAGGTCAAGCCCGTATCCTGGGCGGCATGCCTGAAGCTGCAGCCGTGTCCGGGACGCCGCCGGGCGCCGGGCCGGGAACTCCCGCTGAACAGGAGCTGCGCCTGAGCATCGGGCAGGTCGCCGGGCGCACCGGCCTGAGCATTCACGCGCTTCGCTTCTACGAGCGCGAGGGCCTGCTCGTCACCCCTGTGCACCGCGGCACGGACGGACACCGGGTCTACACCGAATGGGACCTGGAATGGCTCGAAGTCTGCGTCAGGCTTCGCGCCTCCGGCATGCCGCTCACCGCGATCCGCCGCTACGCCGACCTGGTCCGGCAGGGAACAGGCAACGAGGAAGACCGGCTCACCCTCTTGCGCCAGCACCAGCAGCACGTGACCGCCCAGATCGCAGCGCTCACCGAGTGCCTGGACCTGATCACCTTCAAGATCCGGTTCTACGAGGAATGCCGCGCCCAGGGTCCCGCCCAGGGTCCCGCAGACCCCCTGCTCACCCCGGCAGTCCCGCCGCAGTCATGACCGTGCCAGGGCCCGGGCCGCCTGCCGGTGCCATTTCCCGTGGAAGGGCACTCCCCGGAGCATTATTCAAACGTTCACTAAGCGGCGCCGGATCCGGGGCGCGCTGAATGCGGTTTTGCGGGATGCCGCTCGGGCGTGGTGTCATTGAACCTTTTCACCTGCTTATGCTTCGCGAGTCTGCAATACGTTGATGGCCCTGGCGAGCTGGCCGGCGCACCCGGGGTAACGGCGGTGCTTGCGGAGCGTCGTCGATCCCCGTCGACGAGGAGTCTCGCGGCATGGTAATCCTGGACCCGGTGGAAGACGATGATCTCGAACAAGCGCTGTACGCGCGGATGCGCTGGAACGCGCCGCTCTCGGTGGATCACGCCGAACTTCTGATGGACCGGCTGGACGTGCGGCCGGGAGCCCGCGTCGCCGACCTGGGCTGCGGCTGGGGTGAACTTCTGCTGCGGGTCGTCGCCCGCGCCGGTCAAGCCACTGGTACCGGCGTTGACACCGATGCCGGGGCGCTGAGCCGTGCCAAGCGCCTCGCCAAGGAGCGTCACCTCGACGGGCAGGTGCAGTTCGCGGAGGCTGACGTCTCGGGGTGGAATGGCACGGCCGACCGGGTGCTGTGCGTTGGCGCGTCCCACGCGTTGGGCGGCACCACCTCCGCGCTGGACGCGCTTGCCAGCGTCGTGCCGGCCGGGGGCCGGATGCTGTTCGGAGACGGCTACTGGGAAACAGCGCCCTCGGCCGCGGCGGCGGAGATATTTGGCGAGCAGGTGCTGCCCCTGGCGGGCATGCTGGAGGCGTGCCGGTCCGCGGGCTGGCGGGTCATCCACATGAGCGTCGCCTGCCAGCGGGAATGGGACGACTTCGAGTCCACGTTCCGCGCTGGCCGTCAGGAGTGGCTGCTCGCGAACGCCGACGACCCACGCGCCGCTGACGTGCGCGACTGGCTAGATGCCCGCGAACGTCAGTACATCGAGGTGTACCGGGGCGTCCTTGGATTCGCTTATCTCGTCCTCGCGCACTAAGAGCCTCAGGTGATGAGCAGGAGCTCGCCTGGTTGTGACGGGTTTCTCGCGGTCTGATCACCTCACGGCGTGTCGTCGCCGGGCATGCGAAAGCCCGAGGTAGATGAGCTGGTCGACCAAAACTCGCTTCATCACCATCACCGGGGACTTCCATGCTGTTTTACCGTGCCGCGCTGGCGTTGTCCCGCAAGACCCTCGCCTCCGGCTCCCTGAAGGCCGGCTCCGTTACTGGCGGCAGCGATTCCCTGCCCAGCAGGCCCAGCAGGCCCAGCAGGCCCAGCAGCGCCTTCCTCGGGCTTGCGCAGCCTCAGCATCCGCAGCGCGAGTTCCAGGGCGAACCGCGCGTCCGGGTCACACAGCCGGCCGCCGAAGGTCTGCTCGAACTGCCGGATCCGGTGCCGCACCGTCTGCGGGTGGACGTTCAGCAAGCTGGCGATCTCCGTCGCCGTGCCGCGTGTCTCCAGCCACGGCGCGAGCGTCTCGATGACGCGGGTGCGCTGCCGCGGCGTCAGTTCAGCCAGCTCACCAAGCTGCCGGGCGATGATCTGCTCCGCCAGCGCCGGGTCCGACATCAGCCAGAGGGTGACCAGGTGGTCTTCACACAGCGTGACCGGATCTCCGTCGATGACCCCGGACTCCGCCAGCGTGAGGGCCCGCTGCGCCCAGCGCAGCGAGTCGGCCGCGGCCTCCAGCGGCACCGTCAGGCCGACCGCCAGCCGCCTTCCGGCCAGCGCGGCGGTCAGCATCAGCTTGCGGGCCTTGGTCGGCGAGCCGGGTATGAGCAGGTGCGGCTGCGTGCAGTTCAGGTCCGCGAGCACGTCGTTGTCGATCAGCGAAACTCCGTGCGGGCCCGCAGCACCGACAACTCCTGCAACACCTGCCACGCCCGCATCGCCGGCGACGTCCGTCGGCCGCGCGCATCCGTCCTCACCCGGTGCCGCCGCTGGCTGCACCGCGACCATCGTGACGGACTCCGGGATCTCCCATCCGGCGATTCCCGCCAGGCCGGTGATCGCCTTGCGCGGAACCGGGGGCCGCTCCAGGATCAGCCGCAGCAGCCGTCGCCGCCATTCCTGGCGTGCCTCGCCGGACTGGGCCTGTGCCTCCCGGTAGCCCTCGACGGACAGCGCCGCGACCTCGTTCATGTAGCTGAATATGGCGTCCGCCAGCGCAGACATCACAGAAGACGAGAGGTTGCCGCGCTGGCCCACCTTCATGACCCGGCGCCACGCGACCTGGCTGCCCACCCGGTAGGCGGCCTGCAGGCTGTCCAGGCTCCGGCCCTCCCACGCCTCGTACTGGCCCAGCCTTCGGCAGACCTCCCGCAGGCTGTCGCGCGGCGCGGAGGGGTCGGCCACCAGGTCGACGAAGGTGGTCAGGGCCTGGTGCACGCCGAGCCGCAGCGCCTCGCCGTACGGCCCGTCCATCGGCCGGGCATACTCGGGGATCGCGCGCCGTATCTCGGCGATGATCTCCTCGGCGAGGCTGGGTAGCTCGGCCCGCATGCTCGCCGTGACGTGACGGGGAAATCCGGCGGCCTGGCCGGCCGGCTTGACCGTGTTCGTCATCGAACGTCGCTCCCGGCGTGGACTGTCCGAAAGACACGCTTCCCAGCAACCTCCCAAGCGTACACCCACGATTATTCGCCGCTTGGCCTCGTGGAACGCGCCCGGCGACGCCCCGGCACCCCGCGGTACCCGTCAGTCCTGAGGCGGAACCCGGGCGCCGGCGTCCGCCTGGGTGCGTACGCGGAAACCAGATCGCCGGCCGACGCGCCAGCCGGTGCCGCGCCCGTAACGTGCCAGGTGATCAGCCCCGAACACCCAACGCACAGCGACCCGAGGAGAAACGATCATGCAACCATCCGTCGAGGCCGAGGACCTGGTGAAGGTCTACGGCGCCGGGGATACGGCGGTCTACGCGCTGGATGGCGTGACAGCCGCCTTCGGCAGCGGCCAGTTCACCGCGATCATGGGGCCGTCCGGCTCCGGGAAATCCACGCTGATGCACTGCCTGGCCGGCCTCGACACGCCCACGTCCGGCGAGGTCAGGATCGGCGACACTGGGCTGAGCGGCCTGTCCGACCGGGCGCTCACCCTGTTGCGCAGGCGCCGCGTCGGCTTCGTCTTCCAGTCCTTCAACCTGCTGCCCACGCTCACCGCCGGGCAGAACATCAGGCTCCCGCTCGACCTCGCCGGCCGGAAGCCGGACCCGCGCTGGGAGAACGAGGTGGTGACCCGGCTGAACCTCACGGACCGGCTGGACCACCGGCCCGCCGAGCTGTCCGGCGGCCAGCAGCAGCGGGTCGCCTGCGCCCGGGCGCTCATGACCCGGCCGGACGTCATCTTCGCCGACGAGCCGACCGGCAACCTGGACTCGGCGAGCGGCGCCGAGGTGCTGAGCTTCCTGCGCTCGTCCGTCCGCGAGCTGCGGCAGACGGTGATCATGGTGACCCACGACCCGGTGGCCGCGGGCTACGCCGACCGGGTGCTGTTCCTCGCCGACGGCCGGGTGCACGGCGAGCTCCACGACCCGACGCCGCGGTCCGTGCTCGACTACCTCAAGCTGGCCGGGGTGTGAGGCCGCCATGCTCCGCGCCGCTCTCGCAAACCTCAACCACCGCAAGGCCAGGCTGGCGCTGTCTTCGCTGGCCATCTGCCTGGGGGTCGCGTTCGTCGCCGGCACGCTTGTGCTCGGCGCGTCGATGAACCAGGCGTTCTTCAGCAGCTTCGCCGCCGGGGCGAAGAACGTGAGCGCGGCCGTTTCGCCGCCCTCGCCGGGCAAGGCGCGTCCGGGCAGCAGCGGCGATCCGTCGGTGCCCGCCTCGGTGCTCGCGGAGGTCCGCTCGGTGCCCGGCGTCGCCGCGGCGGCCGGCCGGCTCGTCGGCCAGGCGCCGCTGATCGGCAGCAACGGCAAGGTGATCAGCAACGGTGAGCAGCCGGGAATCGGGATTAATATACCGAACGATGGCGCTCTTCGCGGGTTCGCGATCGCGTCCGGCCACCTGCCCGACGGTGCCGGGCAGGTGGCCGTCGACAAGGCCACCGCCGCCGACGAGCACTTCAGGCTCGGCCAGGCGGTCCGGGTGGTGGACCACTCCGGCGTGGTCCGCGCCTTCGTGCTCACCGGCACCATCGATCTCGGCGTGAACCGTGAGTTCGGTAACTCGACGGTCACCGCCTTCCAGACCGCGACCGGGTTCAGCGTCACGGGACGCCCCGGTTACGACATGGTCGTCGCCCGCGCCGCCCCCGGCGTCTCGCAGGGCACTCTCGTGGCGCGCATCAGGAACCTGCCCGGCATGGGCGGCTATCAGGTGCGGACCGGCGGCCAGCTCGCCACCGCCGAGGCGAACGACGCGGTGCACTTCACCCAGCAGTTCACCACGGCGATCCTCGTCTTCGCGCTGATCGCCCTCGTCGTCGCGTGCATAGTCATCTACAACACGTTCACCATCCTGATCGCGCAGCGCGGCAGGGAACTGGCGCTGCTGCGCTGCGTCGGCGCCAGCCGGCGGCAGGTCTTCGGCGGGATGCTGATCGAGTCGGCCGTCGTCGGGCTGGTGGCGTCCGCCGCCGGCGTGCTGGCCGGGCTGGGGCTCGGCTGGGCACTGCAGCGGCTGTTCGCCGCGTTCGGCGCCGACGTCCCGTCGGGCCCGCTCGCCCTGACGCCGGCCACCGTCGCGGTCTCGATGGCCGTGGGGGTCCTGGTCACGGTCGCGGCCTCGCTGCTTCCGGCGAGGTCGGCCACCCGGGTCGCGCCCGTGGCGGCGCTCGGCGGCCAGGTCGATGCGCAGGTCAAGGCGAAGGTCGGCTGGCTCCGCCTGGCCGTGGCGATCGTCTTCGCCGCGGCCGGGACGGTCCTCACCTTCGCCGGGATGCGCGACGTCACCGGGAATTCGGGATTCGTGGAGATCGCCGGGGGCGGCTGTGTGTGCTTCGTGGCGGTGCTCGCCCTGGGCCCGGTCATCGCCCCTCCGGTGATCACCTTCTTCGGCTGGCTGCCGGGACGCCTCGCGGGAGCGACCGCGCGGCTGGCCACGGCCAACGCCCGGCGCAACCCGCACCGCGTGGCCGCCACGACGGCGGCGCTCATGATCGGCATCACCCTGATGACCCTGTTCACGGTCGTTGTCTCGTCCGCGCAGGCGTCCTCGGACACGGCCATCGCGCAGCATTACCCGGTCGACTACCTGGTTCAGGCCGGCCGGGGCGGGCAGACCGTTCCGCCGCCGGTCGTCCGCGCGCTGCAGGCCTCGCGTGCACTGGGCATCGTGGCGCCACAGTACGAGCAGCGGGCGACCGCGAACGGAGCCGGCGTCCGCGTGGGCGCGATAGGCCGCGGCGCGCTCGGGTTCAGCGTGAAGCCCACGATCGTCTCGGGAACCCTGGCGGCGGTCGGCCCCGGTACGGCGGGCGTCGATTCCTCGAAGCTGACCGCGCTCGGCACGCGTCAGGGCGGGACCGTGGCCGTCGCCACGCCCGGCGGTGGGTCGCGGGCGCTGCGCGTGGTGGCCGTGTACAACAGCGCGGGCGTGACCATGCCTGACGTGCTGATCTCCGTGGGAGACTACCTGCGCTACTTCCGGCCGGCCGGGGCGGATGACGTGCTCATCAACGCGGCGCCCGGCGTGCCGCCGGCCACCTCCCGCGCCGCCGTCGACGCCGCGACGGGCAGCGACCCGCTGCTCGTGGTCTTCACGCAGGCGGATTACAAAGCGAACCTCGCCGGCCGGGTCAACCAGGTGCTCGCCCTGTTCGGGACGCTGCTCGGGCTCGCGGTGCTGATCGCGCTTTTCGGCATCTCCAACACGCTGACGCTGTCGGTGATCGAGCGCACCAGGGAGTCGGCGCTGCTGCGCGCCCTCGGCCTGACGCGGGGGCAGCTGCGCCGGATGCTGCTGACCGAAGCGCTGCTCATGGCCCTGCTGGCCGTCGCGCTCGGCATCGGCCTCGGCGCGGTGTTCGGCTGGGCCATCGTCCACGCGTTCATCAACTCGGCCGGCGGCGAGGGGGTGGTCTCGATCCCGTACGCGCAGATCGCCCTGTACGTGGTGATAGGCGTCTGCGCCGCGCTGGCGGCCGCGGTGTTCCCCGCCCGGCGCGCCGCCCGCACCTCGGTCGTGGCCGCGATGGCCGAGGCCTAGATCAGTGATTCCTTACCCGGATGGGGCAAGGACGGCGTGTCGAGTTGATCGGGGCATGGGAGGAGGGCATCCATGATCGTTCGTGACAACAGACCTGGATACCCTCCTGACGGCACTGTACGTGCTGATCGACGATCATGTGGTCCCTCCTGGCCGGCGCCGGCCCGGCCATCCGAAGAACCTGTCCGGCGCGGAGCTGGTGTGCCTGGCCGTCGCTCAGGTGCTGCTGGGCGCCCGGCCGGAGCACCACTGGACGGCGTCCACCTGGCCGTTCCGCGCGCTCACTCGCCGAGTCCGTCATTGCGTGTTGTTCTGGTCGGAAATCCGACCGAAATCGCACTCAATCATCTAGACCTGTGCAGTACAGCTGGCCCAGCTACCGCTGCGTCAGGCGCATGACGCGCAGCGCGAGCTCCAGCGCGAACCTGGCGTCCGGATCATTGAGCCGGTCGCCGAAGGTCCGCTCGAACTGGCGTATCCGGTACCGGACCGTCTGCGGGTGCACGTTCAGCAGTTCCGCGATCTCGGTGGCCGTTCCCCTGGTCTCCAGCCACGGCCCCAGGGTATCCGTGACCCGGCTGCGCTGCCGTGGCGTCAGGCGCGCCAGCATTCCCAGCTCCCCGCGGACGACGTGGTCGGCGAGGGCGGTGTCGGACAGCAGCCACAGCGTCACCAGGTGATCCTCGCACCGGACGACGGGCGAGTCGGCGAGGACGCCCGACTCGCCCAGCGACAGCGCCTGCCGGGCCCACCGCAGCGAGTTCGCGGCGGCCGGCAGCGGTACCGTCAGCCCGATCGCGGCCGGGCGGCCGGCCACGGCCGCCTTCAGCATCAGCTCCCGTGTTTCCGTCACCGGGCCGGGGACGAGCAGATGCGGCTGAGGGCAGCTCAGGTCGGACAGGACGTCGGTATCGGGCAGCCGAACATCCGGCTGCTGCCCGGCGGCGCGGGCATCCGGGGCATATGCTCCGCCGGGCTCGGCCGGAGGCCGCAGCGCGACGGGTGTCACGGTTTCCGGCACCGTCCAGCCGGCGAGACCGGCCAGGTTGGTGATCGCGCGGCGTGGGGCCGGCGGCTGCTCGTGGATGAGCCGCAGCAGCCGCCGGCGCCACTCCTGCCGGGCCTCGCCCGACCGTGCCTGCGCCTCCTGGTAGCCCTCCAGGGACAAGGCGGCGAGCTCGTCCATGTACCTAAAGACCGCCTCGGCGAGCAGTGACATGACCGTCGACGTGAGGTTGTTACGCTGCCCGAGCTTCATGATCCGGCGCCAGGAGACCTGGGCGCCGATCCGGTAGGCGGCCTGCAGGCTGTCCAGGCTCCTGCCCTCGTACGCCTCGTACTGGCCGAGCCGGCGGCAGACCTCATCGCGGCCGGCGCACGGCGTCGACGGATCCGCCATGAGATCGACGAAGGTCGTCAGCGCCTGTCCCACGCCCATCCGGAGTGCCTCTCCGTACGGTCCCTTCATCGGCCGTGCGTACTCCGGGATGGCACGCCGTATCTCGGTGATGATCTCCTCGGCGGCGCCGGGCAGTTCCGCCCGCATGGCCGCGGTCAGCTGGCGGGGAAAGCAGGCGACGGAACCGGGCGGCGCCGGCCTGGCCGCGGGTGTCATCGAACCTTGTTCCACAGGCGGGTGTCCCTCGCGGGTGCGCTCCCCCCTTGCGTCAACGCCCCGAGCATACATGGAACGCGAATCGCCAGAAAGGCAATCCCGCGCCGCTGGCCGCGACGAGACCGTCGGTATTCTCGCCCGGCGATAACAGTCGGCCGCTCACTTGATGATAAATCATGAGCGTCGCTCTTATCCGCCCCGGACAAGAATTCCGGACGGGTGCGATCATGTGAAGAATTCCGCCTGGGGAATCTTGATTGCCGTGTTACGGCGACGTAACCTACTCGCCAGTAGTGGCTGGTGCCCCGAATGCTGATGGCCCGGGGATACCGCTGCGGAAAGGGGTCGCCCCTGCACTCAGCATCGTGCGGCCGGCTTTGGCGTCAAAGCCTGCCCTAAGGCGCACGGATCATCAGTCGAGGAGGAATTGATCTCAATGCGCAAACGCCTGGCAAGCATGTTTTTCGTGGGAGCGGCGGCGGCAGCGGCCGTCGCCATCGCCGCCCCGTCGGCCTTCGCGTCGGGCGGGACGTGGACGGTCAGCCCGGGCGGGTCGTTCACATCGTCGCTGAACAGCGGCACGTCGGCCGTGCTGTCCGACAGCAGCAACGGCCTCAGCCTGAGCTGTACGGCGTCGACGGCTTCCGGCTCCCTGAAGACGCCTCCGGCTGGCAGTGCCGTCCTCGGCGCCATCACCAGCATCAAGTGGAGTAACTGCTCGGGCCTGGGCGGCCTCGCCGCCGGGAGCGCGACGGGCAACGCGAGCGCCAGCAACCCGTGGACGCTCACCGGCGCGGCATACAACGCGTCGGTTGACGGCGGCCAGACCACAGGGAAGATCACGGCCCCCGGGACAGGCGTCGGCGCCACCCTCAGCCTGACCGTCCTCGGCAGCCCCTGCACCGCCGTGGTCGGCGGCACCACGTCGGCTCCCGCCACGTCGACCGGGCTGTATGACAACACGTCCGGGCTGCTGGCGGCCACCAGCACCACCAACCTGAAGGTCATCAGCAGCAACTGCACGGGCCTGACGGCCGGCAACACGGCGACGTTCTTCACCAGCCCGGCCAGCACAGCGGGAACAGCGGTCAGCCACGGCTACACGGTCAGCCCCAAGCAGAAGATCACCGACCCGTGACCCGGACGGGATGACCGGGCCCGCCTGACACGCAGCCGCCCGGCCGGGCCGGGGCCCGGCCGGGCGGCGATCCGACGGAAGGAAAAGCCATGAGACCCGTGCCGCCCGTCCCGGGACGCATATGCATGGGCGTCCTTGCCGCGCTTGCCGCGCTGGCCGTTTTCATTCCGGCGAGCGCGGCGCCGGCGGCCACGGTGACGCTGGGCGGCGACTGGGCTCCGTTTACCCGCTGCCCGGTCGACGACCCGGCGATGCTGGCCGCGGACGGCACGTCGAGCGTCGCGTTCTGCGTCGCCTCGGACTCGCCCAGCGGCTCTATCAAGATCGGGAACATCACCGCGCCGACCCAGGACACCAACCTGCAGCTCGGCCTCGTCGAGAACACCAGCACGGGGGCGTTCTCCGTCGTCGCGCCATCCGGCGGGGCGATCGTCACGGCGCCGATCCAGGTCCCCGGCGGCCTGCTGGGGCTGATGTGCCCGAGTAACATCCCGGTCGTGTCGGCGGTCTGCCAGCAGATCACCAGCAGCCGGCTGAACGCGGTCACCGCCGTCGTCCAGCCGGCCGGGAACCCGTCCGGCTTCAGCCTCGCCGCCGGGCTCGGCACCGGGACACCGATCGTCACCGTGCCGGTCAAGATCCAGCTGCGGAACCCGCTGCTCGGGCCGGACTGCTACCTCGGCTCGAACAGCCACCCGATCCTGCTTCACCCGCAGAACCTGACGACCCCGCAGGTCAGCAGCGAGCAGTTCGACGCGAACGGAACGCCTGACCCAAGCGGCGTCATGTTCGCGCTCGTCACCACGGGCGGAACGCAGGGCGACAGCTCCGCGGCCATCCCCGGTGCCACCGGATGCGGCCTGCTCGGCCTCCTCGACTTCGCCGTCGATCTCAAGGTCGGCCTGCCCTCGGCGGCCGGCAACAACACGGTGACGCTGAACAACGCGTCGGCGTATCTCGTCGGCCTGAACGACCCGGCCGCCGCCGCGCCCAGCGACGGGAAGGACCTCTCCAGCTACTGGCACTCCGCCGTCCGGTCATAGGACAAGAAGGGGGGCGCCGCCAGGACCCGGTAACCCCCGCAGGCAAGTCCGTCTCGCACTCAATCGCTGATAATTTCACCCTGCTGCCGCTGTCATCTTGTGACAAGGGCCCGGTGCCGCCCAGAGGTTTCGCGCCGCGTATATTGCAGCCCATCTGGCGCGAAGCTAAGGTACTCATCAGTAACTTGATCTCCTTCGCCGGGCGAGTCCCCGCGATGGGCCCATGGCCCAGAACCCAGGCGCGCCTCGCCGGGAGGGGCGATGAGCATCGAGACGATCGTCAGGGGGTGACCGAGTGCTTCCGCGGCGCATGTCCGGGCGCTGTTCGGGACCCGCGGAAACCATATCCGGTTAAGTCGCGCATGACGGAGCGGTCAGCGCGAGACTGTTCTTTTGCCTCACCCATCCCAAAGAAGGGACTGCAGATGAAGAAGCGGCTAGCCACCATCTTGCTTGCAGGAGGAGCGGCCGGCGCCGTGCTCGCCATGAGCGCACCCGCCGCGGTCGCGGCGACACCGACCTGGAGCTCGACTCCGGGCGGTGCCTTCACGTCGGCAACGAACGCGGGCACGACGACGGTGCTCAAGGACCTCAAGACCGGGTCCACCATCACGTGCACCACGTCGGCGGCGAACGGCGCGCTGAAGAAAGGCCACAAGCTCCCCGGCGCCGGCATCGGGTTGATCACGGCCGTGACCTTCGGCACCACCGCCTCCAAGTGCAAGGGCCCGTTCGGCAGCACCTGGACGTCGGTCGGCTCCGCGACCCCCAAGAGCCCGTGGCTGCTCAACGCGAAGACGTACAAGGGCAGCGTGGACAAGGGCCAGACGGCCGGGACCATCACGCACGCCGGCACCGGGGTCGGCGCCACGCTGCACGGCTCGGTGCTCGGCGCCAACTGCACGGCGAACGTCGGCGGGACCACGAAGGCCCCGGCGCTGGCGAACGTCCTGTACGACAACGGCAGCGGGCTGCTCGCCGTCACCAGCACGGCCAACCTGAAGATCCTCAGCACCAACTGCCCGGGCATCAGCGCCGGCGATGCGGTAACGTTCGTGACCTCGCCGGCCAGCAGCGCCGGGAAGACGGTCAGCCACGGGTACGCCGTCAAGACCAAGAACGGCAAGGAGACGATCACCAGCCCGTGACGCGGGAGATGATCACCTGCACCTGATCGCCGGGCCGTCCGGCCGGAAACCCCCCCGCCGTCCGGGCGGCCCGGTACTCCGACGAGGTAGGGAATGAGCAGCTCATCGCGCTGGGCAGGGGCAGGGGTCCGCAGGCCGGGCTGGAAGGCCGCCGCCGGCGCGGTCATGATCGTGACAGGGGTGATCCTGGTGGTCACCCCGGCCTTCGGCACGCTGTCGCCGCGCCCGCAGCCGTCCGCCGCCTGTGCATCCCCTACCGGGGGGACAGGGCCCTCTACCGGGGGGACGGGGCATCCCAGCGCCGCACCGGGGGAGCAGTGTCACTCCGCCCGGCGCGCACCGTCCGGCGGCCTCACCGGCGCTGGGGCGCGAGGCTCACGCTCCCGCGCGGCCAGCTCCTGCTTCTTCAAACAGCCCACTGAATGGATAGGCTCGGCGTATCTGGCCGGATGGGCCAACGCCGCCAAGCTCAAAGGGGCCGCGTTGCTCAGCCCGGGCGCCTGGGACGAGCCGAAGTCGGCGCTCCAGGACCTCCACGGCTGGTACCTGATCAGTGACCTTTGCAACAACACCCTCTACCAGTACGTGACCGGTGCTCTTGACTACGGGAAGCACCACGTGCCCCAGTTCCCGCCGGGCCGGACAACGTTCCTGAGCTTCGGTTTCATGCCCACCACGGCGACGATGCAGCTTTCGCAGGTGCCGATAAGGTGCATGGACGTCATGGGCCACCTGGTGGCGCCGCCACCGACGTACGAGTGCATTGTCGCCGCCTCGAACCAGGCAACTAACAGTTATATCGTGACGGCAACCTCGGAGATGCAGATAAGGATCTCCGACGTCCGGGTGAACGGGGTGAAGCTCGACGTAGGAAACAATTGCCGTACCGCCGCGCTCATGCATACGGTCCTGCAGGCGTCGAGTGGCAACCAGTACGATGTCCTGAATGGCGGGATACTCCAGGGATCGCCCACGATCCCACGGTGGACCGGGTGCGGCGTGCGGGAAAATCTCGACGCCATAATTGACGCGGCCCTTGCTGGCAAGGGAAACTTCACATTGGTGACTCAGGGGCCGACCTGCGCGTTCTGGATAAACCCGCCAAATGGCCTGAACGCAAACTGCAGGATACCGCCGGGCCCCGGGCATCCATACGGCGTACCCAAGTATTACCCCATACCCGAGCGCTGAGCGTGCGGGAAAGGAGAGTCAGGCAATGAGACCGATCGCCGGCAAGGCGCGTACGACGCTGCTCGGCGCGCTGGCGGCTCTCGCTGTGTTCATCCCGGCCGCCGCGTCCGCGGCGTCGCACCCATCCGCGGCGTCCCGCCCGTCCGCGGCGTCCGCGGTAAAGCTGCGGGGCGGCTGGGCGCCGTTCACCCGCTGCCCGGTGGACAGCAAGGCGATGCTCGCCGCGGACGGCGTGAACCACATCGCCGTGTGCGTCGCGTCCAGCTCGCCCACGGGCTCGCTCACGATCGGCAGCCAGACGCTGGCGGCCGGGGCGAGTAACCTGCAGTTCGGGCTCGTCGGCAGCTACGCCTCCGGGTTCTCGATCGTCTCGCCGGCCGGCGGCGCGATCTCCGCGGCGCCGGTCAACGTCCCCGGCGGCCTGCTCGGCATCGTGTGCCCGACAAACAACCCGCTCCTCGCACTGCTGTGCAGCATGCTCGTGAACAGCCCGCTGAACGCGGTCACGGCCACGATCCAGCAGGCCGGAGCGCCGTCGAACTTCAACTTCACCGCCGGCATCACCGCCGGGAAACCGATCGTCACGATCCCGGTGAAGATCCACCTGTCCAACCCGCTGCTCGGCCCGAGCTGCTACATCGGCACGAACGCGAACCCGATCGTGCTGCGGCCGAAGAACAAGACCACGCCGAACGTCCGGGGCGACAGCTTCAACGCCAACGGAACGCCGAACCCCAGCGGCGTGATGTCGGGCATCTTCAGCACCGGGGGCACCCAGGAGGACACGTCGTTCGCCGTGCCGGGAGCCAGCGGCTGCACCCTGCTGGGCCTGGGGCTCCCCATCAACTTCCTGGTCAACCAGAAGGAGGGACTGCCCTCGCCGGCAGGCCACAACAGCCTGGTGCTGAGCAGGGCGTCAGCCTACCTCGCCGGCCTCAGCGACCCGGTCTCGGCGGCGCCGAACGACGGCAAGGACCTCTCCAGGTACTGGCACTCAGCGGTGCTTCCGTAGCGCCAGATGCTCCTGGAGGGTCGCATGGCACGGCGCGCAGGGTGATTCAGCGCTCGCGCGGCGCGCCAGAACCGCGGCTACCCGCCGGTGTTCCCGCTCACCGGCGGGTAGCCGCGGCCACAGGTTCATCACCTATTGACAATGATGCCTTTGACCATTACGTTTCGGCGTCGTTGCTTGCGGGCCAACCTGTGGCGACGTTAAGATACCCGCCAGTAACTTTTAGCTTCTGGCCGTAACCAGAACCGGCGGCCTTGCCACGCTGCCAAGCTGGTCATCGTGTACGCGAAGGCGGCCGGACTACAGCCGGGATAGAGGAGTTTCGCGCCAGTAACCGGAGCCGGCGAGGAGCCCGTCGCGGATAAGGACGTCCGGAGGCGTGGGTTGGGAACAGAGGTCGTGGTCGAGGGGCTGACGAAGTCCTTCGGCCGCAAGCCGGTCTGGCGTGACATCACGCTCACGCTGCCGGCGGGGGAGGTCAGCGTCCTGCTCGGGCCGTCGGGCACGGGCAAGACCGTGTTCCTCAAGTCCCTTGTCGGGCTGGTCAGGCCCGAACGGGGCCATGTGTACGTGGACGGCACCGACATCGTCACGGCCTCCGAACGGGAGCTGTACGCCGCCCGCCGCCTGTTCGGCGTGATGTTCCAGGATGGTGCGCTGTTCGGCTCGATGAGCCTGTACGACAACATCGCCTTCCCGCTCCGCGAGCACACGAAGCTGAAGGAGCGGCAGATCCACGACATCGTGGTGGACAAGATGCGCCTGGTCGGCCTGGCCGGCGAGGAGGCCAAGTTCCCCGGCCAGATCTCCGGCGGGATGCGCAAGCGCGCCGGGCTCGCCCGCGCGCTGGTGCTCGACCCGCAGATCATCCTGTGCGACGAGCCGGACTCGGGCCTGGACCCGGTGCGCACCGCCTACCTGTCCCAGCTGCTGATCGACCTGAACGCGGAGATCGACGCGACGATACTGATCGTCACGCACAACATCCAGATAGCCTCGACCGTGCCGGACAACATCGGGATGCTGTTCCGCGGCGACCTGGTCGGCTTCGGCCCTCGTGAGCTGCTGCTCACCAGCGACCAGCCGGTGGTGTCGCAGTTCCTCGCCGGCCGCCGGATCGGCCCCATCGGCATGGCCGAGGAAAAGGACCTGGCGACCATGGAGAGCGAGCAGGCGCACATCGACGCCGGCCACCACGACGGTGGTTCCGGCCTTGACCACGGCCGGATCGTCCCGCAGCTCGAGCCCACCCCGGGCCTGCCGCCCCGCCGGGCGGTGCGGCGGCGCACCGACCGGGTGATGAGCATCATGCACACGCTGCCGCCCGCCGCGAGGCAGGCCATCCTGGAGAACTTCACCCCCGCCGAGCGCGCCCGCTACGAGGCGGGCCTCGGAGCCGGGAGATGACGGCGCTCGGGGATCCGAAGGGTTCCCCCGAGGGGCATGGGGGGACGGTTCCCCCCATGCCCGGGGGGGTCGCCCCCCCGGGGGCGAGCAGAGCCCTCGGGCCGCTGAGGCAGGCCGGCCAGTTCTTCATCCTGGCGGGCACGACGGCGCGGATGACGTTCAAGCGCCCGTTCCAGTTCCGCGAGTTCGTGGAGCAGTTCTGGTTCGTCGCGAGCGTGACGATCCTGCCGACCGCGCTGGTCGCGATCCCGTTCGGCGCGGTGATCGCGCTGCAGGTCGGCTCGCTGCTGAAGCAGTTCGGGGCGCAGTCGTTCACCGGCGCGGGCAGCGTCGTCGCCGTCGTCCAGCAGGCGAGCCCGCTGATCGTCGCGCTGGTGATCGCCGGCGCTGGCGGTTCGGCGATCTGCGCCGACATGGGCGCCCGCACCATCCGTGAGGAGCTGGACGCGATGGAGGTGATGGGCGTCTCGCCCATCCAGCGCCTCATCGTTCCGCGGGTCCTCGCGGTCACCGCGGTCGCCGTGCTGCTCAACGGGCTCGTCTCGGTGGTGGGCGTGCTCGGCGGCTACTTCCTCTACGTGTACGTGCAGCACGGCACGCCGGGCTCCTACCTGTCCAGCTTCTCCGCGCTCGCCCAGCTCCCGGACCTGTACATCAGCGAGATCAAGGCGCTGATCTTCGGCTTCCTCGCCGGTACGATCGCCGCGTACCGTGGCCTGCACCCGCGCCCGGGACCCAAGGGGGTCGGCGACGCGGTGAACGAGTCCGTGGTGATCGCGTTCCTGCTGCTGTTCATCGTCAACGTCATCCTGACCGCCATCTACCTCCAGGTCGTCCCGCCGAAGGGAGCGTGAGCCGATGACCGTGACCAGGCCGCCGGCCGGGCCCCCGCCGGCGCCGCCGCCGCCGGCCCCGCCGCCGGCAACGCCCCCGGCACCCGGCGGCGCGGCCGCCGGGCTGGCCGGGGCCGCCGGCCGCTCGCTGTCCTGGCTGGACGTCCTCGGCGATCAGCTCGCGTTCTACGTCCGCTCGCTGCTGTGGCTGCCGCGCGCGGCGCGGCGGTACCGCAAGGAGACCCTGCGGCTGATGTCGGAGGTCGCCTTCGGCAGCGGCGGCCTCGCGCTGATCGGCGGCTCGGTCATCGTGATGATCGGCATGACGCTGGCCACCGGCATCGTCGTCGGCCTGCAGGGCTACTACGCGCTGAACCAGATCGGCGCCGCCGCGTTCACCGGGTTCATCTCCGCCTACTTCAACACCCGGGAGATCGCCCCGCTGGTCGCCGGGCTCGCGCTGTCCGCGACCGTCGGCGCCGGGTTCACCGCGCAGCTCGGCTCGATGCGGATCAACGAGGAGATCGACGCGCTCGAGGGCATGGGCGTGCCCAGCCTGCCTTACCTGGTCACCACGCGGATCATCGCCGGCGTCACCGCGATCATCCCGTTGTACGCGATCGGCCTGCTCAGCTCGTACTTCGCCTCCCGCGAGGTGACCGTGCTGTTCAACGGGCAGTCCACCGGCACCTACGACCACTACTTCGGCCTGTTCCTCTCGCCGGTGGACGTGCTGTGGTCGTTCGTCAAGGTGCTGATCTTCTCCACGATGGTGATCTGCATCCACTGCTACTACGGGTACCGGGCCGAGGGCGGCCCCGCCGGGGTGGGCGTGGCCGTCGGCCGGGCGGTGCGCACCGCGATCGTGGTGATCAACGTCGTCGACTTCTTCATGTCGCTGGCGATCTGGGGCGCGACCACGACCGTGCGGGTGACCGGGTGAGGGGAGGCAGCACATGAACCCGGGGCGCGGCTGGCACAAGGCCAGGCGGCGGCTGGCCGGCCTGGTGCTGCTCGCCGCGCTCGGCGGCCTCGTCGTGCTGTCGGTGGCGCTGTTCAACAAGGACTTCACCCAGGTCACGATCGTGACTCTGTACACGGACTCGACCGGCAACGAGATGAACCTGAACGCCGACGTGATGGTCCGCGGCGTCATCGTCGGCGAGGTGCGCTCGATCACCTCGGACGGCAGCGGCGCGCGCCTCGGCCTGGCGATCGATCCTTCCGCCGCCCGGGCGCTCCCGGCCAACGTGACCGCGCAGATGCTGCCGACCACGCTGTTCGGCCAGCGCTACGTGGAGCTGGTCGAGCCGGCCACCCCGTCCGCGCTGTCGCTCGCCGACAGCCGGGCGATCAGCCAGGACAGGTCGGCCGACGCCATCGAGGTGGAGAAGGTGCTGAACGACCTGGAGCCGATGCTGACCGCGGTCCAGCCGGAGAAACTGTCGGCCACGCTCAGCGCGCTCGCCGCCGCGCTGCAGGGCAGGGGCCCCGAGCTCGGCCAGACCCTCGTCCAGCTCGACGCCTACCTGCGCCAGCTCAACCCGCGGCTGCCCGCGCTGGACGCCGACATCCGCGAGCTGATCCAGGTCACCAGCACCTACAGCCGGGCGGCGCCGTCCCTGGTGCAGGCGCTGCGCGACTTCAGCGTGACCAGCCAGACGATCGCGTCCGAGGCGTCGAACCTGGACTCGCTGTTCTCCACCGTCACCGCCGCTTCCCAGAACCTCAGCACGTTCCTGCAAAACAACCAGCAGGTCATCATCTCGCTGGCTGCCACCAGCCAGACCACCCTGCAGACGCTGGCCAGGTACTCCGCGGAGTTCCCGTGCATCTCCCAGGGCCTGTCCGACTTCGTCCCGAACTCGGACAGGGTGCTCGGCGCGGGCACCGGCCAGCCGGGGCTGCACATCACCGTGCACCCGGTGCAGTCCATGGGCAGCTACCGCCCCGGCGCCGACACCCCCCGCTACGGAGACGACCTGGGCCCCCACTGCTACACCGTTCCGTTTGGTGGCATCCAGCTGAATGACGGCACCAGCCAGGCAAGTTCCACCCCGGCCACCGCCACGGCCCGCACCGTCCCGGCCGCGGGCCTCGGGCTGCCGAACTCGCCGCAGGAGAACGAGCTGATCAACGAGATCGTCTCGCCGGAGCTCAACGTGGCGCCGTCCCGGCTGCCGTCCTGGTCCAGCGTGCTGCTCGGCCCGGTGTACCGCGGAACGACGGTGGGTGTCCGGTGACGCGGGCGGGCCACCGGTCCATCACCAGGCCGCTGATCTACTCGGTGATCTTCATCGTCATCACCGTGGCCGCCACCACCGTGCTCGCGCTGTCCATCGCCAACACCAGCGTCGGCGGCGGAGGCGGCTACTACGCCACGTTCACCGACGTCACGGGGCTGAACACGGGCGACGACGTGGACATCGCGGGCGTCCGGATCGGCCAGGTCACCTCGATCGGCGTGACCGGCAGGAACCTCGCCCGGGTCGGCTTCACCGTCCAGGGCGGCCGGCAGCTGCCGGCGTCGGCCACCGCCACGATCTTCTACAGGAACCTGGTCGGCCAGCGGTACATCGAGCTCGGCCAGGGCGCCGGGCCGGTCGGGCAGCTGCTGCCGCCGAACGGGACGATACCCCTCAGCCAGACCACGCCGGCGCTGAACCTGACCCAGCTGTTCAACGGGTTCCAGCCGCTGTTCGAGGCGCTGTCGCCGGGCGACGTCAACCAGCTCGCCACCGAGATCATCCAGGTGTTCCAGGGAGAGGGCACCACGGTGGACAGCCTCGTCTCCTCCGTCGGCACGCTGACCACCACGCTGGCGGCCAAGGACAAGGTCATCGACGCGGTGATAAGAAACCTCAACCAGGTGGTGACCACGGTCGACGTCCGCGGCACCGAGCTGGGCGACCTGGTGACCACGCTGCAGCAGCTGGTGTCCGGGCTGGCCGCCGACCGGCAGCCGATCGGCAGCGCGATCGGCGCGATCGGCGGCCTGACCCGCGCCACCGCCGGCCTGCTGCAGCAGGCCAACCCGCCGCTGCAGGCAGACATCGCGAACCTCGGGGCGCTGGCGGGCACGCTGGCCGACAACACCGGCCCGCTCAACACGTTCCTGCAGAACTGGCCGGTCAAGGAGCAGCGCATCGCGCGGATCGCCTCCTACGGGTCCTGGCTCAACCTGTACGAGTGCGAGGCGTCCGTGTCCGGGGTCCAGCAGAAGTTCGGCCCCGTGCCGCACGGCATCCCGGTGACCGCGCCGAGGTGCCAGCCATGACCGCCCCGCCAGCGCAGCGCCCCGGGCCCCCGGCGCCCCCGCCGCCCCCCCGCCCGCGCCGGCCCCGCCCCTCGCGCCGCAAGATCGCGCGCCCGCGCATCAGGCCGCTGCGCGAGCGCAACCCGGTCGCGGTGGCGATCGCCGGGCTGGTCCTCATCGCGGCGATCGCATGGGTCGCGTTCAACGCGAACAACCTGCCGTTCATCGGCGGCGGCACCGGCTACACCGCGTACTTCACCGAAGCCGCCGGCCTCACCCCCGGCAACGAGGTGCGGATCGCCGGCGTCACGGTGGGCCGGGTCACCGGCGTGTCGCTCGCCGGGAACCAGGTCAAGGTCACGTTCGAGGTGAAGGGCGCCTGGGTCGGCGACGAGTCCACGGCGGCCATCGAGATCAGGACGATCCTCGGCGCCAAGTACCTCGCGCTCGACCCGCTCGGCGCGGCCAGCCAGGACCCGTCGCAGCCCATCCCGGCCAGCCGCACCGCGTCGCCGTACGACGTCACCCAGGCCTTCAACCAGCTCGGCAGCGTGTTCCAGCAGCTCGACACCGCCACCGTGGCGAAGTCGCTGGAGTCGATCGCCGCCGCGTTCGCGAACACCCCGCCGGCCGTGCACCAGGCGCTGACCGGCCTGGCCTCGCTGTCGGGCGCCATCGCGTCGCAGGAGACCGAGATCGCCTCGCTGCTGCGCGGGACCAGCGGGGTGACGTCGACGCTCGCGAGCGAGGACACCGAGTTCCAGAAGCTGTTCAGCGACGGCAACCTGCTGCTGGCCGAGCTCGAGCAGCAGCAGCAGGCGATCGGCTCGCTGCTGACCGGCACTCAGGCGCTCGCCACCCAGCTGTCCGCCCTGGTCAACAACGACAACGCGACGCTGGCGCCGATGCTGGCCAGGCTGAGCCAGGTGACTTCGGTGCTCGAGCAGAATCAGGCGAACCTGAACCAGGCGCTGCAGCTCGCCGGGCCGTACGCGAACCTGCTCGGCAACGCGGTCGGCAACGGGCGGTGGTTCGACGCCTACCTGTGCGGGCTGATCCCGAGGTCGTACGGCGGCACCCAGCCGGCCGGCGGATGCATGCCGCCGAAGGCGGGAGGTGGCTGATGGGGACACCGGCACGCGCGCCCGGCGCCCGGCCCGGCACGGGAACCACCTGGCCGTTCGGCAACTGGAAGCTGAGCCGGGGCGGCCCGGTGCTGTCCAGCCGCGGGCGGGTGGTCGCGGCGCTCATCACCGTCTGCTTCCTGCTCGCGGCCGGGATCACCGGCGCCGTGCTCACGTTCGGCGGGCCGGGCACCAACCAGTACACCGCGTACTTCAGCGAGGCGGTCGGCGTGTACCCCGGCTCCGGCGTGGACGTCCTCGGCGTGCGGGTCGGCACGATCGACTCGGTGCAGCCCGCCGGCCGGTACGTCAGGGTCGTCATGTCGGTGAACTCCGGTGTGCCGGTGCCCGCGGCGGCGGACGCGGTGGTGATCGTGCCCAGCGTGATCGCCGACCGGTACATCCAGCTGTCGCCGCCGTACACCGGTGGCCCGCGGCTCGCCGGCAACGCGACGATCCCGGCCAGCCGCACCGCCACCCCGGTGGAGATCGACCAGCTGTACGGCGCGCTCACCAAGTTCGCCCAGGACCTGGGGCCCAACGGGGTCAACGCGCACGGCGCGCTGTCCGACACGCTGAACGTGGGCGCGAAGAACCTGAGCGGCAACGGCGCCGCGCTCGGCACGATGATCCGCAACCTGAGCCAGCTCTACCAGACGCTCCAGGGGTCGGAAGGCAACTTCTTCGGCACGATCGGCAACCTCGAGCAGTTCACCGCGATGCTGAAGGCCAGCGACGGCCAGGTGCGGGCGGTACAGAACCAGCTCGCGTCGGTGTCGGCGTTCCTCGCGGCGATGAGACAGCAGCTGGCCGCCGCGCTGAACGAGCTGGCCACGGCGCTGAACCAGGTGCAGGCGTTCATCGCGAACAACCGGTCCGCGCTGACGACCAACATCACCCGGCTGGAGGCCATCACCCAGATCCTCGTCAACCAGCGCGCGTCGCTGGCGCAGGCGCTGCGGGCCCTGCCGCTCGCCGCGGACAACCTGCTGAACGCGTACGACCCGGCGAACGGCATGCTGGTCGGCCGCGGTGACCTGAACGAGCTGTCCATGGGCCGGTGCTCGTACCTCACCAACCCGTCGCAGAGGGGCTGCCCGGCCGGCTCGGGCGGCGCGGCGCCGGGCGGGGCGCCTGCGGGCGGCGCGCCGGCGCCGCTGCCGCTGCCCGCCAACGGCGCCGCGTCCGCCGTTGCCCCCGGCTCGGGAGGCGCGCCGTGATGCGGCGCGCGGCCGCCCTCGCCCTCGCCGGCCTGCTCGGCGCGGCCGCGATCACCGGGTGCGGCTCCTCGTCCGGCTTCCAGGGCATCTACAGCCTGCCGCTGCCCGGCGGCCCGCCGCTCGGCCCGCACCCGTACACGGTCAAGGCGGTCTTCGCCAACGTCGTCGACCTGGTGCCGCACGCCACGGTGCGGGTCAACGACGTAGCGGTCGGCCAGGTGACGGGCCTGTCGGTGCCCAGCGGGAGCTGGGACGCCACGGTCACCATGGTGGTCAACGGCAGCGTCCGGCTGCCGGCCAACACGACCGCCCAGCTCGCGTCCTCCAGCCTGCTCGGTGAGGAGTACGTGGCGCTCGGCCCGCCGCCGGGCGTGCCGGCGCAGGGCACGCTGGCCGGCGGGGCCACCATCCCGCTGCAGTCGACGACCGCGAACGTGACCGTCGAGCAGGTCCTCGGCGCCCTGTCCATGCTGCTGAACGGCGGCGGCCTCGCCCAGGTCCACACGATCACCGCCCAGCTGAACGACGCGCTGCGTGGCAACGAGCCGCAGGTTCGGTCGCTGCTCACCCAGATCGCCAGCCTCGTGCGGAACCTGAACGCGCACCGGTCGGACATCACCTCCGCGCTGGACGGGCTGAACCAGCTCTCCGCGACGCTGGCCGCGCGCGACCGGCAGATCGGCTACGTGCTCGACAACCTGCAGCCCGGGCTTTCGGTGCTGAGCTCCGAGCGCGCCCAGCTCGTCACGATGCTGAACGCGCTGAACACGCTGTCCGGCGTCGCGGTGTCCACGATCAGCCGCAGCCAGAAGACCTTCGTCGCCGACCTGACCGCGCTGCAGCCGGTGCTGCGCAATCTGGCCGACGCGGGCAGCGCGCTGCCCAGGTCGCTGCAGGTGCTGTTCACCTACCCGTTCACCGACCAGGTGCTGAACGACCTCAAGGGCGACTACCTGAACGCCTTCCTGAACGTGACCGCGCAGAGGGGGACCTGCGTGTACGCGCCGCTCGTCCCGGGCAGGGTGTCCACGCCCAGCAAGCAGATCTGCCCGCCGCAGAAATGATGAGAGCGGTGATCCGATGCTGACCACGGTGACCAGGGTGAAGCTGGTCGTGTTCGCGGTGCTCGCCGTCGCCGTCATCGCCTACACCGGGCTGCACTACGCGAGCATCGGCCGGTACTTCGGCGTCCCCGGCTACTACGTGGTGAAGGCGGACCTGCCCTCCGCGGGCGGGCTGTATGTCAACGCGGACGTCACCTACCGCGGCGTGTCCGTGGGCCGGGTCGGCGCGCTGACGCTGGCTGGTTCCGGTGTCCAGGCGGAGCTGAACATCAGCAACTCGGCGCCGCCCATCCCGGCCGATTCCCAGCTCGTCGTCGCCGACCTGTCGGCGGTGGGGGAGCAGTACGCCGATCTGCGCCCCGGTGGGGCCAGTTCCCCGTACCTCACGGCCGGTGACACGATCAGCGCCGCGGACACCCAGGTCCCGGCGCCGGTGACCGACGTGCTGGCCTCCGTCGACGCCCTGGCCAGGTCGCTGCCCCTGGGGTCGCTGCGGACGGTGGTGTCCGAGCTGTACAACGGGTTCAGCAACCAGGGCCCGAACCTGCAGTCGCTGCTCGACAACAGCAGCTCGTTCACCCAGGCGGCCATCCAGGCGCTGACGCCCACCACGCGGCTCATCCAGGACGGGCAGAGCGTGCTGGCCACCCAGCAGGCCGAGACGAACGCCATCGAGACGTTCGCGTCGCAGAGCGAGCTGCTGGCGCAGCAGCTGAACAGCTCCGACTCCGACCTGCGCCGCCTGCTGGCCTCCGGGCCGCTGGCGGCGGAGCAGGTGAGCGGGCTGCTCCAGGACAACGACCCGGACCTGGGCCTGCTGCTGGCGAACCTGCTCAGCACGGCCCAGGTGACCGCCCCGAGGCAGTCGGCGCTGAAGGAACTGCTGAGCGCGCTCCCGGCCGTGGTCGCCGCGGGAAACACCGTGATCAACGCGCGGGGCGCCAACTTCGGCCTCGCCCTGACGTTCTTCAACCCGCTGCCGTGCACCGCCGGCTACCAGGGCACCGTGTACCGCAACGGCACCGACGCCTCCGCGGCCCCGCCGCTGAACACCGCCGCCTACTGCGCCAGCCCGGCCAGCTCCGGAATCGACGTCCGCGGCTCCGCGCACGCCCCGTCGCCATGACCGGCGCTGCCATGACCCCCTCCGGCGCGCAGGCGCACCCACCGGCCCCGTCCGCCGGGCACCTTCCCGGCTCGTCCGCCGGGCACCCTTCCCCCTCGTCCGCCGCGCAGCCCCCCTCCCGCCGCCGCGCGTGGCTCGCCGGCTGGCTGCTGCTCGCTCTCGCCGCCGCGTTCGCGGCCTGGGCGGCCTGGTTCTACCAGGCGGCCTCGTCCAGCGCCGCGCTGACCCTCGGCCAGGCCCGCGACCAGGCACTACAGGCCGGGACGCGCGAGATCGCCGAGCTGAACTCCGTCTCGGACACCCGCATCGCCGCCTGGCAGGCACGCTGGCTCGCGGACACCGCCGGCGCCGAGCACACTCAGATCGAGCAGACCAACCCCGCGGCGGCGGCGCAGATCAAGAAGATAAAAACCAGTTCCAGGGCATCCGTCACCGCCGCCGCTCTCATTCACATTGAACTGAACGGAAGGGGCGGTGCCGCACAGCTCATCGCCACCGTCCGGGTGGCACAGACCGCGGACTCGGGCCAGACCGCCACGGTCACCAACCGCTACGTGGCGGCGCTGACCCTGACGTCATCCGGCTGGAAGATCAGCTCCCTCCTCTCCAGAGGCCAGTGACCGTGCGCACCGGAAAACCAGACCCCGA
>JAFAZE010000101.1 GCA_019239975.1 Streptosporangiaceae bacterium
TCGACAAACCGGGTCCGGCGCTGGATCAGGGACGGCGGGTTCGACGTGCTGCACGTGCACGAGCCCGCGGCGCCCAGCCTGTCGCTGCTGGCCTGCTGGGTCGCCTCCGGGCCGATCGTGGCCACCGTTCACACCGCGATGCCGCGCTCACGCGCGCTGCTGGTCTCCTACCCGGTGCTGCGGACCGCGCTGGAGAAGATCAGCGGCAGGATCGCGGTATCGGAGGCGGCCCGCACCACGCTGGTCGAGCACATCGGCGGCGACGCCGTGCTGATCCCGAACGGCGTCGCGACCCGCCGTTACCGTGCCGCCGACCCGCTGCCCGGGTGGCCCGGCGCGGGCGGGGCTATCGGCTTCCTCGGCCGGATGGACGAGCCGCGCAAGGGGCTGCCGGTTCTGCTGCGTGCCTTCGAGATCCTGGGCGCCGAACGCAGCGGGCTGCGCCTGCTTGTCGCCGGCCCCGGCGACGCGGACGAGGCGCGGCACAGGGTGCCGGAGCCGCTGCGCGACCGGGTGATCCTGCTCGGCCAGGTCAGCGAGGAGGAGAAGATCCGCGTGCTGCACTCGGTGGATGTCTTCTGCTCGCCGAACACCGGGGGCGAGTCGTTCGGGATCGTGACGGCCGAGGCGATGGCGGCGGGAGCCGCGATCGTCGCGAGCGACCTGGAAGCGTTCCGGGAGGTGCTGCGCGGCGGCAGCGCCGGCGAGCTGTTCGCCACCGGCGAGCCGGCCGACCTCGCCCGCGCGGCCGCCAGGCTGCTCGACGACCCAGCGCTCCGCGCGGACCTGTCGGCGTCCGCGCTCGCGGCGGTGGCAGACTACGACTGGTCCGTGGTGGCCCGGGATGTGGTGAGCGTCTACGAAACCGTCGTCCTCGGCCGCACGACCGTGGCGGTGGCGCAGTGACAGCGAGGCAGCCGAGGACAAGGTGACGAAGGATGCTGAGCTACATCATCCTGATCGTGGCGGTCGCGCTGCTGGCATGCGTGTACGTTTCCTGGCGCGCCGGGCGGCTCGACCGGCTGCACAACCGGGTGGCGACCGCGTGGGCGGCCCTGGACCTGGCGCTGGTCCGGCGCGGCTCGGTGGCGCTCGAGCTGGCGTCGTCCGGGCTGCTGGACCCCGCCACCAGCCTGCTGCTCGCCGGGGCGGTGCACGGCGCTCGGGACGGCGAGCGCCCTCGCGACCTGGCCGAAAGCGATCTGACCAAGGCGCTGCGCGCCGTGTTCAGCCAGCCGGATTTCAGGGCGTCGCTGGCCGGCCGGGACGGTGCCGACGAGCTTCTCGCCGAGGTGGAGGCGGCGTCACACCAGGTGTTTCTCGCCCGGAAGTTCTTCAACGACGCGGTGGCGGCGACCAGGGACGCCAGGCGCCGGCCGCTGGCGCGGGTTTTCCGGCTCGCCGGTAACGCGGAGATGCCCGGGTTCTTCGAGATCGACGACTCCATGGGCAACGGCGCGGCCACCGGCGTGGCCAGGCTCGCCGGGTTAGGGCGCGCCGCACATACGATGGAGGTGTTAATCGTCGTATGAAGGGGTTTCGAGTGTCCACCGTTGACTCCGCGGCTGATCCTCGGGGAGCCGCCGCGTCCCGTTCGGAAGCCTCAGAAACGAGAAGCACCGGAACCGCACGCGTGAAGCGTGGCATGGCCGAGATGCTCAAGGGCGGCGTCATCATGGATGTCGTCACGCCCGAGCAGGCCAAGATCGCCGAGGACGCCGGCGCGGTCGCCGTGATGGCGCTGGAGCGGGTGCCCGCCGACATCCGGGTGCAGGGCGGGGTCGCGCGGATGAGCGACCCGGACATGATCGATGGAATCATGGACGCCGTGTCCATCCCGGTGATGGCCAAGTGCCGGATCGGGCATTTCGCCGAGGCGCAGGTATTGCAGGCGATCGGCGTCGACTACATCGACGAGTCCGAGGTGCTGACGCCGGCCGACGAGGCGCACCACGTTGACAAGTGGAAGTTCACGGTGCCCTTCGTGTGCGGCGCGACGAACCTCGGCGAGGCGCTGCGCAGGATCTCCGAGGGCGCCGCGATGATCAGGTCCAAGGGCGAGGCCGGCACCGGGAACGTCGTGGAGGCGACCCGGCACATGCGCCGGATCCGCGGCGAGATCCGGCGGCTCTCCGCGCTGCCGCCGGACGAGCTGTACGCCGCCGCGAAGGAACTGCAGGCGCCGTACGACCTGGTCGCGGACGTCGCGCGGGACGGCAAGCTGCCGGTCGTGCTGTTCACCGCCGGCGGGATCGCCACCCCCGCGGACGCCGCGATGATGATGCAGCTCGGCGCGGAGGGCGTGTTCGTCGGCTCCGGGATCTTCAAGTCCGGCGACCCGGCGACCCGCGCCGCCGCGATCGTCAAGGCCACCACGTTCCACGACGACCCGGACGTGATCGCCAAGGTGTCCCGCGCCCTCGGCGAGCCGATGGTCGGCATCAACCTGGACACGCTCCCCCCCGACCAGCACTACGCCGGCCGCGGCTGGTAACTGTGCTGCCCCGGGGGGCGAGGCCCCCCGGACCCCCCGCCCGCTGCGGTGGCCGGTTAGCCCGGGGGCGAGGCCCCCCGGACCCCCGCCCGCTGCGGTGGCCGCCGTATCATCGCGCGATCGGGGGGCCGTCGGCCCCCGCGAGTCGCGCGATCGCGGAGTGAGCCGCGGTCGCGGCTCACTCCGCGCTACACGCCGTAACCCGCTGTGGTGGCCCGGGGTGTAACCCGCTGTGGTGGTCCAGGCCGAAACGCGGGACCGCTGCCCCGAGCGTGCGCAGCGCGGCGCCGCGCGCAGCCCCGCGACCTGCCCGCGGGGGGCCGGCGCTGTGAGATCCGCCCAGCCCACCACGCCCTGGACCAGGCTCGCGTTCCTGCGCCATTCCCCTCACCACCCCGGGGTGATGGTGCGCGTCGATCACGCACTGGCCAGTACGCGGCCGGCGGTTCACCGGGAAGATCGGCCACCGTCGCGGCGTTCTACGCTCGAATCGAGTCTGGAGGAAATGAACGTGCCCGTCATCGGTGTTCTTGCCCTGCAAGGTGATGTCCGCGAGCATCTGCGCGCGCTCGGCGGCGCAGGCGCGCGGGCGGTGCCGGTGCGGCGCCCCGCCGAGATCGAGGCGGTGGACGGGCTGGTCATTCCCGGTGGGGAGTCGACCACGCTGTGGCGTCTGGCCATGGCGTTTGACCTTCTGGAACCGCTGCGCAAGCTGATCGGCGGCGGCATGCCCGCGTTCGGGTCGTGCGCCGGGATGATCATGCTTGCGGACCGCCTCGTTGACGGCGTGCGGGGCCAGCAGACGCTCGGCGGGATCGACATGACCGTCCGGCGCAACGCGTTCGGCCGGCAGGTGGACTCCTTCGAGCGCAACATCGAACTCTCGGGAGAGCCGTTCCACGCGGTGTTCATCCGGGCGCCGTGGGTGGAACAGGTCGGCCCCGATGTCTCGGTGCTCGGCACGGACGCGGGTAGGATCGTCGCCGTCCGGCAGGGGGTCCTGCTCGCCACGGCCTTCCATCCGGAGCTGACGCCAGATCGGCGCATTCACGAGCTTTTTGTTTCAATGGTGAAGGGAACGTCATGAGCGGCCACTCAAAGTGGGCCACCACCAAGCACAAGAAGGCGGTGGTGGACGCCAAGCGCGGCAAGCTGTTCGCCAAGCTGATCAAGAATGTCGAGGTGGCCGCGCGCACCGGCGGCGGAGACCCGGCGGGGAACCCCACGCTGTTCGACGCGATTCAGAAGGCGAAGAAGAACTCCGTACCGAACGACAACATCGACCGCGCGGTCCGGCGCGGCGCGGGCCTGGAGGGCGGCGGCGCCCAGTACGAGACGATCACCTACGAGGGATACGGCCCCGGCGGTGTCGCGGTGCTCGTGCAGTGCCTGACCGACAACCGGAACCGGGCGGCCTCGGACGTCCGGGTCGCGTTCACCAGGAACGGCGGGTCGATGGCGGACCCGGGTTCGGTGTCGTACCTGTTCCACCGCAAGGGCGTCATCATCGTGAACAGGACCGGCTCGCTGTCCGAGGACGACGTGCTGACCGCGGTGCTGGACGCGGGTGCCGAGGAGGTCAACGACCTCGGCGAGTCCTTCGAGATCGTGTCGGAGCCCAGCGACATGGTCGCCGTCCGCAAGGCGCTCCAGGACGCCGGGATCGACTACGAGTCGGCGGACGCGGCGTTCCTGCCGAGCGTCGAGATCGAGCTGGACGAGGACCAGGCCAAGCGCGTGTTCCGCCTCATCGAGGCGCTCGAGGATTCCGACGACGTGCAGGATGTGTACGCCAACTACAACGTGCCCGACGACGTCATGGAGAAGATCGGCTAGCCCGCGCCGGCACCCCGTTTCCACCATGCCGCCCGCGGTCAGCGTGTCGTGGAAATTACGGGCCGAATACGACACCGTCGTTTCCGTGATCATGGGAGCGTGGCTCCGGCGGTCTTGGTGATGTGACCGGTGTGGCCGGTTGCGCGTACGGTGGGTGGCCGTGGGTACCTTTGGGACGTACGGGGCGGAGATCCGGGCTCTGCATCCGGGCGATGACCTGGACGCCCAGATCGACTTGGCGGAGCGCGCGTTCGGCATCAGGCCCCCGGCGGTGCGCGAAAGCTGGCGGCGGGAACTCTCGGTGCTCATCGCCGCCGGCCGGTGCTTTGGCGCCTTCGCCGGCGGCCGGCCCGCCGGTGCCGCCAGGTTTCACGACATGCGTCAGTGGTGGCATGGCCGTGCGGTGCCCATGGCCGGCATCGGCGGCGTCGCCGTCGCGCCCGAGGACCGGGGGAGGGGCATCGGCCGGCAGCTGGTGACGTCGGTGCTCGCCGAGGTGGCGGCGCGCGGATACCCGCTGTCCGTCCTGTACCCGGCGACCATGCCGCTCTACCGGTCGCTCGGCTGGGAGCTGGCCGGCGCGCGGTACAGCGCGGTGATCCCCGGGCGCTCGCTGCGCTCCCTGGCTTCTCCCGACGCAGCCGTCGCGCCGCCCGGCGCCCGCGTAGTTTCCGCGGAAACGCTCGCGTCTGCCGGCGGCTCGCCGGGCGGTGCCGGGCCGGCGTTCCGCCGGGCAGGCCCCGGCGACGCCGAGGCCGTGAACTCGGTGATCGGTCGCGTGCACGAGGCGGCACGCGACTGCGGGCCCATCACCTGGGACGCGGACGCCGTCCGGCGGTCGCTCGCGGATCAGGGCACCTACCACTACATCTGTGACGACGGTTACCTCGCCTACCACTGGCGCAACGAGAATGACGAGATCTTCGTCCAGCGCGCGTACGGGCTCTCCCCGGCGACGGTGCGCGCGCTCTGGGCGCTCGTCGCCTCGCACACGTCGGTGGCCGGGACGGTCCGCGCCTGTGTCGGTCCCGCTGACCCGTTCTGGTGGCTGACCCGGGAGCCCGACGCCGGCCTGTCCGTGAGCTACATGTGGATGTTCCGGGTGGTCGACGCTCCCGCCGCGATCGCGGCGCGGGGCTTCCCACCCCTCGGTCACGCTGGCGCAGGTGGCCCCATTCCTCATCCCCCGCTGGCCGCCGCGTGCCCGCGCTCTCCGTCGTCTGTGTGACGCTGTGACGCCGACGCCCAAAAGGACGCTGTGACGCCGACGCCCAAAAGAAGGCACACGATCAAGGTCGCGCACCGCGGCGGCGCCGACACGCGGGCGGGGTGCGGGACAGGGGGCGTGCCGGCCAGGTAAGTTCGTGGCGAACAGATGTTCGTGGATCGGGACCCAGGTGCCTGCCCGGAACTGGGCCCGCGCGATGATCGGACGGTGAGCTGTGCGGCGCGTGGTGGCGGCATGACGCTGGGTTTCGCGCGGCAGCCAACCCGGGTTCTGGGCATTGATCCCGGGCTGACCAGGTGCGGACTCGGCGTGGTCGACGGCGTGCCAGGCAAGGCGCCTGAGCTGGTCGCGGTGGGGCTTGTCCGTACCCCGTCGGAGGACGATGTCGCGGCCCGGCTGCTGGCGATCGAGACGGAGGTCGAACGCTGGCTGTCGGAGTACCGGCCCGATACGGTGGCCGTCGAGCGCGTGTTCAGCCAGCACAACGTGCGCACCGTCATGGGCACGGCGCAGGCGGGCGCGGTCGCGATCGTGTGCGCGGCGCGGCGCGGGCTGCCGGTCGCGCTGCACACGCCGAGCGAGGTCAAGGCGGCCGTGACCGGGAACGGCCGGGCGAACAAGGACCAGGTGACCACGATGGTGACGCGGCTGCTGCGGATGGCCGAGCGCCCGCGCCCGCCGGACGCCGCCGACGCGCTCGCCCTCGCGATCTGCCACCTGTGGCGCGGGCACGGTGCCGGCCTGCGGGGCGGGCACGGTGCCGGCCTGCGGCGGGGGCAGGCGCCGGCCAGGGCGCCAGCGGCGGTGCCAGGCACGGCACAGGCCGCCCAGCCGCCGCCCGCGGGGGTATGCGCAACACACGCAAGAGGAGGCAGCGTATGAGGCTAGCGGGAGACAGAGCATGATCGCGCACCTGAACGGCACCGTTTCCGGGGTGTCCCCGGACGGGGCGGTCATCGACATCGGCGGTTTCGGGCTCCGCGTCCAGTGCACGCCGGACACGCTGGCCACGCTCAGGCCCGGCGAGAGCGCGCGGGTGGCGACCGCGCTCGTGGTCCGCGAGGATTCGCTCACGCTCTTCGGTTTCGCCAGCGAGGACGAGCGGAACGTCTTCGAGCTGCTGCAGACCGCGAGCGGCGTCGGGCCGCGGCTGGCCCTGGCCATGCTGGCCGTTCACTCGCCCGACGCGCTGCGCCGGGCCGTCGCGGCGGAAGACCTGACGGCGCTGACCATGGTCCCGGGCATCGGCAAGAAGGGCGCACAGCGCATCGTGCTCGAGCTGAAGGACCGGCTCGGCGCGCCCGGCGATGTCGGCGGAGCCGGAGCCCACCCGGCCCCGCGGCGCAGCGCACCCGGATGGCGCGACCAGGTGCAGTCGGGGCTGGTCAACCTCGGCTGGCCGGCCCGTGACGCCGAGCAGGCGATCGCCGCCATCGAGGCGGAGGCGGACGGCGAGCCCGTCGACGTGGCCACCGCGCTTCGCGCCGCGCTCCGGAAGCTCAGCAGGACATGAGCGAAGCTGGCGACGCCGGGCTCGCGCGGGCGGAGGAGGCCGAGCTGGAGCACCGGCGCCAGGCCTCCGCTCCGCCCGGGGGAGCGCAGGAACGCGCGGCCGACCGCGTGGTCTCTCCGCTGGCGGACGGGGACGAGCGCGCGATCGAGAGCGCGCTGCGGCCCAAGCGCCTGGACGACTTCGTCGGCCAGGCCCGCGTCCGCGAGCAGCTCAGCCTGCTGCTGCACAGCGCGCTGCGCCGCGGCCGGCCGCCGGACCACGTGCTGCTGTCCGGGCCGCCGGGGCTGGGCAAGACCACGATCGCCATGATCATCGCCGCCGAGCTGGGCGCGCCGCTGCGGATCACCAGCGGGCCGGCGATCGAGCGTTCCGGCGACCTGGCGGCGGTGCTGTCGACGCTCAGCGAGGGCGAGGTCGTCTTCATCGACGAGATCCACCGCCTGGCCCGTCCCGCGGAGGAGATGCTCTACCTCGCGATGGAGGACTTCCGGGTGGACATCGTGGTCGGCAAGGGGCCCGGCGCCACCGCGATCCCGCTCGACATCGCGCCGTTCACGCTCGTCGGGGCGACGACAAGGGCGGGCCTGCTGCCGGCCCCGCTGCGCGACAGGTTCGGCTTCACGGCGCATCTCGATTTTTATCAGCCAAACGAACTGGGCATCATCATTCGCCGGTCCGCGGGCCTGCTGGGGGTGGAACTGCGCGACGAGGGCGCCGACGAGCTGGCCCACCGGTCTCGCGGCACGCCCCGCATCGCCAACCGGCTGCTGCGCCGCGTCCGCGACTATGCCGAGGTTCGCGCCGACGGCGTGGTCACCCGGGAGATCACGCGCACCGCGCTCGAGCTCTACGAGGTCGACGAGCGGGGCCTCGACCGGCTGGACCGCGCGGTACTGGACGCGCTGATCCGCCGCTTCGGCGGAGGCCCGGTCGGGCTGTCCACGCTCGCGGTGGCCGTGGCCGAGGAGGCGGAGACCGTCGAGGTGGTGGCCGAGCCGTTCCTCGTCCGTCAGGGCATGCTCGCCAGGACGCCGCGCGGCCGGGTCGCCACGCCGGCGGCCTGGGAGCATCTCGGCCTGATCCCGCCCGCGAACGGGGGCGCCGACATGCCGACGCTTTTCGATTGACCGCGCCTCGATCGGGGACGGGCGGCCGCTGCGGCCGCCGCTGGGTCACGATCACGACCTGAAACCCCGTAGCCTGTTGGTACGTTCTCCGTGCGCCGCTACACTGCGCAGGTTGGCAGGTGTTCGCCGGTAACGGTGGCGCCAGGCCGATGAGCGGATAGTCAACTGGAAGGATGCCCCGGTTATGGGGAATATTGCAACGGCTGCTGCGGCGACGTCCTCCGGCAGCAACCCCACGTTTCTGATCCTGATCGTGGTCGTGTTCGTGGGTATCTACTTTCTTATGATCCGGCCGCAGCGGCAGCGGCAGCAGCGGATCCAGCAGCAGCAGAGCGCCGTGACGCCGGGCGCGCGGGTCAGGACGACCGCGGGCATGTACGCCACGGTCGTCGCGGTCGACGGCGACGACGTGGTCCTCGAGGTCGCGCCGGGTGTCGAGGTCCGGTACATGAAGCGGGCCATCATGGACGTCGTCAGCGAGGGCGAGCCGGTCGTGGACGCTCCGGCGGACTACAGCGCCGAAGACTCGCCAGCGGACGAGCATGACGGCGAGGCCGCCGGGTCCTCCGCCGGCGAATGGGACGGCACGACCACCGACGCCTGGCATGACACCAAGGACACCACCGATGACGTGACGGACAACGGCAGCGCCACGAAGGCTGAGACCGGCAGCCCCACGAAGAAGGACTGACCGGGGCTAGCTCACAGGCAGGCGAAGAGGCAGGCGAGAAGTGGCACCCCCAAGAAGGAGCGGCCCGCGGCCCTGGCGGGCGCTCGCGGCGCTGGCCGTGCTGATCGTGGTCATGCTGATCGGGATCACCGGGAAGGACACGTTCAATCCGGGCAAGTGGCACAGCCACTTCAAGGTCGGCCTCGGGCTTGACCTTTCGAGCGGCACCCAGGTGACGCTCCAGGCCGTGACGGCGCACGGCACCCCGACGGCCGGATCCATGAGCCAGGCCATCTCGATCATGGAGTCGCGGGTCAACGGGACGGGCAACACCGGTGCCCAGGTGCAGCAGGTGGGCCCCGACCAGATCAACGTGTCGGTCCCCGGCAAGGGGTCGCAGCAGGTGATCAACCTGGTCAGCACCACCGCGCAGCTGAGGTTCCGCCAGGTGCTGCTGGAGGCCAACGGCCTGGCCTCGACGAGCACCACGCCCTCGGCGAAGGCCACCCCGTCCGCGAGCGCGAGCCCGCCGGGCCGGGCCAGCCCCTCGTCCACCGCGACGCCGAAGCCCACCGCGACGGCGAGCACCAAGGCGAAGATCACCCATTCCGGCGGGTCCGCCGCGGGCCAGGCGCTGACCACCGCCGCCCACACGGCGGCGTCCCCGGCGCCGAAGGCCAGCGCGACGGCCTCTCCGCACGCGAGCGCCTCTCCGCACGCGAGCGCGAGCCCGGCGGCGACCTCGCCGGCGCCGTCCGGCGCCGCCGGCGATGCCTCCAAGGTGAACCCCAGCGTGCTCAAGCTGTTCGACAAGCTCGTCTGCAAGCCCGGTGTCAACGGCAACGTCAACGACAGCTGGAAGGACACGGTCGGTTACAAGTCGTCCAACCAGTGGGACGACGTGAACAGCCAGATCGTCTCCTGTGACGCCAGCGGTATCAAGTACGTCCTCGACAAGCCCGTGGTGCTCGGCAGCCAGCTGACCTCGGCGTCGGCGGGCATCGCGCAGAACCAGACCGCCTGGCAGGTCAACGTGTCGCTGAACGGCCCGGCGACCGCGTCGTTCGGCAGGCTCACCACCCAGCAAAACAGCGATTACTACGCCAACGGCGCCTACCAGACCAACGCCAACGACTCGGCGCTCGACCAGATAGGGGTCGTTCTCGACGGCAACGTGGTCGAGGCGCCGCTGACCGAGGGCGCGCTCGTGACCGGCCAGTTCGAGATCAGCGGCGGCAACCCCGGGTTCACCGAGACGCAGGCGACCAACCTGGCGAACGTGCTCAAGTACGGTGCGCTGCCGCTGACGTTCAAGCTGCAGAACGTCCAGTCGGTCTCGGCGCAGCTCGGCCACAGCTCGCTGACCGCCGGGCTGATCGCCGCTATCATCGGGCTGGCGCTGGTCGTGGCCTACTCGTTCCTTTACTACCGCGGCCTGGGCCTGGTGTCGGTTTCCAGCCTGTTCATCGCCGCGCTGCTCTCCTACCTGTCGGTGGTGCTGCTCAGCGAGTACCAGAGCTTCACGATGACGCTGGCCGCCATCGCCGGACTCGTCGTGGCGATCGGCATCACCGCCGACTCGTTCGTGGTGTTCTTCGAACGATTGCGTGACGAGGTGCGGGACGGCAAGTCCCTCCGGCCGGCCGTCGAGAGCGGCTGGAAGCGCGCCAGGCGCACGATCCTGGTGTCGGACACCGTGTCGTTCCTCGCGGCGCTGCTCCTGTACCACTTCGCCGTCGGCGACGTGCAGGGCTTCGCGTACACGCTGGGCCTGACGACACTGATCGACGTGGTGGTCGTTTTCCTGTTCACCAAGCCCATGGTGACCCTGCTGGCGGGAACCAGGTTCTTCAGCAGCGGGCACCGGTGGTCCGGGCTCGACCCGGCACGGCTCGGCGCCCGCACCCCATGGCGGTCCTCCGTGCCGCGCCCGGTGCGCACCGGGACGGGCACCGCGGCGAGGTCTTCGGCTACCCGGACAGGCTCCTCGACGACGAGGGAGGCATGATGTCGCGCCTGGGTGACATTCCCGGACGGCTCTACCGGGGCGACGTCTCCATCAACTTCGTCGGCCGGCAGCGGATGTGGTACGCCATCTCCGGCGTGATCCTGCTGGTCAGCGTCCTGGCGTTGCTCTTCCGCGGCCTGCACTACAGCGTGGACTTCAAGGGCGGCGCGGTCTTCTCGTTCCACGACCCGGCGGTGACGTCCAGCGGCTCGATCTCCCGCGTGGTGAACAGCGCGGGCGGCGGCGACGCGACCGTTCAGAACGTGGGCATCGGCAGCCACCAGAGCTGGCAGATACAGACAAAGCAGCTCACCACGCCGCAGATCGAGCACGTCCAGAACGCGCTGTCCAGGACGTTCGGCATCCCGGTGAACAACATCAACACCACGTTCGTCGGGCCCACCTGGGGCAGCGAGATCACGCACAAGGCGGCCGAGGCGCTGATCGTCTTCCTGATCGTGATCGTGCTGTACCTGTCGATCGCCTTCGAGTGGAAGATGGCGATCGCGGCGTTCGTCGCGCTCGCGCACGACATCGTGATCACGGTGGGTGTCTACGCGCTGACGGGTTTCCAGGTCAGCCCCACCTCGGTCATCGGCCTGCTGACGATCCTGGGGTACTCGCTCTACGACACGGTGGTCGTGTTCGACAAGGTCCGGGAGAATACCGCCGGCCTGCTCAGCAGCGGGCGAAGTACGTACAGCCAGGCGGCGAACCTGGCGCTGAACCAGACCCTGGTCAGGTCGATCAACACCTCGCTGATCGCGCTGCTGCCGGTCGCCTCGATCCTGTTCGTCGGGGCCGGCCTGCTCGGCGCGGGCACGCTCAAGGATCTGGCCCTGGTGCTGTTCGTCGGCATGCTGTCCGGCACGTACTCCTCGATCTGCATCGCGACGCCGGTGCTGGCCGACCTGAAGGAACGCGAGCCCCAGTACCGGGCGCTGGCCAAGCGGGTCCTGGCCCGCCAGGCGGGTTCCCGCGCCGCGAAGCGGGCCGCCGCCAGGGCACAGGCGCCGGGCCGCCGCGATGGCGGCCTGGCCGGCGATGACACGCCGGGCGCCGCCGCCGACACGGCCGCCGTGGAAGAGCAGGATGCGGTCCTGGACACCGTGGACGACCGCGACGACGTGGCCCGGCCCGACGAGAGCGAGCTGACCGTCTCCGCGTCCCAGGCAAGGACGCCGCGCCCGGCGGGCGGCGCCCGGCCGTCCGGTCCCCGGCAGCAGCCGCGCCGCACCAGCGCCGCCCAGCGCCGCCCCGGTGCCCGGAAGAAGCGGCGCTAGTGAGGGAGGGCGGCGAACCCGTGCAGCCAGAACCTCAGGGGGAAAGCGCGCCGGAGGACTACGGCAGCCTGGTCAAGTCGCTCGTGCGTGACGTTCCCGACTACCCGGAGCCGGGGGTCGTCTTCAAGGACATCACGCCGCTGCTCGCCGACGGCCGGGCGTTCGCGACCGTCGTGGAAGGGCTGTCGGCCGGGTACGGGCCGGTGGACAAGGTGGCCGGGATCGAGGCCCGCGGCTTCATCCTCGCGGCGCCGGTGGCGTGCAACATCGGCGCGGGGTTCGTGCCGGTCCGCAAGCAGGGCAAGCTGCCCTCGGCGACGTTCACCCAGGAGTACGAGCTGGAGTACGGCCGCGCGACCATCGAGGTTCACCAGGACGCGTTCGAGCCGGGCGACCGGGTCCTGGTCGTCGACGACGTGCTGGCCACCGGCGGGACCGCGCGCGCCACGGCGGACCTGGTCATCCGGGCCGGAGCGCAGGTCGCAGGCATCGTGGTCCTGCTCGAGCTGTCCTTCCTCAACGGCCGCGCCAAGCTCCCCGGCATAGACGTCCGCGCCCTCCTGACGGTCTGAACCGCGGGAATCGCACCAGTGCCGGCGGGAGTTAGCACTGGTCAGTACACTGGTGTTTTGGCAGGCGTGAGGAGCGCGAGTGGCCGGTGACGTGATCACGACCGGCACGGCTGGCGCAGGCGCCGCCAGGCTCGGGGATCCAGGCCTCCCTGGGGAGGTCGGCGACCAGACGGCCCAGGCGGCGACGGCTACCGTGTCTGACCGCGTCATGCCCGCCATCCCCGCGCCAGATACCGAGTCGCCGGATGCACAGGATTCAGTGCCGCCGCCCGCAGCGCCGGGCACACCGCCCGCAGCGCCGCCGGGCAAAGGGACCGGGCGAACCGAGGCCGCACCAGCCCAGCCCAGAAGGCCCCGGTCTACGGGATCACGGGACACGGCGGCGCAGTCTGCCCCGTCCGGCGTCGGCGTGCGCCGCCGCCTCGCGAGGCTGGGAGCCCAGCGGGGGTCCGGAGTGAATCCTGTACTCGAGCCGCTCATCAAGACCGTCCGTAACACGCACCCGAAGGCCGACGTCCGGCTGGTCGAGCGCGCCTACGATGTCGCGGCGTACTGGCACCGGGACCAGAAGCGCAAGAGCGGCGACCCGTACATCACGCACCCGCTCGCCGTCGCCACCATCCTCGCCGAGCTCGGCATGAACACCGAGACGCTGTGCGCGGCCCTGCTGCACGACACCGTCGAGGACACCCCGTACACGCTGGTCGAGCTGCGCGGCGAGTTCGGCGAGGACGTCGCGGCGCTGGTCGACGGGGTGACCAAGCTGGACAAGGTCAAGTACGGCGAGTCCGCCGAGGCCGAGACCGTGCGCAAAATGGTCGTCGCGATGTCCAAGGACATCCGTGTCCTGGTCATCAAGCTCGCGGACCGGCTGCACAACATGCGCACGCTGCGCTACCTGCCCCGGGAAAA
The DNA here is from genome assembly GCA_019239975.1 of Streptosporangiaceae bacterium. Taxonomy (GTDB): domain Bacteria; phylum Actinomycetota; class Actinomycetes; order Streptosporangiales; family Streptosporangiaceae; genus JAFAZE01. Next base: position 13,644 of record JAFAZE010000101.1, read on the forward strand.
GCAGGAGCGCAAGGCCCGGGAGGTCCTGGAGATCTTCGCGCCGCTCGCGCACCGGCTGGGCATGAACAAGGTCAAGCACGAGCTCGAGGACCTGGCGTTCGCCACGCTCTACCCGAAGCGCTACGACGAGATCGTGCGGCTGGTCTACGAGAGGTCACCTCGCCGGGACGACTTCATGCAGGAGGTCATCGCGGACCTGTCCGGCGACCTGCACGAGGCGAAGATCAAGGGAAGGGTCACCGGCCGCCCGAAGAACTACTACTCGATCTACCAGAAGATGATCGCCCGCAACGTCGGCTTCGACGACATCTACGACCTGGTGGGCATCCGGGTCCTCGTCGACTCGGTGCGGGACTGCTACGCGGCGCTCGGCACGATCCACGCGCGATGGAACCCGGTACCCGGCCGGTTCAAGGACTACATCGCGATGCCGAAGTTCAACATGTACCAGTCGCTGCACACCACCGTCATCGGCCCCGGCGGCAAGTCGGTGGAACTGCAGATCCGCACCTGGGCCATGCACAAGCGGGCCGAGTACGGGGTCGCGGCGCACTGGAAGTACAAAGAAGAGATGATCTTCGGCGCCAAGGGCTCCAGCGGCGCCAAGGACGAGACAACCGAGATGGCCTGGCTCCGCCAGCTGGTCGACTGGCAGCGTGAGACCGAAGACCCCGCCGAGTTTCTCGACTCGCTCCGGTTCGACCTCGCGTCCGCCGAGGTCTATGTGTTCACCCCGCGCGGCGAGGTGATCGCGCTCCCGCAGGGCGCGACCCCGGTCGACTTCGCCTACGCGATTCACACCGAGGTCGGGCACCGGACGATCGGCGCCCGGGTCAACGGCCGCCTGGTCGCGCTGGAAAGCACGCTGGACAACGGCGACACGGTGGAGATCTTCACCTCCAAGGCGCAGGAGGCGGGACCGAGCCGGGACTGGCTCAAGTTCGTCAAGAGCGCCCGTGCCCGCAACAAGATCCGGCAGTGGTTCTCCAAGGAGCGCCGGGAGGCCGCGGTGGAGGCCGGCAAGGACCTCATCGCCCGCGCCATGCGCAAGCAGGGGCTGCCGCTGCAGCGGCTGGCGACCGCCGGCACCCTGCTCGACATCGCCAGGGAACTGCACTACTCCGACCTGTCCGCGCTGTACGCGGCCGTCGGCGACGGGCGCGTCAGCGCCCAGTCGGTTGCCACCAAGCTGGTCCGGTCGGCGGGCGGCCTGGCCGGCGCGCAGGAGGACCTGGCCGAGGCGACCACGCCGGCCAAGGCGCCGCAGCCCCGTGCTCCGGGCGATTCCGGCGTCGAGGTCGAGGGCGCGGCCGACGTGTGGGTACGGCTGTCGAAGTGCTGTACGCCGGTGCCCGGTGACGAGATCCAGGGCTTCGTCACACATGGCCATGGCGTCTCGGTGCACCGCGCCGACTGCGTCAACCTGGCTCACCTGACCGCGACACAGCGCGAGCGGATGGTCACCGTGCACTGGGCGCCCACCGAGGGATCGGTGTTCCTCGTCGCGATCCAGGTGGAGGCGCTGGACCGGACACGGCTGCTGTCCGACATCACCAGGGTGCTGTCCGACCAGCACGTCAACATCCTGTCGGCGTCGGTGACGACCAGCAGGGACCGGGTGGCGATCAGCCGGTTCAGCTTCGAGATGGGCGACCCCAAGCACCTCGGCCACGTGCTGCGCGCCGTCCGCAACGTCGACGGCGTCTACGACGTCTACCGAATGACCAGCTAGGAGCTGAACTCCGCCAGCGTGCGCTCGGCTTCTTCGAGCCAGGCGCGGCGCGCGGCCAGCGCCTCCTCCGCCTCGCGCTCCGCCTTGGCGTCACCGCGTTCGCGTGCCCGCGCCAGCTGGTCTTCCAGCCCCGATATCGCCGAGCGCAGCTGGGCGACCGTTCCCTCGGCCCGGGCGAGCGCCTCGGGGTTGGACTTGCGCCACTGGGTGTCCTCGGCCTTGCGTACCGCTTCCTCCACGCGGCGCAGCCCGGACTCGAGCTGCTCCCGGGAGTCGCGCGGCACCGCGCCGGCCAGCTCCCAGCGTTCCTGGATGGAGCGCAGCGCGGAGCGGGCGGCGCGCACGTCGGTCACCGGGAGCAGGGCCTGCGCCTGCTCCAGCAGCTCCTGCTTCACCCGCGCGTGCTCGCGCAGCTCGGCCTCCTTGACCGAGAACACCTCCGCGCGGGCGGCGAAGAACTTGTCCTGTGCCTCACGGAACCGCTTCCACAGCTCGGCCTCGACGTCCCGGCCGGCCCGCCCGGCCTGCTTCCAGGCCCGCATCAGCTCGCGGAACGCGCTGGTCGTCGGCCCCCATGCGGTGGAGGTGCACAGCGCCTCCGCCTCGGCCACGATCTTCTCCTTGCGCAGCCGGACCTGCTCCCGGTCGGCCTCCAGCGTCGCGAAATACGCCTTGCGCCGCTTGGTGAACTGGTTACGCGCCGCCGACAGCCGCTTCCACAGCACGGCCTCGACGGACCGGTCGGCGTGCGGGGCGGCCTTCCACTCCTCCAGGAGCTCGTGCATCCGCTCGCCGCTCGCCTTCCAGTGCGTCGCCTCGGCGGCGATCTGCTCCGCCTCGGCCACGATCCGCTCCTTGACGTCGCGGGCCTCGGCCCGGGCCTGCTCCCGGGCCGCCCGCGCCTCCTCGCGGCGGTGACCTACCCGCTCGGTGAGCGCCTCCAGGCGGTCGCGCAGCCCGTCCAGGTCGCCGAGCGCGTTGGCCTCGCCGACGGACTTCAGCAGCCGCTGCACCGATGCCTGAGCCTGGGCCGGCGCGAGCTCGGTGCTGGTTATGCGCTGTTCGAGCAGGGTGACCTCGGTCTCCAGCGACTGGTACTTGCGCCGGAAGAACGTGAGCGCCTCCTCCGGGCTCCCCGCCTGCCACGAGCCGATCACCCGCTCGCCCTCGGCGGTACGCACGTAGACCGTCCCGTCGGCGTCTACCCGGCCCCACGGATCGTTGGCGGTGGTCACGGCGAACCTCCTGGTTCTCCGCCGGCCCCGGTGCGGCCGGCTCAGGTCTCGCTATCTCACATCAGGTCTTCTTGATCGTCACGCTGTCGATGATGACCTTCTCCTTAGGTGCTCCGCCGCCCGCCCCGGCATACTGGCACGAGTAGCCACCCTTCGCTACATTCTGGACAATGTCCAGGCCAGATGTAATGGTCCCGAACGGCGTATAGTCCGGCGGCAGGCTCGTGTTCTTGTAGACGAGGAAGAACTGGCTGCCGTTGCTGGTCGCGGTTCCGCTGTTGGCCATCGCGAGCGTTCCGGCGTTGTACTTCGCCCCGGTGAGGTTCTCGCTGGCGAACGCGTAACCCGGGCCGCCGGTGCCAACCTTGCTGGTCGAACCGCAGGTCAGCTTCGTCGCGGCGGTCGCGTACGGGTCCCCGCACTGCAGCATGTACAGCGGGGCGCTGTTGGACACCCGGTGGCACTGGCTGTTGTCCCAGTAGCCCGCCTCCGCCAAGTGGACGAACGAGTTGACCGTGCAGGTCGCCTTGGCGTTCAGCAGGTTGATAACAATTTTGCCGCGGTTGGTGTTGATCGTCGCCTGGTAGCTCGCCGTGTAGTCGGGGGCCGTCGGCGGCAGGCTCACCGACCGCGCGGCCGGCGGGCTCGATGTGTACGTACAGCGATGCGCTGGCTCGGCGATCGTGCTCGCCGCGGGGGTGGGCGACGCGGTGGGTGTCGGCGTGGACTTGGACGCCGCGGCGGAATTGCCGCCGCCCCCGGTGAGCAGAATGACGAGGCCCGCTATCAGGCCGGCGACGGCGCAGGCGGCGACGCCGATGCTGGTGCGCTTACGGATCTTGTGTACGTGTTCCACCCGGCGTTCCTGCTGGCGCATGTAGCGCTCACGAGCCCGCCTGCGCTGCCGATCCTTCTTACCCGCCAACGGTCTGGACCTCCGTGTTCCCCATGAGCGATTGCCCCAGGCCAGCAACCCAAGCCCGATAATTCGCCAAAACGTCTGTCTTGACGGCGATCGTGCCCGATCGTTCGCGAATCGTACCTGGCCAGAATCAGAATAGGTACCGCCGTTATCGGTTCGCTGCCGTGACGGCCGGCTCGGTAGCCTGTCTCCGTGCTAGTCACTGGGTTTCCCGCGGGTGCGCTCGCCGCCAACTGTTATGTGGTCGCGCCGGCCCCTGCCGAGGAATGCGTGATCATCGACCCGGGTCAGGACGCGCAGCGCGGGATCGAGGAGATCCTCGCCCGCCATCGACTGAAGCCTATCGCGGTGCTGCTCACGCACGGTCACATCGACCACGTGTGGTCGGTGGCGCCGCTCTGCGGCGCGAAAGACATCCCCGCGTTCATACATCCCGGTGATCGCGAGCTGCTCAGCGACCCGGCGAAGGGCTTCCCGCTCGGGCCCGGACAGGAGCTGTTCGGCGGCCTGACGTTGAGCGAGCCGGACGACGTGCGGGAGCTGACCGACGGCACCGCGCTGACCCTGGGCGGGGTCGAGCTGACCGTGGACCACGCACCCGGCCATACTCCCGGCTCCGTCACGTTCCGGACGGCCGGGACGCCGGGAACCCCCGGGACCCCCGGAACCCCCGGGGCGCTGGGGATGCCGGAGGACGCTGGCGTGATCTTCAGCGGCGACCTGCTGTTCGCCGGCTCCATCGGCCGCACCGACCTGCCCGGTGGCGACCACCGCGAGATCCTGCGCAGCCTGTCCCGGGTCTGCCTGACGCTGCCGGACGAGACGGTCGTGCTGGCCGGGCACGGCCCGCGGACGACGGTCGGGGCGGAGCGCCGCGGGAATCCGTTCCTGAGCGGCCTGCTGCCCGCGGCGAGGGGGTTGTAGTGGTGGACTTTCAGGCCCCCAAAGGGGTCAGCGAGTACGTCCCGCCGCGCGGCGCGCTGTTCGCGGAGGCCCTCGAGGCGTTCACCGCCTCCGCGCGGCGTGCCTGCTACGGCCGCCTGGAGCAGGCGGTGTTCGAGGACACGCAGCTGTTCGTCCGCGGCGTCGGCGAATCCAGCGACGTGGTGACGAAGGAGATGTACACCTTCGAAGACCGCGGCGGCCGGAGCATCACGCTGCGCCCGGAGTTCACCGCCGGGCTGCTGCGCTGCGTGCTCGAGCACGGCCTGAACAACGGCCCGCTGCCGGTCAAGGTGTGGACCGCCGGGCCGGTGTTCCGCTACGAGCGGCCGCAGTCCGGCAGGTACCGCCAGTTCTACCAGTTCGACCTGGAGGCGCTCGGCACCGAGGACCCGGCCATCGACGCGGAGACCATCGCGGTCGCCTGGGACGCCTACGCCGCTCTCGGGCTGCGCCGGCTGCGGCTGCTGCTGAACTCGCTCGGCGACCGCGAATGCCGTCCCGTTTACCGGAAGGCGCTGCAGGAGTACCTCCGCGGCCTGGACCTCGACTCCGAGACACGGCAGCGGATCGAGCTGAACCCGCTGCGGGTCCTCGACGACAAGCGGCCCGAGGTGCGGGCCCAGCTCACCGGCGCGCCGGTGATGACCGATTACCTGTGCGCCGCGTGCGCCGCGCACCACGACCGCGTGCGCGACCTGCTCTCCGGCCTGTCGATCCCGTGGTCCGACGAGCCTCGCCTGGTCCGCGGCCTCGACTACTACAACCGCACCACCTACGAGTTCGACCACCCGCTGCTCGGCGCGCAGTCCGGCATCGGCGGCGGCGGCCGGTACGATGGGCTTTCGGAGGATATCGGCGGCCCGCCGTTGCCATCGATCGGGTTCGCGGTCGGCCTGGACCGTATCGTTCTTGCCATTGAAGCCGAACGAGCGGGGGTTCCCGTCTCACACGCGTACTCCGCGCAGGTGTTCGGCGTGCCGCTCGGCTCCGGCGCGCAGCAGGACATGCTCACCCTGGTCACGGCGCTGCGCCGGGCCGGTATCCGGGCGGACATGGCGTTCGGCCACCGCGGGCTCAAGGGCGCCATGAAGGCCGCGGACCGCTCCGGGGCCAGCTACGCGGTACTGATCGGTGACCACGAGCGCAGCGCCGGTCTCGTTCGGATAAGAAATCTGGAAAACGGCGAGCAGCATGACGTGCCCGCGGACGCCGCGGCGGCGTGGCTGACCGAACGGCTGCCGGCAGAAGGAGACACGGTTAGATGATCCGCACCCATGAGGCCGGGACGCTGCGGGCTGGCACCGCGGGAGAGCAGGTGGTGCTGGCCGGCTGGGTGGCCAGGCGCAGGGACCACGGCGGCGTCGCGTTCATCGACCTGCGCGACGCCAGCGGCGTCGTCCAGGTCGTGTGGCGCGGCGAGGAGGCTGTCACCCACGAGCTCCGCCCGGAGTCGTGCATCCGGGTCGCCGGGCAGGTGCGGGCGCGGCCGGCCGGGAACGAAAACCCCGACCTGCCCACCGGCGACGTCGAGGTCGTCGCCGACGCCGTCGAGGTGCTCAGCGAGGCGGAGCCGCTGCCGTTCCCCGTCGAACCCGCCGCGGACATCAGCGAGGACGTCCGCCTGAGGTACCGGTACCTGGACATCAGGCGGGAGGACACCGCGCGGGCGCTGCGGGTGCGGTCGCAGGCCGCCTACCTGCTGTCCGACGTGATGCGCGACCACCGGTTCGTGAACGTGGAGACGCCGTACCTCACCAGGTCCACGCCGGAGGGCGCGCGCGACTTCCTGGTCCCGGTGCGGCTGCGGCCGGGCAACTGGTACGCGCTGCCGCAGTCACCGCAGTTGTTCAAGCAGCTTCTCATGGTCGGCGGCCTGGAGCGGTACTACCAGCTCGCGCGCTGCTTCCGCGACGAGGACTTCCGCAAGGACCGGCAGCCCGAGTTCACCCAGATCGACATCGAGATGTCGTTCGTGACCAGGGACGACGTGATCGCCGTCGCCGAGGACATCGTGGCGACGCTGTGGGGGTCGCTGGCCGGCTACCCGGTGCCGCTGCCGATCCCGCGGATGACGTACGCGGACGCCATGGCGCGGTACGGATCGGACAAGCCGGACCTGCGGTTCGGCCTCGAGCTCACCGACCTGACCGACTACTTCGCGGGGACCGAGTTCCGTGTGTTCCAGGCGCCGTACGTGGGCGCGGTGGTGATGCCGGGCGGGGCGTCGCAGTCCCGCCGGGAGCTCGACGCGTGGCAGGAGTGGGCGCGGTCGCGCGGCGCCAGGGGGCTGGCGTACGCGCTCGTCGGCGCCGACTCCGACACCGGCTCCGGCACGCCGGCGCCCGCCATCACCGGGCCGGTCGCCAGGAACCTGTCCGAGGCGGAGCGGTCCGGCCTCGCCGGGGCCATGGGCGCCTCGCCGGGCGACTGCATCTTCTTCGCCGCGGGCAAGGCGTCGCAGGCGCAGGAACTGCTCGGCGCCGCGCGGCTGGAGATCGGCCAGCGGTGCGGGCTGATCGACCCGTCCGCGTGGTCGTTCGTGTGGGTTGTCGACGCGCCGATGTTCGCCGGCGACGGCGCGGGTGGCTGGACGTCGGTGCACCACCCGTTCACCGCGCCGCTGCCCGAATGGGCGGACAAGTTCGCGCTGGAGCCGGACCTCGCGCTGGCCGACGCGTACGACATCGTGTGCAACGGCTACGAGATCGGCGGCGGGTCGATCCGTATCCACCGGTCCGCGATGCAGCGCGCCGTGTTCGACGTGATCGGGCTGTCCGCGGGGGAGGCGCGGTCGCAGTTCGGGTTCCTGCTCGACGCGTTCAGGTACGGGCCGCCGCCGCACGGCGGGATCGCGTTCGGCTGGGACCGCGTGGTCATGCTGCTGTCCGGCGCCCCCACGATCCGGGACGTGATCGCGTTCCCCAAGGCAGCCTCCGGCGCCGACCCGCTGACCGGCGCCCCGACCCCCATCACCCCCGAGCAGCGCCGCGAGGCCGGCGTCGACGCCACCCCAGCCCCGCCAGCCGAATCCGCCTAGCGGCCGCCCCGCCCTCGCCCTCGCCCGCCGCCCCGTCTCTCCCGCCGCGCTCGCCCGCCGCCCCGTCTCTCCCCGCCGCGCCTCCGGGGCGCGGATCCACCCTTCCCCGGGGTTCGGGTGCAATCCGTGCTGTTACAGCGACGCGGATTGCACCCAAATGCCGCTGATGCCGCGGCTGCCGCGTCCATCGCGCCGCCGCGGGTAGTGTCGGGGCGTGGCCATGAGAAATGACGGCCAGTCACCGAGTTTGTTCGACGAGGCCGAGGAGCAGGCCGCGCAGCGTGCCGCGCCGCTGGCGGTGCGGATGCGCCCGCGGGGTCTTGACGAGGTGATCGGCCAGCGGCACCTGACCGCGCCGGGCACGCCGTTCCGTAACCTCATCGACAACGACGCGCCGATGTCGCTGCTGCTGTGGGGGCCGCCGGGCACCGGCAAGACCACGCTCGCATACGTGGTCAGCCAGGTCACCAGCAGGCGCTTCGTCGAGCTTTCCGCGGTGACCGCGGGCGTGAAGGACGTGCGCGCGGCCGTGGACGCCGCGCGGCGCGAGCTCGGCATGACCGGCAGGCAGACCGTGCTGTTCATCGACGAGGTGCACAGGTTCAGCAAGACGCAGCAGGACGCGCTGCTGCCCGCGGTCGAGAACCGCTGGGTGTCGTTCATCGGGGCGACCACGGAGAACCCGTCGTTTTCCGTGGTGTCCCCGCTGCTGTCCCGCTCGCTGCTGCTCACCCTGCGGCCGCTCACCGAGGACGACATCCGCGAGGTCGCCGAGCGCGCGCTGAGCAGCGACCGCGGCCTCGCCGGGAAGGTGACGCTGCACGATGACGCGCGCGAGCACCTCATCCGGCTCGCCGGGGGTGACGCGCGCCGCGCGCTCACCTACCTGGAGGCCGCGGCGCTCGGCACCAGCGTCATCGACACCGGGACGCTCGAGCGCGCGGTGGACCGCGCCGCCGTCCGCTACGACCGTGACGGCGATCAGCACTACGACGTGATCAGCGCGTTCATCAAGTCGATCAGGGGCAGCGACGTGGACGCCGCGCTGCACTACCTGGCCAGGATGATCGAGGCGGGGGAGGACCCGCGGTTCATCGCGCGCCGGCTGATCGTGCACGCGAGCGAGGACGTCGGGATGGCGGACCCGGCCGCGCTGCAGACCGCCATCGCCGCGGCGCACGCCGTCGAGTTCGTCGGCCTGCCGGAGGCGCGGATCAACCTGGCGCAGGCGGTGATCCACCTGTCGCTGGCGCCGAAGTCCAACTCCGTCATCAAGGCGATCAGCGCCGCCGAGGCGGACGTGCGCGCGGGACGGCTCGGCGCGGTGCCCGCGCACCTGCGCGACGCGCACTACGCCGGCGCGGCCAGGCTGGGGCACGGCGAGGGCTACGTGTACCCGCACGACACCCCCGAGGGCGTCGTCGCGCAGCGCTATGCCCCCGAGCCCGTCGGCGGCCGCACCTATTATGAGCCTTCCGGGCACGGGCTCGAGGCACGGTTTTCCGAACGGGCGGCGCGCATCCGTGCGATCCTGCGGGGGGACGCGGGGGATCAGGGTGACCCGAAAGACGTAGCCGAAAGGGGATCCGAATGAACGCCACTGCGCTCGCCGCGCTGATCGCCGCGGTGAGCTTCGCGGTCCTCGCCGGCGTGGGCGTCTACGTCATGCTCCGGCTGGCCCGCCTGCTCACCGGCGGGACGGAGCTGGTGGCCGAGCTGCGCGGCCGCGGCGACGCGCTGTTCGCCCGGGCGAACGCCGCCGTCGACCGGGCCAGCGAGCAGCTGGACCGGACCGACGCGGTCACCGCCAGCATGGACGAGCTCGGCGCCGGCATGTCCGAGCTCGCGGGCCAGGTGTCGGCGCTGGCCGGCCTCGGCCGCGCGATCGCGAGCGGCCCCGTCGGCCGCGCCGCCGCCCTCGCCTACGGCGTCCGCCACGCGGTGAGCGTGCGCCGGACGGGACGAGTCACGCTGGGGAACCAGCTGAACGGCGGACGGGGACGTGAGCTGCCTTCCGGGAGGTCTGACACATGATTCGCAGGGGATTCTGGCTGGTGCTCGGCGCCACGGGCGGGATCATGGGTTACCGGCGTGTCACTGCGCTGCGCCGCCAGGTATCCGGCAAGCTGGCCGGGCGGGAGGTCGTGCGGTTCGCCCGCGACGTGCGCGAGGGCATGGACCTGTATATGGCTCGGCATCCGGAGCCGGGAGGCCCTAACCTCAGAGCACAAGAAGAAGACGATCAGTGAGGACGTTCAGATGGAGTCGGCGGAGATCGCCAGGCGGTTCCTGACATATTTCAAGAAGCAGGGGCACACGATCGTGCCCTCGGCCAGCCTGGTCGCCGACGATCCCACGGTCTTGTTCGTCATCGCCGGCATGCAGCCGTTCAAGGCCTACCTCCTCGGCCAGCAGACCCCGCCGTTCAGGCGAGCGGCGGACGTGCAGAAGTGCGTTCGGACGCTGGACATCGAGGAGGTCGGCAGGACCAGCCGGCACGCGACGTTCTTCCAGATGCTCGGCAACTGGTCGTTCGGCGACTACTTCAAGGAGGGTGCGATCCCGTTCGCCTGGGAGCTGCTGACCATGTCCGAGGCGGACGGCGGGTTCGGCTTCCCGGAGAGCCGGCTGTGGGCGACGGTGCTGCACAACGACGACGAGGCGTACGCGATCTGGCGTGAGGCGATCGGCCTTCCGGAGAGCCGGATCCAGCGCCGCGGGCTCAAGGACAACTACTGGCACATGGGCGTGGCCGGCCCGGGCGGCCCCTGCTCGGAGATCTACTACGACCGGGGACCGGAATACGGCCGCGACGGCGGCCCCGAGGCGGACGAGGACCGCTACCTGGAGGTTTGGAACCTCGTCTTCATGCAGGACCAGCTCAGCGCGGCCCGGGCCAAGGACGACTTCGACATCGAGGGCCCGCTGCCGTCGCGGAACGTCGACACCGGGATGGGCCTGGAGCGGATGGCGGTGCTGCTGCAGGGCGTCGACAACATCTACGAGATCGACACCACCTGGAAGATCCTCGAGCGGGCGGCGGAGCTCAGCGAGCAGCCCTACGGGCGCGACCCGAGGGCCGACGTCGCGCTGAAGGTCGTCGCCGACCACGTGCGCTGCTCGGTGATGCTGATCGGCGACGGCGTGCTGCCGGGCAACGAGGGCGCCGGCTACGTGCTGCGGCGCGTGCTGCGGCGCAGCATCCGCAACCTCCGGCTGCTGGCCGGCGGCCAGCGCGGCGGCGGCGCGCCCGGGCCCGGCACCGGGTTCATGCACGAGCTGACCTCGGTCGCGATCGACGCGATGGCGCCCATCTACCCGGAGCTGCGCGGGGACGCGGCGAACATCCACACGGTGATCGACGCGGAGGAGGCGGCGTTCGCGGGCACGCTGCGCACCGGCACCGCGATCTTCGACGCCGCGGTCGAGGAGACCAGGCGCAGGCGCTCGTCCGTGCTGCCCGGCGCGCAGGCGTTCCAGCTGCACGACACCTACGGCTTCCCGATCGACCTGACCCTGGAGATGGCCGCGGAGCAGGGGCTGTCGGTGGACGAGGAGGGCTTCCGCCGCCTGATGGCGGAGCAGAAGGAGCGGGCGAGGCGGGACGCGGCGGAGAAGAAGACCGGTAACCTCGACGTCTCGGTCTACGCGACGCTGCTCGAGCGGGCCGGCAAGGTCGCCTTCACCGGCTACGACCAGGCCACCGGCGAGGCGGCCGTCGTCGGCCTGCTGGTGGGCGGCGTACCGGCGCCGTCGGCCACCGCCGGCGACGAAGTCCTGGTGGTGCTCGACCGCACCCCGTTCTACGCCGAGGGCGGCGGCCAGCTGCCGGACCACGGCGTGATCAGGGTGAACGGTCCCTCGGGCCCCGCCGAAATCGAGGTCTTCGACGTCCAGGCGCCGCTGCCCGGCCTGATCGTGCACCGCGGCAAGGTGCGGTCCGGCGAGGTGATCGCCGGAGCGGCGGCCTACGCGGAGATCGATGTCGATCGGCGCCGCGCCGTCTCCCGGTCGCACACCGCCACCCACCTGGTGCACCGCGCGCTGCGCGGCGCTCTGGGCGAGTCGGCGGCGCAGGCGGGTTCGGAGAACGCGCCGGGCAGGCTGCGATTCGACTTCACCGCCGCGGGCGCGGTGCCGCACACGGTGCTCCGCGAGGTCGAGGACGAGGTCAACCGCGTGCTCATCAACGACCTGGCGGTGCGCGCGTTCCACACCTCGCTGGACGAGGCGCGAGCGATGGGCGCGCTCGCGCTGTTCGGCGAGAAGTACTCCGATGATGTCCGCGTCGTCGAGGTCGGCGAGTACTCCCGCGAGCTGTGCGGCGGGACGCACGTCGCCAGGTCCGGCCAGCTCGGCCTCGTGAAGCTGCTCGGCGAGTCGTCCATCGGGTCGAGCACGCGCCGCGTGGAGGCGCTGGTGGGCATCGACGCGTTCCGCTTCCTGGCCAGGGAGAGCGTGCTCGTCAGCCAGCTCAGCGAGCAGCTCAAGGCCCGGCCGGAGGAGCTGCCCGAGCGGATCTCCGGCGTCGTGACCCGGCTGCGCGACGCCGAACGCGAGCTGAACCGGCTCCGCTCCGCCCAGCTGCTCGAGTCCGCGGGCACGATCGCCGACGCGGCGGAGAACATCGGCGGCGTCGCGTTCGTCGCGCACCGCGTGCCGGACGGCACCGACGCGGACGGCATCCGCAAGCTCGCGCTCGACGTGCGTGGCAGGCTCCCGGCGCTGCGGCCCGCCGTCGTGATGATGACCGGCATGCCGGCCGGCCGGCCGGTCGTGGTGATCGCGGTCAACGAGGCGGGCCGCGGGTTGGGGCTCAACGCCGGCACCCTGGTCGGCCTCGCGGCGCGGGCGCTGGGCGGCGGTGGCGGCGGCAGGCCTGACGTCGCGCAGGGCGGCGGCGCGGCGAACCCGGATCCGCAGGTCATTGACGCCGCATCTGAGGTGGTCCGCGGCGCATTGCGGGACAGGGCGCGGGGCGGCGGGTAACGTGTTTCCATGTTGTCGCGAACCGGGCTGCCGGTGAGGGCCGGCGTCCGCCTGGCTGTCGACCCGGGTTCGGTACGCATCGGCGTGGCCCGCAGCGATCCCGGCGGCATCCTGGCCAGCCCGCTGACGTTCGTCAGGCGCGGCAAAAACGACCTGGATGAGCTGGCGTCGCTGGCCGAAGCCGAGGACGCCGTAGAGATCATCGTCGGCCTGCCCAGGTCGCTGTCGGGCCGGGACGGCCCGGCGGCGGCCACGGCGCGGGAATTCGCGGCGGCTCTGGCGGCCCGTGTCGCGCCGGTGCCGGTACGGCTGGTCGATGAACGTTTCACCACGGTTTCGGCGCATGCCGCGCTGCGCCAGGGCGGCCGCGATTCGCGGGCGCGCCGTCTCGCGTCCGACCAGGCCGCCGCGGCGGTGCTGCTGCAGGCCACGCTGGACGCGGAGCGCCGGACCGGGTGCCCGCCCGGTGACCTGGTGCTTCCCGGCCCCGACCGCAGCGGAGCCGGCGGATGAGCGCGCGGCACGCCGGCCGCGGGGACGGCGAATACGACCGCGACGCCACCGGCAGCAGCGGCACCGGCAGCGGCGGCATCTGGCGCGGCGACCCCGCTCGCCCTGGGGGACGGCCCCCCGGTCCCCCCGGTGACAGCGGCCCTGGCGGCATCTGGCGCGGCGACAGTGGCCGGGGCGCCACCGGCCCTGGCGGCATCTGGCCAGGCCAGGACGTGCCCCTCCGGGAACCACGGGAACCACGGGAACCACAAGGAGCACGGGAATCCTGGGGCCATGACCGGCGAAATCCGGCCGCCAGGCAGCGCACGGCGGGATACGGCCGCCCGCAGGAGCCGTCGCGCTCCCGTGAGTCCCGTGATCCCCGTGAGCCCGCCTGGCCGCGCGACGCGGCCCAGCGGCAGCCGTGGCCGCGGGACCCCGCGGCCGTACAGCCGCCTCGTCCCGCCGGGAGGCAGGGAAACTGGCCGCCCGCCGCGCCGCGCGATCGCGATCCCCGCCCGCGACGCGATGACCGCACGCCGCGCGATCCGTACGCCCCGCCGGGCCGGGATCCCCGGCGGCATGCGCGGTATGAGCCCGCCGACGGCGCCCAGTACCCGCCGGACCCCGGTTACCCGCCCGGCGGTTATCCTCCGGACCGCTATCCGCCCGAGGGTGGCTACCGGTCTCCCGCCGGCTATCCGCCCGGCGAGCGTTACCCGGCCGGCGCCGGCTACCCTGCGGGGGCCGCGTACGCCCCCGGCGACGGCCCGTATCCCGGCCAGGGCGAGGAGGACGCGGGCTGGGACGACGGCGATGCCGACGACAGGTTCCTGCCCGGCTTCGGGGATCCCGGTGACGAAAGCGACGACCGTGGCGGCGGTGACGGCCGCCGCGGCAGGCGCCGTGGCCGCGCGCGCCGCCGCGGCCGGGGCGGTCCCGGCGATGACTTCGGCGGCCCTGGCGGCTCCGGCCGCGGCCCCGGCGGCAGCGACCGCCCGAGGCGCCGCGGGCTGCGCCGGCTCGCCCCGGCGGCGGCCCTCGTGCTGCTGCTCGTTATCGTGCTGCCGCTCGCGATCGGCGGCTTCTACGCCTACCGGTTCGTCGAGGGCAAGTTCTTCCCGGCCGACTACTCCGGCCCCGGCACCACCCCCAGCGTGATGGTCCAGGTCAAGAGCGGTGACACGGCAAGCAGCCTCGGGCCCCGGCTGCAGGAACTCGGGGTGGTGGCCAGTTCCCGCGCGTTCGTGCTCGCCGCGGAGCACAGCACGTCCGCCGCGGGCCTCGAGGCGGGCTTCTACCGGCTCCACCATCACATGCAGGCCAGCATCGCGTATCAGGACCTGCTGAACCCGGCCAACCGCGTGCAGCTCACGATCACGTTCCCCGAGGGCCTGCGGACGTCGCAGGTCGCGGTCGTGCTCGGCGAGCGGTCCGGCATACCGCTGAGCGATTACCAGCACGTGCTGGCCAGCCCCGCACAGCTCGGCCTCCCCGCATACGCGGGTGGCAAGCCGGAGGGCTACCTGTTCCCGGCGACCTACCAGGTTCAGCCGAACGCGACGGCGCTCAGCGTGCTGCAGGCGATGGTGCAGCGGTTCACCCAGGAGGCGGCCGTCGTCAACCTGCCCGGCGCGGCGGCGCAGGTGCACCTGACGCCGACCCAGGCGATCATCGTGGCCAGCCTGGTGCAGGCGGAAGGCGGAAGGCTCTCCGACTACGGGAAGATCGCCCGCGTGGTCTACAACCGGCTGGCACAGCACATGAGGCTGCAGTTCGACAGCACGGTGTTCTACGGCCTCGGCCTGTTCGGCACCGCGGCGACGACCAAGGAGATCAGCACGCCGGGCCCGTACAACACGTACCTGAACTATGGCCTGCCCCCGGGCCCGATCGACAACCCGGGCAGGGCCGCGATCGAGGCCGCGCTCCACCCGGCGGCAGGCAACTGGCTGTACTTCATCAGCTTCAAGAACGGCACGTCCGAGTTTTCCCCGACGCCGCTGCCCGGCCAGGGGTGAGGGCCGGAGCCCGCCAGCCATGAAAGCCGCCGTCCTCGGCTCGCCGATCGGCCATTCGCTGTCGCCGGTCCTGCACGGCGCCGCGTACGCCGCGCTTGGCCTGCACGACTGGTCTTACGCGGCGATCGAGTGCGACGAGGCGGGGCTGCCCGGCCTGATCGCGTCGTGTGACGGCGACTGGGCGGGCCTGTCACTCACGATGCCGCTGAAGCGGGCGGTGCTGCCACTGCTCGATTACACGGACCCGCTAGCCTCCGGCTGTGAGGCTGCGAACACGGTGATCTTTCGCGCGGGCAGCAGGCATGGCTACAACACCGACGTGCACGGCATGGTGGCGGCGCTGAAGGAGGCGAGTGCGCCCGCGCCCCGCAGCGTGACGATCCTCGGCGCGGGAGCGACCGCGTGCTCGGCCCTCGCGGCGCTGCGCGACCTCGGCGTGGACGGTGCGGACGTTATGGTCAGGGACCCGGCCCGGGCCGGCGTCCTGCTCGCCGCCGCGCGAAAGCTTGCCCTGCGGGTGCGGCTGCGCTCGTTCGGTGAACCCGAAGACCGTGCTCCGGACCTGCTGATCTCCACCCTGCCGCCCGGTGCCGCCGATTTTTATACCGAACGGATGGTGCGTTCCCCGAGCGCGCCCGCGGCAGTCCTCGACGTGGTGTACAGCCCGTGGCCGACCCCCCTGGCCGCCGCGGCCGCCGCGGCGGGCGCGGCCGTCGCCGGCGGCTTCGCGATGCTCCTGCACCAGGCCGCCGCCCAGGTAGAGCTCATGACCGCCCGCCCCGCCCCGTTGCCGGCGATGCGCTCGGCCGGCGAAGCCGAACTCCTCCGCCGCTCCGCTCATCAGAGCGAACTCCGCCGCCACAGCACTCCCTAACTCTCGCGTTACCTCCCGGCCGCAGCTTCGCCCCGCTTCCCACTTTCGTCCCTGCCAACACCCTAGCCCCGTGCTTCCGCCCTCGGTCCGGTGCTCCGCCTTCGGTCCGGTGCTTCCGCCCTCGGTCCGGTGCTTCCGCCTTCGGTCCGGTGCTTCCGCCTTCGGTCCCGTGCTTCGCCTTCGGTCCCGTGCTCCCGCCCTCGGTCCCGTGCTCCCGGCTCGGCCCGCAACGATGGAAATCTGTGCCGGTTATAACCGGCTCAGATTTCCATCGTGCCGCTTCTAGGGCTCGGCTAATTTGGAAACTTCGGTGCCAAAAGATTTGACCTCGAAGTTGTGGCCGGGCATACTTGGGCGGGTGCTAACGGGGCAGCCATCCGAGGGGCCCGCGCCCGCGCCTCCGGGGGCGGGCGCGGGCGCTTCCTCCGCGGGCGCTTCCTCCGCGGGCGCTTCCTCCGCGGGGGCGGGCGCGGGCCCTGGCTGCGGGCACGCGGCCCCGGGCGCTGGCAAGCCGCGCCTCGTGGTCTGGGGCGAAGCGGGGCCCGAGGTCCCCGCGGACGCGCCGCTGTCGTCGCTGGCGGGCATGGCGAGCCGGCTGATGGGGGCTTATTGGTGGCGCGCGGCCCAGGGGCTTGGCGTCAGTCCGGCCGGCCTCGGCGTGCTGCGGCTGCTCGCGGCCGAGGACGGGCTCAAGTCCAGCGAGGTCGCGGCCCGCGGCTGGTGGGCCGCGGGCACGCTGACGTCCATGGTGGACACGCTGGTGCGGGATGGGTACGTGGAACGGCGGCGGGACGACGGGGACCGCCGGGTTGTGCGCCTTTACCTGACCGACGCCGGCGGCGCGAAGGTTGATGCAGCTCTCGGCGAAACCGTCCCGAGATGGCACGACGCCTTTGATTACATCGACTCGGCGGACGAGCCGGTCATCAGGAAATTCCTCGTCGACACAATCGAACGGTTCAGCAAGCTGGTACAAGAGGAGCGCGGCAAGTGACTCACGCGAGCGCACAGCTGATGCGGACCGGGCTGCCGGACGCGGAGGCGGCCATCAGGACCGAGGATCTGCGCAAGACATACAAGACCTCCCGTGGTGACGTGCAGGCGGTGCGGGGCATCGACCTGGACGTGCCGTCCGGCGAGTTCTTCGGCCTGCTCGGGCCGAACGGCGCGGGCAAGTCGACAACGATCGGCATGCTCACCACGCTGGTTCTGCCGACCGGCGGGCGCGCCTGGGTGGCCGGCGTGGACGTGGTCGGCGACCCGGTCGCGGTCAAGCGCCGGATCGGCGTCGTCACGCAGAACAACACGCTGGACATGCAGCTCACGGTGGCCGAGAATCTGGAGTTCCGCAGCCGGTTCTTCGGCCTCGGCGCGCGGGAGGCGGGCCGCCGGGCCGAGCAGCTGCTGGACGCCTTCGGGCTCGCGGACCGGCGCAGGGCGATGGCCACCGACCTGTCCGGCGGCCAGGCAAGGCGGCTGCTGATCGCCCGCGCCCTGGTGCACCGCCCGGACGTGCTGTTCCTCGACGAGCCGACCGCCGGGCTCGACCCCCAGACCAGGGTCAACCTCTGGGACATCCTGCGGGTGCTGCACGACCAGGGCCAGACCATCCTTCTGACCACGCATTACATGGAAGAAGCCGAGGCGCTGTGCGACCGGGTCGCGGTGATCGACCACGGCCGGGTGCTGGCCGCCGGCACCGTGGACGACCTCAAGCAGAGCACCGGCGCCGACACGGTTATCACCGTGCGGTACGAGAGCGCGGTGCCTGACGGGCTGGCCGGGAAGGCGGGAATCACCGGGCGGCCCGGGATCAGCAAGATAGAGACGGACGGCGATCAGGTCCGGGTGTTCACCCGCGAGCCGGACGGCGTGCTCGGCGAGCTGGTGGCGGCGGGTGCCCGCGACGGGCTGCACGTGCGTGACGCCGCCCAGCTCAAGCCCAGCCTGGAGACGGTTTTCCTCACCCTGACCGGAAGGGAGTACCGGGAATAGTCATGGCTACCAGCACGAATCTTGAGGCGCCGCCCGCCGGTGCGGCGGAAGCCGGCGGGGCGGGTGTCGCGGCGCTGATCACCGAGGCGCCGGTCCCGCACCCCACGCTGGCGAGGACTTTCGCCGCGATGATGGCCCGCGAGTTCCGTGTGCTTCGGCGCAACGCGGTGGCCACCTTCACCCGCGCGGTCATGCAGCCGCTGCTGTTCGTCTTCGTCTTCGCCTACGTCTTCCCGAAGATCGGCGGTGGCTTCATGCTGGGCGGTGCGGCGGGCGGAGCCGCGCGTGCCGGAGCGGCGGCCTCGGGCGTCAACTTCGCCACCATCCTGGTACCGGGGCTCATGGCCTCCATGCTTCTCATGCAGGGAATCATGGCGGTGACGTTCCCGCTCGTGATGGAGTTCTCCTGGCAGCGGACGATCGAGGACAGGGCGCTCGCCCCGGTGCCGATCCGGGTGCTCGCGGTGCAGAAGATCTCGGCGGGCGCGGTGCAGTCGTTCATCGGCGCGCTCATCGTCTTCCCCATCGTGCTGCTGGTGCACGCCTCCGGGCAGGCACCGAGCGTGCACGTGACCAACTGGGCGCTGTTCGCGCTCATCCTGGTCGCGGCGTCGATGCTCACCGCTGCCCTCGGCCTGCTGCTGGGCACGATCATGGACCCCCGCAAGATGCAGATGCTGTTCGCCGTGATCCTGCTGCCGGCCACCATGCTGGGCTGCGTCTACTACCCGTGGTCCGCGCTGCACTCCATCCGCTGGCTGCAGATCCTGGTCCTGGTCAACCCGATGGTCTACATGTCCGAGGGCCTGCGGGCCGTGCTGACGCCGGAACTCGGCCACATGCCGCTGTGGGCGGTGCTGCTCGTGCTGATCGGCGGGAGCGTCGTGTTCGGCTACCTGGGTGCCCGCACCTTCCGCAACCGCGTCCTGAACTAGCCCGTCACGGGGTGGCTACCACCTTCTGGTGCCACCGGAATACCACAAGAGCGCCGATTGCTGTTACGCTTGGTCGCTGACCAGTCTGGTATTCACGTGCCAGACGTGCAAAGCGGAGGACCACCTCCCACCTGGCCGGCCCTTGGGCCGGCGGGTCCGGCCAGATGTCCCGGCCGCCGGCGCGGGTAGCGCGGCGAACGGCGGGCATCTGGCACGGCGCGGCTTCCGGTGCCGCCGTGTACCGGGGACGGCGCCGTCGTTGTGGTTGCCCCGCGGTGCATGCGCCTGGCGGGGCTTTTTCGTCGGGCGCGGTCGCGGCAGGCGCCGCCGGACAGGCCGGCGGCTTCAGATGAGGCTCAGGAGGTCACATCAGCGCCGAAACGCGTGTCAACGAGCGCATCCGCGCTCCGGAGGTTCGGCTCGTCGGCCCGAAGGGTGAGCAGATCGGGATCGTCTCGATCAACGAGGCGCTCCGCATCGCCCAGGAGGCCGATCTCGATCTGGTCGAGGTAGCGCCGACGGCGCGCCCCCCGGTCGCCAGGCTCATGGACTACGGAAAATTCAAGTACGAATCCGCGGTCAAGGCCAGGGAGTCGCGCAAGAACCAGACGCAGACGATCGTCAAGGAGATCAAGCTCCGTCCCAAGATCGACCCGCACGACTACGGCACAAAGAAGGGCCACGTCGAGCGGTTCCTCAAGGCGGGAGACAAGGTCAAGGTGACGATCATGTTCCGGGGACGAGAGCAGTCCAGGCCGGAACTCGGATTCCGTCTGCTGCAGCGTCTGGCCGAGGATGTCGAGGAGCTTGGCTTCGTCGAATCCCAGCCCAAGCAGGACGGACGGAACATGATCATGGTGATCGGCCCGCACCGGAAGAAGAGCGAGGCCAGGGCCGATCGCAGCGGTTCCCAGGCCGGCGCGCAGGCACGCCAGGTCCCGAGCCAGCGCACCGCGGCCGCGCAGGCGGCCGCCGAGCCGGTCGCGGAGGATGACGGTGCCGGGGTAGTCCGGTAAGGGAGCCGGAAGGCTTACCCAGCCACATGCTGGGTTCGCGGCGCTGGCCCGGCCGGAGAGCCGGTCGGCGCCGCCTGGTGAGGCTGCCCCGCGGGCGGCGAAAAGTGAGGGGCGTGCCGCCTGCGCGGCATGCGGACGAAACGGAGACGACGGCGACCATGCCGAAGATGAAGACGCACAGCGGCGCCGCCAAGCGGTTCAGGCTCACCGGTACAGGGAAGGTGATGCGCCTTCGCGCGAATCGCAACCACCTGTTCGAGCACAAGTCATCCCGCGTCACGCGCCGGCTGGCCGGCGCGGTCCGGCTCTCCCCGGCGGACGCCAGGGAGATCAAGAAGATGCTGGGCAAGTAACGCGCGGGTGTGACGGTGTGATCGGACAGCGAGGGAGGAATTATGGCACGCGTGAAAAGGGCGCTGAACGCCCACAAGAAGCGCAAGGTGGTGCTCGAGCGGGCGAGCGGTTACCGGGGGCAGCGGTCCAGGCTGTACCGCAAGGCCAAGGAGCAGGTGCTCCACTCGATGACGTACGCCTACCGCGACCGCAAGGACCGCAAGGGCGCTTTCCGGCGGCTGTGGATCCAGCGCATCAACGCGGCGGCGCGCGCGAACGGCATGACGTACAACAGGTTCGTGCAGGGGCTGAGGCTGGCCGGGGTCGAGGTCGACCGCCGGATACTCGCCGAGCTGGCGGTCGCGGACGAGGCCGCGTTCGCCGCCCTGGTCGACGTGGCGCGCAAGGCGCTGCCGGACGTCTCCGGCGCGCCGGGCGCGGCCGCCTAGCCGGAAGGCCTGCCGGCGATCAGCGAGTACCGGAATCTCAGCGCGGCGCGCCTGGCGGCGGCGCGCCGGCTGACCAAGCGGGCGTTCCGCCTGCGCGCGCGGGCCTTCCTCGCGGAAGGCCCGCAGGCTGTTGCGGAGGCGCTCGCATCTGGGGCGCGTACCACCGATCTCTTCGTCACGGCACCCGCGCAGTCACGGCACGCCAGGCTGGTGGCGGCCGCGGCCGACGCCGGGATCCCGGTGCACGTGATCAGCGGCGACGCGATGAGCGATCTGGCGCAGACCGTGACGCCGCAGGGCATGCTCGCCGTATGTGACTTCGTGGATGTCCCGCTGGACCGGGCGATCGCCGAGGCGCCGCGGCTCGTTGCGCTGCTGGCGAACGTGCGGGACCCGGGCAACGCGGGCACGGTGCTGCGCACCGCGGACGCGGCCGGCGCCGGCGCGGTCATTTTCGCTGACGCCTCCGTGGATCCGTACAACGGCAAATGCGTGCGCGCCAGCGCCGGCAGCCTGTTTCATCTCCCGGTCGTGGCCGGGGTTCGGCTCAGCGAGGCGGCGGGCGCGCTGCGCGAGGCGGGCGTGCGCATCGTCGCCGCCGATGGCCGCGCGGACGGCTCCCTCGACGACTCCCGCGTCCGCAAGCTGCTCAGCGCTCCCACCGCGTGGCTCTTCGGCAACGAGGCGTGGGGGCTGCCGCGCGAACTGGCCGCGCTGGCAGATGACAGCGTGGCCGTGCCCATCTACGGCAAGGCGGAAAGCCTGAACCTGGCGGCCGCCGCCGCCGTGTGCCTCTACGCGTCCGCCGCCGCCCTCGGGGCCCACTCCCCTCATGATCGTGAGTAGTTACCATCTAAATACGCAGGGTAACTGCACGCGGTCTTCCGCGCCGGGCGGCATTCGCTGCCGGTACCCGTTTGGCGGTGCGGCGCCGCAGCCCGCCGGCCCCGCGGTGCAGGCGGTCGCGGGCGGCCATCCGGGCCGATTGTTATGCGTCTCACGAGCAGAGATCTGGATATCGGTCCCTTTGCTCACAACTCGTAGCGAACCCTTATGATGCGTAAGGAATGGTTGTGGCATAGGGTGTTTGCGCTACAACACAGAGAAATCCGCCGCGGGGCTGTTATGAGGGTGGTTCCGCGCGCTAGAGTCTGACTACATTCCGTCACCCGCATCATGGGCCAGCCCGCCGTGACCGGGCTGGTGTGACGCGGCAATGCCGGGACGGAGGCGTCGCTGTCGTGGAAGAGATCAACGCGAGCCCGGGCATGTCACGCGACGGCCTGCTGGGTGACGCGGGAACCGGCACCACGCGCCTGCTGGCCGACGAGCTTCCCGATGGGCTCGTGGTGGCCGACGAGGCGGGCCGGGTCATCGTCTTCAACCGCGCCGCCGCCAGGCTGACCTCCATCGCGCCGGAGGAGGCGCTGGGCAAGTTCGTCTCCGACGTGCTCCCGTTCCGCGACGCCGATGAGCGCGACTGGTGGGTGTTCGTCGATCCCTACCACGGGCTGTCGACGAGGACCCGGCACCCCGAACGGTCGCTGTACCTCACCGACGGGACGGAACTGCTCGTCTCCGTCGGCTACGTCCGCGACCACGACGGTAGGCGGAACGGGTCCGGGCCGGTCCGGCGGCTGGTGATCAGCCTGCGCGGCGCCCAGCAGCGCGCCCGGCTCGAGCGCAGCCGCGCGGAGCTCGTGTCGACCGTGGCGCACGAGCTGCGCTCGCCGCTCACCAGCGTCAAAGGCTTCACCGCGACCCTGCTGGCCAAGTGGCACCGGTTCACCGACGACCAGAAGCGGGTCATGCTGGAGACCGTCAACGCGGACGCCGACCGGGTGACCAGGCTCATCACCGAACTGCTCGACGTGTCCAGGATCGAGTCCGGCCGGATGGAGGTACACCGGCAGCTCGTCGACATCCCGGACCGGGCCAGGAAGATCATCGCCGGCCGGGTCGCGGCGGGCGAGCCCGAGGACCGGTTCCGGCTGGAGGCCAGCCCGGACGTGCCCGAAACCTGGCTGGACGCCGACAAGATCGACCAGATCCTGGGCAATCTCGTGGAGAACGCGGTCAGGCACGGGGCTGGTATCGTAACCATCGTGGTGGAACCCGCGCACACTGACGGCGACGACGGCGGCCCGGCGGTCGCCGTGTCCGTGCGCGACCAGGGGGAGGGCATTTCCCCCGAGCTGGCGCCACGGGTGTTCCGCCAGTTCTGGCGCGGCAAGCGCCGCGGCGGCACCGGCCTCGGCCTGTACATCGTCAAGGGCCTCGTCGAGGCGCTCGGTGGCGTCATCACGGTCGGCCGTGCCCCCGAGGGCGGCGCGGAGTTTCGATTTATCCTGCCCGCTGGGGCCCCTCCCGCCTGACGGCCGGCGGGCGCCCGCGAGCGGGCATCCCCCGTCACGGCCGCCACCCGCGGCGCATCGCGGAAGCCGGTAGGGTGACCACTGCCCGTTCAGTGCAGTGATTCTTTTCCAGCCGCCGCAAGGAGCCTCGAAACCCAAGCCCCGAGAGGCCGGAAGTCCGGCAATGCCCGCATTCAGCAGGATCAGCAGCACCAGCAGGACCAGGAAGCAGGACCCTTCATGTCCGCACCCAACAAGAACTACGACCCGGTCGCCGTGAGCTCGCTGTCGCCCGGCGAGGTCAGCCGCATGCTCGACGAGGCGCTCGCCGCGGTCGCCCAGGCCGGCTCGCTCGAGGAGCTCAGGGCCGCCAGGATCGCGCACGCCGGCGACAGGTCGCCGCTGGCGCTGGCCCGCGCGGAGATCGGCGCGCTGCCGCCGGAGGCCAGGGCGGAGGCGGGCCGCCGGGTCAGCGCCGCCCAGACTCAGCTCAAGGACGCCCTGAGCAGGCGCCAGGCCGAGCTGGAAGCCGACCGGGACCAGCGCGTGCTTGTGACCGAGGCCGTCGACGTCACGCTGCCGGGCGACCGCACGCCGCCGGGCGCGCTGCACCCGGTCACGCTGCTCGCCGACCGGCTGTCCGACGTGTTCGTGGCGATGGGCTACGAGGTGGCGGAGGGCCCCGAGGTCGAGGCCGAGTGGTACAACTTCGACGCGCTGAACATCCCGCCCGACCACCCCGCGCGGGAGATGCAGGACACGCTGTTCGTGGCGCCGTCCAGCGGCCCGGGCAGCGCGGGCGGCCCGGGGCTGCCGAGCCAGGGAAGCTCCGGCCTCGTGCTGCGCACCCACACCTCGCCGGTGCAGATCCGGTCCATGCTCACCCGCCCGCTGCCGCTGTACGTGGTCAGCCCGGGCCGCTGCTACCGCAACGAGGCCCTGGACGCCACGCACCTGCCGGTCTTCTACCAGATCGAGGGGCTGGCGGTGGACGAGGGGCTGACAATGGCCGACCTGCGCGGCGCGATCCAGGCGTTCGTGGACGCGATGTTCGGCGCCGGGCTGCGCACCCGGCTGCGCCCTGACTACTTCCCGTTCACCGAGCCGTCGGGCGATGTGTCCATGGAGTGCCACGTGTGCCGTGGCGCGTCCACCGACCCGGGCGCGGACCCGTGCCGGGTGTGCAGGTCGCAGGGCTGGATCGAGATCGCCGGCTGCGGCATGGTGAACCCGCGCGTGCTGGTGGCCTGCGGCATCGACCCGGACCGGTACAGCGGGTTCGCGTTCGGCCTCGGCATCGAGCGCGCCCTGATGGTCGGTCACGACCTCACGGACATCAGGGAGACGGTGGACGGCGACGTCCGGTTCAGCCGGGCTTTCGGGATGGAGATCTGACCATGCGGGTACCGCTTTCCTGGCTGCGCGCGTACGCCGAACTGCCCGATCCAGTCGACGCCGCCGAGGTCGCGCGCCGGCTCACCGCCGCCGGGCTGGAGGTCGAATCGGCCGAGCCCGCGGGGCACGACATCCGTGGCGTGGTGATCGGCCAGGTACTGTCCATCGAGGAGCTGACCGGGTTCAAGAAGCCGATCAGGTACTGCCGGGTCGCGGTGAGCCCGGCGCAGCTCGGCGGCGACCCCGGGGACGCGTCCGGCGTCATCTGCGGTGCCGCCAACTTCGCCGTCGGCGACCGCGTTCCGCTCGCGCTGCCCGGCGCGGTGCTGCCCGGCGCGTTCGAGATCGGCGCGCGCAGGGCCTACGGCCGCATGTCCGAGGGCATGATCTGCTCGGCGAGCGAGCTGGCCATCGGCGACGACCACACCGGCATCCTCGTCCTGGATCCCGATGCCCCGCTCGGTGAGGACTTCGTGACCTACGCCCGGCTGCGCGACGAGGTGCTGGAGATCGCGGTCACCCCGGACCGCGGGTACGCGGTCTCGGTGCGCGGGGTGGCGCGGGAGCTGGCGAGCGCGTTCGGTGTGCCGTTCACCGACCCGGCGCGGGCCGCGCTGCCCGGGCCCGAGGTGCTCGGCGGCCCGCTGGATGACGAGGGCCCGGACGTGTGGCCCGCGCGTATTGAAGACCCCACCGCGTGCGACAGGTTCGTGCTGCGCGAGGTGCGCGGCTTCGACCCCGCGGCCCGCACGCCGCTGTGGATGCGGGTGCGGCTGGCGCGCTGCGGGGTGCGCAGTGTCTCGCTCGCGGTGGACGTGACCAACTACCTGATGCTCGAGCTGGGCCAGCCGCTGCACCCCTTCGACCGGTCGAAACTGCACGGCGAGATCGTGGTCCGCCGGGCGAGGCCGGGGGAGCGGCTGGAGACCCTCGATCACGTCAGAAGGGACCTGGACCCGGCCGACATCCTCATCACCGACGCCTCCGGGCCGATCTCGATGGCCGGCACGATGGGCGGGCTGTCCACGGAGATCGACGAGCGCTCGACGGACCTGGTGATCGAGGCGGCGCACTTCTCCCCGGAGGGCACCGCCAAGATGAGCCGCCGGCACAAACTGCACTCCGAGGCGTCCTACCGGTTCGAGCGCGGCGCCGACCGGGAGCTTCCGCTGCCTGCCTCGGCGAAGGCCGTCGCGCTGCTGTCGCGGCTCGGCGGCGGCCGGATCATCCCCGGCTGCACGCACGCGCAGGCGCCCGTGGAGCCGGTCAGGGTTTCGATGGCCGCCGACTACCCGGACCGGGTGGCCGGCGTGGTGTACGGGCGGGACACCGTGGTACGCCGACTGCGCGACGTGGGCTGCGAGGTCCGCGAGGGCATGGCCGCGACCGCGCCGACGATCGCGCCGTGGCGCGCGGACCGCGCCGCCGGGGCTGCCGCCCCGGGGACCGCCGAGCACGGCAGGCATGACCGGCTCATCCCGGTGCTCGAGGTGACCCCCCCGTCGTGGCGGTCCGACCTGACCGACCCCGCGGACCTGGCCGAGGAGGTCATCCGGCTCGAGGGCTACGAGAACATCCCGGCCCGGATGCCACGGGCGCTGGCCGGCCACGGGCTGACCGCCCGGCAGCGGCTGCGCCGCACCGTCGGCCGCGCGCTCGGCGGAGCGGGCTTCGTCGAGGTGCACACCGACCCGTTCGCCTCCCCGAAGGACTCCGGCGCCCTCAGCCTGCCACCCGAGGACCTGCGGCGTCCCGCGGTCCGGGTCGCGAACCCGCTCAGCGAGGATGAGCCGCTGATGCGGACCACGCTGCTGCCCGGGCTGTTCCGCGTGCTGCTGCGGAACATCGGGCGCGGCTTCGGTGACCTCGCCCTGTTCGAGACCGGGCTGGTCTTCCGGCCGCGGCCCGGCGCGCCGTCGGTCGCGCCGATCCTCCCGGTGAACCGCGGGCCGTCGGTGCAGGAGCTGGCCGCGCTGGAGGCCGCGCTGCCGGACCAGCCGCTGCACGTGGCGGCCGTGCTGGCCGGCGCGTGCGAGCTGCCCGGCTGGTGGGGGCCCGGGCGCGCGGCGTCCTGGCCGGACGCGGTCGAGGCGGCCAGGGAGATCGGCCGGGCCTGTCACCTGTCGCTGGAGGTCCGCGCCGACAAGGAGCCGCCGTGGCACCCCGGCCGCTGCGCGGCGCTGTACGTGCTGGCGCCGTCGCCCGGCGCCGGGGCGAACGGCGGCGCGCGTGCTGGCGGCGAAGCCGGCGGAGCCGGGGGCGAAGCCGGCGGGGCTTCCGGCGAGCAGGCGCACGAGTGGCTGGCCGGGCACGCTGGCGAGCTGCACCCGCGGGTGATCGCGGCGTACGGCCTGCCGGCCCGGACGTGCGCGCTGGAGCTGGACCTGCAGGTGCTGTTCACGGCGGCGGAGGCGGCCGGGCCGGTGCGCGCGCCGCAGCTGTCCAGCTACCCGGTGGCCACGCAGGACGTGGCGCTCGTCGTGCCGTCGGGGGTCGCGGCGGCCTCGGTGCAGGACGCGCTCGAGGCCGGGGCCGGCGATCTGCTGGAGGACGTGCGGCTGTTCGACGTGTACACCGGCGAGCAGCTCGGCGAGGACAGGAAGTCGCTGGCCTACACGCTGCGGTTCCGTGCCCCCGACAGGACGCTGACCGTGGCGGAGACGACGGCGGCCAGGGACGCGGCCGTGGCCGAGGCCGCCCGCCGCGTAGGCGCCGAGCTGCGCGGCGGCTGAGGCCGCGGCGAAGGCACCCGGCGCGCTCCGGCTCGCGTCGATTGTCATACCGAACGAGCGGTGGTCACTCAAGTCCTGCTGGGATCACCGAGACACGGTAAGAAGACGTCAAGAAAACGTCGACCTATGCGCGCGATGCTACTTCCACCATTGAGCCTGGCTCATCCCGGGCTTACCGCCTGTAGTAAGTGGAGGTGCATCGAATTGCCTGTACGGCACTCACGACGGTGGGCATGGTTCGATGGTATTCCGGGCGATGGGTTCGGAGGAAGCGATCGGTTACCTGGAGGAGAGTCTGGCGATGTTCCGCGAGCTGTGCCTGCCCAGCAGGGTTGCGCAGGCGCAGCGGGCTCTCGACGGCTGCCGCGCCGCAGCGCGATCGTAGCTAGCCGAACGTGTACAACTTATCCCTTCTTGTTGCGTAAGGTGGCAACTGTCCGTCATGATGTGATCACCAGACACCGCGCACCGCGCTGATCCGGAGGGGTGAACATCGCAAGACACGCGGCGGCTCGGGGGGCGACGGTGCAGGCCGCAAGGGGGACGTTTAGCGACGTATTCGCGGTATCCGAGTTCCGGGCACTGTGGCTGGCGCAGCTTCTGTCGGTGGCCGGGGACCAGCTGGCACGGGTCGCGCTGACCGTCCTGGTGTACGACCGGACCCGCTCGGCGTTCCTCGCTGCCGTCACCTTCGTCGCGAGCGTGGTGCCCACCTTCATCGGCGGCATCGCGCTGGCCGGGCTGGCGGACAGGTTTCCGCGGCGGCAGGTGATGATCACCTGTGACCTCATCCGGTGCGTGCTGGTTCTCATCATGGCCATCCCGGGGATGCCGCTCACCCTCCTGGTGGTGCTGCTCTTTCTGGTGACGCTTGTCGGCGCACCGTTCACCTCGGCCCGCGCGGCCATCTACCCTGACGTGCTGACCGGCGACAGCTATGTGATGGGCACCGCAGTGACCCTCACAACGAACCAGTTCGCCCAGGTCATCGGGTTCGCGACCGGCGGCGCGATCGTTGGGTTCTTCGGCACGAGAACGTCGCTCGTCCTCGACGCCGTCACGTTCACGGCGTCGGCGGTCATCGTGCGCGTGTGGGTCCGTTCCCGGCCGGCGCCCGCGGCGGCCACGGACGGCAGTCCGGCGCCCCGGGAAGGTTTTCTGGCCGCTGCCCTGCTGGTGTTCGGGAACCCCGCGCTGCGGCTGCCGATGTTTTTCGGCTGGCTTGCCGCTTTCTACAACGCCCCGGAGGGTGTGGTCGCCCCGCTTGCCAGGAGCCTTGGCGGCGGCTCTGTGGTGATAGGCGTGATTCTGGCCGCCCAGGCCTTCGGCGAGACCGTGGGCACGATCGTCTTCAGCCGCTTCGTGTCTCCGCCGGCCCGGCTGCGGTCGATGGGGCCGCTCGCCGTCTTCGCCTGTGTGATTCTTGTCGCGTTCGCGGTACAGCCTGGCCTGTACCCTTCACTCCTGCTCCTCGCCGCGTCCGGCGCATGTGCCTCGTACCAGATAGGCGCGAATGCCGCCTTCGTGACCGCGGCGCCACAACGGCAGCGCAGCCAGGCGTTCGGCCTCGCGCAAGGCGGGATGAGCCTGGGCCAGGGAACGACGATGCTCCTGGCGGGTGCCGGCGCGGAGCACGCTGCCCCGGCGCGGGTGATCGCGCTCTTCGGTGCCCTCGGTGCC
The DNA here is from genome assembly GCA_019239975.1 of Streptosporangiaceae bacterium. Lineage (GTDB taxonomy): Bacteria > Actinomycetota > Actinomycetes > Streptosporangiales > Streptosporangiaceae > JAFAZE01. The sequence continues at coordinate 42,780 of JAFAZE010000101.1, forward strand.
ATCCTGGCATTCGCGATCGCGCTGAGCTGGGCCCGCAGCCGTAGCGGGCGGCGGCGCGACACTCGAATAGCGACGTTACCGGTTAGTCGTCTCTTCAGCCCCAGCTGTCGCCGCGCATGGCGCTCTCCTTCACTGTCACTTTCGCCCCGGATGTTTTCATATATAAGTTCAGCCCCAGCTGTCGCCGCGCATGGCGCTCTCCTTCACGCATGATCCTATTGTCACCCTATGCAGCAGTATTGTCACGATGTGCATCGGTTCAGCCCTCCTGTCGCCGCGCACTACGTTCTCCTTCCTGTGTTCTGCGCCGTCACCGTGGACCGCTGGTCGCTGTCCGGCTATCCGGGACATCCCGGCGGCGCGATCTTAGTTGATGTTGAAATAGTCTGGCTCTGGTGTGACCTGGCGCAATGGCTTTGGTCTCACTGGCCGATCTTGATGCCCGCCCGGCGCGGCCCGGGAGCCATCCAGCGCGAGCGGGGGGGGCGGTTTGGCGGTTTATGCCATCGAGCCGTGACAATACGAGACAATGGTTACGCGCACCGCTATAAGCATCAGCCGGGGCGACCAGGGGGCAGTCGGGGGCGATGGACTAGAGGAGGAGGCGCTGATGGGTGACACTCGTCACGTGCCACGGTGGGTGAGAGGTATGGACAGCTGGCCGTTGTGGAGCCTCCCCCGTCGGCTCACCGTCTTCGTGGTCACGGTGATCGTCCTCGACTTGACCGCCATCGGCGTGGCTGCGTCCCGTACTACGGTCTACGTTCATGATCTGGGAATTTTCGGTCTCCTCATGCTGTGCACGGCGGCGTCAGTCGAGCTGAGCAGGAAGGTCGGCGAGAAGGGGGGCATGATCAAGGATGTTCACGGTGTCTGGGAGCTGCCCGTCGCCATCCTGCTGCCTCCGCTGTTCGCGCTGCTTGCCCCGATACCACGCATCGCGCTCCTGCAGTGGCGGGTTCGTCACGCTCCGCTGCACCGGCGGGTGTTCAGCTGCGCGTCGATCGGCCTGTCCCTCGGTGCCGCATCGGTCACCTATCATGGCGCATCCGCGCTGATAGCCGTCGGCCCAGAAGGCTATCTCGGCCGTGGTACGGCCTGGATCCTCCTGATGATCGGCTGCGCTTTCCTTCAGCTGGCACTGAACAAGACGATGATTATGACCGCGGTCAAGAGCGCCGACCCGGGAACCAGCATCCGTAACGAGGTCTTCCGCCGTGAGCCGCTCTACAACGACCTTGCCGAGCTCTCGATAGCGGTCCTGGTTACCTACGGGGTGGCGGGCAACCCGTTGCTCGCGTTGCCCGCCCTTCCGGTCGTGACCCTGCTGCAGCGGTCGCTGCGGCATGCCCAGCTGCTCAGCGAGTCGCGGGCCGACTCCAAGACCGGCCTGCTGAACGCGGCCACATGGGAACGTGAGGCGGCCGCCGAAGTCGCGCGGGCGCTGCGCACCGGCGCGCCGCTCGCCGTGGCGCTGCTGGACCTCGACCGGTTCAAGGCGATCAACGACACCCACGGGCACCTGCTCGGCGACCAGGTGCTCAGGGAGATCGCCGGTGCCCTGACCAGCGTCCTGCGCGACTACGACCTGGCCGGCCGGTTCGGCGGCGAGGAATTCGTCATGCTGCTGCCCCAGACCAGGGCCGTGGACGCCTTCCGTATCGCCGAGCGGGTGCGTGCGCACATCTCCCGGCTGCCGATCTACGCCGCGGGCGGGACCGAGCGGGTGCCGGTGACCGTCTCGATTGGCGTCGCGGCGCTGGACGCCGGTTCCCGCCGCGAGCTCCCCGAACTGCTCGCCGCCGCCGACGCGGCCCTGTACAGCGCCAAGGCTTCGGGCCGCAACCAGGTCCAGATGATCAGCACGAGCAGGGGCCTGAGCGCGGCGCGCCCGGCCGTTCCCGACAAGCCGCCGGCGCTCCGCCCGGCCGACCAGCCGGCGGCTCAGCCACCGCCCGGGGTCGCGGCCGAACTCGGCACCGCAAGCACCGCGAGGACCTCGTCCGTCGCCGTGTGACACTCGGACGTATCACCGGTCGAGAGGACCTGCGGGGTGGGGTATCCCTGGCAGGTCCACCCGCTCACCCGCACCGGTGCTCCGCCGCCGTTGCCCTTCACGGCGCCGGTCCTGATCATGGCCGCGTACTCGTTCTCGATTCGCATCGCCGTGCCGCAGCTGACGGTTCCCTTGGCCACCCTGATGAGGACAGGCACGTTCGCGCCGGTGCGTGTGGAACCGCATGACGTGCCGGAAGCCCCGCCGCCCGACGCCGCGCCACCGGAGGCGGTCGCCGGACCGGATGAGCACCCCGCTCCCGCCACCAGGCAGAGCAGCCCGACGGCCAGTACCGGCCCCAGCCACCCGCTCCCGTCCGGGGTGTCTCGCCACACCTCGCATCCCCTCACTCGCGCTACGGACGCAACCCGTTCCACACCTTACGCCGGCAACGTGTTAGCAGCGGGTTAACGTGACGCCTGGCCGCCGGCCTCGCAGCCGCCTTCCCTGCCTTCCCCGCCTTCCCGCCATCCCCGGTCCCCCGTCCCCGTGCCCCTTCCTGGCCCCTTTGGGTGCAATCCGTGCTGTGATAGCAACGCGGACTGCACCCAAAGCCGCGAAGGTCTTGCCCGGCGTGCGTTTACCCGCCCTGCGGCTCGCGCCGCGCCGCTACGGCGTGCGGCCGCCCCGCTCGGCTCGTGCCCGCGGGCTCGTGCCCCGCCCGCGCCGCTCCGGGCTCCCGCCCCGCCCGGCTCACGTCGCGCCGCCCGCATTCACCTCTCTTCGTTTGCATATTCATGCGTTACAGTGCATAATCTTCCAAGGACGACGGCGCCTCACCGCAGGGAGGAACATCAGATGGGCGTGTGCGTGGCGGTGGCCGGCGCCAGCGGCTACGCGGGCGGTGAGCTGCTGCGCCTGCTGGCGGGTCATCCCGGCCTGGAGATCGGCCCGGTGACCGCGGGCTCGAATGCCGGAAAGCCCGTTACCGCGGTGCATCCGCAGCTCACCGGCAACGCCGCGCTCGACGGACGCGAGTTCTCTGGTACAGACCCCGATCTGCTCGCCGGGGCCGAGCTCCTCTTCCTGGCCCTGCCGCACGGCGAGTCCGCCGCGCTCGCCGCCCGGATGCCGCACGCCCGGATGGTCGACCTCGGCGCGGACTTCCGGCTGGCGGACGCCGCACAGTGGGAAAAGTTCTACGGCACGCCGCACGCCGGCCGCTGGACCTACGGTCTGCCCGAGCTTCCCGGTGCCCGCGCGGCCATCGCCGGCGCGACGCGGGTGGCCGCTCCCGGCTGCTACGCGACCGCGGCGATCCTCGCGCTTGCCCCGCTGCTGGCCGCCGGCCTGGTGGAACCCGCCGACATCGTTGTGGCCGCGGCGTCCGGCACGTCCGGCGCCGGGCGCACGCCCAAGCCCGAACTGCTCGGCAGCGAGGTCATGGGCGCGATGTCCGCGTACAAGGTGGGCGGCACTCACCGGCACACCCCGGAGATCGAGCAGGCGCTCGGCGAAGTTCACAATCAGTTCACCGAACGGAACGTGGCGTCTCCCCAGGGTCCGGTCACCGTCTCGTTCACCCCCGCCCTCGCGCCGATGCCCCGGGGCATCCTCGCCACCTGCACGGCGCGGCTGGCCGGAAGCGCGAGCGGTCCCGCGGCCGCACTCCGCGGCGCCTTCGCGGATGCCTACGCCGGCGAGCCGTTCGTGCACCTGCTTCCCGAGGGCCAGTGGCCGTCCACCGGCCCGGTCGCCGGCTCCAACGCCGCGCATCTCCAGGTGACCGCGGACACCCACACGGGCCGCGCCGTCGTCGTGGCCGCCATCGACAACCTGGGCAAGGGTGCGGCCGGCCAGGCCGTCCAGATCGCCAACCTCATGCTCGGCCTCCCGGAAACGGCGGGCCTCACCCCCCACGGAGTAGCTCCATGAGCATTACCGCACCATTGGGTTTCCGCGCCGCCGGGGTCGCGGGCGGGCTCAAGGAGTCCGGGGACCGGGACGTCGCGGTCGTGGTGAACGACGGGCCGTCCCGCGCGGCCGCCGCGGTGTTCACCGCCAACCGGGTGCAGGCGGCGCCGGTGAAGTGGACTCGCCAGGTGGTCAGCGGCGGCCGGGTGCGCGCGGTCGTGCTCAACTCCGGGGGTGCCAACGCGTGTACCGGCCCGCTCGGCTTCCAGGACACGCACGCGACCGCCGAGTGCCTCGCCGAGGCGATCGGGGACTCGGCGGGCGAGATCGCCGTGTGCTCCACCGGCCTTATCGGCGAGCGGCTGCCGATGGACAGGCTGCTTCCCGCGGTCCGCGCGGCCGCGGCCGAGGCGTCGCGTGGTGGCGGCGGCCTGAACGCGGCCGACGCCATCCGCACCACCGACACGGTCGTCAAGATCGCCTTCCGCCGCGGTGCCACCCCCACCGGCCCCCAGGCGCCGCCCCATCAAACCTCCTCCCCGCCGGTATCCGGCATATCCGTTATGCCCGGCGGAACCGGCAACGGCTCGGGCAACAGCGGCGGATACCTCATCGGGGGGATGGCGAAGGGGGCGGGCATGCTCGCCCCGGCCCTGGCGACCATGCTCTGCGTGCTGACCACCGACGCCGACCTCTCGCCTGCCGAACTCGACGCCGCGCTCCGCTCGGCGACCGCCGTGACGTTCGACCGGCTGGACACCGACGGGTGCATGTCCACCAACGACACGGTGCTGCTGCTCGCCAGCGGCGCGGCGGGCGTGCGCCCGGACTACGCGGAGTTCACCAGGACGCTCACCGAGGTGTGCGCCGACCTCGCCCGTCAGCTCCAGCTCGACGCCGAGGGCGCGGAGAAGATGATCATGATCGAGGCCGTCGGCGCGGCGAGCGAGCGGGACGCGGTCACCGCCGGCCGCGCGGTGGCCCGCAGCAACCTGCTGAAGTGCGCGATCGGCGGCGGTGACCCGAACTGGGGCCGCGTCCTCGCGGCCGTCGGCACCACGAACGCCGTGTTCGACCCGGACCGGGTGAATGTCGCGATCAACGGCATCTGGGTCTGCCGGCACGGCGCCGCGGGAGATGAGCGGTCCAAGGTGGACCTGGCGCCGCGCGACGTGACGATCACCGTGGACCTGTCCGCGGGCCCGCACGCCGCCACCATCCTGACCACCGACCTGACCGCCGCCTACGTGCACGAGAACTCGGCGTACTCGACATGACGGCCACCTTTCCCGCTGCGGCGGACGCGGCGTCCGCCAAGGCCGCGACCCTGATCGAGGCGCTGCCCTGGCTGCACAGGTTCCACGGCCAGACCGTCGTGATCAAATACGGCGGCCACGCGATGACCGACGAGGTGCTGCGCGCCGGCTTCGCGGAGGATCTGGTGTTCCTTCGCTACGCCGGGCTCCGTCCGGTGGTCGTGCACGGCGGCGGCCCGCAGGTCACCGAGCACCTGGACCGGCTGGGCGTCGAGTCCACCTTCACGGCGGGGCTGCGGGTGACCACCCCGGAGACGATCGACGTGGTGCGCATGGTGCTCGCGGGCAAGGTCAACAAGGACATCGTCGGCCAGGTCAACCGGCACGGGCCGTTCGCGGTCGGCATGTCGGGGGAGGACGCGAACCTGTTCACCGCGGTCCGCAAGCGGGCCGTGGTGGACGGCGAGCCGGTCGACATCGGCCTGGTCGGCGACATCGTGGCCACGGACCCGGGCGCGGTCGGCGCGCTCATCCGGGACGGCCGGATCCCCGTGGTGTCCAGCGTCGCGCGGGGGGAGGACGGCGAGGTCTTCAACGTGAACGCCGACACGGCCGCCGCCGCGCTCGCGGTCGCGCTCGGCGCGGCGAAGCTGGTCGTGCTCACCGACGTGGCCGGTCTCTACCGGGACTGGCCCGCATCGACCGAGGTCATCAGCCGGCTTGATGTCACCGAACTGCAAGCCTTGCTCCCTGGCCTCGCGGCCGGCATGATCCCGAAGATGGAAGCGTGCCTGACCGCGGTGCGCGGCGGCGTTCCCCAGGCGCACGTCCTGGACGGCCGCCTGCCGCACGCCATCCTGCTGGAGATCTTCACCGACTCCGGCATCGGCACAATGGTGATCCCCGGCCCAGGCCCACGTCCATGATCACGGGTCAAAAGACACCACCAGAGGTGCATTTCGACCCATGATCATGCTCAGTGCGGTGGGGAGCGGCCGCGGCAGCAGGAAAACCCGCGACCGCGGCGGCGGGCGAGGGGAGCGAGAGGAGAGGGCGATGAGCGAGACTGAGGCGCTGCAGAAGAGGTTCGAGGCGGCGCTGATGCCCAACTACGGACTGCCGCCGGTCGCGCTCGCGCGCGGCGAGGGATGCCGGGTGTGGGACGCCGACGGCAAGGAGTACCTCGACCTGTTCGCCGGGATAGCGGTCAGCGCGCTGGGGCACGCGCACCCGGCGGTCGTGGACGCGGTGACCGCTCAGGTCAGTAAGATCGCGCACACCTCCAACCACTACCTGCACGAGCCGGAGGTGGCGCTCGCGGAGCGGCTGCTCAGCCTGCTGAACACCGACGGCCGGGTCTTCTTCGCGAACTCGGGCGCCGAGGCGAACGAGGCGGCCATCAAGCTGGTCCGCCGCCGCCAGGGCGCCGGCCGGCCGGTGGTCGTGGCCGCGAACGGCGGCTTCCACGGGCGCACGATGGGCTCTCTCGCGATCACCGGCAAGGCCTCGATCAGGGAGCCGTTCGGGCCGTTCGGCCTGACCAGCCATTTCGTGCCGTACGGCGACGAGGCGGCGCTGCAAGCCGCGGTCACGGCGGAGTGCGCCGCCGTGTTCCTCGAGCCATGCCTGGGGGAGGGCGGCGTCGTCCCGGCGCCCGAGGGCTACCTTCGCGCCGCGCGTGAAGCCTGTGACGCGGCCGGCGCGATGCTGGTGGTCGACGAGGTGCAAAGCGGGATCGGCCGCACCGGCGCCTGGTTCGCGTATCAGCGCGAGGGCGTGGTGCCGGACGTGCTGACGCTCGCCAAGGGCCTGGGCGGCGGCCTGCCGATCGGCGCCTGCGTCGGCTTCGGCGAGTATGGCGGGATCTTCGCCAAGGGCGACCACGGCTCGACGTTCGGCGCCAACCCGGTGTCCTGCGCGGCGGCGCTCGCCGTCCTCGACACCATCGAGAACCAGGACCTGCTCGCGAACGCCGGAACCGTCGGCAAGCGCCTGGCCGGCGGCATGGCAGATACCTCCCACCCGCTGCTGAAGGGCGTCCGCGGCAGCGGGCTGTGGCTGGCGGCGGTACTCACCGCTGAGTCGGCGCCTCGGGTGGAGGCCGCGGCGCGGCAGGCGGGTTTCCTCGTCAATGCCGTTCAGCCGGACGCGGTCAGGCTCGCGCCGCCGCTTGTTCTCACCGCCGCCGAGGCGGACGAGTTCCTGGCCGCCTTCCCGGGCATCATGGACGCCGCCGCGGCCGCAGCCGGGCACGGGACGGCATGATGCCGAGGCACTTCCTTCGCGACGACGACCTCACCCCCGCCGAGCAGGCCCAGGTCCTCCGCCTCGCCGCGGACATGAAGGGCGACCGGTTCGCCCGCAACCCGCTGGCGGGCCCGCGGGCGGTCGCCGTGCTCTTCGACAAGCCGTCGCTGCGTACCCGGGTCTCGTTCACGGCCGGCATCGCCGAGCTTGGCGGCTTCCCGCTGGTTATCGACACCCAGACGACGCACATCGGCCGCGGCGAGACGATCGGCGACATCGCGCGCGTGCTCAGCCGGCAGGCGGCGGCGATCGTTTGGCGGACCTTCGGCCAGGACCGGATCGAGGAAATGGCCGAATTCGCCGGCGTGCCGGTGGTCAACGCGCTGACCGACCAGTTCCATCCCTGCCAGGTGCTCGCCGACCTGCAGACGATCCGCGAGCGCCGCGCCACCCTCGCCGGGCTCACTCTCACCTATCTGGGCGACGGTGCCAACAACATGGCGCACTCCTACCTGCTCGGCGGCGCGACCGCCGGGCTTGACGTGCGGATCGCCGCGCCGCCGGGCTACCGGCCGGACCCGGGGGTCCTCGCCCGTGCCGAGGCGATCGCGGCCGGTACCGGGGGTTCCGTGGCGGTGACGTCCGACCCCGGCGCCGCGTGCGAGGGCGCCGACGTGCTCGCCACCGACGTGTGGGTCTCCATGGGGCAGGAGGACGCGGCTGCGCGGCGGGCAGCGCTCGGTCCGTTCCGAATAAAGAAAGAGCTCCTCAGCCTCGCCGGGCCCGACTGCCTTGTCTTGCACTGCCTGCCCGCCCACCGCGGCGAGGAGATCGTCGCCGAGGTGCTCGACGGGCCGGCCAGCGTGGTGTGGGACCAGGCCGAGAACCGGCTGCACGCGCAAAAGGCGCTGCTTACCTGGCTGCTGGAGCGGTCATGACGGCGCCGGACCGGGGCGGCGGCCGGAGGATCGCCCCCACGAGTGGCGGAGCGGGGCGCGCGCCGGGGCCACCCGCCCCCGCGACCAAGGCGGCGCGGCAGGCACGGATCGCGGCCATCCTCTCCAGGGAACAGGTGCGCTCCCAGGAAGAACTCGCCGAGCTGCTGGCCAGGTACGGCGGCACGCATGTCGCGCAGGCGACTCTGTCCCGCGACCTCGACGAGCTCGGCGTGGTCCGGCTGCGCGGTGCCGACGGCTTCCTGGTGTACGCGCTGCCGGAGGAGCCGGGAGGGCCGGGCTCGCGGCCGGGCGCGGGCCTTGGCCTGGACGCGGAGACCGGCTGGGCGGCTTCGCCCGAGCCGGGCTCGCCTGGACCGGTGGCTCCGCCCCGGTCGGCGCGGTCAACGTCGGTCAACGTGCCCGGCGCCCCGGCCGGCGAGGCATCCGGCGAAGCCGGGGGCGGCGCGCCCGCCGCCGGCCACAGCGGCTCCCAGCCGGACGCGTCCGACTACCGGGCGCGCTCGTCGCGGCTGGCCAGGTACCTGGTGGAGCTGCTGACCTCGGCGGAGGCGAGCGCGAACCTGGTCGTGCTGCGCACGCCGGCCGGCGCCGCGCAGTTCCTGGCCTCGGTCATCGACCATGCCGTCTGGCCGTCGATCCTCGGCACCGTGGCCGGCGACGACACCGTCCTGGTGATCACGAGGGACCCGGCGGGAGGCGACGCACTGGCGGCGGAGTTCCTCCGCCTCGCAGAGCGCAGGCGGTTATTTCTGGGGGGTGGCCCAGAGGGCCACCCCCCAGACCCCCCGGCCCGCTGCGGTTCCCGCCGTATCATCACGCGCCCGGGAGGGCCAAGGCCCTCCGCGGGCACGCGATCGCGGAATGTGAGCCGCGGCCGCGGCTCACTCCGCGTCCACCCGCCGTAGCGCGCTGCGGTTCCCGCCGTAGCGTGCTGCGCCATCCGCCGTAGCGTGCTGCGGGTTCCCGCCGTAGCGTGCTGCGCCATCCGCCGTAGCGTGCTGCGCCGCCCGCCGTAGAATCGCGCGATCGCGCCTCACGGCCACGCCATCCCCTTCGGGGCGTGCCATGGCGCGGCCCGCCGGGCTTTGGGTGCGATCCGTGCTGTCATAGCGACGCGGATCGCACCCAAAGCGCTTGCTATCGGCCCGCTGTCCTCGGCGGGAGAGATTAGGGTGAGTCGATCAATGTCGCGGCGACCGGGGTGGGCTAGGGAAGAAGTGAGTAAATGGGAGAAATCGGACGCGATGGTCAGGCGGGTGGCGCACACGGAGGAGGGCCGACGCGGCTGTGGGGCGGCCGGTTCGAGGGCGGCCCCGCCGACGCGCTCGCGCGCCTTTCGGTGAGCGTCCAGTTCGACTGGCGGCTTGCCCGGTATGACCTGCTGGCTTCCCGCGCGCACGCGCGCATGCTGCACCGGGCCGGCCTGCTCAGCGACGGCGAGCTCGAGGCGATGCTGAAGGCGCTCGACGACCTGGACCGGGCGTGCGAAGACGGGTCCTTCCGTCCTACGGTGGCCGACGAGGACGTGCACACCGCCCTGGAACGGGGCCTGCTCGAGCGGCTCGGCTCCCTCGGCGGCAAGCTGCGGGCCGGGCGCAGCCGCAACGATCAGGTGGCCACCGACCTGCGGCTGTACCTGCGCGACCACGCCAGGCTGATCGTCAGCAGGCTCGCCGAGCTGCAGACCGCGCTGATCAGCCAGGCGGAGGCGTGCGGTGACACGCCGGCGCCCGGCATGACCCACCTGCAGCACGCGCAGCCCGTGCTTTTCGCGCACCAGCTGCTCGCGCACGTTCAGGCGTTCGCGCGGGACGCGGGCAGGCTGCGTGACTGGGACAGGCGCGCGGCGGTCAGCCCGCTGGGCGCCGGCGCGCTGGCCGGCTCGTCGCTGCCGGTCGACCCGCGGGTGCTCGCGACGGAACTCGGCTTCGACAGCGCCGCGCCGAACTCCATGGACGCCGTGTCCGACCGCGACTTCGCCGCCGAGTTCTGCTTCGCGGCCGCGCTGGCCGGCGTGCACCTGTCCCGGCTCGGCGAGGAGATCGTGCTGTGGTCGTCACAGGAATTCGGCTGGGTGGAGATCGACGACGCCTACGCCACCGGCTCGTCGATCATGCCGCAGAAGAAGAACCCGGACGTCGCCGAGCTCGCGCGCGGCAAGGCGGGACGGCTGATCGGCGGGCTCACCGGGCTGCTCGCCACACTGAAGGGGCTGCCGCTCACCTACAACCGCGACCTGCAGGAGGACAAGGAGCCGGTCTTCGACGCCGTGGACACGCTGCTCGTGGTGCTGCCGGCGATGGCGGGCCTGGTTTCGACGCTGAGAATTAATACCGAACGGCTTCGCGGTGGTGCCCCTTCAGGCTTCACGCTAGCCACCGACCTGGCCGAATACCTCGTTCGCCGCGGCGTGCCGTTCCGCGAGGCGCACGAGATCGTCGGCCACCTGGTGGTGTGGTGCCAGGTCCACGACACCGACCTGGACCAGGTGAGCGAGGCCGACCTCGTCCGGGTGTCCCCGCACCTCACACCGGACGTCCGCGAGGTGCTGAGCGTCGGCGGGGCGCTGGCGGCGCGCAAGGGCTACGGCGGGACCGCGCCGGAGCGGGTCGCGGAACAGCTCGCGGCGCTGCGCGCCGCCGTGGACGCCGCCGCCGCGTGGGCCGCGGCCGGAGGCCGGTGAACAGGGATGCCGCCGTCGGTGGCCCGGTGAACAGGGATGCCGCGGCCGGCGGGCCGGTGATCGCGCGGGAGTTCTTCGGCCGGCCGTCGCCCGAGGTCGCGCCGGAGCTGCTCGGCTGCGTGCTCGAGCACGAGACGCCGGCGGGGCTCGTCGCGGTACGGCTCACCGAGGTCGAGGCGTACGCCGGGGAGGCCGACCCCGCCTCCCACGCGTACCGGGGGCGGACCAGGCGCAACGCCGTGATGTTCGGCCCGCCCGGGCACGCGTACGTGTACTTCACCTACGGGATGCACTTCTGTGTGAACCTCGTCTGCATGCCGGCGGGCACCGCGTCGGCGGTCCTGCTGCGCGCGGGCGAGGTGGTCGCGGGGGAGGAGCTGGCCCGGGCGCGGCGCGGCGCGGCCGCCAGCTCCCCGTCCTCGCGCGACCTGGCACGGGGCCCGGCCCGGCTGTGCCAGGCACTCGGCATCGACCGGTCCCTCGACGGCGCCGACGTGTGCGTTCCCTCCTCGCCGCTGCGGGTGCGAACGGGGCAGGCGGGATATACCGCCGCTCGTTCGGCAAGAGATGTCCTCATCCACCGCGGACCGCGGGTTGGCGTCCGTGAGGGCGCGGACGTGCCCTGGCGCTTCTGGCTCGACGGCCAGCCAACGGTCTCCGTGTACCGCCCCCACACGCCGCGGCGGGCTGCTCGGTTACCCATGCGCGAGCTGGAAGTGGCACCATGCAAGCCGTGACGGACATTATTGACGAGCTGAACTGGCGCGGGCTGATCGCGTTGCACACCGACCTCGACGAGTTGCGCAAGGCGCTGGATGCCGGGCAGGTCACCTTCTACGCCGGCTTTGACCCGACGGCGCCCGGCCTGCACATCGGTCACCTGGCGCTTCTGCTGACCATGCGCCGGGTGCAGCTGGCCGGGCACCGGCCCGTCGGGGTGGTCGGCGGGGCCACCGGGCTGATCGGCGACCCGAGCGGCAAGTCGGCCGAGCGGGTGCTGAACCCGCGCGAGCTGGTCGCCCAGTGGGTGGAGCGGATCCGCGGCGAGGTGTCCCGGTTCCTGGACTTCGATGCGGGTGAGTCCAGCGCGCTGATCGCCAGCAACCTGGAGTGGACCGGGCCGATGAGCGTGCTCGACTTCCTGCGCGACGTCGGCAAGCACTTCTCGGTCAACCGGATGCTGGACCGGGAGTCGGTGAAGGCCCGGCTCGAGGCGGGCGGGATCAGCTACACGGAGTTCAGCTACCAGCTGCTGCAGTCCATGGACTACCTCGAGCTGTACCGGCGGCACGGGTGCACGTTGCAGCTCGGCGGGAGTGACCAGTGGGGCAACCTGGTCGCCGGCGTCGACCTGATCCGGCGCGCCGAAGCCAGCTCGGTGCACGCCCTGGCCATCCCGCTGATCACCAAGGCGGACGGGACCAAATACGGCAAGACCGAAGGCGGCGCGATCTGGCTCAGCGCCGATCTGATGTCGCCATACGCGTTCTACCAGTTCTGGCTCAACGTGGCTGACGTCGAAGTGCCCGGCCTGCTCCG
>JAFAZE010000133.1 GCA_019239975.1 Streptosporangiaceae bacterium
CCAGTATATAGTTTCCAAACAAGGTCCAAGTCAAATTGCGGAACCACAAGGGCTCACTGCCGCCAGGCTCACGATCAACTGTATCTTTAAACGGAAGTTGGCATCTCAGGTACTTTGGGGCACCGTCAACTAGGGCCGTGAATTCTATCGTTCCCCCTTTCCGTATTATCTGCCCTGGTCCAGGGCCGACCATCAATTTAGTGTCGTCTGTCACTGTATCCAGGACCGGTGAACCGTCGCTAAACCAGCGATCTAGAATATCGACTATACGCACACCGACGTCAAAGACCATAGGCTGGTCCTTATGGAATTCGATGTCCTTGCGACCACGGCTCGCCAATCGTATTGTGATGCGGTGGAGGTCGCCAACTTCGCGACTATCATACATCATCTTCAATCTTGGTATCGCGGAAACTGGATTAAAGAGGCGTTCAGTCATCGAAATTGAATGCAGCAAGCGACCCTTTGGCGGAAAGTAAGTAGCCAGAAATAGCGGTACGCCTACGATCGCCGCCACTATCGGACCCGCAGCCGTCCATGCGAGAGTTGAGCCATACCAAGGAGCGCTCACTAACATGTAGGTCATTAAACCACAGTGGTGCTGATAATCAACCACGGTGAGCCGGACACCCCGACAAACGTCAGTCCCGGGCACCAACGCTCGGGGGCTGACTCGTTCGTAATTGCCTAGCGTGGGGAACTGCGAGAACGCCTCCGCCCCGTGCACGGCGCACATGACGGCCTTGTGCAGATCCGAGTGACCCAGTGCGCGGAACACGTCAACGGTGTCGTGGCCCCAAAGGTCTCTGGCGCCAACCATGGCGCTTGCCTGGCGTCCAGCGTCCGCGCCAGCCGAGCACACGCGCGTTCCCAGCCCAGCGCCGCTCGGAGAAGCAGACCCCTCCCCAGTGGTCGGATACACCACGGCGCGCGCGTGCGCGTTTGTTCCGTTCCGTCGTTGACTGCATCGGCCTCCTTCGGAAGGCCTGAAGGCGTGGAACTCCTAGGGCCAGACAATCGTGACAGACCTGTTATCGCGTCCGATTCTAGAGCGTCTAATTGTCTGCACAGCGGTCATCGCTGTCTTGCGTTTCCGCTGGTCAGCACAGCGATTCGAGCAAGATACTTACCATGGAGACGCTCTGCCGACTGAGCTAACGGGGCCTGCCTACCTGGGCTTTCGCGCCTCGATGCGTCTGCCCAGACCATGCACAGCGCCGGTACAACGTCGAATCTAGCAACATTGCCAGGCGATGCGCCATCCGGCGATAGAGAGCTTAGCGTACTTCTCCCATGGTCACGTCCCCCCTTGGAGGCGTCGGCCTGCACGGCACGGCGGAACAGCCCCTGCGCCTGCTCCGCTCGCTTGCGTAGCGCAGCGTAGTACAATTAGCTACATGAGCAGTCCTCTTAGCGTCCGCCTGAGCGACACAACTATCGAGCGTCTTCGAACACACGCCCGGCGCTTGCACCTTCCGCCGCGGACTCTGGCACAGCGCTACGTCGAGGAGGGGTTGCGGATGGACGAACATCCGCTTGTCCGCTTCGCCGACGGGCCCGCCGGCCGGCGTGCGCGCCTGGTGGGAACGGGAAAGGACGTGTGGGAGATAATCGCGACCGTCAGGGACAACAACGGAGACACCGCCGAAGCGGCGCGTTATCTGGAACTGCCGCTTGGCCTCGTCCAAGCGGCAGTCACCTATTACGGCGCCTACATGGAAGAGATCGATGAATGGATCGGACTCAACGAGAACGAGGCCGCTGAGGCACATGCCGCCTGGGCTGCTGGACAGGCAGCTCTTCAACAGTGAAGCTGCTGCTCGATGAGATGCTGACGCCTGACATCGCACGCGGACTGCGCGCACGAGGACACGATGCTGAGGCAGTGGCCGGCCACCCGGACTGGGAAGGCCTATCAGATTCCCAGATAATGGTTGTTGCGAGAACCGGGCACCGGGCCATTGTGACTAACAACTTGCGCGACTACCGCCCCCTACATAGCGAAGCGATCACACCAGGCGGCCGCGGACATTTCGGAATGATCTTCATCGCAGGCAATTATCGCCGTACCAAGGCCGATAGGGGACGTATAATCACAGCTCTGGAAGAAAAGCTAACCCAGTATCCTGGGGAAGCGGATCTTGCTGACAGCGAGGCTTGGCTATAGGTTCTAAGATTTTAAGTGAGTGAATGGCCCCCTTGCCTGGGCGAACGACGGCGGGCTGGCCGGAATCGTAACCGCCGCATCCGGCGCCCCGGTCGAGAGCTTGCCGTACTTCGGCCGCCACCGGCTGCCGAAGCCGTGGTGGCTTACAGGTCTCCTCCCGGCGCCCGCATGCCATAGACACCTGCCTCCATGTAGCGAACAGGCAGGGTTACCCGAAGGACAGGCAGGCTACGTGGCAGTCGGCCTGGCACGGCAGGCATGCCGCGCGACTCGGCCGGTCAGCCCGGGGCCTGACCGGCCCTACCACCTCAGAAGCCCGGCGTCGCGATGCTGATGTCGTAACTCGGGCCCCAGTACCACTGGGTGGCATCGGAGCCGGGCACCAGGTGCGGTACTCCGGTCGGGTCGGCGGATCCACCAGCGGATGCGGGACCGCATCCAGGAGGGGAGCGTGGCGGCGACGGCCGCCTTCACCGCCGGCCATTCGGAGATCATCGTGTAGATGTGGGCCACGGAGCGCGGCTGCGCGCCGAGCTTGTGCAGGGCCCAGCTTGCCGCGACGGTCGGCGTGGCGTCACCCGGCTCGACGTCGAGGGCCGAGGCCGCGGTGTCGTTGCCGAAGACGTCGATCCACATCACCCGCCCCCGCCCGGCCAGCTGACGGGGCGAGATGGCGTAGTTGCCGGTCGCGTACGTGGCGATCTGCTCGCGGGCCGGGATCGCCCAGGGCGTGACCGAGTCGTAGAAGTAGTACGGCCGGCGGGGGCTCGCCACCGCCGCGTGCCGGGTTCTTGCGAGGCCCTGCAGCCTGGCCGGACGCTGGGTCCCGGCCAGACGCTGGGGGCCGGCCGGACGCTGGAACGCGACCTGGCGGACCGCTGCCGGGATTTCCGGAGCGGCCTGGGTACCGGAGGTAGCCGTGCGGCCGGACGCCGCCGGGCGCGGGGCGCCGCCGGGCTGGATCGGCCATGCCCCCGAGTCCAGCGGGACACGGACCGCCTGGCGGGACGCCGCGCGCGCCGGGGCCGCCTGGCCGGCGCGTGCCGGCCTGGCGGCGGAGCCGAGCGTCACGCCCCTGGCGTGCCCGGCGTGGACAGGGCCGGGATGGCCCGTCGCACGCGGGTTGCCGGCCGCGCTGGCGGTGTACGGGCCGACCGCGGACGTGGCGGCGGCCGGCGGCGTGGAGGCGGCCGGCGGCGAGGCGGCCGCCAGGCCTGCGGGCACCCCTCCCGCGGCCGCGACGATCGCGGCCGTGACTGCGAGTGTCAGCCGTGAACGGTGGGCAGTTAGGTGATAGATGTTGCGGAACTTGGACAGTGCTGAAGTAAGACGGATGAACAAGATGAGTGTTGGATCGGGCGCCCGGGGGCGCTCAGCGGTCACCCGGAACACCGCCGGCCGGTGGCGACGCACCGCGGCTACGGCAGGGGCGTGGATGTGGCGCGGGTCAGGGCGTCGTGTTGCTCCAGAGCAACCATCGCACGTCAGGATGCTATCGGTTAAAGGAGTCTATACGCGAAGTTCGCCCGGCAATGTCTGAATTATGACATCAAACCATGACATGGGTCACAATAACGGTGTTCGTCGCTTCACCGAGGCGACGGTACCGTCATGATCACGATCACCTCGACCCGGGCCCGCCGGGCTCCCCCGGGCTGGTACATCTCGGAGGGAGCCGGGGTCTGGTCACGAGCCAGCCAGCCGCACCGCCAAAACGCGATCATGCGCGCCGAACCACTTCTGAGCCTGGAGGACGAGCACAGCGTGGCAATGCCCTGGCCGCTGTCGAGTTCGCTGTCGCTCGGTGCGCTGCCCACAGCGGTCGCGGCCGCCAGGGCCCATGCTCGCGCCGTGCTGGCGGAGTGGGGAATGCGGACCCTGGCGAACACGGCTGAGCTTGTCGTCAGCGAGCTTGTCACCAACGCCGTCCGGGCGTCGACCGGCGCGGACGGGCACCCCGTGTATCGCGACGGCAGGCTGGCCGTGGTGCACGTGCGGCTGTTCGGCGACGGCGGCCGCCTTCTCATCGAGGTGTGGGACGGCAGTCCCGCGGCGCCGGTGGCAAAGGACGCGGGCCTCGACGACGAGAGCGGGCGCGGGCTTCAGCTCGTCGAGTCGGTGAGCGAGAGCTGGGGCTGGACGACGGCGGATGACTGGCCCGGCAAATGCGTCTGGGTGGAGCTCCGAACCCCCTGACAGCCCATCTCTCCGCGACCGGAACTCTTGTGATCTATGCCACATTTTGGCTCCCGGTAATTGGGCAGATCTAGAGCGTCCAGTCGTCCGGTACCCGCGCCCGCACCTTAGTGGCATGTGTTTACGCAGGTCAACAGGCCGTTCGAGTTCGACGCGCCGGATGGAGACGTGCTGCCGGCCAAGCCACCGGACCGGGTCTCCGGCACCACCGGGCGCCGGAGAGCTGTCGGGATGAATGGAACCGGAACGCGACGGGAGAGCGTCACATGTCGGTGCCGGATTTTTCACCTACCGCCCGCTGCTGTTGCCGGTGACAAGGCCGGGTCCCTGGAGGTGTTACAGGGGGTGGCGCGATGAGCGTAGCTTGGTGTCGAATAGCGGGTGTACATCAGCAAACCGGCGCTTCCCGCCAAAGCGCTAGATATGACAACTCATACTGAATAGCCGGCTCACAGCCGCTACGAGCAGCACTGGCAGGGCGTTCTTATGTGTTTTGTGCACGTACGACCGGTTGCGATCAGCCTGGCGACGGGGGGCATGGTGGTTACCGCCGGCCTTTCCGGCGCGGCCTTCGCTACGATGCTGTCCGCGCACGCCACCACCGTTTCCCCGGCCGAGCTTACGGCCTACGCCTCGGCAACGAGCGAGCAGTGCAAGGCGCTGCCGCCCGTCAAGCCGAGCCCGAGTCCTACGCCGTCGGCGAGCAAGACCACGAATCCGTCGCCGTCGGCGAGCAAGACCACGAGTCCAACGCCCAGTACGACGAAGACGCCGACTTCACATCCCACCAGCACCTCGTCCTACCGGCCAACGCCGCCTCCGTCCTCTTCCTCGCCGGCGAGCTCACCGTCGCCAACCAAGTCCGCCGCTCCGTCCACGTCACCTTCGGCCACGAAGTCCGCCGCTCCGTCCGCGTCAGCACAGGCATCCATGTCCGGGCAGGCGTCGCTGGACGCCTACGTGTCGCCCAGCGGAGGGAGCCAGAGCGGGGGCAGTCTGTGCGTGAGCGTGCAGCGCACGGAGACCAGCATCAGGCGGGGCCAGAGTGCGCTGTACGTGGTGAACGTCTGGACCCGGGGCGGCAACGCCACCGGCGCCGCCGTCACGGTCGCCGCCCAGCCGTCCGGGCAGCGAGCGAAATTTACCCTGGGCTGCGGCAGCCAGGACGGTACCAGGGCATGCGGCCTCGGCGCGGTTGACTCGGCGTCTTCGGCTCGCCAGCTTCAGGCGCAGATCGCGGTCGCATCGAACGCGAACTCCGTCAACTCGGTCACGCTCACGGCGACCGCCAGCGCGAAGGGCGTAACCTCCGACCCGTCGGCCGCGGAGTCGGTGTCGGTCACCGCCGCTCCCAGGCCGAGCAGCTCTCCGACCCCTTCTCCGACCTTCACCCTGCCTTCCGGCGGCCCGACGGGGTCGGTACCGGGGTCGACCTCGACGCTTCCGACGGGCATCGGCTTCGCGCCCTCACTGAACGGCGCGGGCTCATCACTCAGCCCGGGCGGCAGCGTGTCCGGCCTGTTCCCGACGATCAACCCGTCGGCGGTCCCCAGCCCGGCACCCGGAACCCAGCCGAAGTCGGGCCTGAAGGGAGAGCCGGTCGCCGACTCGGCGACCCTGCCGCTTGGCACGCCCGTCCTCGGCGCGCAGCTCGCCGGCCTGGCGGCCCTCGCTCTGGCGGTCGCTCTCGCGATAACCCGGCTGTCCATTCGCCGCCGCCCGGCCCCGAAGCAGCCGCCCGGAAACTGACCACCCCGGAAACTGGCCACCCCGGAACCGACCGTCCGGAAAACTGACGCCGCCGGTTCGCGGGCCACGACGGGCACCGCACTACGCTCGCCGACCACGATCGTAGGCCTGCCGGGTTGCCAGCGGTATTCCGGCGCACGATCATGAGGACAGGCCGCCCGCCACCAGGCGGCGCTGACAGGCGCCTCTTACTTAGGCGCCATGAGCTCCAGGGACGGGCGGACCGTCCGCATCACGTTCGCGAGCGTGGTGGTGGTCATGGTCGGCGACACGAGCTCACCGAAGCTGTCGTTGTCGAACCAGACGCACATGGCCACGTTGCCCTGGTTCTCCGTCGCCTCTACGCACGCCGCCCCGCCGCCGAGCGGACCAACGGGGACGACCCGGGCGCCCGGGAACTTCTGCGTGAAGCTGGAGATCGACGTGGCAGGCGACGCGTTGGCCAGGTGTCCGCCGATGAACATGAAGATCTGCGCGGTGCTGCCGGGAGTGGTGCTGCCGGCCTGGTACACGCCCGAGACGACGTTCGAGGCCTGCCCGGCACTCGTCCTGATCACGTCATCGCGCAGCTGGGCGACCTGCATCTGGCGCTCGAGGCTCACCTTGCGCTGGTAGGGGCCGATCTGGTTCGGCGTGGCCATGGTGTGGGCAGGGCCGCCACCGTGCGAGGGAAAGGCGAACTTCAGCACTCCGGCGATGGCGGCGACCGCTATGACCGCCACACCGCCCAGTGCCAGCCACTGACGGCGGTCATTGCTCCCGGCGCGACGGCGGCCGGCGCGGCGGCCGGCGCGGCCTTGTTCGGTGCTCTCCCCGAACTCGCCAGCCTCCAGCCGGCCGGTCTCGAACTGGCCGGTCGCGGCGAGTTCCTGCTCGGTGGTCAGGGGCGGGATCTGGTCCAGCATGGTCTCGGAGAAGACGTCGCGTTCCCCGGCCCACGGCTGCTCGCCGGTGTCCGGGCGGGCGAGCAGGCCAGTTGGCGCGGCGAGCATCCCGGCGCTGCCCGCGGGCTGCAGGGCTGGCCCGGCCGCGTCATAACCGGCATCGCCGTAAGGGCCGTCCTGGTAGCGAGGCGTGTCGAGGCGGGTGTCGTCGAAGCGCGCGCCCTCGAACCGGGGGTCGTCGCGGCGCGCGTCGTTGTAACGCGGGTCATAAGGGGGAGCGTCATAACCCGGCGCGAAGGGCCCGTCGTCGCCGGGCTGGCCGTAGCCCGCGCCGCCGAACCCCCTGTCGTCATAACCGGCACGGTCGTCATAACCGGCAGGGCCGCCGTAGCCAGGATGGCCGCCGTAGCCGGCTCGCTGGTCCCACGCCCCATCGTCGTAGCCCGCTCCGCCCGGTGCCGGGCCGTCCCAGCCCGGCTGGTCAAAGCGCGGGTCATCGTAGGAGAGGCGGCCGTAACCGGGCTCGTCCATCCCCGGCTCACCGTACTGCCCCATCCCCGGCTCACCGTACTGGCCGTCGCCGGACCGCGAACCGTCGTAGCCGGCGCCGTAACCGCGCTCGTCATAGCCGGCCTGCCCGTAGCCCGGACCCTCGCCGTAGCCGGAGTCCGCGTAGCCCGGGGCCGCATCCCGCTGGCCCGGGGCGCCGAACTCCTGGTAGTCACGGAGTTCGGCGGCGCCGGTGCCGAAGTTCGCCCCCGCCCAGCCGCCCTGCTCTCCGGGATTCAGGGCAGGATGGCCGCCGTCCCGGTAACCGGCATCCGGGTAACCAGAGCCCGCCGGTCCCCCCGGATAAGCATCCGGCGGGTAGCCATCCGCCTCGTAGCGGCCCGCTGGGTAAGCGTCCGGCTGGTAGGAGTTCTGCTGGCGCGGACCCTGGTAACCGGGCCCCTGCCGGCTGGGCGGCCCGTATCCCGGAGCCGCGAACCCGGCGTCCTGCGAGGCCGGGCCCTGATAGCCCGGGTCCAGGTACCCGGGGTCGCCGTAGCCGGAGTCGGGGGCTCCCGGGCCGGTGGGCCCGGCGCCGCCGTACCCGCTGGCCCCGTAGGAGGCGTAGGGGTGCTCGCCGTGGATCGCCGGCGGCTGGCCTGGGTAGCGGTAGTCGCCGTCCCGGTACTGCAGGCCGTAATAGCCAGTGGGCCAGGAGATCTCGGGGCCGAACGGCACTCTCCGCTGCACGGCGCCCTGCTGGCCCTGAGGGTAGTCCCCGGATCCTCCGCCAGGCTGCCCCTGGGGGCGACGAGACCCACGGGGATCAAACGGCTGCTGTGGTGCAGGAGGCCGGTCCTCGCCATCCGGGGCCGACGGCCATCCGCTCCTCATATACCCGGTCACCTCTGTGTCTGACGTACGGCGGGTAGAGGCTGTCTGCCTCTTAGATCACAACATCATCTCGGCAAACACGTACCTTCGCTACCGGATCGCGAACAAACGCGTCACGCGACCGCCCGGAGATACCAACGTAGCGGGCCCGGGCGGGCGATGCCCGGATCTTCGGCCTCTTGACGAGGATCGCTGCGAGCGTACGATGATCGTATCCTGCCGACGGTATACAATTCGCGCCGCATCTTCCGGTAATCATCTCGCTACTCAGCATCTCGCTACGCAGGCGGCACGAATCACCCGCCGCCCTACGCCGAAGGGGAAGCGAACCAGTGCATCACGAGCTCACCGTCTGGTCCCGCGGGATCATCATGGACAAAGAGGCGCGCGACGTCTCCACCTGTATCGCCACAGCGGCCCGCAAGCTCGGCTACCACGCGGAGAACGTCAGCGACTACGTAGACGACCCCGACCGGACGAATTGCCTGGTCCGCAGGTACGCCCGGTTCGCGGACACGCCGATCCTCGACCGTTTCGTCTACGAGAACCCGCATCCGGACTGGGTCGTGCTGGTCGAGGAAACGATCATCAAGGCGGTCAACTTCTTCCGCGGCACCGAGGACGGCTCGGGCGTCCTCGTGGTCAACTCGGCCCGCGACCCCGGGTACCTGCTCAAGTTCCTGCCGGACGCCATGACGAAGAAGCTGAACAAGCTCGTCGTGGTCGACGCGGTCGGCCTGGCCGAACAGCGGGGCGGTTCCCCGTGGATGTTCGTCCGTGACCTTTCCGAGCTGGCCTTCGACCGGATGTCCACCGAGGGAGCCGTCGAACGGCTCGCCATCGGGATGGGGATCGCCGCCCCGCTGATCGGCGCCCTGGTCGCGGCCACCGGCGAACTGCCCATCGACGAGGTGGCCAGCGTGGTCGCCGACCGGGACGCCATGCTGCGCGGCGCCGAGCAGCACAAGGTCATCCAGTACGCGAGCGCCTAGTCCAGAAGGGGAGACTCCATGTCCGTACGCGGGACCCACATTCCCGAGCACCTGAGGCTGCCCATCGCTGGCGTCACGCCCCCGCCCACCGAAAAGGAAGGCCAGCGGCTGTTCCCCACCGGCAACTTCCGCTTCTTCCGGCCCGTCTACAGGGACAAGACACCGCCGTGCAACCACGCCTGCCCCACCGGCGAGCAGATCCAGAAGTACCTGGACTTCGTGAAGCATGACCGCTACCTCGACGGCTACCTCACGATTCTCGAGGACAACCCGATGCCGTCCGTCACCGGCCGGGTCTGCTACCACCCGTGCGAGACCGCCTGCAACCGGGCGGCGCACGACGAGCCCATCGGCATCCGCAGCGTCGAGCGCTTCCTCGGTGACTTCGGCCTGAACCTCGAAGAGAACCCGATCAAGAAGGATCTGCCGCCGCTGAACGGCAAGACGGTCGCGATCGTCGGCTCCGGCCCGGGCGGCCTGGCCTGCGCCTACCACCTGCGCCGCAAGGGGTACGCCAGCGTGATCTTCGAGGCGCTGGACTCCGCCGGCGGCATGCTGCGGGCCGGCATCCCCGCATGGCATCTTCCCGAGGAGGTGCTGGACAAGGAGATCGCCAAGCTCACCGGCCTCGGCGGCATAGAGATAAGGTGCGGCGTCCGCGTCGGCAGCGATCCGGGCGGCATCACCCTCGACCACCTCAGGACCGGCTACGACGCGGTCTTCCTCGCCCTGGGCCAGGATGTCGGCCGCCGCCTGGACGTCGAGGGCGGGCGGTCCCGCGGCGTGCTCGGCGCCCTCGAGTTCCTCCGCGAGACCGGCCTCGGCCGCCCGGTCAAGGTGGGCAGGAACGTGCTGGTCATCGGCGGCGGCAACACCGCGTCGGACGCGGCCCGCTCCGCGGTCAGGCTGGGCGGCGGCGAGGCGACGATCGTGTCGCTGGAATCGGAGGACGAACTCCTCATCGTTCCCGAGGACCTGGAGCAGGCCCGCGAGGAAGGCGTGCGGTTCCGGCCTCAGCACTCCCTGGTCAGGGTCATCGCCGACGGCGAGGGCAACGTCACCGGCGCCGTGCTCTGCCAGGCGCGCCTCGCGAAGGACGAAAACGGCAACGTCCGGCCGCAGATCAGCGAGGGCACGGAGTTCGAGGTCCCCTGCGACACGATCCTCATCGCGATCGGCCAGGTCCAGGTCCTCGACTGGCTCCCGGAGAGCTTCACCGAGCGCGGCCTGGTCAAGGCCGATGAGTATGGCCGGGTCCCGGACGACAGCGAGGCGGTCTTCGCCGGCGGCGACGTCATGCGCGGCCCGTCGATGGTGGTGGACGCGCTCGGCGACGGCAAGCGCGCCGCCCGCGACATCGACCGGGTGCTGAGCGCGCAGCCGCTGGAGCCGGACGGGCCGGTCGAGGTCATGCCCTACGAAAGGCTCAACACGGCCTACTTCCGGCACGCGCCCCGGACCCCGGTCCCGCTCACGCCGGCCGGGACGCGGAGCAAGAGCCAGAAGGTAGAGGTCACGCTGGCGTACAGCCGCGAGGAGGCGGTCGCCGAGGCGGACCGCTGCATGAGCTGCGGCGTCTGCAACGGCTGCGACAACTGCTACATCGTGTGCCCCGATATCAGCGTGATGCGGGATGCGCGGGAGAACGGCCGGTACTCCATCCGCACCCATTACTGCAAGGGCTGCCTCGTCTGCGTGCAGGAATGCCCCACCGGCTGCCTGGAGAAGGTGCCGGAGCTGGACTTCGACGAGCCGGACGCGGTGGTTCGGATGGAGACCGCGTTCGCGCCGTACGACGGGGCGCACGCGGAGCAGGCGCCGTTCACACGGCAGCTCATCGAGGACGCGATCGCCGAGTACGACAGATCAAAAACAGTTCAGCCGAACGGGCGGGGTGTTACGCCATGACCTCCGTGCATGTCGACCACGGGCTGACGTCGGGCGCGCCGCCGCGGCTGGCCCCGGCTGTCCGCACCCCCGACGGGGAGAAGTTCCTGAACGGCATGGCGGGAACGCGGATACGGCAGAACGGCTGCGCGGCCGCCGCCTACGCCGCCCTGTACGCGAACGTGGACGTGATCACCGCGTACCCGATCCGGCCGTACACCGCGATCATGATGAACCTGGCGCAGTTCATCGCCGACGGAATCCTCGACGCCGAGTACATCCACGCGGACGGCGAGCACTCGCAGTTCTCCGCCGCGTTCGGCGCCGGATCGTGCGGCGCGCGCGCCTACACCGGCTCGTCGGGCGTGGGCGTCACCTACGGCTACGAGATGTACTCGATCATCTCCGGCGCGCGGATCCCCATCCAGATGGCGATCGCCGACCGGACGCTGGACCCGCCCGGCGACTTCGGCTCCGAGCACACCGACGCGCTGTGCACCAGGGACATGGGCTGGCTGCTGGGCTGGGCGGCGACGCCGCAGGAGGTCTTCGACAAGTCGCTGATCGCGTACGCGATCGGTGAGGACCCGCGGGTGCTGCTGCCGCAGATGGTCGTGCAGGACGGGTACTTCGTCTCGCACATCGCCGGCGAGGTGGAGATGCCGGCCATCGGGCAGGTCGAGTCGTTCCTGCCGCCGTACCAGCTCCCGTTCCCGCTCGACCCGCGGCGGCCGGTGTCGCACGGCCCGCAGATCCACCCGGAGCAGGGACCGCCGCTGCAACTGGAGCGGGCCAGGGCGATGGAGGACGCGCTCGGAGTCATCCGCGAGAAGACCGACGAGTTCGCGCAGGTCTTCGGCCGCAAGTACCCGCATTTCGTCGAGTCCTACAAGCTCGACGACGCGGAGATCGCCATCGTCATCTCCGGCGGCCACTCCGTGACCTGCCGCGCCGCCGTGGACAGGCTGCGGGCCGCGGGCGTGAGGATCGGCATGGCCCGGCTGCTGTGGATCCGGCCGTTCCCCACCTCTGACCTGCAGGAGGCGCTGCGCGGCGTCAAGGCCGTCGGCGTCGTCGAGACCAACCTCGGCCTCGGCGGCGCCAGCTACGGCGGCATCCTGTCGCTGGACGTGACCACCGCCCTGTATCAGATGGACGGCGAGCGTCCCCTGGCGACGTCGTTCATGGCCGGGCTCGGCGGAGAGACCGTGCCGATGTCCGAATTCGAGTGGATGGCCGGCAAGCTCGGCCAGGCGGTCGCCCGCGGCCGCGTCGAGAAGGCCGCCCACTGGGTCGGCTTCGAGGACTGACAGGACTAAGGAGCCCCAGACATGGCCTTTGAAGTGCACCGCCAGCACCTGCCGTTGTTCGAGGACGACGGGCGCGCGGCGGCCACCGATGACGAGCATGGCCGCGACCGGCACTATCTCCCGGAGCTGCCGGCCGAGGACCCGTACGCGGCGGGCCACCGGACCTGCGCGGGCTGCGGCCCGGCGATCCAGTACCGCTGGGTGCTGAAGGCGGCCGGCGGCGACACGGTGGTGGCCGGACCGACCGGCTGCATGTACGTGGCGAACTCCACCTACCTGTGCACCCCGTACACGGTGCCCTGGGCGCACACCCCGATCGCCTCCGGGGGCTCGTTCACGTCAGGCATGGCGGCGGGATACGAGGCGATGATCAGGAAGGGCCGCTACCCCGGCCCGTTCCCGAACATCGTCGTGATGGCCGGCGACGGCAGCGCGTCCGACATCGGTCTCGGCTCGATCTCCGGGGCGCTGTACCGCAACCACGACGCCCTGTTCGTCTGCTACGACAACGAGTGCTACGCCAACACCGGCATCCAGGTCTCGCCGACCACGCCATACGCGGGCATGACGACGTTCACCCCGTTCGGCAAGGCGATACCGGAGGGCAAGAAGCTGCCGCCGAAGAACCTCGCGAAGATGATGGCCGAGGGTCACCCGCACTGCTACGTGGCGACGACGACGGTCGGCTACCCGGTCGACCTGATGAACAAGACCCGCAAGGGCCTGAACCACGTGGGCGCCGCCTTCCTGCACTGCTACACGCCATGCCAGAAGGGCTGGGTGTACCAGACCTCGATGACGGTCGAGCTCGGACGGCGGGTGGTCGAGTCCGGGCTGTGGGCGGTCTGGGAGTACGACCCGGAGGAGCGGAAGTACCACTACTTCCATCCGCCGGTGCAGCGCCCGGTCACCGACTATCTCGCCATGCAGGGCCGGTTCGGGCACATGCTCCCCGAGCACGTCGCGAACATGCAGGTCGCGGCCAACCAGAACTGGCAGGACATCGGCATGGACGTGCCGCAGAACCTCCGGGACCTCGAGGATCCCGAGCGTCACAGGCGCCTCAAGGAAGAGGAGTACTCGATGCCCCTGAACCGAGGCGTCGGGGCATGACCAAGCCGGGGGCAGCACACACCCGCCCGTCGGCGCGCACCCGCCCGTCGGCGCGCACCCGCCCGTCGGCGCACACCCGCCCGTCGGCGCGCACCCGCCCGTCGGCGCACACCCGCCCGTCGGCGCACATCGACGGTTTGGGTGCAATTCATGCTGCTATGACAGCGCGGACTGCACCCGAATCCGCCGCGCTACCCCAACCGTGAGGGATTTGTGCCGATATGACCCAATGGCAAGTCAGGTTCGACGGGGGGCATCAGCAGCGATACCTGGCGGACCGCCAGGCCGTGCTGAAGTACGTGCTCGCCGTCGGCCCTCGCGCCGCCAGCTCCCGGTTCGAGGTGTTCGCCGAGGCTGGCGAGGTGCGACTGGCGGACGGCTCGCCCGGCGGCAGGCGGTTCAGGCTGGTCGAGGTCATCGATCTCGCCAAACCCGGCGAGATCGACCGCCTGCGCGGGGAACTCGGCGTGTCATGAGCGGTCCCAACGGTGCGGCGGAGCGGGGGACATCGCGCCTGTCCGGTCCTCCCGAGGCTCCCGAGGCTCCCGGCAGCTCTGCTGGCCCGGGGGGACGACCCCCCCAAACCCCCCCGCGATTGATCCCGCTGCTGCCCGGAGTCGCCCGGGGAACGGGGGACCGCCGCGCGCTGCTCCGCACGGCGGTCCTCCAGGTCGTCTCTCACCTCGTGGAACGGGCGGTGCCGCCGGCGCAGCGCGTTCCGCTCTTTGACCAGGCGAAGGACCTGCTCGACGAGGCCGGCTGGGGCCTCGGCGAACTGGCCGGCGCCCTCGAGCCGGGTCCCGCCCAGGATGCCTTGCTGAGCGCCCTCGGCCTGCTGGAACGCTAGCTGATGCGCCGCGGCGCAGGGCGCCGCGGCCATGCACGGGAGGGGACATGACAGATCGACGACGATGCCGCCGTCAGCGGACACATCGCGGCCCGGCGCCGGCGACCAGGGATCCGCCGCACCGCGGCCGGCTTCTGCGCGATCCGGCACGGGGGTGGTGAACCCCGGACCGTCGCAGCCGTACTCGATACCGCTCTCTGAGCAAAAAGCCCGCGCCCATGGGCGCGGGCACGAGCCAATAACGTCTCGTCCGAGAGGTATCGGTGGCAACCGATGGCTACAGCAGAAACAACAAGCCCCTATCAAGTAGTAACCAACTCGACCGGCCGCGTATTCCGCGTCGGCGAGACGCCCAGACAGATTCTGGGCTACAACCGCTGGGTCGTGATCATGGCGGCATGGCTGGCCATGTGCCTGTCCGGCCTCCTGGAATACACCTGGGGCGCGCTGTCCGGCTCGCTGCAGGCGGCGCACAACTGGGGCAACGCGCCCACGTTCTGGCTGTTCTCCTTCTTCGTGGTCTTCGAGTCGTTCGTCCAGATCGGCACGGGTTTCCTGCGTAACCGGGGCATACTCCCGGTCCGCTGGGCCACGATTGCCGGCGGTGTCATATGCGGCATCATCGGCTACGGCATCCTCGCCACGTCCACCAACATCTGGACCGCATACCTCGGCTATGCGGTACTGGGCGGCATCGGCTCCGGGATGGTCTACTCGAGCTGCATCAACATCGTCGCCAAGTGGTACCCGGAGAAGAAGGGCTGGCGCACCGGGTTCGTGAACGGCGGCTGGGCGTACGGCTCGGTGCCGTTCATCGCCGCGATCGGCGGATTCCTCAGCGGCGGCGGGGTGGCCAGCAGCCTGAGCCCGCACACCGTCAAGGTGTTCATCATCACCCAGGGCATCATCATGACGGTCGGTATCGCCATCGCCGGCCTGTTCCTGAAGGACCCGCCGAAGAACTGGTGGCCGCGGGAGATCGACCCGCTCAACTGGCAGAAGCACAGCACCCGGGACCTGCGGAACAACCCGCCGGCGCTGCGGCACTACACGCTCCAGCAGATGTGGCGGACGAAGTCGGCCAAATGGGTCGGGTTCCAGTACGCGTGCTACGTGGGCTGCTCGCTGTTCGGCGTCGCCTACTACTTCCCGTTCGCGCAGGCCATGGGGCTCGGCTCCGTGGCGGCGGTGTCGGGCGCCGCGGGGTTCGCGCTCGCCGACGGCCTGTTCAGACCCGTTTACGGATACATATCGGAGTTCATCGGCCGCCGCCGGACGATGATGTACGCGTACTCCGGCAACGTGGTCTTCCAGCTACTCGCGCTGTGGGCGGGCGAGGCGCACAACGCGCCGCTGTTCGCCATCTGCGCCGTGATTTCCGGCGGCCTGTCCGGCGCGAACTTCCCGATGACCGCGGCACTCGTCGCCGACTACTGGGGCGAGACCAACAACGCGATCAACTACGGTTCGATCTACGCGTTCAAGGCGCTCGGCGGCAGCTTCGCCGGCGGCCTGGCCGCGCTGATCATGACCGGCACCCTCTACGGAACCAGCCACTTCCACTGGGCCTTTGGCTTCTTCTTCGGCGCGGCGCTTGGCGCCATAGCCGTGGTGATGCTGAGGTTCGGTGTCAAGCGGCCGACCGAGGAGGAGATGGAGGCGGCCGTTCGCGCGGCACCCGATACGGCCGAGGCACCGAAGCCCGCGATCGCTTAGACCGCATCCAGAGACCTTTCGCGCTGGCGGCCGGTCCAGAGGGGAGATGATCACGCGTGCCGGCCTACGAGCTGAAGCTGCCGCTCGCCCCTTACCGGTTCGTCTGGAAAGACGCGCCGGCCGTCAGCGCTGAGAAGGACGCCACCGACTCCTATACCGAGGAGCGGTACCACCACGCCGACGGGACGTACACGATCATCCGGGAGTACCGCGCCGACGGCTCTTTCCACATCATGTCGGACCGCGGCGAGATCGAGCTGATCGACAACGCGAACAACCCCTACGCCACAGACCCGGTCAGCGTCGTCCGGTTGCCCTGAGGAGTCAGCCTTCGTGACCCGGGGAGTGGTAGGCGCGGCGGGTGCGCTCGGTGTGCTTGCGGGCGATCTGGGTCGCCTGCTCCTCGTCGCCGGCCTCGATGGCGTCGATGAGTTCCTTGTGCTCGGTCCATGACCCGTGGCCGCGCGCCGGGGCGACCAGGCGGTAGTACCACCGCACCCGGCGGCCCACGATGCCGGCCAGGTCGGCGAGGACGGAGTTCCCGGCCGCCTGCGCGAGTTCCGCGTGGAAGGCGTCGTTGGCGGCGACAGCCCTGGGCACGTCGTCCGCCTCGGCGGCGGCGTGCCCCTCGTCCCAGATCGCCCGCAGCCGGGCGACCTGCTCGGGCGCCGCCGCGCGGGAGGCGAGGCGCGCCGTCTCGGCCTCCAGCAGCTCGCGCACATCGAGCAGCTCGTCGACCTCGTGATCGGTCGGCACGTGCACGAAGGCGCCCTGGCTTGGGCGCAGGTCCACCCAGCCTTCGGCCTCCAGGCGGTGCAGCGCCTCCCGCACCGGCTGCCTGCTGACCCCGAGCTGGCGCGCCAGCTCGGTCTCCACCAGGTGCTGGCCCGGCCGGAGCTCCCCGCCGACAATGAGATCGATCAGCGCGTCATAGACCGACTGGCGCAGCGGGACCGGCCGCTCCAGCGGCCGGATCGCCGCCGTCCTCGGCGCCGCGGAATGCGTCATGTCCTCAGTATATAGTATCCAAAGTACTCTTTACTTCCGGGGGGCACTGCTGTTCCGGGGGGCACGCCCCCCGGAAACCCCCCGCCCGCTGCGGTTCTCGCCGTAGCATCGCGCGGCCGGGGAGGCCGCGAGGGCCTCCCGCGGGCCGCGCGATCGCGGAATGTGAGCCGCTGTCGCGGCTCACTCCGCGCCACCCGCCGAAGCCCGCACGGGCGGGCGTCAGGACCTGATCGTCAGGACCTGGCTGACAATATGAGCCGCTGTCGCGGCTCACTCCGCGCCACCCGCCGAAGCCCGCACGGGCGGGCGTCAGGACCTGAACGTCAGGACCTGGTTGACTGGGAATATGGCGGATTCTGAGCTGCCGGTGGTCGTTTTCGGCTCCCGGGACGAGTGGGAGGCATGGCTCGGGGAGAACCATGAGGCATCGGCGGGCGTCTGGGTAAAGATCGCCAAGAAGGGTTCCGGCGCCGAGACGGTTTCCTATGCCGAGGCGCTGGAGGTCGCGCTGTGCTTCGGGTGGATCGACGGGCAGAAGGGCGCGTGCGACGACGTCTACTGGGTGCAGCGGTTCACCCCGCGCAAGCCGAGGTCCAAGTGGTCGCGGATCAACCGGGACAAGGCGGCCGGACTGATCGCCGCCGGGCGGATGCGTCCGGCGGGACTGCGCGAGGTGGACAGCGCGAAGGCGGACGGCCGCTGGGACGCGGCCTACCACGGCCAGCGGACGATGGACGTGCCAGCGGACCTGGAACTCGCGCTGGCCGGGAACGACACGGCGAGGGCGTTCTTCGCCACCCTCAGCGGCGCCAACAGGTACGCGATCCTGTACCGGATCGCGGACGCCAAGCGCCCGGAGACGCGGGCGCGGCGCATCGCCACGTACGTCGCGATGCTCGCCGAGCACAAGACGATCCACCCGCAGGCCCGCGGCTCCTAGTCCCCGGCGGGCAGCTTTATCCAGCCAAGGTGCGCGAGCCGGGCACGCAGCTTGCTGTCCGCCGTGAAGAGCTCCTCACCGGTCCGCTCGGCGACCGCGACATAGAGCATGTCGTACACCGGCCAGTTGTCGTACCGCCGCGCCAGCTCGAAGGCGCGGCAGCGATCGGCATCGGTGTCGATCCGGCGCACCGGCAGCCGGTCGAGCAGCGCCGCCGCGCCGTCCGCGTCCGCCCCGGACCACCGGCCGCGCCGCACGCCGGTCAGCAGCGCGTTCGCGGTCTCCAGCCACAGCAGGCCGGGCGCGAGAACCTCCGCCCCGGCACCGGCCCAGTTCGCGAACGCGGTTCGGGCGGGGGAGTCGATGCCGACGTCCGGCGCGATCAGGTCAACCACGACGGACGCGTCAACGACGGGCATGCCGGTCCCCGATCACCAGGTCGCTCGCCGTCGCCGCGGTGGCCGCTGGCAGGCCGGACTTCCACCGGGCGGCCTCGGCCAGCCATTCCCGCAGGCTGCCGGATCCGGGCGCGGGCGGGCGGTGCCCGTCGCCGCTCACCTCGGCGGCGAGCCCGTCCAGGTGGACGACGTCGACGTAGTACGTGTTGCCGCGCTTCGTCGCGGGCAGCCGCCCGGACCAGATCCAGCGCCTGATGGTCTCGGCCGACCGGTGAGTGCGAAGCGCCGCCTCCCGCACCGTGATTTCCTGTACAGCGGTCATGGTGACATGTTACTACGACTACGTCTACTACTACAACAACACCTCATCGAGGGGCCGGTGCTCAGGCGATGTCCCTGCGGCGGAGGCCTGCCAGCCCGGCCGCGCCCAGCACGACGGCGGCCAGGCAGAGCCAGAGCAGGGGCGCGGCGGCCACCGTTCCGCCGGGGAGCTTGGGGACGTGCGTGAACGGCGAGATGTCCATGACCCAGTGCGACAGCGACAGCACCTGGCCGAACAGGCCGATCAGCAGCACCACGCCGAGCGCGGCCCATCCCCCGGCCACGGAAAGCGAGGGCAGCACGCCGAACAGCAGGACAGCGACCCCGGCGACCGCCATCGACGCCGGCAACTGGGCAATCGCGGCACCAAGCATCCGGGTGATCCCGGGACCGGGGGAACCGGCCCGCAGCGCGTACCCGAGCGCCGCTGACACCCCGGCCACCGCGAGCAGGAAGGCGGTGCCCAGCAGGGCGATCGTCATATGGCCCAGCGCCCAGCGAACCCGGCCGGCCGCCGTCGCGAGCACCGGCTCGGCGAGTCCCGCGGTCTCTTCGGAACGCAGCCGGAGCACCGCCGATATCGCGTAACCCGCGGCCACCAGGCCAGCCAGGAACATGAGCGCCGCCAGGTACGCGTTCGTGACGGCGGCCTGCCCGCCCAGCCTGACGAACTCCTTCTTCAGCGCGGTGCTGCCGCCGAGCAGCGAGCCGATGCCCTTGGCGGCGGCGCCGGAGACGGCAAAGGTTGCCGCGAAGCCGAATGCCCAGGCGGCCAGCACGCCGCGCTGCAGGCGCCAGGCGAGGCCGAACGGGTCGCTCAGCAGCACGGACCCGGCGGGCCGCCCCGGCCTGCCGGGCAGCAGGCCGGCACCGTGGTCGCGCCGCGCCGCCAGCACGAACGCGAGCACGCCGCACGCGGCAGCCACCGTGACCGGAAGCGCCAGCGCCCACCAGCGCTCCCCCGCGAACGGCCGCACCAGCTGCGTCCAGCCGAGCGGCGACAGCCAGGTCAGCCACGACGGGCCGCCCGCGCCGGCCGAGTCGCCGGCCGCGCGGAGCACGAACGCGACGCCGAGCGCGCCGATCGCGATCCCCCGCGCCGCCCGCGCGCCGGAGAGCTGCGCCGCCACGGCCGCGATCCCGCCGAACGCCAGCCCGCAGGCGGCGGTGGCCAGCGCCATCGCCACCGAGCCCGCGGCAGGCAGCCCGGTCAGGGGCAGTGCCACCGACAGCAGCACGGCGAGCACAACGTCCGCGGTCACGCCGGCCAGCAGGCCGGCGGTCAGCGCCGCGTGCCGGCCCACCGCCGCCGAGCCGGCCAGCTCCAGCCGGCCCGCCTCCTCGTCCGCCCTGGTATGCCGGATGACGATGAAGACCGTCATCAGGGCGGCGAAGATACCCGCCCATACCCCGTACCGCCACGCAGTGAGCGCGCCGGCCGACGAACCGTTGAGCCGGCCGTAGAGAAAACGAAGCGCCGGGTTCCCGCCACCGCTCACGGCCAGGGATGCGCGCGACGCCACGGTGGGGTACAGCCTCCTGAGGCTGTACGCGGTGCTCACGACGGCCACGGTGATCACGTAGACCCAGACAGGGAGCATGATGCGGTCGCGGCGCAGCGCGAGCCTGGCGAGCGCCCCCGTGCCGGCGAAACCGTCCTTCATGACACTCGAGCCACCGCTCGTTCGGAAGAATAATGCCGAAGAAAGAGCTCCTCGAGGGTCGGCGGCCTGCATGTGAGACCGCGGACCCCGGCCCCGGTCAGCCGCTTCAGCACATCGTTCAGCGCGGCATGATCCACCTGGCAGCGCACCCGCGTCCCGTCGGCGTCCAGGTCGTGCACGCCGGGCAGACCCTGGAGGGAAACCGGGCCGGCCAGCTCGGCGTCGACCGAGATCCGGGTCAGGTGCCGCAGCTGCGGCAGCGTGCCGGTCTCCACCGCCCGGCCGTCACGGATGATCGTCACCCGGTCGGACAGCGCCTCCGCCTCGGCGAGGATGTGGCTGGACAGCAGCACCGTCCGGCCGTCGAGGCGCTCGCTGTTCACATAGTCGCGGAAGGCCGCCTCCATCAGCGGGTCGAGGCCCGAGGTCGGCTCGTCGAGCAGCAGCAGCTCCACGTCGCTGGCGAGCGCGGCGATCAGCGCCACCTTCTGCCGGTTGCCCTTGGAATACGCCCGCGCCTTTTTGGACGGGTCGAGGCCGAACCGCTCGATCAGCTCCTGGCGGCGCTTGGCGTCGAGGCCGCCGCGTAGCCGGCCGAGCAGGTCGATGATCTCGCCGCCGGTGAGGCCGGGCCACAGCGTCACGTCGCCGGGCACGTAGGCGAGCCTCGAGTGGAGCTTCGTGGCGTCGCGCCACGGGTCGCCGCCGAGCAGTACCGCGTCGCCTCCGCCGACTCTCAGCAGGCCGAGAAGGATGCGGATCGTAGTGGTCTTGCCCGCGCCGTTCGGCCCCAGGAACGCGTGCACCTCACCGGTACGGACGGTCAGGTCGAGACCGTCCAGCGCCACGGTCCGGCCGAACGACTTGCGCAGGCCGCGTACCTCGATCGCGTTCGCCATGGCATCTACCATACACAAATTTCAGTAAATTATGAATATTATGAATACGGTATCATAACGAACGGTGGCGGCCGCGGTTCGCTCGCGGCGACCATCGCGCGGAGGACCGTCATGCGGAGGAGATGACATCACTGTGCCGGACTCGCCGGAGGCCGCGGCAGGGCCGAAAGACCCGCTGCTCGGGTTCGTCGAGCGGTTCGCGTCGGTTCTCGTCGCGGCTGGTTTCCCGCCCATGCCGGCCCGCGTCTTCGTCGCGCTGCTCGTCACCGACTCCGGGCGGCTCACCGCGGCCGAGCTCGCGGCCACGCTTCGCATCAGCCCGGCCGCCGTCTCGGGCGCCGTCAGGTACCTCGGCCAGCTCGGCCTCGTACACAAGGAACGGGTTCCGGGCTCCCGCCGCGACTACTACCGGATGCCCGACGACATCTGGAACACGATGCTGCGGCTGCGCGATCAGGTCCTGGTCCGCTGGACTATGCTGCTCCGCGAGGGCATCGGCCTCGCCGGACCGGACACCCCGGCCGGGGCGCGGATGGCCGAGCACGTCGAGTTCTTCGAGTTCGTCTCCAGGGAACTCCCCGGCGTGCTGGCCCGCTGGGACGCCCTCCAGGCCGAGCGGCGCTCCGGGCCCCGGGGAATCCCGGTTACCTGAGCTGGCCGGCGTCGAGGTCGGGGAGGGTGAACTCGCCGCCCAGGTAGCGGGCCATGGGGCTGTCCGGGTCGAGATCGCCGTGGGAGGCGATGACCTCGGCCGCGAACTGCTCGGCGTCGTCCTCGGGCTCGTACCCCAGCGCCCTGGCCTCGTTCAGCGATACCCAGCCGCCGCGGGTGTTGCCGGAAACCCCGAAGATGACGCGGAACCCCGGCCGCTCAGCGGACAGGCATGCCTCGAAGAGCCGGGCCGCGTCGCCCGGCGACAGCCAGGTGGCCAGCATCCGGCCGTTCAGCGGCCGCTCGAAACACGAGAGGATGCGGACGCAGATCGTGTCCATCCCGTATCTGCGGTTGTAGAGCGCGGCCAGCGCCTCGCCGGCCGCTTTGGACACTCCGTAGTAGGTGTCGGGCAGGGGGAACGCGTAATCGGGGACCGGGAAACGGGCCCGCGGGGTGAACCCGACGGCATGGTTGGAGGAGGCGTAGATCACCCGCGGCACGCCGGCCCGGCGGGCCGCCTCGAACGCCGCGTAGGTGCCGTTGATGTTGACGTCCATGATGCGTTCCCAGGGCGCCTCACCGGGGATGCCCGCCAGGTGGATGACCGCGTCCGCGCCCGCGCAGGCGGCCGTCATCGCGTCCAGGTCCGTCACCGACGCCTCGACGGCCTCCTCCCCCGGCCCCGGGGCGAGCGGCGTCACGTCGAGCAGGCGCAGCGTGCGGCCGGGCGCGGCCAGCCTGGGCCGCAGCATCGTCCCGATGCGGCCGGCGGCACCGGTGATGAGGATGATCGGCATCGCGCAAGCTCCCGCGGCAGACGGCAACCGGACATGCCAAGGTAACGCATGTGGCGCGGCATCGTGCCCACCCGCCGCCCTTCCGTCTCCGCCGGGCCGCTGGAGTGCTTGAATTGCCTGAGATCAAGCTTTCCCGGTACGTGACGACCATGGAGGTTGGCATGGAGGTTGGCATCGGCCTTCCGAATACGGTCCCCGGCACGGAAGGCAGCGCGCTCACCGAGTGGGCCAGCCAGGCCGACCAGGCGGGGTTCAGCGCGCTCGCAACGATCGGCCGGCTCGTGTACCCGAACTACGAGGAGCTTGTCGCCCTCGCCGCGGCCGCCGCGGTCACCAGCCGGATCCGGCTCACGACCGCGGTCCTTCTGGCGCCGCTGTACACCAACACCGCCCTGCTCGCGAAGCAGGCGGCCTCGATCGACCGGCTCTCCGGCGGCCGTCTCGTGCTGGGCCTGGGCCTCGGCGGCCGCGAGGACGACTTCACCGCGAGCGGGCTGACCACCGCGGGCCGCGGCCGCCGTTTCGAGGAGCAGGTGGCGGAGATGAAGCGGATCTGGTCCGGCGACGAGCGCGGCCACGCCGGCGCGATCGGGCCGGCGCCGGCGCGGCCGGGCGGCCCCGAGATCATCCTCGGCGGCGGCACCGAGGCCAGCTTCCGCCGGGTCGCCCGCCTCGGCGACGGCTGGATGATGGGCGGCGGAACGCCCGAGATGTTCGCCCAGGGCGCGGCGGCCGTCGACAACCAATGGCAGGAGGCTGGGCGCCCGGGCAAGCCGCGCAAGCTGTCGCTCGCCTACTTCGCGCTCGGGCCCGGCGCTCGCGCGCACGCGGACTCATATCTGCATGACTACTACGGCTGGCTCGGCGAGTTCGCCGGCCAGATCGCGGCGGGCGCGGCGGTGAGCGCCGACATGGTCAGGGGCTACGTCGCCGCCTTCGCGGAGGCCGGCTGCGACGAGCTGATCTTCGTGCCGACGACATCCGGCCTCGACCAGGTCGCGCTGCTCGCCGAGGCGGTGGCCTAGGAGGGCCGACGCTGCGTGCCCGGCCCGGTGCGGCGGGGAACGAGAGCCGTCACCGAGTCCGCTTTGTGACGGTACGCCCATTGCCGCCCCTTGTTTCACTGCGGAATCCTAAGACTTGTGTCCTGGTCACGGGGTTCTGTCACGGCACGGCGAATGGGGGCGTACTGGGTCGTGCTGGGCGCGGCGGCCCTGACGACCCTTGTCGCCGCCGCGCTGGCGACCGCGCTCACCGTGTTCGCGGGGCAGGCTCTCCCCCTGGCGGTGCGGCACGACCTCGCTGACGCGCCGGGTACCTCGATGACGCTGAGCGGCCCGGTCGGCACGGATCAGGTTGCCCAGGCGAACGCGGCGCTCAGCGGCTCGATCCGGTCGGCGCTGCACGGGGTGCCGTTCGGCTTCTACCGGGCCGACTGGTCGGATCCGCTCGGCCTGGTGGCGGGCTCGCTGCCGGCCAGGCCGGCCAGCGCCGGGAGGGGAAACATTCCGCTGATCCAGGCCGGGTCGCTGAGCGGCATCGCCGCGCGGGCCGTGCTGCTCACCGGTCACTGGCCGGCCGGACCCGCAGGCCCGCTCGTACCCGCCGCGCTCCCGTCGGCGGTGGCGTCGCTGCTGCACCTGTCCCCCGGTGACGTGCTGCGCCTGCGCGATCGCGTCACCAGCCAGCTGATCCAGTTTCGCGTCACCGGGCTGTTCGCAGCCCGCCCGCTGTCCGGCCCGGCGGCGTCGTACTGGGGGCTCAACATCGTCGGCGCCGCCGGCCTCAGCACCGCCGGGGGCTTCACCACCTACGGCCCGCTGGTCGTGAGCCAGTCGGCGTTCGCCGGGCCGCTCAAGGTCGACCTGGCCTCCTGGGTCGCGCAGCCGGAGATGGCGCGGTTCCCCGACACCGGCCTGACCGCGATCGCCGGCGACGTGTCGGCGCTGCGCCAGTCGCTGCAGAACTCGCCCACGCTGGGCGGCCTGCAGCTGACCACCAGCCTGCCTTCGGTGCTCGGTGAGACCGCCAGCGACCTGACCGTCGCGAGGTCGCTGCTCATCATCGGCGCCCTCCAGCTGCTGCTGCTCACCGCCGCCGCGCTGCTCGCGGCGGCGCGGCTGCTCGCCAGCCAGCGCGAGGGCGAATCCGCGCTGCTGACGGCGCGGGGCGCTACGCGCTTGCAGCTCACCCGGCTGACCGCGGCCGAGGTGATCCCGCTGTGCGCCGCCGCCACCGTGATCGGCGGGCTGGCCGGTGTGCGGCTGGCCGGGCTGCTGGCGGGCAGCGGGCCGCTGCGGACCGCGGGGCTGCGGCTGCCCGCGACGCTGACCGGCTCGCCCGGCCTGGCGCCGCTGTGGACGGTGCTCGCCACGGCGGCCGGGGCGATCGCGCTCCTGCTGCTGCCTTCGCTGCGCAAGGTGACCCCCGGGGAGGCGAGGATCAGCCGGGGTAGGCAGGCCGTGATCGCCAGCGCCACGCGGGCGGGCGCGGACGTCGCCCTGGTGGCGCTCGCCGTTCTCGCGGGGTGGCAGCTGCGCCGCTACTCCGCGGTGGCGGCGCTGGCGAACGGGACAGCCGGCGGCATCGACCCGGTGCTGGCCGTCGCGCCCGCCCTCGCCCTGGCCGGCGGCACCGCAGCCACCCTGCGGCTGCTGCCCGCGACCGCCCGGGCGGGAGACCTGCTGGCGGCGCGCGGCCGGAAGCTGACGGCGGCGATGGCCGGCTGGCAGTTCAGCCGCCAGCCGGTCCGCCAGGGCGGGGCGGCGCTGCTGATCGTGATGGCGGTGGCCACCGGAACCCTCGCACTCGCCCAGCACCAGAGCTGGGCGCGCTCGGCCGGCGACCAGGCGGCGTTCACCGCCGGCGCGGACGTGCGCGCGGACATGCCGGCGCAGCCCGGCCCGGACGCGGCCGGCGGCCTCGCGGCGGCCCGCGGCGTGCGGCGCGCGGAGGCCGTGGCGGTCCTGCCCGGCAGCCTCCCCAGCGAGGTACTCGCGGTCGACGCGCGGCAGGCGGCCAGCGTGACGCTGCTGCGCCCGGACCAGTCGGCCCTGCCGTCCGGCGCGCTGTTCGGGAAGATCGCGCCGCGCTCGGTCCCCGGCGTGACGCTGCCGGGGCATCCGGCCAGCGTCCGGCTGACCGCGACCCTGGGCCCGGCCAGCCTCCGCCTTGCCCCGGCCTCGGTGAGCTTCACGGTCATGGACGCGTCGGGCGACGCCTACCAGCTCGGCGCCGGTACGCTGCCCGCCGACGGCCGGGCGCACGTGCTCACCGCGGTCATCGGCGTCCGCGGGCAGGGCAGCTACCCGCTCCGGCTGACGGGGATCACGGCCGAATACGTTCTGCCGGGGCACGCGGCCGCGGACGCCACGCTCCAGGTGCGCGGCCCCGCGCTGAACGGCTGGGCGGCCGGCGCTTCCTCGCCCGAGCTGGCCAGCGTCCAGCAGGCCGGCCAGGCGGTCAACGGGTCGGCCCTGCCCAGCGCGACGTCGTGGCGGCCGGGCCGGGGCGGCACCGGCGTGCTGGCGTTCAGCCCCGGCTACGGCCAGTCGTTCACGCCGGGCTATCCCGGGCAGCCCGTCACCCCGGGAACCGTCGAAGCCGTCAGCGGCCAGGTGACGCTCATCACCGCGCCGCCGCGAACGATCCCGGCGATCGCCACCGGCGCGTTCCTGTCCTCCTCGGGCGCGGCGATCGGATCGACGGTGCCGGAGACGATCGCCGGGGTGACGGTGCCGGTGAGGATCGTCGCGGCGGTGAGCAATTTCCCCACCGTCACCGCCGGTACAGGCGCGCTGATCGTCGACCTGACCACGCTGCAGAATTTCCTGGCCGGCAGGTCCGTCCCGCCCGTACCGGTCACCGAATGGTGGCTGGCGACCGCCGGGCACCAGGTGCCGCCGGGCCTGGCGGCACGGCTGCCGCCCGGTTCCGCGGTCACCAGCACGGCGCAGCTCACCGGCGCGCTGACCGCCGACCCGCTGTCCGCCGCGCCGCAGCAGGCGCTGCTGGCCCTGGCGGTCGCCGCGGCACTGCTCGCCCTGACCGGGTTCTGCGTGGCGATCGCGGCGGGCGTGCGGGAACGCCGTGCGGAGAACGCGCTGATGGCCGCCCTTGGCGTCACGCCGCGCCGCGCCGCCGGGCAGCTCATACTGGAGAAGCTGATGCTGAGCCTTCCGGCGGCGATCCTCGGCCTGGTGCTCGGCGCCGT
Source organism: Streptosporangiaceae bacterium (assembly GCA_019239975.1). Classification (GTDB taxonomy): domain Bacteria; phylum Actinomycetota; class Actinomycetes; order Streptosporangiales; family Streptosporangiaceae; genus JAFAZE01. The sequence continues at coordinate 27,139 of JAFAZE010000133.1, forward strand.
GGTCGCCCGGCTGCTGGTGCCCGCGGTCACCCTCACCGCGGCGGCGGCCCAGCCGGTCCCGCCGCCGCTTACCACGCTGGACCTGCCGCAGACGGTGCCGCTGGCCCTGGTCATCGCGGTGCTGCCGGCGATCGCCGCCGCGCTGGCCATGATCAGGCGCCCGGACCCGGCCGCCGAGCTCCGCGCCGCGGAGGTGACATGAGCGTGAACAGAGCACGCGACGTGATCCGCCGGGCGACCGGCACCGGGACCGCCGCCACCGTGGCGCTGGCGCTGCTCGTGCTCGGCTGCGTGTTCGTCGCGATCGCGGGGCCACGGGAGAACCTGGCCAGCCAGACGCAGGCGCTGCGCAGGACGTTCGCCAGCGCGTCGCCGCTCACCGCCTCGGTGGTGGCGACCGCCGGCTGGAGCCAGTTCACCGGGGACATGGCCAGCGACTCCGCGGCGCCGCAGCAGAGCACGTTCCTGACCGGCTCGCAGATCGGTGAGGTGACCGACGAGCTTCGCGGCGGCCTGGCCGGTGACGGCGTGCCGCTCGCCCCGGCGGCCACCGGCTGGTTCGGCATGACCGCGGCCACCACGCCCGTGGTGTCCGGCGCCGCAGAGGATGCCGCGCACCTGGGCGGGACAGACGCCAAGCTGGAGGTCGTGTACCGCGAGCCGCTCACCAGGTACGCCGCACTGGTCTCCGGCCAGTATCCGGGCTCGGGCGGCGGCGGCACGGCGCTGCAGGTCGCCGTGACGGAGCAGACGGCCGCGCGGCTCGGGCTGCATCCCGGGAGCAAGCTGGTGATCGGCCCCGGTGCCGGGGGCGTCACGCTCGGTGTCACCGGAATCATCCGGCAGCGCCTGCCCGGCTCGTCATTCTGGACCGCCGACCCGGCGATCGCGGCGCCGGCCGTCCAGCACTCTGCGCGCCAGCCGCCCTTCTGGATGATCGGCGTCTTCGCCGGGGCGGACGAGACCGGCCAGTTCCAGCGGGTTTTCGGTGTCCCGGGCATCACGCTGCAGTGGCAGTTCCCGGTCAGCCTGGGCGAGGTGAGCGCCAGCCAGGCCCGGGCGCTGTATTCCCGCCTGAAACGGGCAACCGCGCAGGCGCCGCCGCTCCTCGGGGACGTGGCGTCGGCGTCGGCGGCGCTGGGGATCACGACGGGCATGCTCACGCCGCTCGCCGCGTTCATCGCCACCCAGGCGGCCATCAGCGACGTCGCGTGGCTCCTGTTCGCGAGCCTGACGGTGATCGCCGCGGCCGTCCTGCTGCTCGCTTCGCGCATGCTCACGGTGCACCGGGCGGCGGAGCTCACCCTGCTGCGCGCCCGGGGCGCGTCGGTGCGGCAGATCGCCGCGCTGGCACTGCGCGGCTGCGCGCTCGCCTGCCTGCCCGCCGCGGCCGCCGGCGCGGCGCTGGCCATCGCGGTGGTACCCGACGGCTCCGTGCCGGCGGCCTGGTGGCTGGGCGGCATCACGGTGCTCACCGCCCTCGCCGCTCCAGCGGCCGTCGCCGCCTGGCGGCACCGCCTCCGCCTCCGGCCGGCCGGAACGCGCAGGGCGCGGCTGCGCCGCCTCGTCGCCGAGGCCACCCTGTGCGCCGCCGCCATCGCCGGGATCATCGTGTTCCGCCAGCAGGCGGCGACCGCGGCCGGCGGCATCAACCTCTACACGGCCACGGCCCCGGTGCTGGTCGCGATCCCGGCCGTCGTGGTCATCGCGCGCCTGTACCCGCTGGTGCTGCGCGCCATGCTCAGGCTACTCGGCAGGCGGGCGGGCGTGACCGGTTTCGTCGGGCTCGCCCGTGCGGCGAGGACGTCGCTGACGCCGACCCTGCCCGCGTTCGCGCTCGTCCTCGCGCTCACCCTCGCCGCGTTCGCCGGGATGGTCCGTGACGCGATCACGCGCGGCGAGGTCGCGGCCTCCTGGCAGGCGGCCGGGGCCGATGCGCTCATCGATACGGGCGGCAGCGGCCCGGTCATAACCCCCGCGGCGCGGCGCGCGATCGCCGCCGTGCCGGGCGTGCGCAGGACCGCCACCGCCTGGATCACGGCCTGGACACTGCCGGACAACCAGCAGGTCACCGTCGTCGCCGTCGACCCGGCCAGCTACGCGGCGCTCGTCGCGACCACGCAGACCTGGCCGCAGGTCCCGGCCGCGAAGCTCGCCCCGCCCGCGGGGACGCCTGCCCAGCCGGTCCCGGTGCTCGCCTCGCCGGCGGTCGCCACCAGCCTCGCCGGATCCGGCACCGTCACCACGCAGGGAGGGCTGCGGCCACTTCTGGTGCGAGTGGCGGGGGTGCTGAGCGGCACTCCCGCCGTGCCGGGCAACACCAGCTTCTTCATCGCGCCGATCACGGCCATCCGGGGCGAGGCCGGCCCGTGGCCGCTCAACCTGCTGCTGGTCACGGGCTCGGGGATCGGCGCCAGCGCGCTGACCGCCGCCGTGCAGCGCGCGCTTCCCGGCAGCCTGACCACGATCACGATCCGCTCGGCGATACTGAACGCGCTGACCGGCGCGCCGCTGCAGCACGGCACCTACGTGATCTTCGCGCTGGCGATCGCCGCGGCGGCCGGGCTCGGGCTGGTCGTGATGGTTCTGGAGCTGGCACTCGGCTCGGGCGACCGGGAGCTGACGCTGGCCAGGCTGGCCACGATGGGGCTGACGAGCAGGCAGCGAATCCGGCTCACGCTGCTGGAGGTCCTTCCGGCGCTGCTGGCGGCGGCCGTGGCCGCCACCGGGTGTGCGCTCGCGCTGCCCCCTCTGCTTGCGCCGGTCCTGAACCTGTCCGTGTTCACCGGGTCGGGCACGCCGGTACGGGTGCTGCCCGACTTCACGTCGTTCACGCTGCCGCTGGCGGGGCTGGCGCTGCTGGCGGCCACGGCACTGGCCATCGAGATCCGGGCACAGCAGCGCCGGGGCGTTGCCGCCCAGCTACGTGGAGGCGGATGATGGGAGAACCGATGACCTCCGAGCTCGCCGCGCTCGGCGCCGAGGCCACCAGGGGCCACCGCGACTACGGCGCCGGCGCGCTGATCGTCTGTGACCGCCTGGTGCGCATCTACACGGCCGAGGGCATCGAGGTACAGGCGCTGCAGGGCCTCGACCTGCTCATCGGCGAGGGCGAGCTGACCGCGCTCGTCGGCGCGTCCGGCAGCGGCAAGTCCACGCTGATGAACATCCTGGCGGGGCTCGACACGCCGACGGCGGGCTCGGTCCGGGTGGCCGGGCACGACCTGGCCGCGCTGAACGCCCGGCAGCGGCTCGCCTACCGGCGCGGGACGGTGGGCTTCATCTGGCAGCAGACATCGCGCAACCTGCTGCCGTACCTGACGGCCGCGCAGAACGCGGAGGTGCCGATGCGGCTGGCGGGGGTTTCCCGCCGGGACCGGCGCGCCCGCGCGCTGGAGCTGCTGGATGTCCTCGGCGTCGCGCACTGCGCGGCGCGGCGGCCGGACCAGATGTCCGGCGGCGAGCAGCAGCGCGCCGCGATCGCCACGGCGATCGCGAACCGGCCGAAGGTGCTGCTCGCCGACGAGCCCACCGGTGAGCTGGACAGCGCGACCGCCGCGTCCGTCTTCTCGGCGCTGGAGACCGCCAACACGGCGCTCGGCGTCACCGTGCTCGTGGTCACCCACGACCCGGCGGTTTCCACCATGGTCCGCCGGGTCATCGCGATCAGGGACGGCAGGACGAGCACCGAGACGCTGCACCACGTCGACTCGCGCGGCCGCCACGCGGTCGAGTACGCGGTGCTGGACCGGGCCGGCCGGCTGCAGCTTCCCCGGGAGATGACCGAGCCGCTCGGCATGCGCGACCGGGTAAGGCTGGAGGCCGAACCCGACCACATCGGCGTATGGCCGGACCGCCCGCGGGCCGGCACCCCCGGCGACGAGGCGGGAGACGCGGACCAGTGACCATGGTCGCCGTGCGGGAGGTGACCCGCACCTACGGGAAAGGCGCGACAGCCACGGCCGCGCTGCGCGGCGTCTCGTTCAGCGTCGGCGAAGGGCATCTGGTCGCGCTGCGCGGCCGGTCCGGCTCCGGCAAGACCACGCTGCTCAACATCGTCGGCGGCCTGGACACGCCGGACAGCGGCAGCGTGCGCGTCGCCGGCAAGGACGTCACCGGCATGCCGGAACGCGAGCGGATGCGCCTGCGGCGCGAGTCCGTGGCGTTCATCTTCCAGTCGTTCGGCCTCATCCCTGTGCTCTCCGCCGCCGAGAACGTCGGGATCCCGCTGCGGATCACGGGCGCGGCACCGCGTCTTCGCGAGGAACGGGTGCAGCTCATGCTGGACATCGTCGGCCTGCGGGAGCACGCGCGGCAGCGCCCGGGCGAGCTGTCCGGCGGCCAGCAGCAGCGCGTCGCCATCGCGCGGGCCCTGGCCGGGCGGCCACAGCTGCTGCTCGCCGACGAGCCCACCGGCCAGCTCGACTCCGAGACCGCCAAGCAGATCATGCGCCTGCTGCGCGCCGTCGTCCTCTCCGAGGGCGTGACCGCCCTCGTCGCCACCCACGACCCGTCTCTCATCGACATCGCCGATTCCGTCCTCGAGCTGGAAGACGGAAAAATCAAACCCTCTTTATCTACCGAACGAGAGGTGGCGCTTCCCTCGGCGACGCCGCTCCCTCCCGGCCGCCGGGCCGGTCACCCTCGCCGTCCCGCCCCGCCTGCACCACTAGCCCAGCCAGCCTCGCCCGTCACGCCAGCAGCAGATCCCGCGCGCCACGCGGGTCACATCAGCACCACGCTCCATGATCGCGGAATCGTAGGTGTCGAATACGACCCGTAGCATCCGTGATCATGCCGCCTGTCCGTTTTGTCCCTGCTGGCGGGCTGGCGGGCTGGGGGCTGGCGGGCGAGCTGGCCTGGGCTCGGGTTATACGCGGAAGGGGCCCTCAGTACCAGTTGTAGGCGAGTTCGTGGGCCCACGCCGCCTGCGGGGTGCCGTATGTGGCGTGGATGTAGCCGACGCCCCAGATGATCTGCGTGTAAGGGTCGGTTGCCCAGTCCAGTCCGGCGGATGCCATTTTGACGGCGGGCAGCGCCTGAGGGATGCCGAACGCGCCGGAGAGGGGGTTCGTCGCGGCGGGATTCCAGCCGGACTCTCTTTCCCACAGCAGGTTCAGGTAGGGGAACTGGCCGGGTCCCCAGGTGGTGGCGACGAGGGACCGGGCGAAGGCCTGGTACTGGTTCAGGGCGCCGGGGATCGCCAGGTTACCGACGGCGGCAGCCGGGGCGGCGGCGGGGATGGCGGTGTACGGGTCTGTGGCGCCCACGTATCCGCTGATGCTGGTGAGCGGGTCGAAACGGACGTTGGCCCCGGTGTAGGGCGCGTCGATGATCTCGCCGTTGCCCACGTAGATCCCCACGTGTCCGGGAGCGGTCGGTGAGCCGTCAGCGCCGGCGTAGAACACCAGGTCGCCGGGTGTGAGCAGGTTTTCGGCGACGGGATGGCCCCGGGTCTGCCGCCACTGGGCGTTCGCGTTGTGAGTCACGGTGATCCCGGCCTGGGCGAGGGCGTCCATCGTCAGCCCGGAGCAGTCGAAGCTGCCCGGCCCAGCCGCCCCCCACTGGTAGGGCTTGCCCAGCTGCTGTTCGGCCCAGCTGACCACCGTGCGCGCCTGTGCCGGGACCGACTCCAGGCGGTAGGCGGTGGATGCGTAGGCGGACGTGAGCGTGGCCGCCGCCAGGGCGCCGGCCGGCGACCATCGTCCGGCGCCGGCCGCCCGCGCCGACCGCGCCGGGGCGCTGCCCGCCACGAGAGCGGCGGGCAGCGATTCGACCCGGAATCCGGGGTGGGCGGCGACGATCGCCCGGTAGGCGGTGGCCTGCTTCGGCGTGGTGCCGGGCGGAGCGACCCATAGCACGTCGCGGCCCTTGGGCATCCGGGCGGCGAGCGCCGCCGCCTCGGCCGGCGTCGCGTTCGCCATGACGACGACCACGAGTGGCTGGCCGCGCAGAGCGGCGATCCGCCGCGCCGCCGGAACGTGGCCACGGAACGAACGGGTGTCGCTGACCGTGGTGGTCTGCACCCTGATCATCTGGCCAGCCACGGACCTGGCCAGGTCCGCCGCGGCCGCGCCGGCCGCCCCGTCGGTAACCAGCAGCACCCGCTTGCGGGCCGGCGCGGCGGTAGCCGAAGCGATGGTCGAGGGCAGGGCGCGGACGTCGACGCTGAGCCCCGATGCCCATGCCTGCAGTGCCTCGTAGGCGTCGACCTCGCCGCGCACGTCGGGCACGGAAATGGAGAACGTAAGGCCGCCGGGCCCGCTGACGCCGATCTGCGTGCCGGCGTTCACCTTCGTGCGCCGCGCCGTCGCGGCGATCACCTTGCGGTAGGTGTAGGTGGCGCCGTCGGTGCCCGACAGGACGACCGTGGATGTTCCGGCCCGCGCGGGGATGACCTTGAGCGTTCCCGCCGTGACCGCGTCGACGGCGGTTCCCCGCGCTACGGCGAGGGTGACCGGCCCGGCCGGCTCCGTCCGGCGCGGGGCGGGGCTGCCTTCGCCGATGAGCCTGGGGTTGGCTGCTACCACGGCGGCGGGGACGGGGAGGGCATAGCCGACCGCGATCGCCGGAGGAACCGGGACCAGCGGCAAGGAGGCACCGCCCGGCGAGCCTCCGGGGGCGGACGGCAGGTCCGGCGGCGATGCCGGCGCCGGATGCGGCGCCGGCCTCTTCGTGGCCGACGGCGTGGGGCCCGGCTTGCCGGCCGTGGGCCGCGACGTCGCCGTGCGCGAGGGCGACGGCGCTGGGGTCGCCGTACGTGTACGGGCCGGCGTGGGCGACGGCGACGGACTGCGCGAACTCGTCGGCACGGGCGAAGGGGTCGCGCTGCGCGAACTCGTCGGCACGGGCGACGGCGACGGGCTGTGCATGCCCGTCGGCGCGGGCGACGGCGCGGCGGCGTGGGTGTGGGTGGCCGCGGGCGACGGCGTGGCCGTGCGGGTCTGCGCGGGCGACGGCGCGGCGGCGTGGGTGTGGGTGGCCGCGGGCGACGGCATGGCCGTGCGGGTCTGCGTGGGCGACGGCATGGCGGTGTGGGTGTGGGTGGCCGCGGGCGACGGCGACGGGCTGTGCGTGCCCGTCGGCGCGGGCGGCGGTGACGCGGCGTGGTTGGTCGCCGACGGCGGGGCGGGCGCGTGCGTGCTCGTTGGCGACGGGGTGTGGGGGCGGGCCATGGTAGGCGGCGGCATCGCCGGGCGCATGCCGGTCGCCGTCGGCGGGGTGCTGGGCGCTGCGGTGAGCGTGCGCACGGGCGCCGGGTGGGTGGCCGCCTGGGCCGAGTCAGCGATCACCGCGCCCTCCCCGGCGACCGCGACCGCCCCCGAGACGGCCCCGATCACCAGCGGCACCGCCAAGGCCAAGGTTTTCTTTCCCGCAGACCGGCGCGGAAGATTGCGGCTCCCCATAAGCACTCGTCCCTTCGCCTGGTGGGCGCTTCCCAGCGACCGATGGTGAACAGTTGTCCGGAAATGTCCTCCTGCCCCTGCCGTTGCCTGCCGGGCGCGCGCGCCGGGCGCCGCGGTGTAACACATGGCGGCGCCAAGCATTTCGACGGTTATAGATCCAAGCGCGGTTCCCCCGATCACGCCAAAAATCTGCCGCGAACACGAAATTCGCCGCTACGTTTGCCCTATTTGGGCGAATATGCAGCTATATTCGGCCACTGGCCTGTCGAGACCCGCGCGCCGCGACGCGACACCGGGCCGCGAGACGCCGGTGCGGCTTTCCGGACCGGGGACAAATCGGGCGGCATTCATGATCACGGAAATGCGGGTGTCGTATGCGGCCTGTAATTACCACGATCATGAGGCTTGGTACATGTGATGCCGATGGGGCATCGCGGCGCGGATTCGAATGTGACCGAAGATGCTTATGCTGCTCCTGCGACTGGTTAGTGCATGCCGTTCGGCGGCCATGTGCCAGCGCTCATCGCCCTCGCCGGAATCCCGCCCGCCAAACGAAACCGCCAGACGAAACCGCTAAACCACCGCCGGAATCCCGCCCGCCAGACCCCAACCGCTAAACCACAACGGTGCCGATGGTGGCGGTGAGGCTGGCGTAGAGGCCGGTGAGGCGTTCGGTCACCGGGCCGGGCTTGCCGTCGCCTATCGGGCGGCCGTCGACGGCGACCACGGGGGCGAGGCCGCCCATGGTGCCGGTGACGAAAGCCTCCTCGGCGTTGTACAGCTGCGGCAGCGTGTAGTCGCCCACCGCGCAACCGATTCCGGCGCCGTCCGCGAGCGAGAGCACGGCCGCCCGGGTGATGCCCTCCGGGCAGGAGACGGTCGACGGCGTGGCCAGGGTGCCGGCCAGCAGCATGAAGATGTGCGTGGCGTTGGTCTCCGCGATGAAGCCCCGGTGGTCGAGCATCACGGCGTCGTCGGCGCCGGCCACGTTCGCCTCGATCTTGGCGAGGATGGACGGCAGCAGGTTGTTGTGGTGGATCTTCGGGTCGAGGCTGTCCGGCGCGGGCCGCCGCACGCTGGACGTGATCAGCGTGATGCCGGAGGAGTCGTAGACGGGATCCTTGTACTCGGCGAGCACGATGAGCGTCGGGCCCGACTCGTTGAGCCGGGGATCCATGCCCGAGGTGATCTTGACGCCGCGGGTGAGGGTCAGCCGGATGTGCACGCCGTCCCGCATGCCGTTGGCCGCGAGGGTGCGGCGGATCTCCTCGGTGATCTCCTCGTCGGGCGGGATCGCGGCGAAAGCCAGCGCGCGGGCGGAGCGGCGCAGCCTGGCCAGGTGCTCCTCCAGCCCGAAGATGCGCCCCCCGGCCAGCCGCAGGCCCTCCCACACGGCGTCGCCGCCCTGCACAGCCGAGTCGAACGGGCTCACCGCGGCACGGTCGCGGTGCGTGAGCCGCCCCGCGACGTTCACGATCAGGTCATGGTTACGCTCGTCCCACCTCTGCAGCACTGCGGGCCTCCGGGCTCGTTGCGGGGATACCACCTATCGTTCGGTCAACTCAGCACCTCGAGCCGGCGGGAGCGCAGCAGCTCGTAGTACGGCATGCAGCGGTCCGCCAGCGGCTCCAGATCCGCGCGCAGCGGCGACGCCGGCGGCCGGTACGGCGCGAAACCGGTGGAGCGCCACACGCTGCCGTACCAGTACGGCGCCCAGACCCCGTCGCTGCGGCGCGGCCCGGGCGGCCAGGACAGCATCGCATCCGAGAACGGCACGTCAAGCGCGGAGCACAGGGCGCGCAGCGTCGCCTCCGGGTCGGTGAGCAGGTCTTTCGCGTCGATGACCGGGCCGCCGAAGGCCCCGAAGATCTCCGCCTGCTGCCGCAGGCCGAGGTCGTCGAGCGACGGCTGCGCGCGGACCCGCGCGTACGAGGCGAGAAGCTCGCGAGGATCCCTGATCAGGAACGCGTGCCGCAACGAGGCGAGCGCGCCGCGGTCCACCTCCGGCAGCAGGTGGTGGGTCATGTGCTTCTGGTAGAACACCGTGATCCCCGGGGGCAGCGGGCCGCGCGCGAGGGAGTCCAGCACGACCCGCCAGTCGGCCGGCTGGCTGGCGATCACCGCGTCCCTGCCCGGATGCGCGATGCCGGTCCGTTCCAGGTAGAAGGCATAGAGTGGCTCGTCGGCGACGACGGTGTCCGGGCGGTTCTCCCACGCGCGCATCAGCGCCGTGGACACCGTGCGCGGCCCCGACCACATCGCGATCCGGATCACGCCTCCGGATCATATTCGTCCCGGGTGACCTGCGGAACCACGCCGAGGGCGGCGGTGAAATTTCAGAAGAGCACGACGCTGCGCAGCACCTCGCCGCGCGTCATCTTGGCGAAGGCCTCCTCCACGTCGCCCAGCGAGACCCGTTCGGACACGAATTTGTCCAGCGGCAGCCGGCCGTCCAGGTACAGCTCGATGAGCATCGGGAAGTCGCGGCTCGGCAGGCAGTCGCCATACCACGACGACTTGAGCGCCCCGCCCCGGCCGAACACGTCGAGCAGCGGCAGGTCCAGCCTCATCTCCGGCGTCGGCACGCCCACCAGCACCACCGTTCCAGCCAGGTCGCGCGCGTAGAAGGCCTGCTCGTAGGTCTCCGGCCGGCCGATCGCCTCGATCACGACGTCGGCGCCGAACCCGCCGGTCAGCTCGCGGATGCCCGCGACCGGATCGGCGGCGGCCGAGTTGATCACGTGTGTGGCGCCGAAGCCGCGCGCCCACTCAAGCTTCCGCTCGTCGATGTCGACCCCGATGATGGTCCGCGCGCCCGCCAGCCGTGCGCCGAGTATCGCCGCGTCGCCGACTCCGCCGCAGCCGATCACGGCCACCGTGTCACCCCGGGTCACCCCGCCGGTGTTCAGCGCCGCGCCGAGGCCCGCCATCACGCCGCAGCCGAGCAGCCCGGCGACTTCCGCGCCCGCGCCGGGGGAAACCTTGGTGCACTGCCCCGCCGCGACCAGCGTTCGCTCGGCGAAGGCGCCGATGCCGAGCGCCGGGGACAGCGGTGTGCCGTCGCCGAGCGTCATCTTCTGGGCCGCGTTGTGGGTGCTGAAGCAGTACCACGGGCGGCCGCGCGCGCAGGCCCGGCAGTTGCCGCACACCGCCCTCCAGTTGAGGATGACGAAGTCACCGGGCCGCACCTCGGTCACGTCATCGCCGGCCGCCTCCACCACGCCGGCCGCCTCGTGCCCGAGCAGGTAGGGAAAGTCGTCACCGATGCCGCCTTCCCTGTAGTGCAGGTCGGTGTGGCAGACCCCGCACGCCTGCACCCTGACGAGCGCCTCGCCCGGCCCGGGATCCGGCACCGTGATCTGCATGATCTCCACCGGCTCGCCCTTGGCGCGCGCCACCACGCCACGAACGCTGATCGTCATCAGGTCACCTCTTTTTTATAGGGAGCCGAACGAACGGTGGCTCACGCCATATCTCATGGTTCCCTCATACCGCGCTAGGCGAGGCGGTACTCGCCCCGGGCGACGATGACGGCGCTGCCGCCGACGAGGACGCCGCCGACGTGACCGGCGGAGCCCTCGGCGCGCGCGTACAGCACGGACGGCCTGCCGATCTCGGCTCCCTGCCGGATCTCGATCTCCTCGCCGAAGGCGATCTGCCCGTGCCTCGCCAGGTGGACCGCGAGCGGTCCCGCGGCCGATCCCGTGGCCGGATCCTCGGGAACGCCCATGCCCGGCGCGAACATCCTGGTCTTCACGCCATAACCGGTCCGGGCGAAACAGCTCACGCCGAGCTCGTGCCGGCCCAGCACCGCCATGTCCGGGGTCAGCTTCGTGACCGCGTCCTCGTCGTTGAGCTCGACGTACACGTGCCGCGGGCCATTGGAGTACATCTCCACGGGAAGCACGGAGCGCTCGACGCCGAGCGCGGCGAGCAGCGCGGCGGCGTCCTCGTACGGCTGCCAGCGCGGAACCGGCTGAGTCATCCGGCCGAACGTGATCCGGTTGCCGTCCCAGTCGAGCTCGACCGGCACCGGGCCGGCGCCCGTCTCCAGGGTCACCGCCGGGGCGCCCAGGATCTCGCCGGCCACGAACGCCGAGCCGAGGACCGGATGGCCGGCGAACGGCAGCTCGCTGGACGGGGTGAAGATGCGGAGCCGCACGTCGCCGCCGGAGCCGGGCGGGAGGAAGAAGACCGTCTCCGAAAAGTTCAGCTCGCGGGCAGTGCGCTGCATGAGCGCGGTGTCGAGGCCCCGGCCGTCGGGGAAGACGCCGAGCTGGTTGCCCTCGAGCGGTGTGCTGGTAAAGACGTCGGCGACCACGTAACGGCGGATCAGCTCCCTGCCGGGCGTGCTGTCGGCATCCGGCGGCCACAGTCGTGTCTCGGGGACTCGCATAGATGGGAAGCGTAACCGGTGATCCGCGGCGCGGCCCCGCCAGGACACCGCTTTGCCCGCATAGTGGCGGCGCGCGGAATCCGCGGTCATCGCCGTGTAGAGCAGCGCGACCAGCGGCAGGGCGGTTGCGCGCAGCGGGGACAGCCGGTAGAAGCGCAGCATGGGGACGTAGCTGACGGTCATCAGCAGCCAGCCTGCCAGGCCCGTCGCCGCCGCGAGCGCGGCGGGGGCCGCCGGGTGCAGGGCGAGGGCCGCGGGGTGCACGGCGAGGGCCGTCACGCCGGCGAGCGCGCCCGCCGGCGGGGCCGCGTAGAGCAGCAGCAGCCCGAGCACCGTCCCGGCCAGCAGCGCCGGTGAGTATCTGAGCTGCGTGTACGCGGACCTGGCGATCATGTGCCACAGATCAGCGAGCCGGGGATACGGGCGCACGCTGACCACCTCCGTGGACAGCCCCAGCCAGCACCTGCCGCCGCCGCGCCTGATCAGCTTCCCGAGCGCGACGTCGTCGATGAGCGCGCCGCTCACCGGCCCGAGGCCGCCCGCCGCGGCCAGCGCCGGCCGGCGGATCAGCATGCAGCCCCCGGCCGCGGCGGCCGCCTTCCCCCCGTTGACCCGGCGGAACGGGTAGAGCTGGGCGAAGAAGTACACGAACGCGGGCACGATGACCTTTTCCCATCCGGTCTCGGCGCGCAGCAGCGCCATCTGGGATACCAGGTCCCTGTCGTCCCGCTCCGCCGCGGTCACCAGATGACGCAGCGTGCCGGGCGCCCAGGCGATGTCCGCGTCCGTGAACAGGACGTAACCGCCCGTCGTACCCGGCTCCGCCGGCGCGGCGGCGAGGCCCTGGGCCATCGCCCATACCTTTCCGGCCCAGCCTGGCTCCTTCGGCTTGCCCTCGACGACCGTCAGCGGCGCGGCCGCGCGCCGGCCCGCGGCCACGTCCCCGGCCACCCGCCCGGTGCCGTCCGAACTGCCGTCGTCGACCAGCGTGACCCGGAAGTCCCCCGGGTAGTCCTGCGCCAGCAGCGTCGGCAGCGTCACCGGCAGCACGGCCGCCTCGTTTCTCGCGGGCACCACGGCCACGACATCCGGCCAGGGCGCCGGCAGGCGGTCCGTGGCGCCTGCCCGCGGCAGCCGCTGATCCGTCCGCCAGTACGCGCCGTGAGCGGTCAGCAGGTAGATCCAGGCGGCGGCGCTCACAGCGCACGCGATACCGAGTCCCAGCACACACGAAAGCCTGGCATAAACGAAGCGGCGCTCAGGCCGGGGATCCTGAGCGCCGCCTCGCAAAGCCCTTTACGGGCCGCTTTCCCGGCTACCGGGCCGAGGCACCGACAAGCTCGCGCTCGCGGCGCTCAGGCTCACGCTCACGCTCGCGCTCACCCACAGGCGCCATCTCGGCGCGCAGCGCCGCGGGAAGCACGCGCCCGCGATGCGGCGAGTGGGCCAGGTACTGCGGGATGGTGCGGGTCTCGCGGGGGTGGCGATCTGGGTACCTGAAGATCATCCAGAACGGTATCCCCGCCCACAATCCGAGCGCCAGGGCCATCAGCGGGATGTTGATCCACAGGAACATCGCTGTCATCTCAGCTCCTCGGCCCTTTTCCTTGATCCGGGCCTGTCGGTGTCTACATCACTCACTGTGCCCTGCGGGTCTCTCCTGGCGATCAAATGCACCTCTGCCGCGGTTATGAATCCGAGACCTTCCTGTGATGTGACTCTGAATCCGGCGGAACACGCATATTCCGCCTCCCTGACAGGAGTATGAGACGGCTTTGGCCACCGCGCCCCGCTACGGAGTTCCGGGGCTCTCCCAGTACAGGTGCCAGCCGAGGACGCCACCGGCGGTCACGGCGGGGCGGCCGAGCAGGCCCGTCAGGTACCTGCCGAGCACCGAGTCCCGGCCGGTCACCGCGACCACGGCGGCCGGATGCCACCGCGTGATCTGTCCCCACATCTGCGCTGTGGCGGGAACCTCCCCGTAGGGCGGATCCCCCGCCGTGGAGCCTCCGCGGGAGGACCTGACCCACAGCCGGTTGAGGTACATCGCCTCCGCCGGAAGGCCGTTGCCGTCGATGTACGCCTGCCCGTCCCACGCCGGGCCCATGAAGTACCCGCCGACCATCGACGACGGCGACCCGGTGTCCGCCTGCCACCGGAGTGGCTCGGTGAACGTGGAGGTGGGAACCGGGACGACCAGCACGCTCGCGCCGGGCGGCAGCCGCAGCGCGGCGAACGCGGCCGGCCATCCGGCCGGCGGTGCGGACGCCATCGCCGCCGGCAGCGGGCGCGGCACCAGCGGCAGCACAGCCAGAACGGCGGTGCACGTCACCATCGCTCCGCTCCACCGCGGGGCCGGCCAGCGACGGCGCGCCGCGTCGATACCGAACGCGAGCAGGGCGGCCGCCGCGCCGTCGGAGACGATCGAGAACCTGTCCGGGATGACCGATCCGGCCAGCGAGACCGTTTGCAGCAAGTACCAGGGCAGCGTGATGGCCTCGTGCTCGTGGCCGCCCGCCAGCAGCGTGCCGCCAAGGGAGAACGCCGCGAGCAGCACGAAGGCCGCCGCGGTCACGCGAACCGCGATCACACGCCAGAACACGGCCGCCGTGGCGGCCAGCACGGCCAGCAGAGGCCAGCCCAGGTAGGCGAGGTACTCCGGAAGCTGGCCCTGGAAATTCGCCGCGAACGCGGCGCTGGCCCTGGTGTGGAAGAGCATGAAGCCCGACGGCCGGACGAACCCGGCGAGATCGTTCTTGAAGTAGTCCGGGGGGAACGGGCTGCCGTGCTGCCGGATCGGGCCGAAGAACTGTACCCACAGCGGGTAGCCCGCGATCACCGCGGTGACGCCGATGCCGGTGGCGAGGCCGGCCGCCACCTCGCGCACCCGGCCGGCCACCGCGCGCGGACGGCAGGCGGCGAGCACGGCCATCATGACCACCGCGGCCAGCGCGGCGTCGAACAGCAACTCCTCGGCGGTCAGCAGCTGCGCGGTGGCCAGCAGGCCGAGGTAGGCGCCGCCGCGCAGCGACGCCGCGCGCCCGGTCCCGCAGCGGCCGGTGGCCAGCCGCAGCGCGGCGTCGACGATCAGCGGCGGTAGCACCGCGAACTGGAGATCGTAGTGACCGATCGCGGAGTGCACCAGAGCCGGGGAGAACCCGTAGACGAGCCCGCCGAACGCCGCGGCGGTGCTGCCCGCGCCCCACCTGCGCAGCACGGCGAACATGGCGGTCGCCGACCCCGCGAACCCGATCGTCATGAGCACGGTGAGGCTGGCCTGCGGGCCGGCGAGCAGCGTCACCGGCGCCAGCAGCACCCCAGGGAGCAGCATGAACGTGTTCCACATCACACTGATGCCCTGCGGGGCGTTCATGCCGGCGGTGGTCAGCGCCGGCAGCCTGAAATGCGCGATCGCCGTGGCGTCGTAGCGGAAAAACCAGGCGAACTGGTCGGTGTCGTACGGGTTCGACGCCACCACGCGGGACGCCGGGTCCCGCCACAGCCACAGCGTCACCGCGATCGCGCCGAGCAGGTAGTACAGCCCGGCGAGCGCCACGACCCAGCGGCCGCTGGCCGGGCGCGCGCCCTCGGCGGCCGCGGACGCTCCGAGCGCGGTCGACGGTGCTGACACGTCGCCGAGCCTAACGGCTCGTACCTGGTCAGATGGCCGGTCAGCGCGTTTCAGCAGGAAATACCGAGGGGCCACGGTCTGCCGCCGGGACCTCGCCTGCCGGTATTTCCCGCAGCCGGCCGGTCTGTACGTCGAAGGCGAATCCGCGCACCTGGTCCTTGTGCGGGATGAACGGGCTCGCCCTGATACGGGCGATGGACTCGCGGACGTCCTCGTCGAGGTCGCTGAACCCGCCGGCCGCCCAGGCCGGCCGGACGCCCGTCTCCGCCTCGATGCCGGCCAGGAAGGCGCCGTCGCTGAGATTCAGCATGCCGCACTCGGTGTGATGGATGAGGATGACCTCGCGGGTGCCGAGCAGCCGCTGGCTGATGGCCAGGGACCGGATCGCGTCGTCCGTCACCAGTCCGCCCGCGTTCCGGATCACGTGCGCGTCGCCTTCGGCCAGGCCGAGGACGGAGTAAACGTCCAGTCGCGCGTCCATGCACGCGATGACGGCCACCGT
This sequence comes from Streptosporangiaceae bacterium, assembly GCA_019239975.1. Classification (GTDB taxonomy): domain Bacteria; phylum Actinomycetota; class Actinomycetes; order Streptosporangiales; family Streptosporangiaceae; genus JAFAZE01. Next base: position 43,074 of record JAFAZE010000133.1, read on the forward strand.
GGGCTGAGGCTGGTGCCCGGAGCCCGCGAACGCCGCCGCGTAGCGTTCGTTGTTCGCGAGCAGCTCATCGGTGACTGGCATGAAACTACTACCTTCCTGTTCAGACCATCAGTACGCCTGTTCAGACCATCAGTACGGTGGCCACCCCGGCGCCGACGAGGGCGAACGCCCACACCCGGTCCAGGTTGACCCACAGCGTTCGCAGCACGCGGAGGCCGAGCAGCTCGTAGACGGTGAGCGCCACCGCCCCGCAGGTCAGCAGCATCGCGCCGACGTGCACCGCCATGGCCGCCACGGCTACGGCGAGCACCCGCAGCACCCCGTGGTGCAGGTCGAGGGGGCTGACCTGGTCGTTCATCGAGAACGCGAACACCGTCACCAGCATCAGCCCGGCGCCGTGCGCCGACGACATGATGAACGACCAGCCCGCGAGCTGCCAGCGGGACAGCCGCATGCCCACCCAGCGGACGTGCCGCCTGCCGCGCAGCCGCCAGAGCCCGAAGGCCAGCAGGATCGACCCGCCGACCAGGACCACGGCCTTGGCGGCGAACAGCGAGCTGGTCACGGTGAGGATCGCCACCATGATCGCGATCGCGGCCTCGTGGCCGAGCCCGATGAACGGCAGCACCCGCAGCAGCGCCCGGCGGCTGCGCTCCTGCAGGCCGAAGGACACGGCGAACAGCCAGCCCATGCCCGGGTCTATGCCGTGGAAGACCCCGAGCAGGGCGAGCGCGGTGAACTGGCCCGAGGTCAGCGTCACGGGTAGCAGTACGAGTCGCTGGACGCGTCGCCTCCCTGCAGCCGCACCTGGTGCACGCGACGGCCGCGGAACGCATCCCCGTGCGGGAAGAACCGTTCGTCGAGGGTGATGCCACCGTCCGTTCCGGTATCCAGCTTCGCCAGCCAGGCGCCCACGCCCGCAGGGTAGAACTGCTCGTCCCATGCGCCGTAGAGGGAGTTGGTGACGTAGACCCGCCTGCCGTCCCGGCTGACCTCCACCATCTGCGGGCCGCCGCGCAGCGGCTCGCCGGGCAGCGCCGGGTGCGGCGTCTGGCCGGCGATGCCGCCGATCCGCACCGAGCCGGTCTCGCGCGGGTGGAACGGGTCGCTGACGTCATACTGCTTGAGCTCGCCGGTGCCCCAGCACGAGACGTACAGGAAGCGGTCGTCAACCGAGAGGTCGATGTCGGTGACCAGCGGCGGGACGGCGCCGAAGCCCTGCAGCAGCGGCGGCAGGCTGTCGGCCGGCGCCGGCTCGGCCGGGATCGTGATCACCTTGGTCGCCGTCCACGGTCCGTCGCCCCCGGCCGCGTCCTCGTGCCACAGCCAGACGGACGCGGAAAGGTCCTCGACGCTGATGACGACGCCCACGAAACCGTACTTCCTCGTCGGGTCGTGCGCCGGGCGCAGCTCCAGCACCATCTGGTGCTGGTCGCCCAGGTCCACGGTCTGCGTGTGCCTGCGCCGCCGCAGGTCCCAGAAATGCAGCTGGTGACCGTACTTGCGGCCCAGCAGCAGCTCCGGCACGACGCCGTCCTCGATCATGGACGGCGTGGCCCACTCGGAGGTGACCGCGACATCGTGCGCGATGTGCCACCAGAGGTCATAGGCGAGGTACTGGCCGCCGCGGTCCACCTCCCACCGGCCGAGTACCTCGAACGACTCATGGTCGACCAGGGCCACGCCGCCGGGTCCTTCCGCGCCGTCCGCGCCGCCAAGGCAGGAGACGTAGAGGCCCTCCGGGCCGCAGTGCACGGTGTGCGGCCGCGAGTACCCGGCGTGCTTCGCCAGCTCCTCGGGCCCGAGCACCTTGACGACCTTGGGCGCCTTGGGATCCTCCTTGACGTCCAGGATGTGCAGGCGCGAGGACCGCAGCCCGGGGACGACGAGATAGCGGCGCTCGGTGTGCGGGTGCGGCGCGTAGGGGCACAGCGCGCTGGAGCACATGTTCCAGCCGAAGTGGTGCAGCTCGTCGCCGAGCTCGGGCAGCTCGGTGAACCCGGTGACCTGGCCGTATTCGCCCGAGTCCGGATCGGTGTCCAGGACGGCGATCGCGTCCGGCGTGGTCGCCGGCCGGGAGAACGCCGCGACGTAGGCGAGCTTCTCCGGTGGTGCCGCCGCCGCATCGCGAGGCGACGGGTAGAACGTGGGATCAGGTTTCCACAGTGCCATCAGGTCAGCCCCTTCCAGGCAGCCGGCTCGCCTCTCGCCGGCGATGGTAAAAGCGTATAATTCCGGTCAGATTAATCAACTATCGTCACTTCGCTACCTCTCAGTCTGTACCGGGCTGGCTGTTTTGCGACCTATGTCTCGCCGGCATCTCTGGCGGGTACAGCCTCTTCAGGAGCGAGCGAGCGAAGGGCGGGGCACCCGCCAGCGAGCGGGAGGCGGAGCAGGACAACCGAGGTGGCACGGTGTGCCGCCGGAGGGCGAGGGACGCTATGGGTACGGCGCGACGCAAGGCATTCGGGCGGCCGCTCGCCGCGGCCGCCGCGGCACTGATCGGCATCGCGGTGGTCGCCGCCGTTCCCGCGGTGGCCTCCGCTCACGTGGCATCCCCCGGCCACGTGTCCGCCGCCACGTACGTACCGCCGAAGCGCACGCTCAAGCTGGGCATGAAGGGCGCCGACGTGAAGGCGCTCCAGCAGCGGCTGGCTCAGCTCAAGTACTACCCGGGCGCGGCCGACGGCGCCTTCGGCAACGGCACGCTGGAGGCGGTCTGGGCGTTCCAGGAGGTCCAGCACCTGGCGGTCGACGGCGTCGTGGGGCCGAAGACCGGGCGGGCGCTGGTCCGTCCCCGCACGTACACGGCCCGTGACCCGCGGCAGAACCCGTGGCGGGTCGAGGTCAACCTGACCATGCGGGTGCTCGTCCTCTACAAGGGCGACAGGATCCAGCTGATCAGCCACGTCTCCGCCGGCGGCGGGTACACATACCCGTGCCCCTCGGGCACCTGCACCGCGATCACCCCGACCGGCGAGTTCCACGCCCTGTACTACATCAGCGGCTGGCACCGGTCATACCTCGGGCTCATGTACAACCCGACCTACTTCAACTATTCCGGCGACGCCATCCACGGGGACACCGACGTTCCCGTCAACCCCGTGTCACACGGCTGCGTGCGGATCCCCATGGACATAGCCGCCTTCTTCCACAGGCTGGTCGAGATCAACACCGACACCAGCAGGGACACCCAGGTCTGGATCTACAGGTAGCAGACCCTCCCGCGGCCGGGTTAGGAGGGCTGGCGGTTCAGGGCGGGAGCGGGAGCGGGAGCGGGCTGCTGGCCGTTGTGGCCGGGGGACTGGGCGACGCTGTTGCGCACCGAATCGAGGATCGTCAGGCCCTGGCTGACCAGGCCCGCGGCTATCTCGCCGAGGCCGTCGGCGCCGTTCAGGACGGTGACGTTCGCGCCGGCGAGGCCGGCCGCGGCCTCCTTGACGATCTGCGGAAGCTGGTTGATGAGCATCTGGTCGAGGGCCACGCGGTTGTTGGACGCGGCGGCCTCCGCCTGGATCCGGGTCCGCTCGGCGTTGGCCAGCGCCATGATCCGCACCTTCTCGGCCTCCGCCTCGGCCGGCCTGACCACCTCGGCGACGAGCTGCTGCTGCCGAAGCTGCGCCTGGCGCTGCGCCAGGTCGGCCTGCGCGGCGATGACCGACTGCTGCGCCTCCGCCTGCGCCAGCGGGCCGGCCTGAGCCGCTGCCGCCTGCGCCTTGTCCACCTCGGCCTTGTACTCGGCCTGGGTGATGGACGTCTCCCTGGTGAACGCCGCCTGCTTGCGGACGGAAGCCTGCTGCGCCTCCGCGGAGGCCTGGTCGGCCTGCGCCTGCGCGATCTTGGCCAGCCGCTGGATCGCCGCCTTGTGCGGCGCTGCCATCGCGGCGATGTAACCGGCGCCCATGTCGTCGATGGACTGGATCTGCAGGGCGTCGACGTGCAGCCCGATCGCGCCCATCTCCGCCTTGGATCCGTCCAGGACCTCCTCGGCGAGCTTCTGCCGCTCGGTGATGATCTCCTCGACGGTCATCGAGCCGATGATCGACCGCAGGTGCCCGGCGAAGATCCGCCCGGTCAGTATCGACATCTGATCCTGGTTGGACAGGAACCGCTGGCCCGCGTTGACGATGGACTCCTCGTCGTTGCCGACCTTGAACGCGATGACGGCGCGCACCTTCAGCGGGATGCCCTGCCTGGAGACGCAGGTCTCCTCGACCTCGGCCTCCTGCATGGCGAGCGTCAGGTAGCGGACCTTGCGGAACATCGGCGCGACATAGGTGCCGTGCCCAATCACCACCCGGAACGGCGCGCCTTTCAGGCCGTAACGGCCTCCGGAGATGAGCATGGCCTCATCGGGGGCCGGGACGCGGTAGCCGAACATAACTTTCTCACCTCTACATTGCGGGCGCTTCGCCCAGCGAATCGGTCCATTCGATGACGTCGACGGTCCGCGCGCCCCGGTAATCGACAACCAGCACGTGTGAACCCCTGGGCAGCGGCCGGTCTGACCAGGCCAGAAACGATTCCGAGCCGCCGCGGATCCTGATGCGGACTTCCCCCGGGCCGGCCGGCCCGCGCGTTCCCACGGTGAGCACACCCACCGCGCCGATCGAGGACTCATCCCGAGCCAATGGCAGTCACCCCCGTTCGGGAATGCCAACGCAAGCTTAGCCCCGGCTGGGACGAATACCACTCTTCGGGCCTAATCACACATCCTGGGCGCGACAATCATTTCGCGGCCGCCCCGCCGCCACCTGCAGCCGAATGCCGGAGGTAGGTAACTACCGTGGTAAGAAGGAACACCGGCTACCGTAGATCCCGGTGCCGCTCCCCGGCTCAGAAAGGTCGCCGCGATGCTCGATGGCGCCACGCCGTTCCCGGCCGAGTTCGCCGCCCGCTACCGCGAGCGGGGTTACTGGGCGGACATCCCGCTGTTTGACGGCTTCCGCGACGCGTTCCGCGGGCACGCGGACCGGGTGGCGCTGATCGACCCGGGCGGGCCGGTCACCTACCGCCAGCTCGAGGAGCGCTCCGCGCACTTCGCGCGCGCGCTTCTCGGCCTCGGCCTCCGCCCGCTGGACCGGATCATCGTGCAGCTGCCGAACACCGCCATGTTCGCGTACCTGTACTTCGGGCTGCAGCGGATCGGCGCCATCCCCGTTCTCGCGCTGCCCGTCCACCGGCGGCGGGAGATCGCCCAGTTCGCCGAGATCAGCGGGGCCAGAGCGCTGGCGATCCCGGCGTCGGCGCGCAACTTCGACTTCACCGCGATGGCGCGCGAGGTGATGGCCGGGTGGCCGGAGCCCGGGCTGTGCCTCGTGCAGGGCGCGCCGGAGGGCGCGTTCGGCGGCGGGCAGCCGTTCGGCCGGATCGAGGAACTGCTCGAACGCGAGCCGCCGGCGCCGGAGAGCGCGCTGGCCGGCATCGCGATCGACCCGGAGGACCCGGCGCTGTTCCTGCTGTCCGGCGGCACGACCGGCATACCCAAGCTCATCCCCCGGACGCACAACGACTACCTGTACAACTCCCGGCTCGCCGCGTCGGTGTGCGAGATCGGTGAGGGCGACGTCCTGCTCGACGTGCTGCCGATCGAGCACAACCTGCCTCTCGGCTGCCCGGGAATGCAGGGCTTCCTGCTGTCCGGCGGCACGGTGGTGCTCTCGGCGTCCACCCGGCCCGCCGACGTGTTCGGGCTCATCCAGCGGTACCGGGTGACGCACATCCATCTCGTCCCGGCGCTGCTGATCCGGTGGATCGACGACCCGCGCATCGGGGAGTACGACCTGTCCTCGCTGCGGGTGATCCAGAGCGGCGGCCAGCGGCTGCAGCCCGAGGTGCGCGCCCGCGCGGAGAAGGCGCTGCCCGGGTGCTTCATCCAGGAGAACTTCGGCATGGCCGAGGGGCTCATCATGTTCGTCCGGACGTCCGACCCCGACGACGTGCGCCGCGAGACCTGCGGGCGGCCCTCCTCGCCGGACGACGAGGTCTTCCTGATCGACGAGGACGGCAACGTGGTGCCGGACGGCGAGCCGGGCGAGCTGATCGTCCGCGGCCCGTACACGCTGCGCGGTTACTTCCGCGCCCCCGAGCACAACGCGCGCGCGTTCACCCCCGACGGCTTCTACCGGTCCGGCGACCTGCTGCGGAAGCTGCCCTCGGGCAACTACGTGGTGGAGGGCCGGGTCAAGGACCTCATCAACCGGGGCGGCGAGAAGATCAGCGCCGAAGAGGTGGAGAACCTGATCCTGGCCCACCCGGCCGTGCTCAACGTGGCCTGCGTGCCCTACCCCGACCCGGTGCTCGGCGAGCGGATGTGCGCCTGCGTGGTGCTGCGGCCCGGGCGCCGGCTGGGCTTCGAGGAGCTGGCGGCGTTCCTGCTCGACTTCGGCATCGCCACGTTCAAGCTGCCCGAGCGCCTGGAGTTCTTCGACTCCCTCCCCCTGTCCGGCTTCGGCAAGGTGTCGAAGAAGGACCTGGCGGCCCGGCTGGAGGGGGAGCGCTCATGAGGCGGATCGACCTGCACTGTTATCCGGGGACCCAGACGTGGGTCGCGTCGCAGGGGCCTTATGCCGAGGCGCTCGGCGCCTACTGGGGCAAGGAGTGGGTGGCCAGGTCCGAGGAGCAGGTCGTCGCCGAGGTCACCGGCGCGGGTGTGCAGGCCGTCCTGGTCGCCTTCGACATCGAGTCGCTGACCGGCGCGCCGCCCTGCGGCAACGCCTACGTGGCCGGGCTGCGCGACCGCCACCCGGACACGTTCATCCAGGCCTGGGGGGCCGTCGACCCGCTCAAGGGCGAGCAGGCGATCGCCGAGGCGGTGGCGGCGGTCAAGGAGCACCGCGTGCTCGGCTTCCACTTCCACCCGATCATGGGGCACTTCGCCGTGGACGACGAGGCGCTGAACCCGCTGTTCGAGACCATC
>JAFAZE010000141.1 GCA_019239975.1 Streptosporangiaceae bacterium
CGCGCGCGCTGGCCGAGCCGCTGGTCCTCATGGTCGCCCCGCTCGCCCCGCACATCGCCGAAGAACTCTGGCAGCGGCTCGGACACCCAGCGTCACTCGCCTACGAGCCTTTCCCGTCCGCCTCGCCACTCGCCGCGGCGCACGAGACGGTGACGCTGCCGGTCCAGGTCAACGGCAGGAAGCGGTTCACGATCGAGGTACCCGCCGGGGCGGGCGAGGCCGACATCGAGCGGATCCTCACCAGGCATCCCGGATTCGCCCAGCACACGCAGGACGCCGGCATCAGCCGCCTCGTCATCGTCCCGGGCAAGATCGTCAACGTCGTCGTGCGCTTACCGACGGCTCCTTCCGCGCAGCTCATCGAGGAACCCCCGGGCGGCGGTGATCTTGTCGCCGGCCGCCCGGGCCGCGCTGGCGGCCGTCCGCATCGCGGCCCGCACCGGCTCCGGCATGGGCAGGTCATCCACGGGGTTGCCGGTTTCCTCGGAAATCCGCAGGCCGGAAGGGATATCGACGCGGAATTCGGCCAGCCCCGCGGTGGTGACATCCCGGAGCTCATACCGCGTCGCGGCCTGCCCGCGCGTGTACTGAGTGAGCCGCAGCACGATGCCGAGCTCCGCGTCGACGACCGCCGTCGCGCGGGAGAACACCTGCGGCAACGCGAAGCTCAGCCCCGGTACCCGGTCAACCGTGACGAGGAACGCCCTGCGGTCACCGGCCACGGTCTCCCTGCCGCCCGAAAGCCGGCATCCGAGCAGCCACGAGGCATCAGCCGGGGTGGGGTAGGCGAACGGCGAATGGCCCGGGAGCGCGGTCGCGGGCGCGACGAGCACCCTGTCGTCGTAGACCCGCCAGCGGTGCTCGCCGTCACACGCGATGATCCTCGGAATGCCCGTGTTCTGCGCGTCCACGGCGTACTCGATCCGGTACCTGGCCGGGCCCGCGAACCGCGCGCCGGCGGTCCGGTGGATGGTGCCCATCCGCTGCGCGACGGCGCCGGCGAGCGCCTCGAGCCCGCCGATCCCGGTGGCGCCGGACGCGGCGCCGAGGAACGCGGCCACATCGTGCCATTCGTCCAGCGTGGCGGCGAAATCCGCGCTCCCGCCGCGGTACAGCAGGTGCAGCAGCTCGTCGCTCACCCCGCCTTCGGCCGGCGGATCGTCGTCCGCGGGCATGGTCCCGCCTTCGTCGTGGCCCTGGCCTCCGGAGCGGCGCGCAGAGTGCCTGATCGCCTCGCCGAGGATGGTCGCCGCGACGCTGCCCGCCGTCCTGGGGATCCACCAGCCGGGGCCGCCGAACGCCGCGCGCCAGTCCTCGCTGATCGTGCTTCCCGGCGGCGGCTCGAACCGCGCCGGATCGGCCGGCGGCCCGAGCGTCAGCGCCGTGATGTCCGTTCGCTCGGCGGTCCGCCCGTCCTGGACCCGTTCGCAGCGCAGCAGGATGCCGAGCTCCGCGTCGACGACCGCCTCAACCCGGTCGGACCTGGAGAACCCCGGGTCCCAGGCAGCAGGCCACTCCCGCGCGCCCGGCCGCGGTCTCGCCGTGACGCGCACGGCGTCCCGCCCGCACACGGTGACCGTGTCGCGCGTTTCCAGCGTGAAGCCGCTGAGCAGCCACGACGGGCACAGCAGGGTGTGGAACGGCAACGCCGGGCCGCCGAACACCCGGACGCTTCCCGCGGGCGGCTCGAACACCTCCCAGGCCCGCTCACCGTCGCACCCCCGGCGAAGGCCGTCGCCCGACTCCAGGTACCGGCGGCCGGGCGCGATCAGCACCGTCGAACGCGCGGGCTCCGGTGCCTCGCCGGTTTCCGCGCCGAAGCGCTCCACGGTCACCTCGGCCGACAGGCTCAGCCGCGTCCAGTCCGCGCGGTAGAGCAAAGCGACCAGGTCAGGCTCGGCTGACATCGCGACTCCCGTTGATCACCGCACCACTTCCCTTTATTTTTCCAAACGAACGGTGGTCACTCTGCCATGTAACGTCCCGCCCCGCCACGCGTGTCAATTCATAAACAAAAAAATATTCGCCCTACATGAATTGTATTGTATGGCGGCCGATGCTAGAATCGAGTCAAGCAGAAAGCCGATCCGCCTCACGGGGGAGGTGATCCGGGATGTATTCCGCCCAGCGAATTCCCGCCAGCGCCGCCGAGGCGCTCGGAATGCTGGACGCGGCACTGGATTACCTCAACACCGCCGAGTCGGCTGGTTTGTCACCCGCCGCCCAAGCCGACGCCCTGGCCGCCCTCGGCCGGGCGCAATCCAAGCAGATAGCCGCGCATGCGGCGATCTTGGGGGCGTTCACCGCGTCCAGCGGGTATGAGGCCGACGGTCATGGCGGTCCGGTGCCGTGGCTGATGCAGGTGACCCGGGTGACCAAGGGCGCCGCCCGCGGGGCGGCCGGGTGGATGCGCCGCCTCAAAGGCCATCCCGGCGTCGCCCGGGCGCTCGCCAGCGGCGGTATCTCCGAGTCCTGGGCCCGGCAGTTGTGCGACTGGACCGACCGGCTCCCGGAGGAGAACCGGCAGGCCGCGGATGCGATCTTGCTGGCCGCGGCGGCGGGCGGGGTGCCGTTTGCCGACCTGGTGATCCTGGCCGCAGACATGTATGAAAGGGCGCGGTCGCAGGCCCCGGACCCGGATGAGGGCACCAGCTTCGATGACCGGCGGGTGCGGCTGGAGCCCACCTTCGACGGCGCCGGGGTCCTCACCGGCAACCTCACCCCCGCCTGCGCCGCCGCGCTGCAGGCCGTCCTGGACGCGCTCGGCAAGAGCCGGGGGCCCGGCGACCTGCGCAGCGGGGAGCAGCGGCACCATGATGCCCTCGAAGAAGCGGTCAAGCTGCTGGTGGGGGCGGGGATGCTGCCGGAGCGGGCCGGGCAGCCCACCCAGGTGCAGGCCGTGATCACGCTGGCGGAGCTGCGCGGCATGAAGGGCGCCTCTGACCTGGAGAACGTCTGGCTGGCCGCCAGAGCCGGAGAGATCGGCTATCTCGCCGGGAAGGACGCTGAGGCGGCGACATGTGATTCCACCATCATCCCGGTCGTGGTCGGCCAGGTGGACTGGGACGTGCTGGACCAGATGACCAGCGTGTGGGTCACCGCCCATGGCCTGGACCGCGGCGCCCAGGGTGCGCAGCGCGGTGCCCAGGGCCTGGACCGCAGCGCCGGGTGCGGCTGTGAGTGCGGCGGGTGCTCCTGCCACCCGCCCGCCCCGATGACCGATGAGGCCCGGGCCCGGCTGCGCCGCACCCTGCTGTCCATGGCCGTCGACGCGCTGTCCGGCCCGGCCGGGCTGGCGGCCTACCTGCGCTCGCGGGTGCTGGGCGCCCCGTTCAGCACCGCCAGCCTGCCGCTGGACGTAGGCGCCGCGGACACCGTCCCGGCGCACATCCGCCGTGCGGTTCTCCTGCGGGCGCGGGGGCGGTGTGAGTGGGCGGGGGGCTGTGACCGGCCCGCCGCCACGTGCGAGGTGCACCATCTGATCCCCCGGGCCGATGGCGGCCCGACCAGCGTGCGGTCCTGCATTTTGCTCTGTTCGTATCACCATCAGGTGTGCGTGCACCGGTGGGGGTGGACCATCATCTTGCACCCCGACGGCACCACCGAGGCCCGCTCCCCCTGGGGACAGGTGCTGCACAGCCACGGGCCACCCGCCCGAGCGGGCTAACCGCCCCCGGCTGGGTCCAGCCCACCAGCGACGAGGCCCCGCCGCGCGACCTGGCCGGCGACCGCGCGCAGCGTTTCGCCGAGTGGCGCGTCGAGCGTGCACGCGGCGTGCGCGTCGCCGCGCGTGGCGCCCTGGTTCACGATCAGCACCGGGATGCCCAGCTTCGCCGCGTGCCGGACGTACCGGCAGCCGGACATGACGGTCAGCGAGGAGCCCAGTACCACCAGCGCGCGGGCATCCGACACCAGCGCGTAGCAGTCCTCGACGCGCTGCTTCGGCACGTTCTCACCGAAGAACACGACGTCCGGCTTGAGCACCCCGCCGCACGCCGCGCAGTCGGCGACGGCGAAGCCCGCCACCGCCGAGTCGGCGAGCACCGCGTCCCCGTCCGGGTTGATGGCCGCCGCGTCAGCCGCCCACGACGGGTTCGCCAGCCGCAGCCGCCGGTCGAGTTCACGCCGCGACGTGCGCTGCCCGCAGCCCAGGCACGCGACCCGGTGCAGGCTGCCGTGCAGCTCGGTGACGCCCCGCGCCCCCGCGGCCTGGTGCAGGCCGTCAACGTTCTGGGTGATGATCCCGGCGAGCAGGCCACGCCTCCCGAGCTCGGCGACCGCGTGGTGCCCGGCGTTCGGCTTCGCCCCGGTGATGTGCCGCCAGCCCAGGTGGCTGCGCGCCCAGTACCGCTGCCGCGCCGCCGCGCTCCCGCTGAACACCTGATAGGTCATCGGCTCGGCGCGCCTGGCCCGCCCGCTCGGCCCCCGGTAGTCAGGGATGCCCGACTCGGTGGACAGCCCCGCCCCGCTCAGCACGACCACGCCGCCCCCGAGAAAGGCCTCGACCAGCTTCCCGAACGACTCGTCGTCCCGGTTCCGGGCCACCGCGCCGGGGGCATCGTCTGTCAGCGTCACACCTCTATGCTGCCCGATGCTCCCGACCAGACCGGCCCGCGTCTGCGACGATGGATTCGTGTGCACGGTGGTGGTCAGCCTGGAGCCGGGGGAGCAGGTTCCGCTGCTGCTGCTCGGCATTCGCGACGAGTTCACCGGGCGGCCGTGGCGCCCGCCCGCGCGGCACTGGCCGCGCTCACCCCTCATCGGCGGGCTTGACGAGCAGGCCGGGGGGACATGGCTCGCGGTGCACCCGGGCATACCCCGCGTCTCCTGCGTACTGAACGGCCGCGGCACCCCCGCCGGGGCCGCGGGGCGGCGCTCACGCGGGGAACTTCCGCTGCGCGCCGCGGCCGGCGGACCGGAGGTGCTGGAACGCCTGGCCGCCGACCCCGGCGCGCTCGCGCGCTACGATCCGTTCCACCTGGTATGCGCGGGGCTGAGTTCCGTCAGCGTGCTGAGCTGGGACGGGGGGGACGCCGCGGTGGGAGAGCTCGCGCCTGACACCCACGTGCTGACCAACGCCGGTCACGCGTATCCGGCGGCGAATGAGGCGGAAGGCCCGAAGGCGGCGGAAGACCCGAAGGCGGCGTACTTCGGGCCGAGGTTCGCCGCTCACCGGCCCGGCGGCGACCCGGGCAAGCTCCCCGCCGACGCGTGGGGTGACTGGCTCCCGCTCGCGGCGGGCGGGGGACTGGCACCGGATGACCCGCGGACGATCGTGGCCAGGCGCGAGCTGCCGGACGGCCGCGTCTGGGGCTCCACGTCGGCGACGCTGATAGCCCTCGGGAGGGCCGGGCTTCGTTACGACTTCCAGCCGGAGCCGGGCGCGGCCGGGGGCTGGTACCAGGTTCCCGCGGGCTAGACCGCGGGCGGTGGCGAGAGGTACAACGCAGGTATGAGCTCTGACCTGCCCAGTTACTCGTCCGGAACGTCCACGGTGCCGCTGCTCGGCGACACGGTCGGCGGCAACTTCGACCGGACAGCCGCGAGGTTCCCCGGTCGCGACGCGCTCGTCGACAGGCCGGCCGGACGCCGCTGGAGCTACGCGGAACTCGCCGCCGACGTCGACGCGCTCGCGCTGGGCCTCATGCGGCAGGGCATCGGAAAGGGAGACCGGGTCGGAATCTGGGCGCCGAACTGCGCGGAGTGGGTCCTCACGCAGTACGCCACCGCCAAGCTCGGCGCGATCCTGGTGAACATCAACCCCGCGTACCGCACCCGCGAGCTCGAGTTCGTGCTGAATCAGTCGGGGACCAGGATGCTCATCGCGGCGGAGAGGCTGAAGACCTCCGACTACGTCGCGATGATCGCCGAGATCCGGCCGCGTGTTCCGGGACTCGAACATGTGGTGATCCTGGGCAGCAGCCAGTGGCTCGGCCTGCTGGACGGCGGCCGCCGCGGGGACCGGGCCGATCTGGACCGCATCGAGCTGGACACCGACGACCCGATCAATATTCAGTACACCTCCGGCACGACGGGTTTTCCGAAAGGCGCGACGCTGTCGCACCATAACATTCTCAACAACGGGTTCTTCGTCGGCGAACTGTGCACCTATACGGAAAATGACCGTATCTGCATTCCGGTGCCTTTCTACCATTGCTTCGGCATGGTGATGGGAAATCTCGCGGCGACCGCGCACGGCGCGTGCATGGTGATCCCGGCGCCGGTGTTCGACCCGAAGGCGACGCTGGAAGCGGTACAGGCGGAACGCTGCACGTCGCTGTACGGGGTGCCGACGATGTTCATCGCGGAACTCGCGGCGCTGGACGCGGGCGGGACGTACGACCTGTCCAGCCTGCGGACCGGCATAATGGCGGGCTCGCCATGCCCGGTCGAGGTGATGAAGCAGGTCATCGACCGGATGTCGATGACCGAGGTGTCCATCTGCTACGGCATGACAGAGACGTCGCCCGTGTCCACCCAGACCCGCGCCGACGACTCGCTGGCGCGCCGGGTCTCCACCGTCGGCCGGGTCGGGCCGCACCTGGAGGTCAAGGTCATCGACCCGGCGACGGGCATGACCGTCCCGCGCGGCACGCCCGGGGAGCTGTGCACCCGCGGGTACTCGGTGATGCTCGGCTACTGGCAGCAGCCGGACAGGACGGCCGAGGCCATCGACGCCGCCCGGTGGATGCACACCGGCGACCTGGCGGTCATGGACGACGACGGGTACCTCGCCATCACCGGCAGGATCAAGGACATGGTCATCCGCGGCGGCGAGAACATCTACCCACGGGAGATCGAGGAGTTCCTTTACACCCACCCGGACATCCTGGACGCGCAGGTCATCGGCGTCCCTGACCCGGCATACGGCGAGGAGCTCATGGCCTGGATCCGGATGCGCCCCGGAGCCGCCGCGCTGACCGCGGCGTCGCTGCGGGAGTTCTGCTCCGGCCAGCTCGCGCATTACAAGATCCCGCGCTACGTGCACGTCGTCGACGAATTCCCGATGACCGTCACCGGCAAGGTCCGCAAGGTGGAGATGCGAGAAAGGGCGCGCGAGATCCTCGGCCTCTAGGTTCCCGTGGGCGGCCCGGTGAGCGCGCCCGCGACGAGATGGTCCAGCGCAGGGGCGAGGCGCGTGAGCTCGTTCAGGTGAGCGGGCGCCAGCAGGCTCAGCCGCTCCTCGCCTTTGGCGGTGAGCATGATCCGGATGACGCGCCCGTCGTCCTCATCGCCCCGCCGCTGCACGAGCCCGGCCGACTCGGCCCGGTCGATCAGCTCGACCGTGCTGTGGTGCCGCAGCAGCAGGTAACCCGCCAGGTCGCCCACCGTCGGCGGCACCCCTCCCGGATGGCCCTTGACCGCCAGCAGCAGCTGGTGCTGCGCCGGGGTCAGGCCCGCCTCACGTGCCCTGGTCTCGCTCCAGTGCAGGAATTTCCGCAGGCTCGTGCGGAACGCGAGCAGGTTCTCGTAATCTTCCTGGGCCAGCTGCCGCATTCCGGTCATGGCCGGGGTTCTCCCCGGCCCGTGGCAGTCTCAAAACAGGATGAGCGGCGTCGATCCGCCTGGCGCCCTGGGAGACTTCCCGCGAGCGGTTCGCGCGCCCTCGCGGCCCCCGCTCCCGTTGCCGTTTCCTGCACCTGCGCTAGCGCCGCCCGCCCGGCGATTTCCGGTCCAAACCGGCCTGATCATGAGATTCCGTGTAATGCCAGATTTGCGCTGATGGGATGAGGAGATCCGCGCTGTTCTGGCGGAAAGCCAGTCAAGCGCCCCAGGGCGCGGGAACACATCAGCGTCGCGTCCACGAGCATCGGCGGGAACCCGTTTCATCGACGGTTTTGTAAGCACCGCCGATGCTCTCTTATTTGCGCCTTTCCCCGGCGTATCCCAGACCAGGCCGAGTGTCGCCCTTCACCCCAAGTGCCGCACCCACCAGCATTGCGCACGCCCGCCCCGCCGCCGGCACCCGGCCAGGCACCTGGCACCGTACAGAGCTGAAAGGCTGAGGCTTACGGCGGCTCGGGGTTTGAGAGCGAGCCTGCAGGGCTCAATATCCGGCTGTAGTCGCTGATGAGGGGGTATACGCTACTGCCCCCAGCCGTCAGGCGCGGGGATGGCCTGATTCTCGTCCAGGTGCCAGTATTCACGTAGTTCTTCGCAAGAGCCGTGCTGGTCGAACCGCAGGATCAACGCACCTGGCAGGGTCGCCGTGCCCTGCTCGCTGCGCAGTATCGCCCACCATTCGACGGCCGCACGGGCGCCCTCTGCGACCGGGTGCCCGAACTCCAGGCTGATGCTTGTCAGCGAGCCAGTGGCCTGGCGCCAGTAGGCGCGGATGGCCTCCCGGCCGCGAAACGGCTGCCGGAACGGATGTGACCAGTAGATTGCGTCGTGGGTGAACAACTCACCGACGGCTTGGTCGTCACCGTCTTCCCAGGCGTGGCCGTAGCATTCGATCCAGTCATCTACAGACGGCACGTCGTTCTCCTCCTGTGCTGATGGGTCCGGATTCCGTTCTGGCCGCTGCTCGGGCCGGAGGCGGTGCAGCAGCCCTGCGGACGTGAGCGCGACGGCGATGAGCGCGGCGCCGCACAGCGCGAAGCCCGCGGTCAGGCCGGCCAGCGTGATCACGGTGGCCGCGAGCGGCGCGGATAGGGCCATCCCGCCGGAGATCCCGGCCTCCCACAGGCCGAGGACCTTAGCAAGGTGATGGCCCGGGACGCGCCGCTGGACCACAGTGATGAGCGACACGTCGGTGACCGCCGAGCACATGCCTGTGGCGGCCAGAAGCGGCAGCGCCAGCAGCAGCGAGTCGGCCTGTTCCGAGCGGAGCTCGGAACAAGCCGATTACTCAGCAGGCCCTGCGGCCCGTGCAGACGGGACGGAACCTCATCCATGCCGCGAGCTTGCAAGACCAGTGCTAGCCTGGTCAATCAAATAATAAAACTCCTAATCAGTTACCTGTCGTGACTATCCGTTTCCATCTGCCCGCGGAGGGCGCCGAGCGCGTCGCCTTCGCCTGCTCACCGCTGCTCGAGCTGGTACTCAGCCTGCACGTGCTGGTCGAGCCCAAGCACCACCCGCTGCAGCAGCCCTGGGTGCGGCGGATGCGCGCGCTCCCGGCGCCGCTGCGGCGTGAGATCGGCGCGTTCGCGTTCGCCTACCGGTCCTACTTCCCGGGCTTCCTGATACCGGGGCCCGCCGGGGCGAACCCGACGCTGGATGAGGAACTCGCCCGGCTCGGACGGCTCCCCGAGCACGTCATCCGCGCGGGCTTCACCCAGCACCTGGACGCCGGCGCGCAACCGCCATCCGAGCCCGGCGGCCGCGCGCTGGAACGGACCGCCCGGCACGAGCCGCGCCAGTTCCTGGAACGCTTCGCCGACATGGTGCGCGAGTACTGGCGGCAGGCGTTCGAGGACGAATGGGAGCGGCTGGAGCCGCAGCTGAGCGGGATCGTGAGCCAGGCTGGCCAGGTGATCGCCGGCGCGGGCCTATACGGATTCCTGGCCAAGTTCGTCGGCGAGGTGCGCCTCGACCACCGCGCCGGCGCCTTCTGGCTCAACCGCGACCACCAGCACGTGGTCGACATCGGTGCCGACAGCATGCTGGTGCTGGTGCCCAGCGTGTACGTCTGGCCGCACGTGCGGGTCAACTGCGACGCGCCCTGGCCGCTGGCCCTGGCCTTCCCCGTGCAGTCGCTCACCCGCGAAGCTCAGCCGCCGCTGCCGCCCGGCGACCTGCTGGCCATCCTCAAGGCACTCGCCAGCGACACCCGGCTGCACGCCCTGCAGATTATCGCCGACCGGCCGCGGACCACCCAGGAACTGGCCCCACTGCTCAACCTCACCGAGGCCGCGGCATCGGCCCACCTGCGCACCCTGGCCCGGGCGGGCCTGCTGCACGCCCGCCGCGATGGCTATTACGTCCTTTACCGCCTCGACCCCGACCGGCTGCACGCTCTGACCGGTTCCCTCCCCGGCTACATATACCGAAGCCACCTGTGAAGATGCCCGGGACACGGGAATGACAACGGCAGCGGGCTGCGGCGGACATGCGTGGGGCAGCGCGCAGGGCGATATCTCGCGGCGTCGCGCTGAGTTTTGCCCTCCGGTGCAGTCTGGTCTGCATGGGCAAACTCATCTATGGCTTCAACGTGTCGGTGGACGGGTACATCGCCGACGCACACGGCAGCATCGGCTGGACCGATCCAAGCGAAGAACTGCACCAGTACTGGAACGATTTCGAGCGGGAGACCGCCCTGTCGTTCTACGGGCGGCGGCTCTACGAGCTGATGTCCGCGTACTGGCCGACCGCCGACAAGGCCCCGGACGCCACCCCCCTGATCGCCGACTTCGCCCGCATCTGGCGCGGCATGCCCAAGATCGTGTTCTCGCGCACCCTGGACTCGGTCGGCTGGAACTCCCGCCTGGAACGCGGCGACCCGGTCGAGGTGGTGACGAAGCTGAAAGCCGAAACCGGCGGCAGGCTGGAGGTGGCCGGCGCGACGCTGGCCGCACCGATCGTGCAGGCCGGGCTGGTAGACGAATACCGGATCGTGGTCGCGCCCGCCGCCGTGGGCGGGGGCACCCCGTTCTTCCCGTCACTGCCGTCATGGATCTCGCTGCGGCTGCTGGAGAACCGCACCTTCCCGGGCGGCACTGTCCTGCTGCGCTACGAGGCGAAGCACGACTGACCGGACATGCACAGCCAGGTGACCTGCGGATGCACTACGACATGGGTCGCGGCCCGGCTGGAAAAGGCGGTGCCAGCGCATCAACGCCTGCCTGATGCGCTGGCTCCGCGACAAGTACAAACGGCTGCGGCCCATGAAGAAGCCCGAGGCGGCCTGGCAGCGCGTCATCAGCCAGTACCCCCTGCTATTCGCCCACTGGCAATGGGCCGCCGCGTCCTGGTGGACAGGATGACAAGAGCCCGGTGACGAGAGATTGTCACGCCGGGATCTGTGGGAGCCCGGGGGTGCGATTCCCCCGGGCCACCCGACAGGCTTTCAGCGGCGGCGGAGAAACTCTTCGGACGGTAGAGAACTAACAGCGGCGTGAAATCCATGTGTTAGCGGCAGATGCTTGCCTTGGGTCTTGGCACGCGGTTTATCCCTCATCAGCGAAGAGGAGATTGAATGTCACGACGACGAAAGGCCCAGCTGCTTGTCATGGCCGGCGCGGGCGTGATGCTCGCGTCGGTGCTTGGCGTGGGCGGTGCCGGAGCGGCCACTTCCCGGGCACCGGCCAGCGCCGCCGCCGCGGGTGCGGTCAGTCACGTGATCAACCAGACCCCCGCGCAGGTCAAGGCGTACTGGACGCCGCAGCGGATGCGTGCGGCACTGCGGCGTTCGCCGGCTGCGCCCGCGCTCACACCACACCATGCCGCTGCCTGGGCGCGCAATGTGCTGCCCTCCGCCTCGGCTCCGCCCACCATGCCCAGGCTGCCCGGCAGGGCGGGCGCCCGTCCCCTCGATCTGCCGACCGGAGGCCCTTTCGCCCAGCCGTGGCCGAATCCCAACGACGAGCCCTCCTACACAGTCGGGATACTGTATTTCAACATGCCCGACGGCGTCCCCGCCCAGTGCACGGCGGCGGTTATCACCGCGGCCAACAACGATACGCTCTGGACCGCAGGGCATTGCGTGTACAACCAGGAGAGTCAGTACGGAATTGGCTGGATGACCAATGTGATGTTCGCTCCGGACACGGCTCCCGGCAACGCGACTCCGCTCGGCTCCTGGTACGCGAGGGGCCTGGTGACCACGAACGGCTGGATGAACAGCGCCGATGCCGACTACGACCTCGCCGCGGTGGTCCTGTCTCCTGGCGGCAACGCGAACCAGCCGATCCAGCCCGTGACGGGGGCCGAAGGATATTTGTTCAACTCCGGCACCTACGTCTGGAACGTCTACATATTCGGCCACCCGACCTATCTCACCGCCCCCCAGCAGGCAGTCGACCCTCTGCAGCTCCGGTGGTGCCAGGGCAGCACCCTGCAGGACCAATGGTGGAATACCGTGATGGAAACCCCATGCGACATGGCATCCGGATCAAGCGGCGGTCCGTGGCTGGCCAACGCGCAGCCGGTCGGTGACGGGCTGATGGGCCAGATCGTCGGGAACGTGAGCACGGGACAGGAATGCGATACAGGCGGATCCAGCTGGGACTGCGCCGGGCTGAACAGCCCGTACCTCGGCGACGGGGCGGTTAACGTCTACAACGCCGCCGCACCAAGCTGATCCACCGAAACTGATCCACCCGGCACGGCCCGGTATGCGGGCGGGGTGTGCGCGCTGCAGGCCGCGGCCTGCAGCGCGAACAGTTCGGCGTAGCCGCCGCCCCGCCCGCAGGTCACCCTGCACGGAATGCGCCCGCTTCCCGGCTAAACCCCAGCCCAACCCCAGCCATTCCGCCGCACCGGGGTTTTGGGTGCAATCCGCGCTGCCGTCACAGCACGGATCGCACCCAAACCGGCCAGCCACGACCCGGCGATTACCTGACCGGCGCCGCGCCGAAGGTGCCCTGGGCACCGGCATCAGGCCCGGTGTCGGCGGGCGACGGTATTGTGCAGCCAGGTGAACAGGCAGGCGTGGACGATCCGGGGTATGAGGGCCAGCCGATGACGGAGCGAGCCGCGGACGGTGCGGACCGGGGCGGGCGGAACTCGCTGGACCTCGACGCGCTCGCGGTCAGCGACAGGTTCCGGCTGTTCAATTTCACCCGCCGCGACGACCACGTCGCCTACCTGTGGGTGCTGCGGGCGCTGGACCGGCTCCGCGCGGTCCACCAGGTCCAGGCGCACAGCGATGACGTGGCCGCGGCCCTCAGCGAGCTGGCCGCCGCGCACGGCGAGGTGCCCAGGCTCGACGGCGGCATACGGGAGAAGCTGGACGCGCTGGCCGAAGACGGCGTGGTCCACAGGCTCGAGGACGCGTCGCGGGCCGGAAGCCTGGCCAGGTACCGCAACCGGCAGCTACACGCTGATCGCGACCACCCGCCAGGTGCGGCTGTCCAGGCGACTGGACGCGCTCGATCCGACACAGGGCACGATGTTCTCCAGGAACGGCAGGCCGTTCGACCGGCGGCGGCTGGCGTGCCTGTGCCTGGTGCTCGCCTCGTTCCAGCGCTCCCGCGTCGAGATCAGCCTCGCCGACCTGGTGCGGACGTTCACCCCGGCCGCGAACGCCATCGACGGCCTCGGCTTCGACCCGACGATCAGCGCGCATAAAGCGGCGGTGGTGGACGTCCTCGACTGGCTGGTGGAACGCGGCGCTCTGCGGCTGTCCGACGGATCGCTCGAGGCCTGGGCGCGCGACAGCGAACGCGGCGACGCGCTGTACGACATCGACCACGACATCTGCACGGCCCTGTTCCGGCCCGCGCGGCCGCTCCAGCACCTCACCAGCGCCGCGGGGCTGCTCGACGCGACGTTCGTCAGCGCCAAGCGCGGAGCGCAGCGCGAGGCCGCTGCGCAGCGCGCCGCCCGCGCGCTCGTCGAGTACCCGGTGGTCTACTTCGCGCAGGCCGAGCCCGAGATCGCCGACGCCCTGCGGGCCACCGGGGTGGCCGAGAACCTGGCGCGGCTCACCGGCCTCGACCTGTTCATGACCGGGCATGACCTGTGGGTCACCTGCGCCACGGTGCCGATGATCGCGCACTACGACATGTACCACGACAAGACCACGCACACGGTCTCCTCGCTGCTGATGCTGTGGGACGGCGAGCAGCTTCTCGACGCCGCGGCCGGTTACGCGGACAACGACGCGCTGGTTACCAGGCTGCTCGGCTTCCGCCCGTCGCGGCACGCGCCCCTGGGCACGGAGGCGACCCTGTACGCGCCCGAGCCGGACGGAGACGGCGACGAGGAGGACGACGATGCCGAATCCGTACCGGGGGAGTGAGTACCGCCGGCTGCTCGCCGCGGCGCGCCGGTCGCTGGAGCGCACCGGCGGCGACCTGGGCGCGTCGGTCAGCGTCAGCGGCCCGGATGACGCCGAGCGCAGGGCGATCATCGGCATCACCGGGCAGTACCGGTCCGCGGGCACGGCCAGAGTCACCGTGCGCCTCGCCGACCTCGACCGGGCCGTCCGCGAGGTCACCGGGCAGCGCCTGCCGGAGCTGCTGGCGGAGCTCGGCGGCCCGCTGCGCGACCTGCCCGCGCGGCGAAGCGCGCACGCCGCCGTGCGTGAAACCACCCTCCGTTTGGCCGAAAAAAGCTCTTTGCACGCCACCTGCGGGTGGTACCGGGACTGGCTGGATGAGATCACCCGGGATGGCACGCTGACCAGGCTGGTCAACCAGGGCGAGCAGGAGCGGCTCGCGCAGGCGGTGCGCGTCCTCGAGCACCTGCCGGGGCGCGGCGAACCGGGCGGCCCTGCCGGGGTGCCCGTCATGCTGCCCGCGCTCGCCGCGGACACGACCGGCGACACGAAGGCGCTCAACCACGGGACGGTCCTGTCGACGCTGGTGCTGCGCGCGCTGGCGGCCAGGACCGGGGCGCGCCGGCCCGAGAACGCCGAGGACCGCAGGGATCTGTGGTACGACAGCGGCGTCGTGGTCGACGACCTGGCCAGCCGGGTCCTCGTGCTGAACCTCCCGGCCGGGGGCAGCGCGCTGGGGGAGTGGCTGACCGGGGCGGCGCGGTGCGGCGTTCCGTTCTACGTCACCCTGCACCAGCTTGTGACGCTGGCGCCGGCCGTGCGCGGCGCGCTCGTGCACATGTGCGAGAACCCGGCCGTGCTGCGCCGCGCCGCCGGCGAGCTCGGCCCCGGCTCGGCGCCCCTGCTGTGCACCGAGGGCCGGCCGTCCACGGCATTTCAGCAGCTTGCGGGCATCATCCTCGAGGGCGGCGGCGAGCTGCGGTACCACGGGGACTTCGACTGGCCCGGGATCGCGATCGCGGGCTCGGTCCTGCGCAGGCACTCCGCGCCCGGACATGGCGCGCGGCCGTGGCGGATGAGCGCGGCCGACTACCTTTCGGGGGTGCCGGAGGACGCCGCGCACGTCCGGCTGGCCGGCCCGCCGCAGCCGACGCCGTGGGACCCGGAGCTCGCCGAGGTCATGGCCGCGACCGGGCGCGCGGTCTACGAGGAAACCGTGGCCGGTGTCCTGATCGGCGACCTGCGCGCGCCCCCCGGCGGCGGGGCGGGGCCGTTGGCGCATTTGGCCCCGCGCTGGGGCCGGCGGCCGACAGCAGGGGTGTTACCTGTGGGCATGCAGGGCGGGTTGCGATCGATGAGGTTAGTTACGCGAGTTCCTCGCGCTGGACCGGCCGCTCACCGAGGAACGGGGAACAGCGCGCGGAACTCCGCCATAGCGAAATATTTCGACATTGCCCGACATTTATCCTTGACTTTCGATAATTATCGCTCCTAAGTTAACGACGTGCCCGCGCCCACCCGCGAGGAGGCCCGATGCGATCAGCCATACACCTCCGTCTGCCAGCGCTCGCCATCGGCCTGGCAGCGATAGCGGCGGCCTCCCTGGCGGCCGCGGGCCCCTCGACGGCGGCCACCCAGCCCCGCGCCGCCGCCCGCGACACGCCGATCTACCTCAACCCCGCCTACCCGCCGGCTGAGCGCGCCGCCGACCTGGTCGCAAGGATGACGACGGCGGAGAAGGCCGGGCAGATGGACAGCAGCCGAGCACCCGCGATCCCGCGCCTCGGCGTGGCCGCCTGGGGCTGGTGGAACGAGTCGAACCACGGCGTGAACGCCTCGACGCTCACCCCGGCCGGCAACGCCACCATCCTGGTCAACACCACGTCCTACCCGTCTGACCTGGCGATGGGGAGCACCTGGAACCCCGCCCTGGTGTACCGTGAGGCCCGCCAGATCGGCGCCGAGGCGCGCGAGGTGCAGCCGAACAACACCGAGAACCTCGACTTCTACGCGCCCACCGTCAACCTCTCCCGCGACCCGCGCTGGGGCCGCAACGACGAGACCTGGAGCGAGGACCCGAACCTCACCGCCGACCTTGCCTCGCAGTACGTCGACGGCCTCCAGGGCGAGAACCCCAACGGCCAGCTGCCAAAGGAAGCGAACGGCTACTACCAGGCCATCGCCACCCTGAAGCACTACGCCGCCAACAACACCGAGGACACCCGGCTGACCGGCAGCTCGGACATGGACCAGCGGACGCTGCGCGAGTACTACACCGCGCAGTTCGCCAGCATCATCGCCCAGAGCCACCCGGGCTCGATCATGAGCGCCTACAACGAGATCAACGGCATCCCGGGCCCCGCGAACGTGCAGCTCATGCAGGAACTCGCGCGTGAGACGTTCGGCTTCACCGGGTACTTCACGTCCGACTGCGACGCGGTTTACATCATGCAGGCCGGCCACCACTGGGTCCCGCCGAACTCGGCGGTCCCGGTGGACCCGTACACCCGGACGGCGTACGCGAACTCGGCCGGCGAGGACCTGAACTGCAACGCCGGATATCACGACAGTTACGACTATGGCAACACGATCCCGGCGGCGCTGACGCAGGACATCAAGACGCTGACCGACACCTACAACATCGGTGACGTCGACACCTCGCTCGTCCGGCTGTTCACCGCCCGCATCGAGACCGGCGAGTTCGACGCCGAGTCCCGGGTTCCGTGGGTGCAAGCCGCCCGCAAGGCGCTCGGCGGCGTCACCTGGGTCAACAGCAACGCCAACAACGCGATCACCGAGACCCCGCAGCGCCTCGAGCAGGCGCAGGACAGCGCAGACCAGAGTCTCGTGCTGCTCAAGAACGAGGCGCCTGCAGGCGGCAGGAGCCCGCTGCTCCCGCTCAGGATCCCGTCATCGGGACCGTACAAGCTCGCCGTCATCGGCTACTTCGCCCACCCGCAGTCCCTGTACCTCGGCGGCTACTCCAGTATCCAGGCGGCCGCGGGCGCCGCGCACAACGTCGACGCCTACACCGGAATCAAGGCGGCCGTGCGGGCCATCAACCCGGGCGCCCAGGTGGACTTCTACCCGGGCGTCACCGGAGGCACGACCGCCGCGTCGCTGACCACCGTCGACCAGGCGTCCGTC
Source organism: Streptosporangiaceae bacterium (assembly GCA_019239975.1). GTDB lineage: Bacteria > Actinomycetota > Actinomycetes > Streptosporangiales > Streptosporangiaceae > JAFAZE01. Next base: position 17,033 of record JAFAZE010000141.1, read on the forward strand.
GCGGCGGCCAGGAACTACAACGCGGTCGTGGTCGTGGCCGGGACGGACTTCACCACCGGCTCGGAGGCCAACGACCGCACCACGCTCGCGGTGCCGGGCGCGCAGGACTCGATGATCAGCCAGATCGAGGCGGCCAACCCGAACACGGTCGTCTACCTGGAGACGATGGGTGAGGTGGACACCAGCCCGTTCGCGAGCACCACCCCCGCGCTGCTGTGGAGCTCCTACAACGGCCAGCGGCAGGGCGCCGCGCTCGCGGATGTCCTGCTGGGGAAGGCCGACCCGAGTGGCCACCTGCCGTTCACCTGGTACGCGAACCAGAGCCAGATACCGCCCATCACCGACTACAACATCCGCCCGACGGCCACCACGGACGGCCGGACCTACATGTACTTCACCGGGAACGTCAGCTGGCCGTTCGGCTACGGGCTGAGCTACGCGAACTTCAGGTACTCCCACCTCACCGTGGACCGCAGGCATGTGAACGCCAACGGTGCGGTGACCGTCCGCGCCGACGTAACCGACACCAGCGCCGTGCCGGGCATCACGGTCGCGCAGCTCTACGCCACCACGCCCGCCGCTCCCGCCGCCCTGCAACGGCCGGCCAAGCGCCTGGAGAGCTTCCAGAAGGTCTACCTCCACCCTGGCCAGACCAGGCACCTCACCTTCACGCTCAAGGTCCCCGCCCTGGCGTTCTTCGACGAGGCAGCCAACCGCTACCAGGTCGCCGACGGCGTGTACGGCCTGCAGCTCGGCACGTCCAGCCAGGACATCGCCCGGCAGGCGTCCATCAACGTCACCGGCGCACTGCGGCCGGTTCCCGCAACGGTCACCGTGCAGCCGGTCATGCCCGGCGACGCCGCCAGCGGCGTCGTGCAGCGGATCTTCTTCCCGGCCGGCAGCACGATCGTCCCGCAGCTGACCGTCTCCCTGAGCGACCAGAGCCTCTACGGCTACATCACCAAGGGCCAGAGCACGCCGCTGCCCCCCGGAATGACCGTGCGCTACTCGAGCGACCGCCCGGACGTGGTGCGCGTCAGCCACGACGGCTCCCTGATCCGCGCCGTCGAGCCTGGCCCGGCGACGATCACGGCCACCGTCAGATACCACGGCAAGACCGCCACCGGCACGTTCATCGTCGATGTCCAGTGAATGGCCGACGTCCAGTGAATGTCAGTGCCGCGCTTTCCCGCCGCAGCCGGTTCCGCTCCCGGTTATCCCGAACGAACGGTGGCTCTCCTTCCGGCCCTCAGCCAGCCGCCTCGAGAGCGGCGCGGAATGCGGCCAGAGCCTCCTCGCTGAACAGCACGAACCGCACCTCGGCGACCTGGCTGCCCGCGTTTTTGACGGCGCGGGTCGCGATCTGCGCGGCGTGACTCAGCGGCCAGCGGTAGACGCCGGTCGAGATGGCGGGGAACGCGACCGTCTCGGCGCCAAGCTCGCCGGCGACCCGCAGCGACTCGGTATGGCACGAAGCGAGCAGCGCCGAGCGGTCCTCGTGCCGGGAGTGGACCGGCCCCACGGTATGAATGACCCACCGGCACGGCAGGCTGCCCGCGGTGGTCGCCACGGCCTGCCCCGCAGGCAGGCCGTCCGGATACCGGCTGGAGCGCAGCTCCCGGCACTCGGCCAGGATGGCCGGGCCGCCTCGCCTGTGGATCGCGCCGTCGACGCCGCCCCCGCCGAGAAGCGACGAGTTCGCCGCGTTCACCACCGCGTCCACGTGCTGCTGGGTGATGTCCCCGCGGACGACGGTGATACGCACCCAGCCGAGGCTACTCCCATGAACGGCGAGCTGGGGACGCCCCCCGGCCGCCGTCACGCCTGTAGGCTGCCGTGGGGCCATCAACCGTATCGCTGCGGAAGAACCGCACCCCGCCCGGAGGAAGTGCACCTTGACGACTGCGATCCCGGTCCTGCTGCGCCGTGGTGCCACGGCCGTGGCCGCGGGGCGTGTAGCTCTGGGCCTTACCGCCCTTGCCTGGCCGTCCGTGCCGGCTCGTCCATGGGTCGGCGCGAGTGCGGACGACCTGGCCGCCCGGGTGTTCGGCCGTGCGCTCGGAGCGCGTGACCTCGCACTGGGCCTCGGCGCGGTGGCGGCGTTGCAGGGCCGGGGCGACGAGGCCGGACCAGCCTGGGCGTGGGTGGCGGCAGGCGCGCTCTCCGACGCTCTCGACGTGGCGGCGAGCCTGTCTTCCTGGCGCGAGCTGCCCCCGCTGACCCGATGGTTCGTCGCCGCGTCGGCCGGCGGCGCCGCGATCACCGGCGCCGCCGCGGCAGCATCCCTCCGGCCCGAAAAGGCGCCCGCCTGACGAGAACCTTCCAGCACTCGCGGCCGGTGTGGCGTTTCAGCTGCGGTAGCACTCGGCGACGGCTGTGAAGGCGGCCTTGGGTTCCCAGGCCATGTCGGGGTAGGTGTCTCCGTGGCGGCCTTCGAGCGTCTTGACGATGGCGGGGCTCGCCATGTCCAGGTCGAGACGGGAGTCGCCGTTGGGGCGGTGCGGAAGGTTGCTGAGGGCGAAGAGGAACACGAAGGCGCCGTCGACGCCCTCGGTGCCGAAGATCTCCAGCACCTCGCGCAGGTCCGCGGCCTGGGCGGCCTCGTCGCGGACGTACTCCCCGTTCAGCCGGACGGGGGCGCCGGTGCCCTCGTCGTACTCGATGATCTCCATGGCGCGGGCGCCCCGGTCGCCCGCGCCGCGGTAGGCCGCGGAGCCGAAGCCGGTGATCGCGACCGGCTTGCCCTGAGCGACGAGGGTGCGTACGCCTTCCCGGTACTGGCCGGCGACCTCGGCGTTCCGGATGAGCTCGACGGAGATGATGTCGAAGGGCGTCCAGTCGACCCGCTCGGCCGGTATGGCAGCGTAGGTGACCCGGCCCTGAAAGCGCTCGCGGACCACTGCCACGGCCTTGCGGAGGAAGTCGTTGACCCGGGCGCTGACCTCAGCAAGCTGCTCACGCCGGCGATCGGGCGGTTGGCTCAGCAGCAGGCCGAGCCGCTCATCGACGCTGTCGCCCGGCATGAACCCCTGGTTCATGATGCTCAGCTCGACGCCGGTGACGAACACCACGCCGGCTCCGTCCTTGTCCTTCCGGAGCCGCTCAGCCCGCTCAGCGCAGTCGGCGAACAGCGACAGGATCTCGCCGGTGCCCAGTTCCAGCGGGTAGGGCGAGAACCAGACCTCCAGCCCCAGTTCGGCGGCGTAGCCGGCGGCCAGCTCCAGCCGATCCGGGTCACCGCCGATGATCTGGACGGCATTGCAGTGCAGGTCATCGCGGATGATGGCCAGCTCCCGCCTGACTACCCCGGGATCGAAGCGCTCGCGGGAGATCTCGCCCCTACGGATAAAGCCGGTGTCATACGTCATGCCCTTGGCTCGCACCTGCATGCTCCTTCCTGCCGAGTGGGTCCGCCCGGAGATTACCCCTCAAAGTTGCGTGTACGCAAGTTTGCGTGCACGCACATTTGCTGGAATGCTTGTGCCGTGACGACACCACGGCACGGGCTGCGGGAGAGGAAGAAGCAGGCCACACGGAAGGCGCTGCGGGACGCGGCGCTGCGGCTGGCCCTGGAGCGCGGGCCGGGCAACGTGCGCGTCGATGACATCGCCGCCGCGGCCGGGGTCTCGCCACGCACCTACAACAACTACTTCTCCAGCCGCGAGCAGGCGATCGTCGCCGGCGTCACCGCGGAACGTGAAGCACGGGTCGCCGCGGCAGTGGCCGCCCGGCCCGCCGCCGTCCGCCTGTCCGACGCGGTCACCGAGGCGATCGTGGAGCAGTACACCGACCCGGGCAGCCACGACCCCGGCACGCTGCTGCTCATCACCACCCGCCCCGCGCTCCGCGATGCATTCCTCGGCACAGCCGCCGGGATCGAGCACTCCCTCACCGCCGTGATCGCCGAGCGCCTCGGCGATACCAGCCAGCACACCGCCCGGGTGCTCTCGGCGAGCGTCGCCGCCGCGGTCCGCATTGCACTCCAGCAATGGGTACGGCCTGCCACCGCGTCCCCCGCCGCCAGCGAGCTCGTCATCCCGTCCGGTTCACTACCGGACTTGCTCAGGAGCGCCCTCGCGCCACTCGCGCCAGCACTCGATGCCGCCGAAAGACGACCACGTCGCCCCGGCGGGTGTTGACCAGGCTCAGGTTCGGGCAGGTGCGGAGCGAGCGACATTGAGGTACCAGCCGCCACCCGCGAGATTCAGCGCCCCAAGACCCAGGAAGAAGGCTGCCCATCCGTAGACGCCGTACGACAGGCACACGACGCCCGCGGCGACCGCGACACTGCCACCGGCAATACGCGTGACCCCAGAGACGTGGAGGTGGCGGTACTCCCAGGGATTGATCAGGCGCTGCATGCCGGGTCGCGGGGGAGATGCCCACCACCCGCGCAGGCCTTCCGCGGCGGTGTTGTCATTTGGTGCGTTCATCGGGATCGCCTCCTGTGGGTGTGGTGCCGGCCACCCGATCTATAAATAGATATCACATTGATAGCTTAGTTGTCAACGCTGGCGGATCGCGATCGCTTCCTCCTCGAAGGGCCCGGTTCTGGGACAGGACACTCGCCGCCTACAAGGAAGCCGTAGAGAAGCCAGGTCTTCACCAGCGAGTTCGGCAGCTTCAAGCCGCCCGGGCACAACCTGCTCCAGGCCGAGATCGTGCTCGAACCGCGCGTCGGCGGCTACCGCTACGACCGCGGTACCGACGGCAGTGAATGCCGCTGGGCGCGAGTGCTCGCCTGCGGGCCGCCGCACCGCCTGCTGTTCAGCTGGAACATCAGCCCGCACTGGCAGATCGAGGCCGACCCGGCGAAGACGAGCGAGTGGGAAGTGCACTTCATCGCCGAGACGCCGGAGCGGACGCGGGTGGAGCTCGAGCACCGCAACCTCGACCGCCACGGTGAGGGCTGGGAGGGCGTCCGCGAAGGCATCGGCGGCAACGAAGGCTGGCCCCTCTGCCTGCAGCGGTACGCCAACCTTATGGCCGGGAAGGTTAGAGCCCACATGGTCGACTATGCACGCCTATACTCGACTGCATGGATCAAACGGTATGGTACGAGCGCAATATGGTCGGGTTCGAGAACCGGCTGAAGGACGAGGACCGGATCAAGGGCAAGATTGCGGAGAGCCTGGCCCTGAAGGGGCGAACCGTTCCGGACGCGATGAAGCTCATTCCCGACGCCATCCGGTACGCATTCCAGTACCAGGAGGCCGACTACAGCAGGCACCTCGTTGAGGACATCGCACTGACGCGGGAGCGCTTCTCCGATCTGGTCAGGCTGAGGAGTTTCTGGCGGGGAGACCAGTACAAGGGGATCAGCAGCGTATGGCGTCACCGTGGCACCGGCCATCTCTTCGAGATGCAGTTCCACACCGAGATCAGCTTCCACGCCATGACGGTCGTCACTGAACGTTCCTATGCGCGGCTGCGATCGGCGCAAACCTGCGCGCGGGAGGAGATGGAACTGGAAGCCTTCCAGCGGAAGGTTTACTCCCGCGTTCCGGTCCCGCCAGGCGCGGATGCCATTTTCGGGTACCCGGACCGCGATGACTGGGAGATCCCGGGAAGGCGAATCCCAGGCCAGGATGTCACGTACTACGCGATCGTAGATGACCTCAGCAGCCGGGAACAGCCCGTAAGTGTGCTCCGGCGCAGCTACCGCGACGGCGGCAGACGCGACGAGGCGTTTACCCGCGACCTGGTCTGGCGTCGCAGTTCGCTGCTGATCTCCGCCGAGCGCGGTGACCTCGAGAACGAGTTCATCGAGGTCACCGCGGATGAGGCGAACCAGATCATGGACCGTGTCATGCGGTCCGTCAGAAGCAGACCGGCCGAGAGCCCGGAACGTGGTCGCGTTTAACACCGACCACGTGCGGGTCGTGTGCTCGCGCTGGACCAACATCACGGGAGCGTGGCCGCGATGACAGAGGTGACAAGGTTCGGGGAGGCCGCCGGGGAGACCGCCGCCAGCTTCCGGTGCGGGGCGTGCGGGGAGATGGCCGCCGTGGTCAGGGCCGTCGGCGCGGGCGAGCCGGTCGATATGGGACCGCCCCTGGGCCGCCAGTCCCATGACCGGGACGGGATCGTGGTGGATTACTTCGGCGGCACGGCCTGGAAGCTCGCCGATCCCGCCACCTATGCGGCCGTGTGCGCGGTTCTCAGCACCCGGGCCCCGGATCCCGCTGAGCTGCGGCGTATCGACTGGGAGCTGGCACCGTTCTACTGCCCGGATTGCGGTCTGTGCTACTGCCGCGCCGACTGGCACACGTATGTCCTGTTCGACGAGGGGTTTTATGACTGCACGATGGGCACCTGCCCCGCCGGGCACAGGCACATGGTGGACGACTGACCGGCGCGCCGGCTAATCCCAGGTGACCGCTTACCCGTCAGTGGGCGGATTGGCCGGGCAGGCAGCCACGCGGTCCAGCAGGACGTCCAGGTCCGTCTCTTCGAGATGCTGGCCGTTCTCGTCGTCCTCAGCGGCGATCCACAGCTTGCGCCGTTTGTCCCAGAGCAGCGACCACTGCTCGCCGAGCCGGCTGATCCGGTCGAGCTGGTCGCGGCTGAGGTTCACCGCATCTCCCGCCGGCCGCCACACGTCGAGTCGGCGGGTTCATCCAGCCGGAACCAGACGATGCGAGCGTGGCCGGTGCCATCGGTGCCGTAGGCGTCAGCGAGGGCGACCAGCAGGTAGAGGCCGTGCGGATGGCTGGCTGAGCTGGCGATGTCGCCGTCCCAGTCGCTCCCGGCATCCTCAACTTCCGCCCGGACGTGGCCGCCGGGCGCGTGCCGGATTCGGATGGTTAAGGTGCCGCCGGGCCCCCCGCTGGCCGAGTGGCCAACGGCGTTGGCGCACAGTTCGCTGACGAGCAGGACGCTGTCATCGGTCGCCGGGCAGCCGTCCAGAAATGTCCTGAGCGCGGCGCGTACCTGCCGGAGTCGGTCGGGTGTCCCAGGGAACGTCTGTTGCCACGTCCGTACGAGACCCTGCTGGACGAGGGTAGTCCTGTCGCGCATGCGCACGCTCCTGACCTGATCCGCGGTACCCTGCTCATGATGTATCCGCTAATGAGTGAACGCAACTGATGCATTCGCATCTTCAGCAAATCTTTATCTTGCGAGGAGACTGGCGTGCCTAAGCAGCGGTCCTGGCCTTCGGTGCGGCTGCGGCGCCTGGCCGCGCAGCTCCGCGAGCTACGCGAGGAATGCGGCATGACTCAGGAGGAGGTGTCCGAACGAACCGGCAAGGACCGGTCAACGCTGTACCGCCTGGAGAACGGCCAGCAGCGCCCGCAGCGCTCCACGCTGATCCAGCTCCTTGACCTCTACCCCGTGGAAGAGCCAAAGCGCGGCGAGCTCCTCACCCTCCTCCGCGAGGCCGGCCAGCGCGGCTGGCTACAGCAGTACCGTTCCGAACTCCCCGAGGTGTACTCCGACTACATCGGCTTCGAAGACGAGGCGAGGTCGATCTCCAACTACGAGTCCCTGTTCATCCCGGGATTGCTACAGACCGAGGGTTACGCCAGAGCGCTGATTCAGGGGACGTGGCCGCATGCTCCCGGCGACGAGGTAGAGAGGCGCGTTACCGCAAGGATTCAGCGCCAAGCGCTGCTGAATCGGGAGGAACCGCCGAGGCTGTGGGCCATCCTTGACGAGGCGGCGGTACGGCGCCAGGTCGGCGGGCGCCAGGTCATGCGTGATCAACTCGCGCGGCTGCGTGAGGCGGCGGTACGGCCGAACATCACTATCCAGGTAATCCCGTTCGACGCGGGCTCGCATCCCGGCATGGACGGTGCGTTCGTGGTACTGGAGTTTCCCGACCAGGCCGATCAGAGCATCGTCTACACCGAGAGCGCGGCAGGTGGCCTGTTTCTAGAAGAGGAGGTGGAGATCCGCCGGTATATCCTGATGTTCGAACACCTTCGTGCCGCCGCGCTGCGACCGGAGGCGACCGTCTCCCTGCTGGCTGACATTGCTGCGGAGACATGAGCGAGAGGAGGTGCGGGATGGAAATGGCTGAGCTGTCCCGTGCCGAGTGGCGTAGATCCAGTTACAGCGGCACCAACGGCAACTGCGTCGAGGTGGCAGCCGACTGCGGGATGCGGGTTCTTGTGCGGGATACCAAAGACCATGAGGGGGCGGTGCTGGCGTTCCAGTCAGTTGTTTGGCGGCGGTTCGCCGGGAAGGTAAAGTCCGGTACGTGACTGCGGTGCCACCCTGCCTCATGAGTCCAAGCGCTGCCCGTACGGTCCCCACTTCTGCCTGAAGTACTCGATGATCTTGCTCGCCTGCTCGTGACTGACTTCGACGAGTTCGTCGTCGAAGTCACCGCGCTCCCATTCGACGATCACTGGCGTGAATTTCCAGCTGAAGTTGTCCCTTAGTGCCTCATCGGATGGGCCGTCGTCATGCTCAAGTCGCCGGACCAAGCCGCGAGGATCGTCCACAGTGTTGCTACCACCGACGATCGCGTAGTACGTGATCTTGTTTGGCATCTTAGTATCCTTCCTTCCTGTAGTCGGGGATGCCCGCTGCGCCGTCCGGCACCTGAATACGTGAGCACACCTTTCTCTGGAACGCATGCAACTCACGGAGTTCGGCCCTGCTTGTTGCCGGGTTGCGAATCCGCTCGTAGGCTCCGTGGGTTACGTGATGCTTAGCGTGGAAGCTTTCCGCAGTATGGAACTGCACTTCGAAGCGCTGTCCTCGCGCCGTTACCCAGCGTGTGTTGATGCCCTTGTACTCGGGATCGGTCCACGAGTTCTTGCTGTAGTACATCTCGTATCCGAGGCTCTCTAGCCGCGCCTTGATGTCGTAGTAGCCTCTGGCATAGCTCTCCGGCTCGAAGCAGAACGTATAGCGGATCGCGTCAGCGACCTCGCGGAGGGCCTCTGAGGCGGTCATGCGCGGCTCGGCCTCCAGCTTCTCAGCGACTTTCTCCTTCAGGCGATCCTCGCCTTTGAGCCGGAACTCCAAACCCTCCACCCAGCCGCCGTGCCTGTTCTCGCGTTCGACCGTCTTCACGTCCGCGGAGATCCTCGGCTCGGCCTCGCACACTCGCCCGATCGCGTCGCCTGCATCCGCGTGCCGTTCCGGGTCCAGATAGGCGCCGCCGTGGCTCCGGTACGACCCTGGCGGATCGGCCGAACGGTCCGCCGCGGGCCGCCGGTCCACCGGAACGCGTTCCTCGTAGTCGTCCCACATCTCCAGGTACCGCGGCACGTCATCCCAGTAGCTCCGCCGATCGGCCCCGTCGGGCCGCTGATCGGTTTCATCGGGCCGGTCCCCAGGCTCGGATACCTGCTCGGCTCGTTCCGCCGTCTCCGCGTCGACGCGTGCCCGCAACTCCTCATAAGCCCGGCGGCGTTCCTCGGGGTCGGGCAGTTCCAGCGCCTGAGGCGGCGCCCGGTCCGCCCCACCCTGACCGGCACGCTCGGCACGGCCGAGTTCCTCCGGCTCGGCTGGCAGGTCCACGGCACCCACGATGCCCCCATCTGGGCACTTACTGTAATCGGATCACTATTCTATGTGATACGGGCGAAACGGCGGGAGTCGGAAACGGACGTTGTCCAGAGCGGGTGAAATGCTGTCCCCATGTCGGGACACGAGGGGGTCGCCGTCCTGGATGCGTCGACTTCTCGTAACCCCGAGTCGAGATCTCCCAAAGGAACACTTGTAGGTGCAGAGACAGTTCCGTAACCTACAAGCATGTCTTTGGAGGTCGAGCGGCGCCAGGTAGTGGCGGCGTTGCGGGCGCGGGCGCACCCCCTGCGCCTGCGGATGCTGTCCCTGCTGACCGGCGCCGCGCTATCCGCGGCCGAGTTGGCACGCGAGCTCGGGGTGAGCCAGGCGCTGGCCAGCTATCACCTGCGGCAGCTTTCAGACGCGGGGCTCGTTGAGCTGGCCGAGACGCGTTCTCATCGCGGGGGGCGGGAGCGCCGCTACCGGCATCGTGTCGAGCTGGGTTCGGACGTGTCCGGCAGCGACGATGAAGGCCGGGCGCTGTTCGTCGAGGCCGTTGTCGAGGAGCTGCGCCGCCGGGTGTCGCAGCGGTCGCCGGGCCTGCGTGGACTCGCCATCGATGCGGAGTTGTGGGTGCATGAGGAGGACTGGGAGGAAGCCCGGCAGGCGATCGCCGCGGCCGGCACCGTGCTGCACGAGAAGGCCTGCCGCCCCCATGAGCCGGGCACCGTGCACATCAACGCGACCGTGGTCATGTTCCGCATGCTCGACCCGGACCCGCCTGACCAGCCTGACCAGCCTGGCCCGCCTGGGGCGAGGTTCTGATGACTGGCCAGAACCGCGGCGCGTTGCGGCAGCGGTTCGGGGTGCTGGGCGAACGGAACTACCGGCTGTTCTTCACCGGCTATACCACATCGCTGGTCGGCGCGGCCATGGTGCCGGTCGCGTTGACCTTCGCCGTCCTGCAGGAAGGCCGGCCTGCCTCGGATGTTGGGTATGTGCTGGCCGCGGAGACCATCCCGCTGGTCGTGCTGCTGCTTGCCGGCGGCGTGGTCGGCGACCGGTTGTCCCGCCGGGCCGTGATGATCAGTGCCGATCTCATGCGGTGCGTCAGCGAGCTACTGCTTGCCGCGCTGGTCATCACCGGCTCACCGCCGCTGTGGGCTTTCATGGTCTTGGCCGGGGTGATCGGTGCCGGGCAGGCGTTCTTCAACCCCGCGCTGACCGGCCTGCTTCCGCTGATCGTGAGCGCCAACCGCCTCCAGCAAGCCAACGCGCTGAAGGGCCTGGCGTCCTCGACCGGACAGATCATTGGTCCGGCGGCGGCTGGGCTGATTACCGCCGCCGGCGGCCCTGGATGGGCGATCGCCATCGACGGAGCCACATACGCCGTGAGCGCGCTATGCCTCGCCCGAGTCCACCTCCCGGCCGCGGCCGCGCCGCAGCCGGAGGGCTTTGTTACCCAGCTGGCCGCCGGATGGACCGAGTTCCGGTCCCGCACCTGGCTGTGGGTCATCGTCACGCAGTTCAGCCTGTTCCATCTGCTGGTCTACGCGCCGTTCATGGTCTTGGGCGCGGTCGTCGCGAAGACCGCGCTGGGCGGTGCGGCAGCGTGGGGATTCATCCTCACCGCCCAGGGCGCCGGGGCGATCCTCGGCGGGCTCGCCGTCCTTCGCGTCCAACCCCGTCGACCGCTGGTCACCGCGACACTCGGCACCTTCGCCTTCGCCGCACCGGTCGCGCTGCTCGCGCTGCGCGCGCCGACCGCCGCGATCGCCGCCGCCGCCGCCATCTCCGGAGTAGGGATCACCGTGTTCGCCGCGCTGTGGGACACCACGTTGCAACGGCACGTTCCAGCCGCGGTGTTGTCCCGGGTGTCCGCCTACGACTGGCTTGGCTCGGTCGGGCTCGTCCCCCTGGGCTACGCCCTCACCGGACCCCTTGCCAGCACGCTGGGCGTCACCGGCACCCTGTGGCTCGCCGCCGCGTGGACTGTCCTGGGCAGCGCGACCGCCCTCGCCGTACCCGCCGTCCGCCAGCTGCGCACAACGCGTGTGCCGCGGCGAGAAACGGACGACGGCCGCAGCAGCCCGCCCATCACCGGCGCTCACGCGTGACGCCCCGCAGGCCGATCCCTTGTGAACGCTGCGGTAGAGCCAGTACTGCTGCGGTAGAGCCAGTACTACTGCGCCCCCTTTCGGGTCGCTCACGCCTTCCGAGAGAAAGAGAAATAGCGGGATCGCGCGCTGGCCGCAAGCGTAGCCTTGCCGATAAGACACTGAATACGGGAGAGTGCCGGGATGCGTCTTCGCGGGGTGAATTATGACGTCGGGCGGGTGCTGGACGGGATCAACTGGCGTCCGGCGTATGATCCGGCAGAGACGCGCCGAGAACTGGAGATCATCAAGAACGACCTGCACTGCAGCGCCGTGAAGATCTGCGGGCACGACGTCGGCCGGATAATGGCCACCGCGCGGCACGCCCTGGATCAGGGCCTGGAGGTCTGGCTTTCCCCGGAGCTGTGGGACCAGGACTCCGGCGAGACGCTCCGGTATATCACCGAGGCGGCGCGGGACGCGGAAGACCTGTGCCGACGCTGGCCTGGCCGGGTGGTGCTCAGCGCGGGGACCGAGCTGACGCTGTTCATGCGGGGCCTGCTCGAAGGGAACTCCTTTCAGGAGCGGATCACGCATCCGCAGTTTCGGGAGCACATCTGGTCCGGAAGCTACAACGAGCCCCTGAACGCGTTCCTCGCGGCCGCGAGCAACGCCGTGCGCCGGGTCTTCAGCGGACGCCTCAGCTATGCCTCGCTTCCGTTCGAGAAGGTCGACTGGAGCAATTTCGACTTCGTGGGCATCGACCTCTACCGTGACGCCGGTAACAGGGACAGGTTCCCCGGGCTGCTGCAGCGGTATCTCGGCCATGGCCTGCCCGTGGTCATCACCGAGTTCGGCTGCTGCACGTACCGCGGGGCCGAAGACGCCGGGGGACTGGGCTGGGCGATCATCGACTTCGGGCAGGTGCCGCCCCGGCTCAACGGCGACTACGTGCGCGATGAGGCTGTCCAGGCCCGTGAGCTGACGGCGCTGCTCGACATCTTCGGCAACGCCGGCGCCGACGGCGCGTTCGTGCACACCTTCGTCTCACCGATCACCCCCTACAGCGAGGATCCGCGTTACGACTTCGACATGGCCAGCTACAGCCTGGTCAAGAGCTACGCAAACCGGCTCGGCGAGCTTTCCGCCGGCATCCCCGGCATAGCGGAGCTGCCATGGGATGACGGCCAGGCAGGGATGGCCTACCCGGATATGCCCTGGGAGCCGAAAGAGTCGTTCCGCGCCATCGCCGACTTCTACCGCTCGGCAGCCGAGCCGTAATCGTTCCGCCCGGGCGTCGGCCCGACCCGTGATCCGCAGCCCCGATGCGAGACTGAAAAAGGCCTATAGAGCGGACAAGTTACCAAGTATGTACTGGCCGCGCACCTGCTGCGCGTGACGGCCGACACGCTGCGCGCGTCAGGGCACCCCGCCCTCGGCGGCCTCCTTGACACCTTCGTGCTTTCTGAGCTGGTAAAGCTTCAGGCAGTCAGCGACGTCTCTTTCACCATCCACCACCTGCGCGACCGCGCCGGCCCGGAGGTGGACTTCGTCCTCGAAGGCCCGGGCGGGCAGATCGCCGCTCTGGAGGTCAAGGCATCAGCATCGCCGGGCAGTGGCGATGCCAGGCACCTGCGGTGGCTTGAGAGCAAGCTTGGCGACCGGATGATCGCAGGCGCGATTCTCCACCTCGGCAGTGCCGCCGGGTCGCTCGGCTATGGCATCTACGCCCTTCCTGTCTCGGCACTCTGGGGGTCATCGCCCCCTTCCGGCATAGCAGCACGGGCCGCGAACCGTCAGCCCGTCGCCGTCAGTTCCATTGCTGGTAGATGTCGCTCTGCTTACACCCCCACTGGAAGATCGGCGCGCCGTCGCCCTTGGCCGACCCGTCGGCGTCCAGGCACGTGGTGCCGGTGCCGACGCTGTGGACCCCGGCGTTGGCATTGCCATTGGTGTTGAGCTGGCCGCTGCCGTAGAACCACCATTGCTGGTAGCTGTCGGACGTGTTGCAGGTCCACTGGAAGATCTTCCCGCCGTTGCCGACGTTGGCTGAATCGGCGCCCAGGCAGGTGCCGGTGCCACGATTCTTTAGGATCGGTATACGGCCAACCGAGCCGACGACCTGCCATTGCTGGTAGCTGTCGGACGTGTTGCAGGTCCACTGGAAGATCTTCCCGCCGTTGCCGACGTTGGCTGAATCGGCATCCAGGCAGGTGCCATCTCCGTTGTCCTTCAGCATGAAGGAGTACCCGTACACTGCTCCCTCGGCCGTCGATATGTAACTGCCCCAGGCCCCACTGTTATAGGTGACCCATGGGCTCCAGTCGTATCCGCCTCCGGATAGGTTGAACGCCGCGTCGGCGTTGCACTGGACCTGGAACGCGCACGCGTCCGAGACATTGGTGTGCCCGCTATTGATCTGCCACAGTCCCCGGTCGTAGGACGTGTCGCCCGCCGCGCAGGAAACCGGGGGATAGTAACCGACCGTCAGGGACGGATCGCACAGGTAGACGTTCCCCCGGCAGCTCGACTCCGCGAGTGCCACCGCGACCGCGACCACGATTACCGGATACGAGCCTTTGTTCGTGCTGATGTAGTTGTTGAACGAGAAGCCCGCCTTGGCCGCCACCGCGCCGCAGGTCTGAGCCGCGGACAAGGAGATGGTCTTCGGATTCGGCAGCAGCCCGGGGCCGGCCGTTACCGGCGCGGAGGCCGATGGTGACGGGTGTGGGGAGGCGATCGCCGCCGGGGCCGCCGCGGTCAGCAGCCAGGCAAGCGTGGATGCCGCAAGCGCACCGCACAATATCCGCATGAGTGCCGTTCTGCCATGAGGTGACCTGACTGCCGCGTCGCGTGCCGCACTCTCCACGGCGGTGCATGCCCGCCATTTACCTGCTGTTTTCGACGATGGTCGATGACTTACCGAGCCTGTCATACGCATTTGGTTGACCTCTTCCATCGGACTTGCCAGTAGGTGCCGTCAGGCAACAGCCCTTCCGCCATTGAGCCCGCGAGATAGCGCTATACAGGGACTTTCGTCCTTCACCGCCGCCAAAGACCCCGCTGCCCCAGGATCTTTTGGCCGCGAGCTTGTGGACGTTCGGTCAAGTTTTCAGCGTCCGGATCGTCAACTCAAGTGCGTTCAAGTGCGTTCAGGTGCTGTTGCAGGCCGATGCCGAATTCGCCCTCGTCCTGGCGGCCCAGCTGGAGATCACCGTCGCCGGGGAACAGGCCATAACACCGATGCCATCACGCTCCCCGCCACGGGTGTGCGCCGTATCCGTGGCATCCGTGGCGGTGGCTCACGCGCCGGTGCGGTTCTTGCCGGTCATGCGCTCGGCGATGATCCGCACTCCCTCGGCGAGCTCGTGCGCCGACAGGGCCTGCTTGGGATCCATGAACCACTTCACCAGGACGCCGATGAACAGGGCGTGCAGGACCGCGCCGGCCATGCGCGCCGACTCCGCGTCCCGGGCCGGATCGATTCCCAGGAAGAGCTCCGCCAGTCCCATAGCCGCGTCGTGCTGGACCCCCGCGAGGAACGCCCGTAGTTCGTCGTTGTGCCCCAGCAGGCTCATGAGTTCGAGCTGCGCGGCCCAGAGCCCGCGTCCCGAGCCGCCAAAGGAGTCGATCGTCCGTCCCATGATCGATTCGAAGCGCTGGAGTGGCTCCGCGCCGAGCGTTCCCTCGGCGGCCAGGGCGTGCCGCACCTCCTCGCTCCAGTCGCCAATCGACTCGTAGACGGCCTGGTTCATCAGGGCGTCCTTGGAGCCGAAGTGGTAGCCGATGGCGGCGAGGCTCACACCGGAGGCCGCGGCGATGTCGCGCGCGGTGGTGCGGGCGTAGCCCTTCTCGATCAGGCAGCGCTTTGCGGCGGCGAGCAGCTCCTCACGGTTTCCCATGGTCAGTACCATACCGCACCCTGAACAAACGTCTAATACAAGCGTACTAGACAGGTGTGTTACACGCTTGTACAGTTTGCCGGGAGCGCGCCCCGGCGCGGTGCGCCTGAGCCAGGAGGCCGCCATGACAACTCACAAGACCCCGCGGGCACTGCCGGCAAGGGCCGGGCGCAGGGAATGGACCGCGCTGGGCGTGCTGCTGCTGCCGCTCCTGCTGGTTTCCATGGACGTGTCCGTGCTGTACTTCGCCGTCCCGTTCATCAGCAGGGATCTGGAGCCGAGCAGCACCCAGCAGCTGTGGATCTTCGACATTTACGGCTTCGTGCTGGCCGGCCTGCTCATCACGATGGGTTCGCTAGGCGACCGGATAGGGCGCCGCCGGCTGCTGTTGATGGGCGCGGCCGCGTTCAGCCTCGCGTCACTGGGGGCCGCCTACTCCCACACCGCCGGGCAGCTCATCACCGCTCGCGCGGTGCAGGGGATCGCCGGGGCGACGCTCATGCCCTCGACGCTCGCGCTGATCCGCAACATGTTCCACGACGAAAAGCAGCGGCGCACCGCGCTCGCCATCTGGACCAGCGCCACCATGAGCGGCATCGCGCTCGGGCCGGTGCTCAGCGGCCTGCTGCTGAACCACTTCTGGTGGGGCTCCGTCTTCCTCATCAACGTGCCGTTCATGGCCATGCTGCTCGCTCTCGCCCCGGCGCTCGTGCCGGAGTTCCGCGCCCCGAAGCCAGGCCGCTTCGACCTGACCGGCTCGGTGCTCTCGCTTGGCGCTGTGCTGCCTGCGATCTACGGCATCAAGGAGATCGCCGCCAGCGGCCTGGACTATGCCCGCGCCGCGTGGATCGTGATCGGCGTGGCCGTCGGCATCGCGTTCGTCATGCGGCAGGCACGCGGCGCCGCTCCCATGATCGACCTGAAGCTGTTCCGGAGCCGCGGCTTCACCGGGTCGGTCGCGATGAACCTGGTGTCGATGTTCGCGATCGTCGGGTTCGCGATCTTCACCACCCAGTACCTTCAGTCGGTGCTCGGGATGAGGCCGCTGACCGCCGCGCTGTGGTCGCTGGTGCCCATGACCGGGACCATGGCGGCCGCGCCGGCCACCCGGGTGCTCGTGGAGCGCGCCGACCGCGCCTACGTCGCCGCGGGCGGCTTCCTCGTCGCGGGGGCCGGATTCGCCGGGCTCACCGAGCTGCACGCGCACTCGCCGATCTGGTTCCTCCTGATCGCGGCCACCATCTACGCGGGCGGCATCGTCGCCGTCATGTCCGTCGGGAACGAGCTGATCATGGGCGCGGTCCCGCCGGAACGCGCGGGTGCCGCGGCCGCCGTGGTGGAAACCGCGACAGAGTTCGGTGGCGCCCTCGGCATGGCTGTGCTGGGCAGCATCGGCGCCGCGATATACCGGTCCGGCCTCGCGGCCTCCGCGCCCGCGCGGACGCCGCGGCCAGCGCTGGGTGCGGCCCGCGACACCCTTGGCGGTGCCGTCACCGCGGTCGGCAGGCTCCGCGGGCACATCGGCACCGAGCTCCTCGAGGCGGCCCGGACCGCGTTCACCCACGGCCTGAACTACGCCGCGCTCGGAGCCGCGATCGCCATGGTGCTGGCCGCCATCCTCAGTGCCGTCTTCTTCCGCGGCGTCCGGGTGGAATCCCCGGCGGCGCCTGAAGAGCCTCGACCTGAGGCCCGCGAAGAACTGGTCGCTCGGTAAACCCGGACTTTATCCGGCACCGAGTAGGCTCGGCGTCCGTGCCGGAGACAAGCGAGTTCGTGATCCGCGGCGGTCACGTGCTGACGATGGACGAGGCCGGCGACCTGCCCGGCGCCGACGTGCACGTCCGCGGCGACCGTATCCACGCCGTCGGCCAGGCGCTGGCCGCTCAAGGGGTACCTGAAGTCGGCGCGCGCGGCATGATCGTCCTGCCCGGCTTCGTTGACACGCACTGGCACATGTGGAACACGCTGCTGCGCAGCATGTCAGGCGATGAGCCGGGATCCGGGTACTTCCGCAATTCGGTCGAACTCGGCCGCGCGTTCCTCTCCGAGGACATCTACCAGGGAACCCGGCTGGCATGCGCCGAGGCCATCTACTCCGGGATCACCTATGTCCACGACTGGTGCCACAACGTCCGCGACCCCGCCTGCGCCGAGTCGTCGTTGGCGGCGCTCGCCGAGTCCGGCCTGCGCGCGCGGTACTCCTACGGCTACGCGGCCGGGCACCCCAACGACGACCCGATGGATCTCGCCGCCCTCGCCCGGATGCATGACGCGTGGGAGGCGCACGACGCGGACGGGCTGATTTCGCTCGGCATGGCCTGGCGCGGCACCGGCGGCAGCAACCCGGCGATGCGGGTGGCACCGGAGATCTACCGGCGCGAGATCGCGGCGGCGCGTGAGCTCGGCCTCCCGGTCACCGTGCACGCCAGCGGGCCGCCCGCCGCCGCCGGGCAGATCGCCGCGCTCGACCGCGAGGGCCTGCTGGGCCCGGACCTGCAGGTGGTGCACGCCAACAACGCCACCGAGGCGGAGATCGCCGCGCTGGCCAGCGCGGGCACCGCGGTGAGCATTTCCCCGTTCACCGAGCTGCTGATCGGCTACGGCCTGACCCGAACCAGGGATTTCCGGGCCGCGGGCATCCGCTGCGGCCTGTCGGCGGACACGACGATGCTGTCCGGCAACGCCGACATGTTCGCGACCATGAAGCTCACCCTCGCCGTCGAGAACGGTATCGCCCATGACGAGTTCGCGCTGACCGCGCGGCAGGTCCTCGCGCTCGCCACGATCGACGGCGCCCGCTCCATGGGCCTGGAAGCCGACATAGGATCCCTGCGCCCGGGAAAGCGCGCGGACATCATCCTGGTCTCGCCCGCCGCCCCGAACGTCGCCGTCTTCACCGACCCGGCCCGCATGCTCGTCACCGCGGCCCAGCCCGCGAACGTGGACACGGTGATCGTCGGCGGCCGCTTCCTGAAGAGAAGTGGCGCGCTCACAACGCTTGACCCCGGCCAGGTCAGCCGGGAAGCACAGGCCGCGCTCGCCAAAGTACTGCGCCGCGCCGCCGCGCCCGGAAATGTCCCGCTTCGCCCTCGCCCGTAGCGCGCCACCGTACCCGCCCTCCTATCCGCCCCTCCTATCCGCCCCTCCTATCCGCCCCGCTTACCCACCCCGCTTACCCGCCCCTCCTATCCGCCCCGCTTACCCACCCCTCCCATCCGCCCCGCTTACCCACCCCGCTTACCCGCCCCTCCCTGCAGAGGGGATAAAACGGACAGCCACCATGATCGTGGAAGCGCCGGGTCGAATACGGCACCCCCGTTTCCGTGATCACGAGGTGTGGTGCTGATGTGACGGATTGGGCCGCCGAACGCCGCTACCGGCGCGACTGTCGTTGCTGCCGTTGCCTCCGCGATAGGCGGTTCGTGTTGCGCGGTTCGTGGTGCGTGGTGCGTGGTGCGCGTTGCGTGTGCGTGGTGCCGCGGTACGCGATGCATGGCGGCGATGCAGCAGACGTGGCCCGGCGATATGCCCGAACCGCACAGTGCGGCGAGACGACCGGCACAGTCGACGATCCCCGAAGCCGGACTACGAAGCCGGACTACGGCTGATCCTCCGGAGGCGGTGCGTGCTCCACCTCCTCAACGGTGCTGGTGAGGAAGATCCACACCTGGGAAGCGCCGGACCTGCTGGGATGCGGGCGGGTCCCAGTGCGCCATCCGTACCCCTCCGGGCCGAGGATCTCCAGCAAGGCGGGCCGGACGACGGTACGCGCCCACTGAAAGCGGTCGCCGACGACCTCCTCCGGCGGTGCCGCCTCCGCGAGCCGGGCTTGCACCCACCCCCACGGCACGCCCTGGCCGCTGGCCAGGCGCTGCCCGAACTCGTCGCGCTTGCGCAGCGCCGCGATCGCCGCCTCGCGGTAGGCCCGCTCGGCATCTACGCGCTCGCCGGCCTCAGCCCGCCCGCCGGCCTCCGCCCGCCCGCCGGCCTCTGCCCGCCCGCCGGCCTCAGCTCGCTCGCCGGCCTCTGCCCGCCCGCCGGCCTCAGCCCGCCCGCGCCCGCCCGCCCGTTCCACCGCCTCGCGGAACTGCCGCCGCAGCCGCGCGGCGTAGACGTCCAGCGCCCCGCCCGTGTAGCCGCGATCGCGCAGATCCCGGTGCTCCGCCTCAAAGCTGAGCACGCGCACCGGCAGCGGATACGGCCGCGCGTGCCGGTCGGTTCCCGGCGCGCTGGACCAGAACACGCCGTGCCCGACCAGCGGCTCGTTCAGCAGCGCGGCCAGCAGGTCGTCGGAGAAATGCGCGTTGGCGCGCTTGAGCGCGGTCAGGTCACCCGCGGACAGCAGGTGGAAGACGAAGAAGTTGTCGCCCTGGCTGAGCAGCTCCGGCGGGATGCTTCCCGGCTGCTGGGTGACGAGCACCGCGCCGAGCCCGTACTTGCGCCCCTCCTTGACCCACGAGACGAACGGCCCCTCCTCACCGCCAAAGGACGCCCCGGAAAGCATCGTCTGCGCCTCCTCCACCACCGCTATCACCGGGATCGAACGCGGCGACGCCTTGGTGAACTCGGCCTGATTGTGCGCGAAGATGTCGGCGAGGACGATCCCGGCCAGGTGCAGGCCCCGCTCGCCGCGCATCTGGGAGATGTCCACGACGCACAGCTTTCCCGCCGCCAGCGCGGTCTTCAGCGCGCGCAGCATCTGGCTGGTCGGGTCGTGCAGCGCGTCCACGACGCGCACCATGTTGCCGATGATCGCGTTGGTCTGCTGCTCCTCGTTCGCCGGCTTGATGCCGCAGATCCTGCGGATCTCGGCGGGGTCGACGTCGTAGCGGTGCTCGCTGACCAGGTCCACCAGCCGGGCCCACCGTTCGGCACCGAGCCCCTTGAGCTTGATGACGTTCTGCTGGTCCTGGCGCTCGGCCGGCAGCGCGATGCCGAGCACGCGCGCCGCCGGAAGCTGCCGTATGTCCAGCTTCACCTGGTCCACCTCGAAAGACCGGTACAAAGCGCTCGGCGCCTGCTGGCTTGTGAACACCACGAGCCGGTCGGCCAGCGCGGGCACGTCGCACAGCCCCGGGCGCCCGGAGGCGTCGGGCCAGAAGTACTCGCCGTCCGGGTCGAAGATGATCGTCCCGACACCCGCCGGGCCGCCGCGCAGCCGCAGCACCGGGTCGGTCGCGTACAGCCGCGAGAACAGCAGCTTGATCAGGTTGGACTTGCCGAACCCCGCGCGGGCGAAGACGAAACTGCGGCGCGAGACAAGCTGCGTCACCTGAAACCGGGGCAAAATCGGCGGCCGCAGAAGGACCATCCAGTCCTCCGTCGCGGCGCGTGGGTCATCGCCCGCGTAGACGAACTCGCCGAACGCGAGGAACCCGATCTCGGCGGCCGAAGGATCGCTGTCTGTCGCGCTGGCGACGTCCGCGAGAACCTCGTCCGAGCACAGCGCCACCTTCGCGCCGACATGCGGCAGCCGCCGGTGCGACGGCACGAAGATCAGCTTGTCCCCGTCCACTCGCTCGACGCCGAGCACCCGGATGTCGACCCGGTACTTGAGGTACTGATCCCGCAGCTCGTCGGGGATCGGACGGTCGTCGCGGACCGCCCGGATCGCGTAGTCCTCGCCGATGGGGGAGACCAGCCTGCCCTCGGCGGCGATGGATGTGATCCTGCCGAGCACGGCCTCGTCTTCGTGCTCGAGCTGGACGAGGACGAACTGCCCGTGCATCGGGATCGACTGCAGCGAGTCCCGGTACGGCAGCACGAGGTCCGCGTGGAACTCCATCCCGCTGTCGGAGAAACCCCGGAAGACGCCGACGACGTGCTCGCGGCCGAACAGCTTCACGCGTACCTCCGTGCCGCCACGTCGGTGGTCAGCCGCAGCGCGTCCACCACGTGCGCGCGTTCTCGCCCGACCAGCTCCCGCACCGCGTCCACCAGGCTGTTCTCGACGATCTCCACGTCGAGGTCGGCGACCCGCGAGTGCGCGTCGGCCTCCTGCAGGCTCAGCGGGTAGAACGGAACCGGGAAACCGGCGGACGCGTCCGCCTGCAGGTAACCGAAGATCGTCTGCGCGTCCGCGGCCTGCCACGCCAGCACATCGGCGGTCCACACCGGGTCGCCGGAACGGGCGCCGAACCGGACGAAGTACATCTCGCCGATGTTGGACCTCGCCGTCGCGCCTTCCGCGGCACTCACGGGACCGCGCACGTAGTCGTTCCAGCGGTAGACGTCCTCCTGCAGGTGAGCGGGAACCCTGACGAAGCAGGGAGTGCCCCGGTCGAAGATTCCCGCCAGCGACATGGCGAGACGGTACCTGTCGAGCACCGCCGTCCGTTTGGCAAGACCTGCGAGCCATACCCGGCGCCGGTCCTCGCGGGCGACGCGGTCGATCGCCGTCCCCATCAGCCGCCCCAGCCTGATCAGCAGGTCGCCGGCGAACACCTTGGTCCGCAGCAGCCCGTCATGCACCACGAGCGTGTCAGCCGCGAAGTCGTGGTAGCACACCAGGTCATACAGCGTGGCCCACTCGCACAGCTCCCGGTACGACTCCACCCACCGCGGCGACCGCCCCGACAGCACCGGCGACAGCCCGCGCAGGTCGCTGACCCCGAGATCCGCCATCATCCGGCCGAGCACGCTGCGGGGGCGCCCGGCGTCCAGGTGCGCACGGCTGAGCTCACCGATGTCCGAGGCCGGCGACACCACGTCCAGAAAAAGCTCCTTGCCCTGGGAGTCCACGATCCGGACGATCTGCAGCGCGAACGGGTTGAAGGTGACCGCGTTGTTGCCGCCGTCCGCCGCCGTCAGCGCCACCGAAGTCGCCGACCGCGGCCTGATCGGCCGCACGCCGCCGGCCATCTCGCGCGCCTGCGCGACCAGATCGTCAAGCACCGCCTTGTCCCGTCCCGCCTGGGCACGGATCCGCCTCCGGAGCTCAGGAAGCTGCTCGGGAAGAAACATCACGCCTCCGGAACGACGCCACTAGCCATATGTGTATTCAGACTGCCGCACACAGTGATATGCGGCGATGAACGCGGGCCCATAATTTCCACCATCCAACAGCCGCGAACGCCTTGGTGGAAACCCGGGTGCCGAATACGACCCGTAATATCCACGACACCGTAACCCCGGGCGTCATCGTGGAAAGAAAGGGCCCCCCTGACGCCCACCCCAGTCCCATCAGCCCCAAAGGGCACGCAATGCCCGCTTGCTCCGCCGTCGCGCCGGGGAGGGGCCTCCGGCACCGGGCGCCGCGCCGCCTGACGCCGCCCCAGTCCCATCAGCCCCGCAGGACACGCAAAGGCCCGCTTGTCCCGCCAGGGAGGGGCCTCCGGCGCCGGCCGCCGCGCCGGGCGCCTCTGGCGCCGGCCGCGGGCCGGGGCTACTCCGCCCGCATCACCAGGCAGCTGCTGGTCGCGGTGACGTGCACCTTGCCCGCGGCGTCGGTGATCCGCGCCTCGGCGAGGGCCGTGCGCCGGCCGAGGTGGACGACCGTGCCCTCGGCGGTGATCGGGCCGGTGTCGACCGTGACCGGCCGCAGGAACTTCACCGACAGGTCGAGGCTCGTGTAGAAGACGCCCGCGGGCAGCATCGTGTGCACGGCGCAGCCACATGCGGAGTCGAGCATGGTCGCGAACACGCCGCCGTGCACGGTGCCCAGCGGGTTGTAGTGGAATTCCCGCGGTGTCAGCCGGAACGCGGCCCGCCCCTCCCCGAAAGAAACGGCGTCGAAGTCCAGCGCCCGCATGACCGGCGGCGGCGGGATCCGGCCCTCGGCGATCGCGGCGAAGAACTCGGCCCCGCTCAGGCCCGCTCCCGCGCTGGCGATCGCGACCGGGTCGGACCACGAGAACGTGCGCTGCCGCTGCTCGATGTCCGGCCGCTGGGTTTCCGGCGCTGTCGTCATGCCCACCACGCTAGAGCATCTAGGTTTCTAAAAGCAACCCAGCGCGCGTACGATGCCGTCATGAGGCCGTACAGCGCCTACGACAGCGACACCTGCTCGATCGCCAGGACCCTCGCCCTCATCGGCGACCGCTGGACGCTGCTGGTGCTGCGCGACGTCGCCAACGGCGTCCGGCGCTTCGATGAGCTCGCCAGCCACCTGGGCATCGCCCGCAACGTTCTGTCCAGCAGGCTCGCCCGCCTGGCACAGGCCGGCCTCGTCGAGCGCACGGCGTACCGCGAACCCGGCGAGCGCGAGCGGCACGAGTACCGGCTCAGCGGCCCCGGCCGCGAGCTGATCCCGATCCTGCTGGCCTTCATGGACTGGGGCGACCGCAACCTCGCCGGCCCCGAAGGGCCGCCGGCCGTGATCCGGCACGCCGGCTGCGGCGCGCGGATCAGGGTCGCGCTGACCTGCGAGGAAGGGCATGAGCTTGGCGAAAGGCCGAGGCTGCGGATGGAGCCGGGCCCGGGCAGCAAGGTGCGGTCTTCAGGTTTACCGAACGGACGGTGACGCTTCCCGCGCGATCGCGGCGACCCGCCGGGCTGTCGGGACCGCAGGCCGGCGCCGCGCGTTTTTGGTCTCCGCACCATGGATCCCGGCCAGAACGCACGGAAACATACGCCTCAGACGGCTGCTCAGGCGAAAAGGACAGCGAAATGCCGATGCCCAGCGCACTGGAGATCGCACGGCGGGCCACGCTCAAGCCGGTCACCGAGATCGCGGAGGACATCGGGATACCGCCGTGGCTGATGGAGCCGTACGGGGAGTACGTGGCGGTCGCGCGATCTCAGCCCCAGGCCTTGCGGGCGGTGCTGACGACGAGCTCGAGCTTGCGGCGCTCCTCGTCAACGGTCAGCACGTTGCCGCGGGCGGTGGACGCGAACCCGCACTGCGGGCTGAGCGCCAGGTCGCCGGCCGCCACGTACCGCGTCGCCTCCTCGATGTGGCGCAGCAGGTCGTCCTCGGACTCGAGCTGCGGCACTTTCGACGAGATCAGCCCGAGCACGACGGTCGTGCCCGGCCGGACGAACCGCAGCGGCTCGAAGCCGCCGGCCCGCTCCGTGTCGTACTCGAGCAGGAACCGGTCCACGCCCACCTCGCCGAACAGCCGCTCCGCGACCGGCTCGTAGCTGCCGCTCGCCATCCAGGCGCTGCGGTTGTTGCCGCGGCATATGTGCATGCCGATGGTGACGCCGGGGTCCTTCCGCCGGACCGCCCGGACTATCTCGCTGTCCGCGGCGATCACGGCGTCGAGGATGGCGTCGGGCGGCACCTCGCCCAGACCCGTGTTCGCGCGGAAGGCCGCGTCGATCACCTGGTTATAGCTGAGGGAGTCGAGCTGGATCCACCGCACGCCCAGGTCGATCAGCTCGCCGATCTCCGCGATCTGCAGCTCGACGAGGTCATGCACCAGGTCGGCGGGCGACGGGTACGCCTGGTTGCTGACCCCCGGCCGCCACAGCATCCCGCCCATGGAGGCGCTCATCATCGTGATCTTGAACGCGCCCGGCGCGTGCTGTGCGAGGAACTCCGCCTCGGCCTTCATGAGCGTTCCCTTGCGGGTCACCGTGCTGGTGGCCGCCACCGCCTCGAAGTCGGTCTCCTCCTCCGGCGGGTCGCCGCCCTCGCGGTGCCACGGCACCGGATAGAGCTGAACCGGCGTCACACCGCCGGTCGACTCGAGCAGCGCGGCCATCCAGGTGTCGCGCCGCATCTCGCCCTCCGTGAAGACCTCGATGCCCGCCTGACGCTGCAGCTCGATCGCCTCGAGGGCGGCACGGTCCTGGAGTGCGCGCAGCTCGTCGTCGGGCAGCTCGCCCCGCTTGCTGGCCGCCCGCGCCTCCAGCAGCCAGCCCGGCCGGAGCAGGCTGCCAACGTGCTCGGCGTGATACTCCCTCGTCATCGCACCGTCCTTACCGCAATCCGCTCCCGGAAACCCGTTACCGGACGCCGGAACCGGCCCGCCACCAACTGTGCGCCGCAACGCCGCCGAAGTCTATAGCGGTGCCCCGGACCATAATCCCCCGCTCCGGGGCCGCCGCGCTGCCGAACGAAGCTCGGGGTGATGTCAGCTGGCTGTCCCGGCCGGGTTTGGGTGCGATCCGTGCTGCTATGACAGCGCAGATCGCACCCAAAATCCCCGGCTCGGCGAAATGGCTGGGGCGGGATTCGGGGTGTAGTTCGCAATTCGGGCACTACAGGAAGACTCCGTCGTGGCAACTACTTGACCGGTGGCTGGGACACGCCCGGCGGTCACGCAGGCGCCAGATCCGCTGGACAGGCCCTAAACCCTGCTCAGGCCGAAGTTCCAGGAATCTGGAAATCTGCCGCGCGGGCGCGAGCGGTGCCGAATCTTACCTATCGTGATGAGGGGCCGGACGTCAGCGACATATGAAGGTGCCGCATCATGAGTGATTGGCCGGAGGGCTGGTACCGGGACGAACCCGGGCGCGCGTCATTCCGCGCGGAGGGCAGGACGGACGAGGCGCCGCCGACCGTGGCGTCGGGTCAGGCGCCGCCCACCGTGACGAACATGGACGGGTCCGCCCGGCCGGGGCGGCCATCCGCCTGGCCGGAGCAGCCGCCGGTTACCACACCGGAGCGTGCCGTACCCGGCACGGGCAGGCCGGGGCTGGGCGGCCGCCGCTGGCGGTTCTGGGGCCAGCCCGGCCGCCGCGGGCGCCGGATCGCGCTGATCGCGGCCCTGGTCGTCGTGGTGCTGATCGTGGCGACGGCGGGATCGTATTTCTGGCTGGACTCCAAGCTGAACCGGTCGGTCACGCTGCCGGCGTTCGCCGGGCAGTCGGCCGGCCAGAACTGGCTGATCACCGGCTCGGACACCCGCCGGGGCCTGAGCCGGAGGCAGATCGACGCCCTGCATGTCGGGTTCAACTTCGGCACCACCAACTCCGACTCGATCATGCTGCTGCACATGGGCGGCGGCAGGCCGGTGCTGATCAGCATCCCGCGTGACTCCTACGTGCCGATCCCGGGACACGGCACCAACAAGATCAACGCGGCACTCGGCTTCGGCGGCCCGGAGCTGCTCATCCAGACCGTGGAGAGCGTCACCGGGCTGCACATCGACCACTACATGGGGATCGGGTTCGGCGGGCTGGTCAGCGTGGTGAACGAGGTCGGCGGCGTGCGGATCTGCCTGCCCACCGCGCTGCACGACTCCTACTCCGGCCTTAACCTCTCCGCGGGCTGCCACAACCTGAACGGCACGCAGGCGCTGGGCTTCGTGCGTGACCGGCACTCGTTCGCCGACTCGGACCTGCAGCGGATGCAGGACCAGCGGGCGTTCCTCAGGGCGCTGCTGGCCAAGGCGACCGGCCCGGGCGTCTACCTCAACCCGTTCACCGCCCTGCCGTTCGGCTCGAGCGCCGCGGGCGCGATCTCCGTGGACAAGGGCACGCACCTGTACGACCTGGTCCAGGCGGCGTTCGCGCTGCGTAACCCGCAGACGGCCACCGTCCCGATCGCCGACCCCGCCTACATCACGCCCAACGCGGGCGAGGCCGTGCTGTGGAACCACACCCAGGCCGTCGCCCTCTTCAGCGCGCTGAAGAACGGCCAGACCGTTCCGCCGAACCTCCTGACCGGCACCAAGGTCGGCTGACCGCCCCCAGAGCCGGCTGACCCGCCACCCCGAGTCGGCTGACCCGCCGCGCGGGCGCGGGCGCGGGCTGACCCGCGGGCGCGGGCCGCCCGCGCGGGCCGCCTCAGGAAACCGGCCGCGTGTCCAGGAGGGCGGCGTCCTCGCCGCCCTCCTCGCCGAGGATGGACCCGATCCGCGCCACCGCGCCCGGCCGCTGCGCGCGCAGCCACAGCACCGCGCCGATCCCGATGACCAGCCAGGCCAGTCCCACGTACGGCGTCCATTTCAGGATCCCGGCCGGCGTGGGGTGCACCGAGCCGTACAGCGCGGCGCCGAACACGACCGCCCCGATCACCGGCACCACCACGTGGGACAGCACATTCCACCGGCGCGACGCGCGGGTGCGCCAGAAGAACACGATCCCGCCGAGGCAGATCATGATGTACACGACGATGATGACCAGCGTGCCGGTCGTCGCCCAGAAGTAGTAGTTGCTGAACGCGTTCCCGAACGCGCTGTCCGACAGCGGGTACCCGATCAGCAGCGCCATCACGACGGCGACGGCCGCCACGGCCAGCGACGCGTTCACCGGGGTCCGGAACCGCGGGTGTGTCCGGCCGAACCACGACGGCAGCACGTCCTCGCGGCCCATCGCGAACAGCGTGCGCGCGCCGGCCGTCGCGCACGCGACGGACACGATGAACGCCGAGCACATGCCGCCGATCTCGACCAGCGTGCCGACCCAGGGCGTGACGAACGTCGAGGCGATGGTCTTGAGCGCGACGGGGTCGTTGGCCCACGCGGCGCCGTTCTTCACGCCGAAGCCGATCGCCATCGAGTACGTGGTCCACAGGTAGAAGACAATGGCGAACCCGGTGGCGCAGATGATCGCGATCGGGATGTACCGCCGCGGGTTCGCGGTCTCCTCACCGAAGTCGGCCGCGGTCTCGAACCCGATGTACGAGGTGACCCCGAAGATGATCCCGTAGAAGACGCCGGTGAACCCGCCCTGCAGGGTGTGATTGAAGCTGAACGCGGACGGCGCCTGCCCGTGGCTGCCGCCCTTCGCCGTCGTCACGAGGTCCACGATGACGATCACCGCGACCGTGATCGCGCCGACCAGGAGCTGGGTGCGCGTCGTCACGCGGATCCGTATCACGGACAGCAGGACGAACAGCGCCATGCCGATGAAGAAGAACAGGATCCACAGCTTGGGGCTGGTGTGCGTCAGGTCGGCGGCGAGGTAGCCGACGCCGGACATCGTCATCGGCACGAAGCAGATCATGCCGAAGAAGTACAGCCAGCCGGCCACGAACCCGGCGGATTTGCCGAGCGACCGGCTCGCGTACGTATAGGCGTACCCGGCGGACGCCATCCGCCTGGTGAACCCGATCACCACGAACGCCAGCGCCAGGCACGCGATGCCGCCGAGCAGGAACGCCAGCGGCGTCGAGCCCCCGGCGGCGATCGCGACCCCCGAGGTGTTCAGCAGCATGGCCATGCCCGGCGCCAGCACCGAGACCGAGATCGCGATCGCGTCCCACACCCGCAGCGTCCCGTGCGCGAGCTCGTTCTCACCCACCCGCGCCGCCAGGGCGGCGCTGTCAATCTCCCCCATGGGCCTTCCCTTCAGTCACTCATCCATCAGCTCAGTCACTCATCCATCAGCACCGTGTCGGAGTCGAGGTAATAATCGAACGCCAGCGCCGTGCAGTCGCGGGCCGTGATCCACGCCAGGAAATCCTGGTGTACGGGGTGCCCCTGGTACTGGCGCAGCACGTCGAAGGAGGGGAACTCCATGTACAGCAGGTAGCCGTAGCCGCGGGTCCGCTCGCCGGTGAGGTCGTTGCCGAACCGGCACCTGGACATCAGGCCGATCTTGGCGGGCCAGCTGGCGACCATCTCGCGCATCTGCGCCTCGTCGGCCGCGGACAGCGGCGCCGGAAAGCTGAACAACACGACGTGCTGCAATGTCACCGGAGGCTCCTAGAAGAACTCGAAGTATTCGCGCATCTCCCACTCGCTGACCTCGGGGTCCTCCGCCGTGCCCCCCGCCGCGGAGTACCGCGCCAGCTCCGCCCGCTTCATCATCACGATGTAGTCGACGAACGTGTCACCGAACGCCTCGCGGTAGAAGCTGTCGCCGTTCAGCGCGTCCACCGCCGTGGCCAGCGACTTGGGCAGCATCGGCGCCTCCGCGGCGTACGGGTCGGCCTCCACCGGCGGCGGCGGTTTGAGCCCGCGCCGGATGCCGTCGGCGCCGGCGACGATGTTCGACGCCATGTACAGGTACGGGTTGGCGGCGGGCTCGCCCATCCGGTTCTCAACGTGCGAGCTGGCGTCCCCTGGTGCGCCCTGCACGCGTACCAGCGCGCCCCGGTTCTCCACCGCCCAGCACACCCGGTCCGGCGCGAACGAGTACGTCCGGAACCGCTTGTACCCGGTGACCGTCGGCGCCGCGAACAGCAGCGACGGCATCGCGTGCTCCAGCAGGCCCGCGACGAACGACAGCCCCACGTCGGACAGCGGGCCCGTCGCCGACGCGAACGCGTTCTCGCCCGAGTCCCGTACGCCGAGCGACTGGTGCAGGTGCCACCCGGAGGAGAAGAAGTTCGGCAGGGCCGGCCGGCACATGAACGTGGCGAGCAGGCCGCGCCGCTGGCAGACCTGCTTCACGGCCGAGCGGAACAGCACCGCCGCGTCCGCGGCGGCGAGCCCCGTGATCGGGGAGAAGGTGAACTCGAGCTGGCCGGGGCCCCACTCGTCCTCCATCGACCGTGGCGGCAGGCCGATCGCGGTCAGCGCGTCCCTGATCGCCTCGAGTGTGCCGGTCATGGAATCGAGCCGCACCTCCGAGAGGTACTGGTAGCCGCGCTCGAACGCGCTGACCGGGGGCGGCGGCGGCGTGAACCCGGCGTTTTCCGGGTCGAGCCGCGCCTCGTCGACGGACACGATGTAGTACTCGACCTCGATGCCGGCCACATAGTCGTAGCCGAGCTCGCCGAGCCCGGCCAGCGCCTTGCGGAGCCGCTGCCTGCCGTCGAGCGGCATCGGCTGCCCGTTGCCGAAGTACACGTCGCACACCATCCAGCCGGTGCGGTCCGCCCACGGCAGCACCCGGAACGTCGCCGGGTCCGGCACCAGCACGACGTCGGGGAAGCCGGTGAACTCCTCGATGCCGAACCCGCCGCCCCTCGCGAACGCCGGGACGAACACCTGGTTCCCGGTGTCGAGGCTGTAGATGGCGCCGGAGAAGTCGAGCCCGTTCGACATGGCGGCGATCGCCGCCTCCGGCGACAGCGACTTGGCGCGCGGCACTCCATGCTGGTCGACCACGGCGAGCCGGACGGTGCGCAGGTCAAGCTCGCGGATCCGCGCGGCGACCTCCTCGGCCGCGCCGTCGGCCGCGCCGAGGCCGTGCCGCGCCACGAAGCCGGGCTGCCCGACGCCGGCATCGGTGTATGCGCTCACGTGTCAGTCTCCAATCAGCTGTCTGCCCGTAGCTGGCCCAGCAGCGCGGCGTCCGGGTTCGGCGACTCGACGTCGGCCAGCGACAGGAAGGTCTCGGTCCGCTGGACCCCGGGAATCGTGAAGATCCGGGTCAGCAGCAGGCTACGCAGGTGCGTATGGTCGCGCACCCGCAACCGGACCAGCAGGTCGAGGCTGCCGGTGACCA
The DNA here is from genome assembly GCA_019239975.1 of Streptosporangiaceae bacterium. Taxonomy (GTDB): domain Bacteria; phylum Actinomycetota; class Actinomycetes; order Streptosporangiales; family Streptosporangiaceae; genus JAFAZE01. The sequence continues at coordinate 47,724 of JAFAZE010000141.1, forward strand.
CGCTCATGTCCAGCGCCTCGGGCAGCCGCCGGATCGCCTGAATGATCTTGTCGAGCTCCATGCCGGGGCCCGCCGTGACGGCCAGGTACACGACCACGGGATACCCGAGCGCGGCCCAGTCGATGTCGGCCCGGTAGCCGCGGATGACCCCGGCACGTTCCAGCCGCTCCAGCCGGTCGGCGACGGCGGGCGGCGACATGCCCACCGCCCGCGCCAGCGCGCGCTTGGACTGCCGGGCGTCGTCCGCGAGCGCGTCGAGCAGCGCCAGGTCGAGCTCGTCGACGTCAACGCCCGGCACCGAAGGCTCGGCGATCTCCGCGAGCCCGGCCAGCGGCGCGGCCACGAGTTCACGAGCTGTATCTCCCGGCCTGCGCACCGCCCCGTCCCCGGTCCAGGCGGCACCGCGCCCGTGCGGCTCACTTGAAGCTGCCATTTGCCAGGGCTTCCCGCCGTGTGGTTAGTTGATATGGAAGACGCTGCGGAGGATAGGTTCCAAACGTATGTCAAGAGTTTCGTGATTCTTACGTTTGACAGCCGCAGTTGTCAAGATCAAGTTTGCGCACGACCGAGTTCGGCAGGGAGCGTCATGGACTGGACGGCGAGCTTCGCGCGGCGGGCTCACACGCTGGGCAGCGGGGAGATCACCGCGATTCTCGCGCTGGCGGGCGCGACGGACGTCATCACGTTCTCCGGCGGCTTCCCCGCCCCGGAGACGTTCCCCGTCGGCGTCGTGACCGATATCGTCGCGGACCTGCTGGCCAGGGACGCCGCGGTGGCATTGCAGTACACGGCCACCGAGGGGCTGGCGAGCACCCGCGACTACCTGGCGGCGCGCCTCGAGGCCGTCCAGGGCCTGCGCCCGGCGCCCGGCGAGCTGATGATCACCAGCGGCGGGATCGACTGCATGGAGCTGCTCGCCAAGTCCTTCATCGACCCCGGGGACGCCGTCGTGGTGGAGGCGCCCAGCTACCTGGGCGCGATCATGGCGTTCCGCGGCTACCAGGCGGACGTGCGCGGCGTCCCGCTGGACGGCGGGGGCCTGCGCGTCGACGTGCTCGCGGACCTGCTGGCCGGCGGCCTGCGCCCCAAGGTCGTGTACACGATCCCGGACTTCCAGAACCCGACCGGCCTGTCGCTGTCCGCCGAGCGCCGCCACGCGCTGGTCTCGCTGGCCCGTCGCTACGGCTTCCTGATCCTGGAGGACGTCGCCTACCGCGACCTGGGTTTCGGCGCGCCTCCGCCGCCGGCGCTCTGGTCGCTCGCGCCGGACGTCGTGCTCCAGGCAGGCACGTGCTCCAAGATCTTCTTCCCCGGCGTGCGGCTCGGCTGGGCGGCGGGGCCCGCGCAGATCATCAGCCAGCTCGCGATCGCCAAGCAGAACTCCGACCAGTGCGCGGGCGCGCTCGGCCAGCGCCTGTTCGAGGAATATGGCCGCGGCGGCCACCTGGACCGCCAGCTCGCCGCCTCCCGCGAGCTGTACGCGCGCCGTGCCACCCTGCTGACCGCCGCGCTCGCCGCCCACCTGCCCGAGGACAGCACCTGGACCGTCCCCGAGGGCGGCTTCTATTCCTGGGTCACGCTGCCCGAGGGGGTGGACACTGTCGTTCTGAATTCGAGGGCTACGGAACGGAAGGTGGCTTTCGTGCCGGGAGCGCCCTTCTATCCGGTGGCCACCCCGGCCGGCGCCCGCCAGCTTCGCCTGTCGTACAGCAGGGTGGCCGACGATCTCATCGACGAGGGCGTGCGCCGCATAGCGGCGGCCATCGCGGGCATGCCTCCCGCCGCCCCGGCCGGCGTCCCCGGCACCGCCAGCATCCTGATCCCGGAGACATCATGAGCGATGCCGCTTCCCACTTCACCACCGAGGCCGGCGGCGAGGCCGCCGGCCCAGGCCGTTACGTCCACGTCGATGACATCACGGCAGCGGAGTTCCTGCCCGGGCTGGCGTTCCGCCCGGTGCTGGGCCAGCGCGGGATGGCGAACTTCGTGCAGTTCGAGCCGGGCACCGAGGCGCCCAGGCACGTGCACGAGGAGGAGCAGATCGTGGTCGTCGTCGACGGCGAGTTCACGTTCGACCTCGACGGCGACGTCCGCGTGATGCGAAAGGGCGACGTCGCCGTCGTCCCCGCCTGGGTGCCGCACGGAGCCTGGACCACAGACAGCCGCTGCCTGGAGATCGACTTCTTCTGTCCGCCCCGCAAAACCCTCCTGGCCCTCGCCCAAGAGCAAGCCACCCCCCACGAGGCCTGAATGGACCTCGGGCTGCGCGGTCGCCGGGCGATCGTCACCGGCGGGTCGAAGGGACTCGGCAGGGCGATCGCGGCCGAACTGCTCGCCGAGGGCGCCTCGGTCGCGGTCTGCTCCCGGCACGAAGATGAACTCCTGGCGGCCGCCGAAGAGCTCCGCAAGGAGGCCGCGGGAGAAGTCTTCGCGCAGGCGTGTGACGTGACCGACCCCGCGCGGGTGACGGAGTTCGTCGCCGCGGCGGCCGGAGCGCTCGGCGGCGCCGACATCCTCGTCAACAACGCGGGCGCCGCGCACCCCGGCACGTTCGAGACGCTGACCGACGAGGACTGGCACGGCGACTACGACGTGAAGCTGATGTCGCAGGTCCGCTGCACGCGCGCGGCGCTGCCGTTCCTGCGGCGCAGCGAGGCGCCGCGCGTCATCAACATCAACGCCGTCTACGCGCGCTACCCCGATCCGGTGTTCCTCGCCACCTCGGCCAACCGGGCCGCGTGCCTGGCCTTCTCCAAGGCCCTGTCCATGGACCTGGGCGGCGAGGGCATCCTGGTCAACAGCGTGAACATCGGCTTCGTCTTCACGCCGCAGTGGGACAACATCCGCCGCCGCCGCGCGCCTGACAAGCCCGCCGGGGAGTTCTTCGCCGAGATGGCCGCCGCCGAGGTCCCACTCGGCCGCTTCGGCCGCCCCGACGAGGTCGCCGGCCTGGTCGCCTTCCTGGCCAGCGACCGCGCGAGCTACATCACCGGCGCCTCCATCGACATAGCCGGCGGCATGGGCAAGTACCTTTAACAACCGCCGTCCGCCATCCCTTCAGCCCCGCCGTCTCCTCCAGCCACATCGGTTGCCATCCTCACTGTCAGCGGCCACCGCCTCTCGCTGGGCGCCGAGGCGAGGTCAGCCGCCTGCACGATCACGTGCCGTTTTACCGATGGAAGCAGGCAAAGACACGCGATCAATGCGGCCGCCGTGGTGCGGGCTCGGTCGCTTTCATGGGTAGCTGCGGGTTCTGGCGCGGATCACTTATCCGGCGCGGTGATCCGGGCTTCGGCTTCGGCCCAGAGCTGGGCGGGGAAGAGCTTGTCTGCCGCCACTGTCCAGAATCGGAACGTGGCGGTCTTCGCCCACGGCCGGACCCGGCGCATGATCGTGCGGTGCGGGTCGGTGCGGGCGAAGGCCTGCAGCGCCTGCTCGTCGGCCCAGGCCGACAGCGTCCAGAACGTGCCGCGCAGCGGCTGCGCGCGCAGCGAGACCCCTACGATGCCCGGCGAGCGCCGGGCCTGCCGCCAGATGCGCAGGGCCTGCGCGAAGAAGGCGGGTGACCGCCATGCCGATCTGAGTTCGAACCTCGACCCCATGACCAGGGAATCCTGTCCGGCTGACGGCGTGCCGATCGCGGCCCAGGGAAGCTCCATCGTCCGGTTCCTCTCCGCCTGCTGATTGCTGGCTGTGCTGGCTGCTGGCTGTGCTGATTGCTGGCTGTGCTGGCTGCTGGCTGCTGAAAACTATTAGATAGCAGTACTCTCTAATGGATTTTGGAACCTATATTAGGGAGTGACACTATCTAATGCAAGTCCCGGGAGCGGCAACCAGGGAACGACGCACAGCACGGAGGAGGCCAGTTTGGGCGCGGAGGGCGGGGCGCAGCGCGGAGGAGGCGAGGCCGGATGCTGATGGGGGAGCTGAGCCGCCGCAGCGGGGTGCCGGTCGCGACGATCAAGTTCTATCTGCGGGAAGGACTGCTGCCGCCCGGAACACCCACGGCCGCGACCAGGGCCAGCTACGGCGAAGATCACCTGCGCCGCTTGCGGCTGATCCGGGCGCTGCTGGAGGTCGGCGAGGTCTCGGTCGCCACGATCCGTACGATCCTGGCCGTCGTCGACGATCGGTCGGTTGGCGTGCACCAGATGCTCGGCGCCGTGCAGTACGCGCTCGGGCCTCGCCTCACGCCGCCCACCGACGGCGATCCGCACTGGGAGGCGGCGGGGCGGGAGGCAGACGACCTCATCAGCGACATGGGCTGGATAGTCGCGCCGGAAGCCCCGGCCCGAACGCTGCTGACCGCGACCCTGGCCGCGTTGCGCCGCACCGGGTCCGCGCCCTCCGGCGCCGGGCTCCATGCCTACGCCGAGGCGCTGAGCCGCCTCGCGGCCAGCGAGGTCGCCAGCCTCGAACCTGCCGGCTCACCCGAATCCCCGGCCGCGCGCATCGCGCTCACCGAGTCGGCGGTCGTCGGCATGGTCCTGCACGAGCGGGTCATCATCGCGCTCCGCCGCCTCGCCCAGGAAGACGCGTCCGCGCGCCGTTACGGCTAGCTGGCCGGCAGCCTCGGCTGGCTGCCGGACGGCGGCTCCGGCTGGCTGGTCATCGGCGGCATAATCTGCGGGCGGATGGCGACGTCCCGGATGAAGCGGTGGACAAGGGTGCGGGCCCGGGTTGCCGCGGCCTCGGCGACCGCGAAGCTCTCCTCGAGCAGCCGCGCGCCATCCATGCCGTCGGCGGCCAGCGCCGCGGCCCCGCCGTTGCCGAGCCACAGCTCCATGGTCGCTGGCGTCACCTCGGGATGGAACTGCAGCCCGAGGCTGCGGCCAACGACGAACGCCTGGTCCGCGGCCGGTGTCCGGGCGACCGCCGGCACGCCGTCGGGAAGCTCGAACCGGTCGTAGTGCCACTGCAGCCACGGGCCTGGCTCGATCAGGCCGGGCCGATCGGTCTCGATTCGCCGCCAGCCGACCTCCGGCTCGCTGGCACGCAGGACCCGGCCGCCGAGCGCGGAGGCGAGCATCTGGCCGCCGAAGCAGATCCCGAGCACCGGCACGCCGGCCGCGATGGCCCGCCGCGTGAAGGCGATCTCGTCATGGATCCAGGAACCGATCGTGTCGTCGTATACCGCCCAGACCGCGCCGAACGCGACGACTGCGTCGAAACGCGCGGGATCCGGAAAGGTCACGGTCACACCGGGGGAGTGGTACCGCTCCTCGGGCACCACCAGAAACTCCGACACGTCGTACCCAAGGTCCGTGAACGCCTCGCCGACCGGGCCGGCGGGCGAGGCGTGATCCTGCTTGACGAACAGCGCCCGCACCGGGGATCTAGTCCAGGTGCGGGGGCAGGCCGAACAGCGGGAACAGCTCGCCGGTGTTGATGAAGAACGTCATCCGGCTCAGCCGTCCGCCGGAGAATTCGTGCACCTGGAGCGCCCACGGCGCGCGCCCGCCCGCGGGATCGGGCTTGTACTGTCCCCAGGCCTGGACTCCGTTCGCCGCGACCGGCACGAGCACGGAGTTGGCGCAGTGGCTTGGCGTGGGCTCGCGAAACCACCTGCAGATGTTCTCACCGCCCCGGATCCACAGCGCCCACGGCGGCATCGACATCACCGCGTCCTCGTGCAGCAACGCCAGCAGGCCCTGCATGTCGTAACGCTGGAACGCGTCCACGTACCTGGCGAGCAGGGCGGCGTCCTGGGCGTCCACCTCGACCGGGCGCTGCTCGTCCGGCAGCGCGGCGAGCGTGGCGCGGGCCCGCTGCAGCGCGCTGTTGACCGCCGCCACGCTGGTGCCCAGCACCTGCGCCGCCTCCGCCGCCTGCAGCCGCAGCACCTCGCACAGGATCAGCGCCGCACGCTGCCGGGGCGGCAGATGCTGAAGCGCGGTCACGAACGCGAGCCGCACCGTGTCGCGGGCGACGGCGATCTCCGCCGGGTCGCCGTGCTCGGGCATGACCTTGCTGTCCGGAATCGGCGTCACCCAGATGTCTTCGGGATGAAACTCGCCGAGAAGGGACTCCACCGGCGGCGACGCGGGCCCGAGGTCCATGGGGAGCGCGCGCCGCTGCCGGCCGCGCAGCATGTCCAGGCAGATGTTGGTGGCGATGCGGTACAGCCACGACCGGACGCTGGCCCGTCCTTCGAACCCCTCCGCGCCGCGCCACGCGCGCAGCATCGTCTCCTGCACGGCGTCGTCCGCCTCGAACGCCGAGCCCAGCATCCGGTAGCAGTACCCGGTGAGCTCTCGCCGGTAGGTCTCGAGGTCGTTTTCCGTGACGGTAACGGACATAGGAACCCCACCATCTGTTCCGATTCGTCGTTGTGCTCGTGAGGCCATCAAACCACCGGCCACTGACAAAACCGGATACCCCCGCGCGATCGTGCAGTATGCATGGTGCCGCTCAGGCATCGCGCAGCCGGAGCACCATGCCGCCGGCCAGCAGCGCTCCGGTGGCCCAGGCGGCGAGCACGCCGAGTCCCGCCCACGGGCCGATCGGCTGGCTCGCGAGGTCGATGGTGTCCTGGATGGCCATCCCGGCCGTCATCGGGCCGATCTGCTCCAGGTGCCGCTGCACCGCCGCGTCTCCGGCGAAGTGCGCGAGGACCGGGAACAGGAAGAGCAGGGCGAGCACGATCCCGATGGCCACCGCGGAGTCCCGCACCGCGCTGGCCACGCCCAGGCTGAGCAGCGCGATCAGGCCCAGGTACAGGACCGATCCCGCGGCCGCGCGCAGCACCGGCCCGTCGGCCAGCGACAGCGATGGGTAGCCGTTACCGGCGGTGAACCCCTCGCCGGGCAGGAGCAGGCCCCCCATGAGTACCGAAGGCAGCACCGCGACGACCCCCGCCGCCAGCACCATCCCGCCGAGGATGACCGCCTTGGCGGCCAGCACGGTCTCGCGGCGCGGCATCGCGGAAAGGGTGACCCGGATCATGCCCGAGCTGTACTCCTCGCCCATGGCCAGCACCGCCAGCACGCCGACGACCGCCTGGCCGAGGTAGATGCCGGTCAGGCTGACCTTGGCCGGATCCTGCCCGCATCCGGCGTAGCCGCACCTGATCGACGCCGTGACCAGGCCGCCAAGGGCGACCGTCAGCCCGGCAGTGCCGAACAGCAGCCAGATCGTGCCCGGCGCCGTCCGCGCCTTGGTCCACTCGGCGTGCAGCGCCTCGCGCATGTCACGCGTCCCGCCGGCGGAGCAGGAACACCGCCAGCCAGAGCGCGGCGCCGGTCCAGGCGAGCAGCACCGCGAAACCGGCCCAGGCAGAGAGCGGGTAAAACCCGTCGAACGGATGGTACGGGCTGTTGACCTGCGGGTACCGCGGAAACGTCTGCTGCACGGCAAGCGCGGCGGACGGAAACACCCGCAGCAGCCAGTCCGCGGCGGTCGTGGAAAGGGCGGGAGAAGAGACCGCCAGGAACCAGGGGATGACGATGACCACGATGGCCGTCGTGACCGCCGCGGCGCCGCGCCGGAAGATCACGCCGAGGGCGACGGCGAGCACGGCCGCGGCGGTGAACACGAGCGCCGTGCCGGCCACCACACGCACCGCGGTCAGGGCGGATACCGGTTCGATGACGTTGCCGTGATCGCGCAGCAGGCGCTCGCCGAGCGGCACCGAGATCGCGCAGCCGATCAGGGCGCCGGCGAACGTGACCGCGCCGGCCACGGTGGCTTTGGCCGCGAGCACCCGGCCGCGCCCTGGGCTGGCGGTCAGCGTGGTGCGGATCATGCCCCGGCGGTATTCGGCCGTGACGAACATCGCGCCGATGACGATCGCCACGATCAGCCCGAGGAACAACCCGGCGAGGGTGTGCGAGACCGGCGTGCCGGTGCTGCCCGCCCCCGATCCCACGTCGGGCGCGATGTCACCGTTCCCGGTGACCGCGAACCCGCTGGCCGTTTGCTGGAACCCGGCCGGCCCGCCGGCGATCGGCCGGGCGCCCACACTGGTGCCCTCCCACCTGCCGGCAGCGGCCCCCGCGACGCCGGCGTGATCGAGGGTCCCGGTGACGGCGATGGCGTGGCCGGCCTCCTGCCGCTGTGCCCCCGAGGATGGCTGCGGGGAGGTGGCGAACATGCCCGCCTGCACGGTCGTGGGCAGCCCGGCGAGGGTGACGGTGCCAACCCGGTTCCACCGGAGTCCGTCGGCGGAGTCGTAGCCGGTGACCGTGTCACCGGAACGCACCAGCCGCAGCCAGCGCGGCGACGCGGCCGAAACCGGGCCGGTCATGCCCGGCGTGTCCTGCGTGTAATTCCACTGCATCCGCACGCCGTGGGCGCCGGTGACCATCATCGCGGCGTACGCCGACCCCTGTGCGGTGTTCGCCTTGATGATGACGCCGGCCTTCGCCCACGGCTGCAGGCTCGAACTCGTCAGCGCGGTCACCCGGGCGGTGATGGTGCCGTTTCCGGCCACCGGCTGGTGCACGAAGTAGAACTGGTCCTCTACCAGGCCGCCGCCCGGCCCGACGGGCGCCGTGCACGGCACCGACACCAACTGGCCGGCGGGGCCGGGAGCCATGGAGCCGCACTCGCTGGACGACGAGATGAACGCGCCGAACCCCACGGTCATGACCGGCACGAGCAGCAGGCCGATGATCCAGCCGCGCACCGTCCGCAGCTTGGTCCACTCCGAGTGCAGCAACTGCGCGAATCCGGAATGTCCGGGCCGCACCCTCGGGCGGTACGGCGTGATGATCCCGGCGTTCACAGCGCCCCCTGAGTTTCCTGTGCCGCCCGGAATTCCACCGAGTCCCTGGTGAGCTCCATGTACGCCTCCTCCAGCGTGGCGCGGTGCGCGGATACCTCGCTGAACGGGATGGCGTTCGCCGTGAGGAGCGCCACGGCTCGTTCTGAAGAAATTCCGGAGATGGTGAGCACGTCGGGACCGGTGGCGGCGACGGTGGCCCCAGCCTGCGCGAGCGCGCCCATCGCCTCGCTGCGCGCGGCGGTGCGCAGCGTGATCCGGTCCGCCGAGGCGGCGGCGATCAGGTCGGCGACGCGCGCGTCGGCGATGACCGTGCCCCGGCCCACCACCACCAGGTGGTCGGCGGTGTCCTGGAGCTCGCTCATCAGGTGGCTGGACACCAGGATGGCCCGGCCCTCCGCCGCCAGCGAGCGCAGGAAGCCGCGCATCCAGACGATGCCCTCGGGATCCAGGCCGTTGAACGGCTCGTCGAGCATGAGCACCGGCGGGTCGCCCAGCATCGCGGCGGCGAGGCCGAGCCGCTGCCGCATGCCGAGGGAGTAGCCGCCGGCCTTGCGCCGGATCGCGGCCCGCAGGCCAGCTGCGTCGACGACCTCGTCGACCCGTTTGGCGTTCAGGCCCTGGGAGTGCGCCAGCCACAGCAGGTGGTTGCGGGCGGAGCGGCTCGGCTGCAGCGCGGCGGCGTCCAGCAGCGACCCGACGTGGCTCAGCGGGTGCCTCAGCGTCCGGTACGGGTGGCCGCCGATCAGCGCGGTGCCGGCGTCGGGCGCGTCCAGGCCGAGGATGACCCGCATCGTGGTGGACTTGCCCGCACCGTTGGGCCCGACGAAGCCGGTGACCTGGCCGGGCTCCACGGTGAACGTCATGCCATCCAGGGCCGGCGTCTGCCCGAACCGCTTGCGCAGCCCGGTGACCTCAATGGTTGCCTCCATGTTCCGGAAGGCTAGGGAACGCGGGGCGTCCCGGTCGTCACGCTGCGGGGCCGTCTTCGGCGCCGCTGGCAAGGGGGACGCCGGCCGCGGCGTCCCCCTCAGGAGGGACACGGCGGATTCCCGGACAGGGCGACGCGAGCGCCCCTGCCTGTCGCGACAATGAGTACATGGAGCCGGTCAGACGCTGGGGAGCGCCGCTGCTCAGCGTGCTCGCGGTGGCCGAGCTGGGCGCGCGCCTCACGGTCACGTCGACCGCGCCCGCTCTCACGCCGGCCGTCCAGTACTTCGTCACCGGGCTGAGCATTCATATAGCGGGCACTTCCGCGAGCGTGAACGGAGAAGGCGCCATCGCGGCGTTCGTGCTCTGCCTGGTGGGCACGTTGCCGCTCGCCTTCCCGCGTCCCGCCGCCGCGGCCGTTGTCATCACCGCGTCGAGCGTGCTATGGCTGACGTTCCTCCAGACGCTGACCGTGGCCGGCCTGATCGCGCAGCTGCTCGCCCTCTACCGGCTGGGCCGCGCGGGTTCCGGTCGCGGGTCTCAGCACCTCGCCGTGGCGCTCGCGGCGCCGTTCCTGGTGCTGGCCCTTGCGGGATCCCCGGCCAGCCAGGCCCGCATCATCTTCGTTCTGCTGGCGTCCCTCGCGCCGGCGGCCGCTCTTGCGGGGGTGGTGCAGCGCCGCGAGGCCCTGGCGCGAGGCGCCGCCGAGCAGGTCATGGCGGGCACCGAGTTCGAGCACATGGCGCGCGGGGAACGGGCGCGCATCGCACGCGAGCTGCACGACGTCGTCGCCCATCACATCTCCATGGTCTCGGTGCAGGCGGAGACCGCCCGGCTGACCACGCCCGGGATGCCCGAACTCGGTGCCCGGCGGCTGATGGAGATCGGTGACACGGCCCGTGCGGGCCTGACGGAGATGCGGCGGCTGCTCGGCGTGCTGCGCGAGGACGCCGCGGCCGCCAGCCCCGAGGAGCCGGGTGGGGCCGGGCGGCGCGCAGAGCGCCGGCCTCAGCCGGGGCTGCTCCAGCTCAACGACCTGCTCGACGAGGCGCGTGAGGCGTCGGGCACCGGTATCCGGCTCATCATCTCCGGGCCGGTGGCCAGGCTCGGCCCTGGTGTGGAGCTGGCCGCCTACCGTATCGTCCAGGAGGCGCTGACCAACTCGCGGCGGCACGCTCCGGGGGCCGCGGTCGACGTCGAGCTGCGGTACGGGGGCGACGCGCTGCGGCTGCGCGTCCGTGACAACGGGCCCGGCGCGCCCGGCGAAAGTGCGGCCGGCGGCGGTCATGGGCTGCTCGGCATGCGCGAACGCGCGCAGGCGGCGGGCGGCACGCTGCGCGCCGGCCCGGCCGCGGGCGGCGGTTTCCTGGTCGAGGCGACGCTGCCGGTGACCGCCCGGCCAGCCGGAGCCGCCGCATGAGCGGGCGGAGGGCGCGGGCGTTCCGGAGGCGAGCGGGGGGCACAGCATGAGCGAGCCGGTGCGGATCGTCGTCGCGGACGACCACGAGGTGGTCCGCGCCGGGTTCGCCGCGCTGCTCGATACGCAGCCCGACTTCACGGTCGTCGGCACGGCGGCCGACGGGGCCGGGGCGGTCCGGGTCAGCCGCGAGCGGTGCCCCGATGTCGTCCTCATGGACATCCGGATGCCGGGCGTGGACGGCATCGAGGCCACCAGGCAGATCGGCGGCATCGCGCGGGTCCTGATCCTGACGACGTTCGACCTGGACGAGTACGTGTACGACGCGCTGTGCGCGGGAGCCAGCGGCTTCCTGCTGAAGGACGTGACCGCGGAGCGCCTGTTCGACGCCGTCCGTGTCGTCGCGGCCGGGGAAGCGCTGCTCGCGCCGGCCGTCACCCGCCGCCTGATCAGCGAGTTCGCCCGGCTGCGTCCCCCGGGGGGCGCCGCGCCGGGGGACGTCGCGACGGCGGCCGGGCTGGCGGCACTCACCCCCCGTGAAACTCAGGTCCTCAAGCTCGTCGCGGAGGGCCTGTCCAACCCGGAGATAGCGGCCCGGCTCGTGGTCACGGAGGAAACGGTCAAGACGCACGTCAGCCGCGTGCTGAGCAAGCTGGGCCTGCGTGACCGCACACAGGCGGTCGTCACGGCGTACGAGTCGGGCCTGGTCGTGCCGCGCTCCCGCGAGCAAGCATGACGCCGCGGGTGGCCCGGTTGCCGCAAACCGGGCCGCCCCGCAGGCTGGCATCCGCCGGGCTCAGCGCCCGGCGCCCTCGCCAATTCCGGGAAGGACCCGGGTGTGCTCTATCCGGACGGCCTGGAGGTCCCGCGGGTTCAGGCCGAGCAGCTTCAGGATCGTCGGGGCGATCTGGGTGGTCTCGACCGGAGCGTCGATGGCCCGGCCGTGCTCGAGACCGGGCAGCACGACGAGGATGGGAACGTTGCGGTCCTGCTGGTCGTCGCCGCCGTGCTCGGCGATCTTGCCCTTACCGCCGGTGTAGACGACGCCGTGCTGGGCGATGCCGAGGATGTCGGGGTGCCGCGGCTCGCTGGCCGGGACGCCGAAGAAGTCGGCGGAGGCCTCGCCCGCGTAGACCTTCTTCAGCCCGGACTCCGGCACCGTGACCGGGTTTCCGCTGATGTTGTTCCCGGCCGCGGAGTGCATGAGCAGATACCGCTTGACGAAGCCGGCCGCTGCCTGCGAGCGGTCGCTCAGCCACAGCAGCATCCCGTCGTCATCGGTGGAGAAGATGACGAGATCGCCCGCCCCGGGGTGGGCGGCCTTCCACGCCGCGTTGATCGCGCCGATGATCGGCCCATCCGGGACACGGGCCAGGGTGGCCGGGTCGGTCGGCGACTGGCCGTGCTTGGCGGAGAGGATGAGCACGGTGCTGCTGGCCAGGCCCCGTGCGTGGATCTCCGACACCATCGCGGCGACCTCGGTGTTGATGTAGTTGAGCGCGCGCACCAGCAGCGGGCCGGGTACCGTCCCGCCCGGCAGGTACCCGCCGGTGAGGCCGTCGGAGGTGGGTAGCTTCTGCGCGGTGGAGACGGTCTGGAAGTTCGTCCCGAAGATGGCCGGGACACCCACGTGGTGAGCGCGGCTGTGGTCGTACCCGTCGATCTCGTTCAGGATCGCCCGCACCTTGTAGGAGTCGTACCGCATGGTCGCGGCGTTGTCGCTGGTCCAGTCCTTGCCCGCGGGATAGCCGGTGGCCTGGCTGTTGATCTCCGGGGTGAAGAAGTCCTGTACGCCGTTTCCGGACGGCCCGTCGAACATCTGGTACGCGGGGTGCTTGTCCGACCAGGCGGTGCGCAGCCCGTGATCCCTGGCCACGTTGAAGATCGTGTTGACCTTCAGGTACTGGTTCGGGTAGACCGGCTTGCACGTCTTCGCGTTGACCGGCATTGCCGCGGGGTTGAGCACGTCCAGCGGATCGCCGGTCATCCGCAGGATGCTGCCCGGCAGGCCGGTCAGGCCCTGGCCGGCGTCGAGCGAGTTCGAATTCTTGTCCAGGGCCTCCTCATAGGCGGCCTCGCCGCCCGGTGCGGGGCCCGAGCAGTTCGTCGTCCCCGCGGGGAACACGTCGTGGTTCCACGTGTCGTCGTAATAGACGCCGGTAACCCGCGGATCGCCGCCCGTCACCTGACCGGTCATGCCGGGAGAGGAGTCGGAGGGGAACGGCGTTATGGCGCCGCTGTATTCCAGGCCGTGACGCTCGAGCTTGGCCAGCACCGAATTCGGGAAGGCGCGTACGTACCAGGCGAGATCCTGCTGGTGCAGCCCGTCCACCGAGATCAGGAGCACATGCTTGATGCTGGAATCATCGTGAGTGGCCAGGGCGGAGTGATCATGAGTGGCCAGGGCGGGGTGGCCCGTCGCCGCCGACGCGAGAGCCGCGCTGCCGAGCACCACCGTGGCGCTCGCGACGGCGGCTCCGGCTCGCCGGATTGGTCCCGTTCGCATGAGGTCCCTCCCTCTCTGGGCGCGGCCCGGCGCCGGCGCCCCTGACACCGTCTCGGGCCGAAGCGACACCCACTTGACCGCGACCTGAACGGCAGATGACGCCACGCCAGCCACGCCGGCATTGGGTCACGTCAGCCCCGCTAGTCACACCAGCACCATGCCACATGATCGCGGAAACCAGAGTGCCGCCGGCGACCCGGCGTTTCCGCGATCATGATGCCTGCCCGTACCGTATGTCTGTTGTGATACACACGAGCCTCCGGAGGTGGCGTGATCTTCCGTTCCACGGCCGAAAGTGACCTCGAGCGTTTCAGCCCGCTCTTCGCCGGGGATCCCCCCGGCTCCATGACGGCTGACCGGTACCGCAGGCGGATCAGCACCGGTGAGCACCGGCCCGAGTGGACCTGGATCGCCGAGGAGAGCGCCCGCGGCCCGGTACTCGCGGTCGCGGCCTGGTGGGGCCAGCCAGGAGAGTCGCTGCCCGTCAGCCTCGACAGCCTGTTCGCCGCCGAATCGCTGAGTTCCGCGGACCGCGTCAGCGTCGCCGCTGGCCTGATCACCGCCGCACAGGAAGCGTTCGCGAAGGCGGGCGCGCCCGAGGCGCCGGCCTACCACGTCTTCCTGCCCGCGGGGTGGCGCGACCAGCCCAGCGTGGCCGCGGCGTTCGGCTGGCGGGAACGGGCAGCGAGGCAGGCGGGGCTCACCGCGACCCTGGAACGGCTCAGTTACGAGTGGACGCCGCGCGATGGCCTGCCCGCCCCGCGGAATCGCCTGGTGTTCCGCGCCGAACCCGACGACGAGGTGTTCGCGCTCCTTTTCGAGCGGACTCTGCAGGGCACGCTGGACGCGACGTCCAGGCAAGAGGCCGCGAAGATGGGCGCCGAGGCGCAGGCCCGCCAGGACATGGCGTTCTACCGGGACAAAATGCCGGGGGAGCGCTCCTGGTGGCGGATCGCCGAGACGCCGGGCGGCGAGGTGGCGGGCTTCGGCATCCCGTCGCGGAACACGGAATTCCCGGTCGTCGGCTACCTGGGCGTGCTCCCCGGGCATCGGGGGCACGGATACGCCGAGGACATACTCGCCGAGATCACCCGGATCCTGGCGGCGGAGGCCGCCGCCCAGGTGATCCGCGCCGATACCGACCTGGCGAACCGGCCGATGGCCGCCGCCTTCGAGCGCGTCGGCTACCGCAACACCGAGAGCCACCTGGTGCTGTCCGCGCCCTAAGGAACGAACTGGATTTCCGGGTAGGCGGGCGACGGCCGGCCGAGCAGTCCCGTGTCGCGGTGGCGTAGCTGGAGGTCGAAGAAGGCCCGCACGTAGGCGCGCTCGATGGCGATCGCGCGCGTGCCGCTGATGGTGCCGACGAGCTTGGCGAGCTGAGCCGGTGCCAGATGCAGGTACGGTGCGGCCTGCGGATAAAGGCTCACCGCGTCGGAGAACGCCAGGTGCTCGGCGCCGCGCAGCCGCAGGTCCAGCCGCCAGCCGCGCAGGTGCGCCCAGAACGACGCCCACGTGTGATCGACGTTACGGCCATTGTCCTGCGAGCTGATGAGCAGGAACGGGCGGTCCAGGCCCTTGCTGGCAACGGGCCCGTAGATGGTGCCGTCGAGGTCGATGCCGGCCTTGATCCCGGCATCGGAGAACATCGCGCCCGCCGCGGTGGCACCGCCCATCGAGAAGCCGAACATGCCGACCTCGGACAGGTTGAGCGCACCCGCCAGGCCACGGGGGAGCGGCCGGTGCCCGGCGCCGGGGTCGCGGCCGGCGTTGAGCTCCGTGAGCTGGCCGAGCACGAACCGGGTGTCGGCCACGCGGACGGCCGTGGCCTCCGTGTTGACCCGTTCGCTGTCCGGCGGCAGCGTGCTCACCTCGACGTGCCCGTCGGGGAACTCCACCTCACCGGAGTCATGGGTGTGGTCGATGGTGACCACGATGTACCCGTGGCTGGCCAGGTCTTCGACGATCGCGGTGTCGATGCTCCGGTCGAGGCGATCGGCGGGGGAGAACAGCACGACCGGGCGCCCGCCGCACCGCCGGTCCACGGGCGCGCCCACGTGCCCGTCGGTGACGGGCAGCCGGACCAGGCCCGGGGCGACTCCCTGGCGCCGCTCGAAGTGGGCGGCCGCCGCCGGTTCCAGCCACGGGGCAAGGGGATAACGGCCGGTATCCCGCGCCGGGTACCAGATGCTGATCATCAGCTGGCGCACCTCATGACCCGGCACCCACGGATCGGTGCGCGAGCGGTCGGTCAGGTGCAGCGAGACCACGCCGATGCGGTACGGCCCGGTGGGCGGCGGCAGCGTGAGCTGCAGGGGCTTCGCGGTGAGCCGAGGGGACGCCGCGGGAGCTGCGGGAGCCGCTGGCGCCGCGGCAGCGGCGGATGGCCGGGACGCCGCGGCGGCCGGCGCCGAGGCCGCGGCGGGCGCCGCGAACGGGAGAGACGAGATGAGCAGGTACGCCGGGAAACGGATCATGCGCATGGCTGAGTGGCCCTTCGTGCAAGGAGTTCGTGCAAGGAGATAGAGGCCGCGCCCGTCAGGCGGTGTGTGTCAGGCAGCGCCCGTCAGGCGGTGTCTGTCAGGCGGTGTGTGTCAGGCAGCGCCTGTCAGGCGGTGTCTGTCAGGCGGTGTGTGTCAGGCCGCGTCTGTCAGGCGGCGCGCCGGTGCAGCAGCCAGACGGCGCCGCCCAGCGCGGCCGCGGCCAGCGTCAGATAGCCCCCGGCCTCGATGGCCTGGAACGTCCAGAACCGGCCGGCGGGCTGGTAGGTGACGAAAACGTGCCCGGCTGCCCGGGTGGCTCCGAGGACCCAGTCGCCGGCGTTTCCGGTCATCGACGTCGTGTTGGGCCCGAAGGCGATGCTCGCGCTGGCCGGCAGCTCCTTGGCCAGCGGCTGAGCGAGGTGCTGGCGGAGAAACAAGTCGGTCAGGCCCCTGAGCGCCAGCCACGGCAGGAAGGCGGCCACCATGCCCGCGATGCTGCGGCGCGCCGCCAGCCCCGCCAGGACGGCGAAGGCGAACGAGCACAGCAGGGAGGCGGTCAGGCACAGGCCCTCGAAGTCGTAGGCGGCCTCGGTGAAATGCCCGGTGAGCTGGTCCATCGGCGCGCGGTACCAGGTGAACACGCCGGTCAGCGCCGCGCCGAAGGCGACCAGCCCCGCGCTGACCAGCGCCAGCTTGCTGACCAGCCACCTGGTTCGCGGCACGGTCTGGCTCCAGGCCATCCGCCAGGTGCCCTCTTCGAGCTCCCGGCCGAGCAGCGGCGCGCCGATGATCACCCCGATCAGGCCGGGAATGATCAGGAGCGCTATCAGCGCCTGGTTGTAGGTGAACCCCCAGCTGCTCAGGAACGCGCCGATCGCGTTCTGGCAGCCGGCCGTCCGCGTGCCGCGGGCGACGCATCCGGTGATGCCGTCCTGGCCGAACGCCTGGCGCATCGGCTCGCTCACCAGGAAAAGCGCCAGGGCCAGGCCCGCGAGCACGGCGAGGCTGACCATCGCCTGGCCGCGGTGCTGGCGCCAGGTCACCCACGTCATCGGGTCACCGCCTCGATTCTGGTGTCAGGCTCCAGCCGGGCACCGGACCCGCCTCGCAGGTAGGCGAGCACCAGCTGCTCGAAGCCCACCGGCTGCGCCTGCCACGCCGGATGCACCGCGGGCTCTCGCGGGCCGACGCGGATCACCAGCGAGGAGTGCCTGTCGCTGTCCGCGCGGTGCACCACGCCGGGCAGCCCGCTGTGCGAGGCGGTGCGCGGGCCGGTCAGCAGGCGGTGGCGGGCCAGCAGCTCGTCGACCGGGCCCGCCGCCCGCACCGTGCCCCCGGCCAGCACGATCAGCCAGTCACACACCCGCTCCAGCTCGGTGACCACATGGGAGGAAATGATCAACGTCAGCGAGTTGTCGGCGACGGCCGCCATCAGGGCGCCCATGAAGTCGAGCCGCGCGACCGGGTCGAGGCTGGCGACCGGCTCGTCCAGAACCAGCAGCGGCGCCCGCTTGGCGAGCGCCATCGTCAGTGCGACCTGCGCCTGCTGGCCGCCCGACAGGGCCTTGACCTTACGTTTCAGCGGGATGTCCAGCGCGGCCGCGCGCCGCTCGGCGAGCGGCTGGTCCCACGCCGGGTTCATGCGGCGGCCGAGGCGGAACATGTCGGCGACGCTGAAGTCGCGGTACAGCGGGTGATCCTGGGCCACGTAGCCGACCCGGCGCAGCGTCGCCGCGCGATGCGCGCGCGAGGTCTCACCGAAGACGCGCACCCGCCCCTCGGTCGGGTCCAGCAGCCCGATAACCAGCTGCAGCAGCGTGCTCTTGCCCGCGCCGTTCGGCCCGACCAGGCCGGCGACGGCGCCGGCCGGGATGGTCAGCGTGCAATCGCGCAGGCCCCATGCCTTGCCATAGCGCTTCCCGAGCCGCTCAGCCCGCAGTGCGGGCGCCGGTGCGGCCCGCGCCATCGAGGTCATGCGACCCCCTCCTTCCGCAGATCCTGGCGGACGACCGAGATCAGCGCCGTCACCGCCTCCTCGGACAGGCCGGCGTCGCGTGCGTCGCGCAGCCAGCGCTCGAGCGCCAGGCGCAGCGCACGGTACGGGCCCGGGCCGGCGGCCGACAGCGTGCCGGTGATGAACGTGCCCTGTCCCGGCCGCCCGGCCGCCAGCCCCTCGTGCTCGAGCTGCCGGTAGGCCTTGACGACCGTGTTGGGGTTGATCGCCAGCTCGGCCGATACGTCCTTGACCGTGGGCAGGCGGTCGCCCTCGCGCAGGTAGCCGAGCAGCAGCGACTGCCGTACCTGCTGGACAAGCTGCAGGTACGGCGGCACCCCCGTGCTGGCATCCAGCCGGAACCGGAACACTGACCCTCCTACCACTATTCTATGATGATAGTATAATCGTACGTCCCGCGACCCGGCCGTGTCAACGCCGGCGCCAGTCGAGGGCAATCGTGCCCGGACCGTCCCTGCAAAGAGCGCCGCTACGAGAGGGGTACGGACTTGGCAATTACTAAACGAACGCGGTGTTACCCGGCGGACCGGCGCATTCTGGTGCATTGGCCGGTAAACCGGTGGCGCTCTCGGCCGCCCGGCGACAACCGACGACCGCCTCGGCGCGTCTCTATATCAGGATGTGTGCCGCGGGGGCGGCATCCTGATCCAATCGGGACCGAATCGTAATGATGGGCGTGCATGCAGGCGGGTACGCTCAGTAACGGGGAGGTATAGGGATTTTCGCGGGCCGGGTCATCTTGTTAACGGCTTCGCTGCCTAGATACTGCGCAATGTCGCGCATTGAGATTATCGATTAAAATTTTGCTTGACCAGGGGGATCAGCTTTTGCGTTCGATTATCGGTATGAGCGTCCGCTTTCGCCTTCTCGTTATCGCGCTCGCCGCCGGGATCATGGTCGTCGGGGTCATTGAGCTGCGCCAGATGCCAGCCGATGTCCTTCCCGAGACCTCACCCGTGGTGGTCGACGTGCAGACGGAGGCGCTGGGGCTGTCGGCACCTGAGGTCGAGGCCCTGGTCACCGTGCCGCTGGAGAAGAATCTGCTCGAGGGCGTGATGGGCGTGACCGACGTCACCTCCGACTCGGTTCCCGGCCTGTCCGCCATCCAGCTGCACTTCGCGCCGGGAACGAACCTGTACCACGCCCGCCAGCTCGTACAGGAGCGCCTGACCCAGGCGTTCGTCCTGCCGAACGTGTCCTCGCCGCCCGCCATGCTGGAGCCGGTGTCGTCGACGAGCGACGTGATGCTGATCGGCCTTTCGTCAGCCCGGCTCAGCCTGATCGACCTGTCCGTGCTGGCCCGGTGGACGATCGTCCCGCGCCTGCTGGGGCTTGCGGGCGTCGCCAACGTGTCGACCTTCGGGCAGGCCGACAGGCAGCTCCAGGTGATGGTCGACCCGGCGCGGATGGCCGCGAAGCACGTGACGCTCGCGCAGATCATCGATACGGCGGGCAACGCCCAGCTCGTCTCGCCGCTGAGCTACCTGGAGGCGTCCACGCCGGGCACCGGCGGGTTCCTGGAGGGCCCGAACCAGCGGCTGACGATCCGGCACGTGCTGCCGTTCGGAACCCCGGCCAACCTCGCGGCGCTGCCGGTCGCCGACGCCGCCCCGGGCACGCTGCTCGGCAGCGTGGCGCAGGTCGCCGAGGGCCATCAGCCGCTGATCGGCGACGGCCAGGTGCGCGGCTCTCCCGCTCTCGTGCTGGTCGTGCAGAAGCTGCCGTCGGCGAGCGTGCCCGGGGTCACCCACGAGGTGGACCAGGCACTGGCCCAGCTCGGGCCCGGCCTGCCCGGCGTCCAGATCGACGCGTCGGTGTTCCGGCAGGACACCTACCTGGCCAGCGCGCTCGGCAACGTGCGGATCGCGTTCATCATCGCCGCGCTGCTCGCGGCGCTCGCACTGATCGCGCTGCTGCTGCGGCTGCGGCTGGCGTTCACCGCCCTGGCGGCCATCGCGCTGTCGCTGACCGCCGCGGCGCTGGTGCTCGACGTGCTCGGCTATACCTTCAACGCGCTGGTCACGCTCGGCCTGCTGCTCGCGCTCGCGATCGTCGTCGCCGACGCCGCGGGCGACGCGCACAGCCTCATGACAAGGCTGCGCGAACAACGGGAACAGGCCGCCGGAGGCCCGCTGCCCGCGCAGAACGGGCAGCCAGCGAACGGGCAGGCCGCGAACGGCCAGACCGCGAACGGGCAGCCAGCGAACGGGCAGGCCGCACGGGGCGTGGAGCAGCGCCCGCCGTTGACGGCGCTGGTCTCCGCGGCCTGCGGCGAGTTCCGCGGCTCGCTGTGCACCGCGGCGGCCGCGATCCTCCTGTCGGTCGCGCCGCTGTATCTCGCCACCGGGCTGACCGCGTCCTTCCTGCGCCCGATGGCGGTGGCGTTCGGCCTCGCGGTCGCCGTCTCCATGGTGGTCGCCATCACCGTGACCCCCGCGCTGGCGGTGCTGCTCCTGGACGCGGGCCGGAACAGGCCGCGGGGCGCCCGGCTCAGCCGGCGGCTCCGGGCCGGTTACGTCAGGTCGCTCGACTGGCTGCTCCGGCTGCCGCGCATCGTGCTGCCCGCGCTGTGCGTTGCCGCGGGCGTGGCCGCCCTGGCGCTGCTGCCGCTGTTCCATCCCGGGCCGCCGCAGTTCCAGGACCGGAACCTCGTCGTGCAGTGGGCCGGCGCGCCCGGGATGTCGCTGACGGAGATGGACCGCATCACCACGCTCGCCAGCTCCGAGCTGCGGGCGCTGCCCGAGGTGCAGGACGTCGGCGCCACGCTGGGCCGCGCGGTGACCGCCAATCAGGTGGTCAACACGAACTCCGGCGAGATCTGGGTCACGATCAAGCCGGGCGCCGACTACGGCCAGGCGGTCGCCGCGGTGCGCGCGATCGCCGGCGGAACGCCCGGCATGAACGGCGTGGTGAGCACGTACGAGAGCGACAGCATGGCGGGCGTGCTGGCCGCGCCGCCCAGCCAGGTGGTCACGCGCGTCTACGGATCGTCGTACACGGAGCTGGCCCAGCTCGCCGGGCAGCTGCGATCGGTCATCTCGCGGGTCAGCGGGGTGCACCAGGCTCAGGTGCGGCTTCCCGTCGAGCAGCCGACGGTCGATGTCGAGGTGAGCCTCGACAACGCGCGGCGCAACGGCGTCACACCCGGCGATATCCGCAGGGAGGCGGGGACGCTGCTGAACGGCCTCACGGTCGGCAACTTCTTCGAGGACCAGAAGGTCTTCGACGTCGTGGTGCTGGGCGCGCCGGCGACGCGGGGCAGCGAGCCGGACGCCGACAGCCTGGTGCTCGACACCGTCAACGGCGGCCACGTCCGGCTCGGCGACGTCGCCCGGATCGCCGTCGACCCCGAGCCCGCCGACATCCAGCACGAGGCCACGTCCCGGTACGCCGACGTCACCGCGAGCGTGTCGGGGCGCAGCCCCGGCGCCGTGAGCGCCGACATCGCGAGCAGGCTGCGCACCATGTCCTTCCCGCTCGAGTACCACGCCGAGGTGCTGGGCAACCCGGTCGCTGGAACGGCGCAGGGCGGGACGTCGCGCGGCCAGTTCATCGGCTACCTGGTCGCGGCGCTGGCGGGCATCCTGCTGCTCGCCCAGGCCGCGCTCGGCAGCTGGCGGCGTGCGCTGCTGGTGTTCGGGTCCCTTCCGGTCTCGCTGGCCGGCGGCGTCGTCACCGCGCTGGCGATCGGCGCGGACGGCTCCCTCGGCGCGGCGGCCGGCCTGCTGGCCGTGTTCGCGATCGCGCTGCGCCAGGCGATCAGCGTCGCCGTGCGCATCCGCGCACCGGAAACTGACGCCGGCGGCGCGCAGGCCGACGCCGGCGGCGCGCAGGCTGACGGTGACCGGAGCCAGCGGGCCAGGCAGGCGGCGGCCGCCGGCGCCGGGCAGCTCGCGGTCATCGTGGTGGTGACCGTCGCCGCGCTGGTGCCGTTCATCGTGATGGGCGACAGGGCCGGTACCGAGATCCTGCACACCGCGGCCGCGGTGATCTGCGGCGGTCTGGTCACCACGGCGCTGGTGAGCCTGTTCGCGCTGCCCGTCGCGTTCCTGCGGCTCGGCCCCGGCCCCGCTCCGGCGCCGGACGAAGGCCTGCACCGGGGACAGGACCGGGCCGCGCAGCCCGGCCTGACGCCACCGCAGGCAGCGTCACCGAAGACAGTGTCACCGGAAACAGTGCCGCCGCAGGCAGCGCCGCCGGAGACAGTGCCGCCACCCGCAGCGCCGCCGCCCGCCGGCGTGCCGGCCTGAGGGGATGGTTCGCATGACGGTCCTGCCGGAAAGGCTACTGAGGAGGGGAAGAACTCTCGTGCACGGGGGAAGACAAGGGGCGCGCCTCGCCGCCGCGACCATCGCCGCCGTCGCCGCGGCCGGCGTGGCCACCGGAGGCCTGGCCGGCTGCAGCGGCGGCACGGCGCCGGCCCAGCAGGCGGCCCCGCCGGCGAAGATGCTACAAATCGGGCGCGGGCCGGTACCCAGCGTCGTCCTGACGCCGACGGGGGAGCGGCGGATCGGCCTGCAGACCGCGCCGGTCACCGCGATGAAGGGCGGCGTGATCCTGGTCCCGTACGAGGCGCTGCTGTACGAGCCGGACGGCAGCACCGCCGTCTACGTGAACACGGGGCCGCTCACCTACACCCGCTACCTGGTGTCGGTACAGAGCATCGCGGGCGCCAGCGTGTACGTCAGCAAGGGCCTGACGCCCGGCATGAAAGTGGTGACGGCCGGCGCCGAGGAGCTGCTCGGCGTGCAGAACGGCGTCGGAGTCGAGACGTGACCCGCCGCCGGCCCAGGCTCAGGGCCAGGTGACCGATGCGCTGGATCGTCGCGACGAGCCTGCGGTTCCGGTACGTCGTGGCCGGTTTCGCGATCGCCCTGCTGTACTTCGGCACGCTGCTCATCGGCCATCAGAAGATCGACGTCTTTCCCGAGTTCGCGCCGGTATCGGTCGAGGTCCAGACCGCGTGCCTCGGGCTGTCGCCCTCGGAGGTCGAGTCGCTCACCACGGTGCCGCTCGAGGCCGCGCTGCACGGAGTCCCGGGCGTCTACGACATCCGCTCCAGTTCCGAGCCGGAGCTCTCGGCGATCTTCCTGTACTTCCGCGGCGGCACCGACGTGCTGCGCGCGCGCCAGCTGGTGCAGGAACGGCTGCAGGCCACCGCGCCGACGCTGCCGACCTGGTGCGACCCGCCGCAGATGTACCCCATCGTCTCGGCCACGAGCCGGGTGATGCAGATCGGGCTCACCTCGGCGACGGTGTCCGCGGAGGACCTGTCGATGATCGCGCAGTGGACGATCAGGCCGCGGCTGATGCAGGTGCCGGGCGTCGCCAACGTCGCGATCTGGGGCCAGCGGGCGAAGCAGATCATGGTCGAGGGTGACCCGGCGCTGATGGCCGCCCATGGCATCTCGCTGGACCAGCTGATGACGACCGCCGCCGACGCGGTGGACACCGGGGAGCTGAAGTACACGACCGGCGCGGCCGTCGGCTCGCTCGGCACCGTGGAGACCGCGCAGCAGCGGCTGTACGTGCACAGCGTCCAGCCGATCGCGACGCCGCAGCAGATGGCCCAGGTCCCGCTCGCGGTGGTGGGCAACCGCATCCTGCGTATCGGCCAGGTGGCCCAGGTCACCTGGGGATACCCGCCGCTGATCGGCGACGCGGTCATCGACGGCGGCCCGGGCCTGATGCTCGTCGTCGAGAAGTTCCCCGGGGCCAACACGCTACAGGTGACGGCGGGCATCGACCACGCGCTCGCGGCGCTCGAGCCCGGCCTGCCCGGCATTCACGTCGACTCGCAGATCTTCCGCCAGGCGTCGTTCATCTCCACGGCGATCCACAATCTCAGCCAGTCGGTGATCCTCGGCAGCATCCTCGTGGTCTTCGTGCTCATCGCGTTCCTGTTCCAGTGGCGCGCCGCGGTGGTGAGCCTGCTGGCGATCCCGCTGTCGCTGGCCGCGGCGGGAATCGTGTTCGACGCGACCGGGGCGACGATCAACACGATGATCCTCGCGGGCTTCGCGGTCGCCGTCGGTGTCGTGGTCGACGACGCGATCATCGACATGGAGAACATCGTGCGCCGCCTGCGCGCGTGGCGCGCCCAGGGCAGGCGGACCACGCCGCTCCGGCTGGTGCTCGCCGCGTCGCTCGAGGTACGGGTGGCGATCTTCTACGCAACGCTGATCAACATCGTCGCGGTGGTGCCGGTCATGCTGGTCGGCGGCCTCACCGGTGCCTTCTTCGAGCCGCTCGCGATCGCTTACGGGCTCGCCGTGCTGGCGTCGATGGCGGTCGCGCTGACCGTGACGCCGGCGCTCGGCCTGATCCTCCTCCAGCGCGCCCGGCTCGCGCCGCGCGACCCGCCGCTGATCCGCGCCCTCAAGCGCGGTTACGCGGCGCTGCTGAAGCCCGTGCTGAGCGCGCCCAGGTGGGCGTTCGCCGCCGCCGGCGTCGCGATCATCGCCGGCGTCGTGGTCTACCCGCGGCTCGGCCAGGATCTGTTCCCGACGTTCAAGGAGCCGGACTTCCTGGTCCACTTCGTGAGCAAGCCCGGCACCTCCGTGCAGGAGGAAGACCGCGAGGTCGCCGGGCTCCAGGACCAGGTGCTCGCCATCCCGGGGGTGAACCGGGCCGGCAGCCATATCGGGCAGGCGCTGCTCGGCGAGGAGGTCTCCGGGGTCAACTTCTCCGAGACCTGGCTCAGCCTGAAGCCGGGGGCCGGCTACGGCCAGGTGCTGAACGGCCTGCGCGGCATCGCCGGCTCCTACCCGGGCGCCTACAGCGACGTGCAGACCTACCTGCACGAGCGGATCGACGAGGTGCTCACCAACGGCACGACCGAGGACGTCGCCGTCTACATCTACGGCGACGACCTGGGCGTTCTGCAGCGGCTGGGCGGGCAGGTGGCCTCGGCGCTGTCGCACGTGCCCGGCCTGACGGACGTGCAGCCCGCGCCGCTGGAGTCCATCCCCGAGGCCGATGTGCAGGTCAACATCCGCGCGGCCCAGCGGTACGGCCTGACGCCCGGCGACGTCCGCAGGGCCGCGGCCATCATGATGGCCAGCGAGCCGATGTCGGAGATCTCCGCCGGCGGCAAGCTCTACACGGTGGCGGCGTGGAGCACCCCCGCGACCCGCCAGAATCTCACCGACCTGCGTGACCTGCCCGTCGACACGCCATCGGGCGGGCATGTCCCGCTGGGGGCCGTCGCGAGCATCCAGATCGCCCCCAGCCCCAGCCAGATCATCCGCGAGAACGGGTCGCGGATGACCGAGGTCGACGCGAACGTGAGCGGCAGGAGCCTCGGGTCGGTGGCCGCCGACGTCCAGAACCTGCTGGACAGGCTCGAGCTCCCGCCCGGCTACCACGCCCAGTTGCAGGGGGAGGCGGTCGAGCGGGCCGACGCCCAGCGGCGCCTGACCGTGTACGGCATCGCCGCCCTGCTCGTGATCCTTCTCCTGCTCCAGACGGCCTTCGCAAGCTGGAGGCTGGCGGTGATGCTGCTCGTCACGCTTCCGATGGCGCTGGTCGGCGGGGTGATCGCCGCGTGGGCCGGCCTGGGCACGATCACGCTCGGCGCCCTGGTCGGCTTCTTCACCGTGCTCGGCATCGCCGCGCGCAACGGGATCCTCATGATCAGCCATTTCCGTCACCTGGAGCGCAACGAGGGCGTGCCGTTCGGCCCGGCCCTGGTGCTGCGGGGCGCCGGCGAGCGGCTGTCGCCGATCATGATGACCGCGCTCGCGACCGCGCTGGCGCTGGCGCCGCTCGTCATCTACGGCAACCAGCCCGGCCAGGAGATCGAGTACCCGATGGCGGTCGTGATCCTCGGCGGCCTGGCGACGTCCACACTGCTGAACCTGTTCGTCCTGCCGGCCCTGTACCTGCGCCTCGGCCGCGGCCGGGTACGCCAGCCGAGCATCCCCGCGCCGCGCGAGGGCTGACCGGGAGCGGTGACGGCGCGAGCCGTGCCGCGGAGATAAGCCGGTCAGAAGACGACGACCTCCGCGCCGACCTGCAGATGCTCGTTGTAGTACCGGGCGTTGCCGATGGTGAGGTGGACGCAGCCATGGGACGGATGGGTGAGGCTGCCGCCGTGGAAGGCGACCCCGCCCGCGGCGAAGAACACGGCGTACGGCATGGGCTCGAAGTAGATGTTGCTCACGTAGCCCGGGCCCGCCTTCCACTCGACGTAGAAGGTCCCGCGCGGCGTCGCGTGCGGCGTGCCGGGCGGCCCTGGCTCCATGCGCACCGGGCCGTAGGTGATCCGGCCTTCCGACTGCAGCCAGGTGAGGTGGCCGGTCAGGTCCACGCAGGCGGTCGCCGCGCGCGGACAGGAGCCGCGGGCCTGGCGGGTGAGCACCGGCCGCCCTTCGGCCGAGGCGGCGAACTGCTGTGCCGCCGGCCAGTTGATGGCCGCCACGCGCCCGCCGGAGGACCCGGCGACGGGCAGCGGCAGGACTCCGGACGGCGCCCTGTCCCGCCACAGCACCGCGGCGGTGACCGCGACGCCCGCGACGGCGAGGGGGATGAGCCAGGCGGCGGCCCGCCGGCGGCCGCGTGCGCGCCGGCCACGGCCGTGAGCGGCCGACAGCGAGCTCCCCCTGACCACAGCAGAAAGTTACCGGATCGGGGCTGTGAGCGCCGGCAGTTCCGCGGCTTACGCCGAGGGATCGATGTGGACCTTGGTGCCCGCACCCGGCCCGAGCCGGCCGGCCAGCACCTCCGCGGCACGGTCGAGACCCACGGTGGCGCCGACCAGATCCCCCGGTGTTATCCGGCCGTCCGCGTAGTGCTCGATCGCGGGCTCCAGCCCCGCGGACGCGCCGAGGATGCCCACCGCGGTGACGTCGTTGAGCACCAGGTCGCGGCTGTCGATGAGGCTCGGCGCCGGTGCTACGCCGATGTACACGAGCCGGCCGGCCGGCTCGGCCAGCCCCAGCGCGGCGGCCGGCACCCGCCGGTCGTCCGTGCAGTCGACGACCGCGTCGTACGGGTCGCGGGGCGGGTCGCCCACCGTCCAGTAGCGGGTGGCGCCGAACGCCTCCGCGAGTTCCCGGCGGTCGCCGTCCAGCGCGAGGACGTGTACCTCGGCACCCGCCGCGCGGGCGAAAGCCGCGGTCAGCAGGCCGATGGTGCCCGCACCCCAGACGAGGACCCGGCGCCCGGGAGCCGCGCCGGCCGCGGCGGCCGCGCGCCATGCGTTGCCGCCGGGTTCCACCAGGGCACCCGCCCGGTCGTCCACCGCGGGAGGCAGCCGGCGCAGGCTGGACACCGGCACCAGCACCTTTTCCGCGAGGGCACCCGGCCAGCCCATGATCCCGATTTCCCGGCGGTCCGCGCAGACATGGCCACGCCCGGCGCGGCAGCGGGCGCAGCGCCCGCAGCCCAGCATGGTGTCCCCGGTGACCCGCGCGCCCAGCCACGCGCCGCCGGCGCCCGGGCCGGTCGCGGAGACGACGCCGCACCACTCGTGCCCCGGCCGCAGCGGGAAACGCGATTTGCCCTGGCCGAAGTAGGCCAGCGTCCCGGCGAACAGCTCGGCGTCGGTGCCGCAGATCCCGGCGCGCGCGACATCGACGACGACCTGTCCCGGTCCCGGAACCGGCGCATCGACCTGCTCGACGCTGGCCGCCCCGGGGCCCGTGATCACCACCGCGCGCATGCTGCCGCTCAGCCTAGCGGACAAGCCGGTGTCCGGCCCGGCCTCCTGCCGCAAGCCGCGCGCACTCGGGCGCCGTCGGGCGTGTCCCCAGAAAGTCCGCCGTGTCCCCAGAAAGGGGGACATGACATCGCGGGACACGCCGGCTCACGCTGATAGCGGCTCCTTGATCACTTCCGCGTGATAGTGCTGTGCACGTATATGCCAGGATGGCCCATTGTGTTTGAGCGTGGCCGTCGCTAGGGTCCGGAACCAGGCCCGCTCACAAGCGGGAACCCCACAGCGATTTCGCTTAGGAGGCAAATCATGAAAAACGCCCGATTGTGGGCCCTAACCGGGGCCGCCGGGCTGGCGATATCCTTCACGGCGGCGGCGGCCGGGACCGCTGCGGGCTCGCCGGCCCCGGCTCCAGCCCCGCACCGGGTGGCGCTGAAGGGATCGCTGGCGCCCGCCCGGGAGCGAGCGCACCCAACGGGAAGCGTCCCCGCCAGCGCCGCGGTGAGCTTCGACCTGCTGCTGACGCTGCACAACGCCCAGGGCGCGCGGCAGTTCGTCAGGGACGTCTCCACCCCGGGCTCACCCGCGTTCCACCACTACCTGAGCGACGCGGCGTGGGTGGCCAGGTTCGGCCCCACCAGGGCCGCGGTCGCGGCCGCCGAATCGTGGCTCCGCGGCCAGGGCTTCACGGTCGGCGCGCTCCCGAAGGACCGGCTGTTCGTCCCCGCCTCCGGAACGGCCGCCAGGGTGGAGCACGCGTTCGGCGTGACGCTCGGCTACTACACCGTGAACGGCCACACGGTGCGGCTCGCCAACGGCGCGCTGACCATTCCCTCCTCGCTCAGCGGCGTGGTCACCGGCGCGGTCGGCGTCAACCAGTACGTCGCCACGCCCGCCCTAGCGGCCCAGGGTGGCGCGACAGCGGCCAGGGCGGCCGCCGCGGCCAGGCCGGCGCAGGAGCCGCCGCCGCCACCGGCCTTCCGCAACCCCCAGCCGTGCTCGGCGTACTGGGGCCAGAAGACCGACACCGCGGACTCGGGATCGCTGTACAAGCCGTACACTCACCCGCTGCCCTACGACATCTGCGGTTACAAGCCCAGCCAGCTCAGGGGAGCCTACGACCTGTCCGGGCGGGTGGCCTCGGGGAACAACGGCAGCGGCGTCACGATCGCGATCGTCGACGCGTACGACTCGCCGACGCTGCTCGCGGACGCGCAGAAGTACTTCAGGCTGAACGACCCCGGTCACCCGCTGAGCGCGTCGCAGTTCTTCAACGTGCAGCCCGCGACGGTTGACGACGTGGCCCTGTGCAACGGCAGCAACTGGTTCGGCGAGCAGGCCCTCGACGTCGAGTCCTCGCACGCCGTGGCGCCCGGAGCCAACATCCTGTTCGTCGGGGCGCAGGACTGCCTGAACAACGGCCTGCTGGCCTCGCTGACCACGGCGGTCACCAGCGGTGCCTCCGTCGTGAGCAACTCGTGGGGCGACCCGCTCGGTGACATCTTCGACGACGTCGCCACCAAGACCGCGTACGACGACACGTTCATGCTCGCCGACTCCACCGGCGTCAGCGTCCTGTTCTCCACCGGCGACTTCGGCGACAACTTCGCCGACTTCGGGATCACCGCGCCGGACTACCCGCCGAGCAGCCCGTTCGTCACCGCGGTCGGCGGGACCACGCTCGAGGTGAACAAGTCGAACGCCAGGGCCGCCGAGTACGGCTGGTCAACGGCCAAGCAGGTGCTCTGCGCGCCCAAGGCGACGACGAACTGCGGTTCGGCGACCACGCCGGCGGGCGCGCTCACCTGGCAGTCCGGCGGCGGCGGCGGAACCAGCTACACCTACGCCGAGCCCTTCTACCAGGCCGGTATCGTGCCGCCCGCGCTCGCCCTGCGCAACGCCGCGATCACCGGCGCCCCCGCACGCGTCATCCCGGACATCTCGATGGACGGCGACGCGCAGAGCGGGATGCTGATCGGCCTGACCGAGACGTTCCCCAGCGGGATCGCCTACGGCCAGTACAAGGTGGGCGGGACGAGCCTGTCCTCCCCGCTGCTCGCCGGCGTGGTCGCGGACGCCGACCAGGCGGCGGGCGCGCCGCTGGGCTTCCTCAACCCGATTCTGTACAAGGCCTCGACCGCGGACAAGGCGGCGTTCAACGACATCCTGCCGCCGAAGAACCCGGACTCGGCCGCCGTGATCCGCGTCGACTACGCGAACACGGTCGACACCTCCGCCGGGTACATCGTCAGCCTCAGGGCGATCAACTACGCGGGCCCGGAGACCTACTGCGACACCACGGGTAACTGCGCGACCCGCGACGTCACCCTCACGACCGCGCCGGGATTCGACAGCCTCACGGGTCTCGGCTCGGCCGGCAGGGAATTCGTGTCCGTACTCTCCAGATTCTGATCGCCCAGGTTCTGATCCGCTCGCCATGGGGGCGCCGGCAGGCCGGCGCCCCCATGGCAGCATTGGGCACATGAAAGTGCTGCGCACCCCCGAGGACCGGTTCGCCGGGATTCCGGGTTTCGGCTACGCGCCGCGGTACGCCGATGTGGGCGGCCTGCGGGTGGCCTACGTCGAGGCCGGGCCTCCCGACGGCGAGCCGGTTCTTCTGCTGCACGGGGAGCCGAGCTGGTCGTTCCTGTACCGGACGGTCATGCCGGTGCTCGCGGCCGCGGGGCTCCGTGCGATCGCGGCGGACCTCGTCGGGTTCGGCCGGTCGGACAAGCCCGCCGACATAGCGGACCACACGTACGAACGGCACGTGGAGTGGATCCGTGCTCTCGCCTTCGGCGAGCTTGACCTGCGCGGGCTGACGCTCGTCGGGCAGGACTGGGGCGGGCTGATCGGGCTGCGGCTGGTGGCCGAGCACCCCGGCAGGTTCGCGCGCGTGGTGGCCGCCAACACCGGGCTGCCCACCGGCGACCAGCCGATGCCCGAGATCTGGCTGCGGTTCCGTGAGGTCGTCCGGACAGCGCCCGCGCTGAGCGTTTCCCGGCTGGTGCAGTCCGGCTGCCGGACGGCGCTGCCGCCGGAGGTGCTGGCCGCCTACGACGCGCCGTTCCCTGATGAGACCTTCACCGCCGCCGTGCGGGCGATGCCGAACCTGGTCCCGACAAGCCCGGATGACCCGGCGGCGCCGGCCAACCGCGCGGCCTGGCGCCAGCTCGCCGCCTGGGACAGGCCGTTTCTGGTCGCGTTCAGCGACCGCGACCCGATCACCGGCGGTATGGCGCCCATCCTGAAGCGCGCCGTGCCCGGCGCGGCCGGCATCGAGCACCCGGTGATCGAAGGAGCCGGGCACTTCCTCCAGGAGGACGCCGGCGAACGCCTCGGCGCGGTGATCGCCGCGTTCATCCGCGCGCACCCGTAACCGGCTTCTGCGCCCCGGCGCCGGGGTAAGCCGCCGCCAGCGCTCCGCCCGCCGGTCGGCGAGCACCTGCCTGACCACGTTCCGGCCGGGTATGCCCGTCACGCCGCCGCCCCCGTGGGTCGACGAACCCGCCTGGTACAGGCCCCGCACCGGGGTACGCAGGTCCGCGTAGCCGGCCGCCGGCCTGGCGTGGAACATCTGCCCGAGGGACAGCTCACCGTGGAAGATGTTGCCGCCCACGAGGCCGTACTCGTCCTGCATCTGGTGCGGCGCGATCACCTGACGGTGCAGCACCGAGCCGGTGAACCCGGGCGCGACCGCCTCCACCCGGGCGAGCACCCGGTCGGCGTACGCGCCGATCGCGTCCGGGTCCGGCGAGTCCGCGTACGCGTGCGGCACCCACTGCGTGAACAGCGACATCACGTGCTTGCCGGGCGGGGCCAGCGAGTCGTCGAACACGCTCGGGATGCAGATGTCGGCGAACGGCAGGGCGGACGGCCGGCCGCTCACGGCCTCCTGGAACGCGGTTTCGACGTCGTCGAGGCTCTCCGCGAGCACTATCGTGCCGCCGTAGACCTCCGGGTCCGGTTCCGGGTGGCTGGCGAACACCGGCAGCCGGTCCAGCGCGAGGTTGATCTTCACGGTGCCGCTGCGGCTCTGCCAGGCCCGGATGTCGGCCAGGAATTCCGGCGGCAGCTCCGCCGGGTCCAGCAGCCGCAGGAACGAGATCCGCGGGTGCGCGGTCGTGACGACGGTGGCCGCGCCGATCTCCTCGCCGCTGGCGAGCGTCACCCCCGCGACCCGGCCGTCCCGGGTGCGGATCCTGGCCACCTCGGCCGCTGTCCTTATCTCGGCGCCGAACGACCGCGCGGCCCCCGCCAGCGCGCCCGTCACCGCCCCCATCCCGCCCCGCGGGAAGCCCCACGCGCCCGCCTGCCCGTCGGCCTCGCCGATGTGATGGTGCAGCAGCACGTACGCGGTGCCCGCCGAGCGCGGGCCTGCCCAGGTGCCGATCACCCCGGACACCGAAAGGACGCCGCGCACCGCGTCGCTCTCGAAGTACCGGTCCAGCAGGTCCGCGACGCTGCCGGTCAGCAGCCGCGTCACGTCGACCGCCCCGCGCTCGTCGATCGTCCTCAGCCGTGCGAGCAGCCTCGCCTGGCGCAGCAGGTCCGCGGGCCGGCGCGAGCCGAGCCGCGGCGGGATCTCGTGCAGCAGCGGCCCGAGCACCGCGCCGAGCCCGGCGAGGTGCCGCTCGTAGGCGTCGTACGCGCCGGCGTCCCGTTCGGAGAACCGGGCGATCTCGGCGTGCCGCTGACCCGGGTCGCCCGGCAGCCGCAGCGCGCGGCCGTCCCTTCGCGGCGCGAAGTAGGGGCCCTGCGGGTACACGTGGAACCCGTGCCGTTCCAGCCGCAGATCGGCCGCGATGTCCGGGGGGAGCAGGGATACCACATAGGAAAGCGAGGTGATCGTGTAGTCCGGGCCGAACGGATGCTCGCTCACCGCGGCGCCGCCGGGTACTTCGCGCCGCTCGCACACCAGCGTGTCAAGCCCGGCGCGCGCCAGGTAGGCGGCGGCCACCAGCCCGTTGTGCCCGCCGCCCACCACCACGACGTCCCTGCGTTCCGCCACCGGCCGCACCTCTCCGTTCCGCCTTCCGTGCTTCCCCGAAGACGTTACGCGACGCGGCTGGTGTTTCCCCGCTCGCCTCTGTTTCCCCGCTCGCCTCCGGGCGCCTTGAGCCGCCGCCTTCCCTCGTCGCTCCTCCGTCGCTCCTCAGTCCAGACGGCGCCGCGCCCTTCGGCTCCCGGGGCGCCGGGTCAGCAGTTGCCCGGCGCGGGCTGGCCGGCCAGCCGGCCGCTCAGCCAGCTCACGACGTCTCCCTGGTCGAGCAGCGCGGTCAGGACGTGATCGCCGACGTAGCCGTTGAGCTGCGTGGCCACGCCCATGGCGCACCACTGCTTGTGCAGGGTCACCTCGACGCCGTACGGGATGACCTCGTCCACCAGGCCGTGCGTCTGAAGCACCGGAATATCCGGCTTGATGGCGCCCAGGTCGTTTTCGTCCAGGACCGTCTTCCACGGCGGGTCGTTGATGGGGTTCACGCCGCCGATCGTGTAGTCCTCGATCCTCTTGCCGGCGAAGGTGAGCAGGCCCTGGGCCTGGCACATCGTCTGAAGCTGCGCGAACGCGGCCTTGCCCGCCGCGTTCAGGTAGCGGTCGAGGTGGATGGACGGGTAAGCGGCGCCGAAGCCGACCGCCGTCCCGCCGAGGAAGGCGAAGAAGAGGCTGCCGTTGATGTTCGCCGCCACCGCCTGCAGGTTGGCCGGAGTGCCGCCCATGGCGACGCCGGCGAGGTGCAGGTCCGGCGCGTAACTGTGGTGCAGCTGGGCGGCCCAGCCCGCGGCGCCGCCGCCCTGCGAGTACCCCTCGATCCCCGCCGGCGCGCTCGCGCTCAGGCCGGTGCCGGGCAGGCGGAGCGCCGCGCGCAGCGAGTCGAGCACCGCGTACCCCTCGGGGATGCCGACGTTGTAGTCCTCGGGCCCCGGCGTGCCCAGGCCCGGGTAGTCCGTGACCACGACCGCCCAGCCCTTGGCCAGCAGGTTGTTGACCGCGAACTCCTCGTCGAAGGTGCCGGACACGATCTCCTTCGACGGTGCGCACTGCGGTCCCCAGCCCTGCGTCCCGGCGGCGTAGGCGACCACCGGCCGGATGCCCGCATACGGCGCGGCCGGCACGATCACCGTGCCCGACACGGCGGTCGGCGCGCCGAGCGCGGTCGTCGACAGGTACAGCACCTGCCAGGCATCCGCGCCCGCCACCGGTGAGACCGAGGGCCGGTACCAGATGATGTCACCGGGTCTCCCGGCGGGCAGCGGGCTGGGCGGCACGTAGAACGCGTCACCCGGCGGCGCCGGCAAGATGGCGTGCGGCCGGGTCGTCGCGCCGGGCGCGGACGCGGCCGCCGCGGTCCCGGCGGGCAGCACCGCCATCAGCAGCACCGCCATCAGCAGCACCGCCATCAGCAGGGCCGCGACCGGTAGTGCCGTAACCATGACTCTACGTAGCCATGTCAGGGAACGGGCGTTAAGTCTGTGAAACAGCGTCATCGTCGCCTCCTGTCGCGACCCGGAGGGCTCGCTTTGCCCGCCACGCGGCCCAGGAATCTACTGGTTAGTAATCTCACGTTTACAGCGAAATTACTCGTCAGTAAAGACCCTCAAACCCAGGCGTGCCGGCGACGTGGCCGCCGGCCAGCGCGAGCCGCGGTCCGGCATGATGAGCGCATGGCTGATGACCTGGACATCGCGTTCTCGCTTCGGGACCTGGACGGGCGTATCACCGTGTCGGTGAGCCCGAACACCGATCCCGCGGCGCTCGGCTACGGCCTGCTGTGGCCGGGCCAGCCGGCCGGCGCCGCCAGCGGCTTCCCGGTGTGCCGCGCGCGGCTCTCCTACCCGGCCGACGGGTATGCCGCCGTCTTCGGCTGGACGCAGATGGTCCGTTCCACCGACATGGACCCGGAGCGCTTCGAGATGGACCCGGTTGCCCTGTACCGGGATGTTCCGACGCCGTTCGCCTGGTTCGGCGTCAGGCCCGAGCACTTCGACGCGCCGTCCCGCTACTCCAGGCACGACATGCGCTGGGAGGCGCACGCCTTCCTGTGCGTCTCCCCGGACGCCGTCATCACCCCCCGCGTGCGGGCCATTGCCGGATTCGCCTGGGGATTCGGCATCGCCGCGGCGACCATAACCATCCACCGCCCACGGCCGCTCACCGCGGCCGACTGGGACAGCCACCTTCCCCTGTTGCGCGACCACTACCCGCGATGGGCCTTCGACGAGGGATTTACCCGCTGAGCAACCGCGCCGCCAGACGCCGGATCGCGATTCGGTGGCAACTTCCGGCCCGCGACCCACGTCCTTGGCTGACAGAAGGCACGGAGGAGGTGGTGGCGTGAGATCCGACCCGGACACCGGGCGCAGCGTGACCGGCCACGGCGCGGCGGTGGAGCAGCTGCTGGCAGCGCGCGGCCGGCACCTGATGCAAGCGGCCATCGCGCTGACCGGCAGTCGGCCAGATGGCGAGGATCTGCTGCAGGCCGCGCTGGAACGACTGCTGCGGAACTACCGCCGGGTCGGCTCCGACGCCGAAGGGTACTTGCGGCGCACGCTCTACAACCTGGCTGCGGATGGCTGGCGGCGGCGAGGTGTGGCCCGGCGCTGGCAGCCGGTGGTTGCCGCACCCGAGCGACGGGCCGACGGCACGGATGCCGTCGACATCCGGGACGCGCTCGTGCGGCTGCTCGCGCAACTGCCGCCGCGGCAGCGCGCGGTGGTCGTGCTGCGGTACTGGGAGCAGCGGAGTGAGGCCGAGACGGCCGCGATCCTTGGCTGCTCGCCAGGATCGGTCAAGTCGGCGGCCTCGCGGGGCATGAGCAGGCTGCGTGAGCTTGTCGGCGACCGGCCGCCCAAGCTGCCTGTCCCGCCTCGTTCGGTCTAATTCGCCGGTTCACAATTCGTCGGTTCACTACCGGAGGCTCAGCATGAATGCCGACCTTGAAGACCTGCTCCGGCAGGGCATCGACCGCTTGCCGGCCGAGGTGCCCGCCGGTCTGACGCACCGGGCGGCCCGCCAGGCCCGGCGGCACCGCCTGGTTACCGGCGCCGGAGTCGCCGCCGCCGCGGCGACCGTCACCGCCGCGGCGGTCGTGATCGGCGTGCTCAGCGTCGCGCCGACGGCGGGCAAGCCGGCCGGCACGAGGATCGCGCAGTCGGCGCGGCCCGCGCCGATCCAGCACCTGCGTCCGCTGCCATCCTGGCCACCCGGCCGGATCACGCACGCCACGCTGGTCAGCCGCGTCGAGCAGGCCGTGCTGACCTCGACGAACTTCGTCGCCTACAGCCGGCGCTACGACTACGCGGACCGGTCCAAGCTGATCGTGTCCGCCTGGGACTACCGGAACGTGCACCTGCTGATCCAGCACAACCCGCATACCGCGCAGCTTGTCACCTATTACCCGGACCGCCATACGGTCATGTGGGTCGACTATGAGCGGCGGACGTGGTGGCTTACCACCTGGCCATTCAGCGGGCTGGTCCGCACCGACAAGAATCAGTGTGTCGGCCCCGCCGATGACTCGCCGCAAGTCGGTGACCCGCGCTGGGCGGCATGGCTGGTGTCCTCGCTGCGCTGCGGCGCCTATACGGTCACCAGCCACTCGGGCGCCAACGGCACGCCGATCCTGAACATCGTCAACACGCCGAAGGATATCGAGTACCAGTACGGCGTCCGGCTGCACATCCTCGTGGACGCCACCACCTACCTGCCGATCGCCGACTGGCAGACCGGCAGCTACGGCTACTACGACGTGATCAAGTGGCTGCCGCCGACCAAGGCACTGCTGGCCCGGCTCGCGCTGCCCGTGCCGCCCGGGTTCTCGCACAAGTGACCAGCCCGGCCCTGGCCCCTGGTCAGCTCGCATAATACGTCGAGTACCAGCGCGACCACTCCGCAGGCGAGAAACCGGCGAAGTCGCCGGCTACCTCACACTCGCGCAGGTAACTCAGTGCGGCAGCCGCGCCGGGGGAACCCTCTGCTGCCAGGTACGCGATGGTCTCGTGCAGGCCAGCGCCGCATAGCAGCTGGACGTCGATCGAGCAGCGCGCGTCCCAGCCCGATTCCTTCGCCTGCCAGATCAAGAGCACGTCGGTCAGGTCAGCTGCGTTGAACAACTGCACGCAGCACAGCTTCATCAGTCCGGTATCGCCTTCACCCTGAGCCTGCCGCTCACGCGCAGCCTGGACCGCCAGCATTTCCCGAACCTGGTCAAGATCGCGGCCGGCTGGGTGCAGGCCATAACGCCGGAGGCTCTCGTCCTCGTCCACAGGTACTCCCTACCGTCCGGAAGCTGAATTGTTATGGTCATGGTGTGTACTGTCCGCGCTGCGGAATGCAGATGACTGAGCAGGCGGGCGTGGCAATATGCCGCCAGGGCGGCATGGTGCTGTCCGCGGTCGTATATGCCGCTCTGCGGGACATGGCTGACGCAGGCCCCTCAGACGTGGCTGCCTCATCGGCCCGGTGGGGCGGGACCTGGCACTGCCCGGCTGATGGCAGGCTCATGGAAGAGGCGGCCGGACAGGTCAGCTGTCGTGCGTGTGACCGGAAACTCTCTCCAGCGGTCCTTTATCAGCTCGTCGAGCTCCATCCTCATCAATTCCCGGCTCCACCTCAGGACAACATTCGCGCTTGGTAGATCGCCCGGCGATGCCGCCGGCGATCCCGCACCTTCCTCCGTGTCTGCGCACCTCGGCACCTACAGCCCAGCAGGTCTCTCCAGCGACGCCCGTGAGACCCTAATTTTCCGCGACGTGCCCGCCATGAACTACGTGGTGGAAACCCGGGTGCCATTTACGGCCCCAAACTTCCACGACGCGGAACAGCCAGCATCGTCGCGGAAACGAGGGTGCCGACGTTGCCGCGCCCGCAAAACTAGCCGGCCACTGCTGGCCACCGAGGGCCGATGTTCTCGACGGCGATCTCGGTGAACCGCTTGGTCAGCCGGCCAGCTCGGCGCTTCCTTCGGCCATGGCGTCACCTCCGGCTATGTCACGCGTTTGCGCCCCGCTTTCCGCCCCGTTCCACCGAATCCCAGCCGCCCGGACGCGAACCGCATCGCGACCTCGAAGCCCCGCCGGCCGCCTCGGCCCGGGGTCATCGTCTGCGAGGCCGCCGCGCCTGGCACCGAGCTGATGCCGGGCATCGCCAAGGATCCGGCTCCCGGCCCGCTCACCGTGACCGGCGCCGGAGGGCTTCTCATCGAATATTTTCCGAACGAGCGGTGGCGCTTCCCCCGGTCACCCAAACCCCCGCGCGGGCACTCCCCGGCGCGCTGCGCGTCGCCGCCTGCCCGCCGCCGCCCGCGGCCAGCCCCCGTCCGCACCGCCGCGGCCAGCCCCCGCCGCCGCCGGCGCCGTAGCCGCCGCGATCGCATCGGTATCGTCCCTGGCCCACGAGCTCGGCGACCACCTCGCCGCCTTGACACCACCCCCCTCCTCTGCGCCTTCCCGCGTCATAGCCGTCGACGCCCTCGCGATCCCACGAGACATGACCGGCTCGATGGAAATCTGAGCCGGTTATAACCGGCTCAGATTTCCATCGTTCCGGTTCGCCGGCCAGGTGACCAGGCGCGGCCCCGCCGCCCCGGTCTAACGATGCAGGTTGTCCTCGATGGCGGCGAGGACCTCGGGGTCGTCGGGCGTGGTGCGCGGGCGGAACCGCGCCGCGACCGTGCCGTCCGGGCGCACCAGGAACTTCTCGAAGTTCCACTGGATGTCGCCCGCCTCGCCGCCCGCGTCCGGCACCGTGGTGAGCTCCGTGTAGATGGGATGCCGCCCCGGCCCGTTCACCTCGATCTTCTCGAACATCGGGAACGTGACCCCGTAGGTCGCCGAGCAGAACTCGGCGATCTCCTCGGCGCCGCCGGGCTCCTGGCCGCCGAACTGGTTGCAGGGGAAGCCGGCGACCGCGAAGCCGCGATCGGCCAGCCGCTCGTGCAGCTGCTCCAGCGCCGTGTATTGCGGGGTGAGCCCGCACTTCGAGGCGACGTTCACGATGAGCAGCGTCCTGCCCGCCAGGCCGCCGAGCGAGCCGAGCGAGGAGTCCTCGCCGGCCAGGGTCTTCACCGGGATGTCGTGTATGGTCACGCCCTACCGCAACGCGGCGGCACCGGAATTCCATACCGGGTGGCCCAGATATCCTCTCGCGATCATCGTGACGAACGAACCGACCAGACAGTTAATCCTGGCAGCGCCGCGCCGGGCCGTGTCCGCAGCGCCGCGCCGGGCCGTGTGAGACTGGAGGCATGACGCATGGCGCGGCCGGGGGACGGCCGGCCGGGACACGGCCGGCGAGGGAGCCGGTGCGGGAGTCGGTGCGCCGGCTGCCGGCGCCGGCGCTGCGGCCGTTCGTGGCCTGGTACTCCGGCTACCGGCAGGCGGGCGTGCCGCCCGCCATGCACCGCGGGCTGCCGTCGCCGGAACTCACGCTGATCGTCACGCTGGAAGATCCGCTGGTGATCGCCGCGCACCCGGATCCGCGCCAGCCGGCCGGCGAATACGACGTCCTGATCGGCGGGCTGCATACGACACCGGCACTGATCACGCATGAGGGGCGGCAAGCCGGGGTGCAGCTCGGCCTCACCCCGCTCGGCGCGCGCGCCCTGCTCGGCATGCCGGCCGGGGAGCTCGCCGCGTGGGACGTCCACGGGGCGGACGTGCTCGGCCGGTTCGCGGCGGAACTGCGGGACCGGGTGCGCGCGGCCGCCAGCTGGCCCGCGCGGTTCGCGGTCATCGACGACCTGCTCGCCCGGCGCGCCGAAACCGGGGCGTCGATGCGCCCGGAGGTGAGCCATGCCTGGCACCGGCTGCTCGCCGCGCGCGGCGCGGTCCCCGTCTCCGCGCTGGCGGAGCAGACCGGGTGGAGCGCCCGGCACCTGACCGGCCAGTTCCGCGCGGAGACTGGCCTTACGCCGAAGGCCGCGGCGCGGGTGATGCGGTTCACCGTGGCCCGGCGGCAGGTACAGCGGCTGTACACCGCCGGCGTGGGCGAAGGCGTGGGCGAAGGCGCGGGGGAGGGCGCACCGAAACCGGAGCGCCCCGCAGCGGCCGCGACGCTGGCCGACCTCGCCGCCGCGTGCGGCTACTACGATCAGGCGCACCTGGCCCGCGACTTCCGCGACCTGGCGGGCTGCCCGCCCAGCGTCTGGTTCACGGAGGAGTTCGGACCGCGGTTCCGAAACGTCCAAGCCACCCCGGCCGGCCGCGGGGAATCATCGGCGGCATGACTGACACTGACAAGACCCCGCCGCCTCAG
This sequence comes from Streptosporangiaceae bacterium, assembly GCA_019239975.1. GTDB lineage: Bacteria > Actinomycetota > Actinomycetes > Streptosporangiales > Streptosporangiaceae > JAFAZE01. Next base: position 87,710 of record JAFAZE010000141.1, read on the forward strand.
GTGTGGCCGACACTGAATGCGAAGGACGCCCGCGCGCTCATCCGGTTCCTGGTGGACGCGTTCGGCTTCGAGGAGATCGTCGTCTACGGCGAAGGTGACCGCGTAGACCAAGCCGAGCTGGCCTGGCCGCCCGGCGGCGGCATCATGCTGGGCTCGCACGGCGGAACCAAGTCCGGCACGTTCACCGCCTACGTGGTCACCGACGAGCCGGACGCGCTGTTCGCACGCGCCACCGCGAACGGCGCCAAGGTCGCCGACGAGCTGCATGAAACCGACTACGGATCCCGCGATTTCGCGGCGCTCGACCCGGAGGGGAACAGGTGGTCGTTCGGCACCTACCGCGGCCATCCACGTCCGTAACAGGCGCCGAACGCTCTGGTTACCGCCTCGGCCCCGCTACGGCGCGGTGTCTGGCGTCACGCCCACGTCGACGGTGACCCAGCCCTGGATGCCGCCGGGACCGCTGGCCGCGATCCGGTAATAGCCCGCGGCCGGGAACGACGCGGTGAAGTCCGCCTGGCCGCCGGCCAGCGTGACCGACCCCGGGAACGACGACGGCACCGTGGCGCCCGGCGGCGGCGTCACGGTGAGCGTCACCGGCCCGCTGACCGCGGGGTCGAGCGACAGGCCGCCGGTCTCCGCCTCCAGGCTGACGGTGAATGGCTGCCCCGGGGCCGGCGCGCTGACGTCGGTCAGGATGCCGCCGGCGCCGTGGAAGGCGATGGTGTCGGAGGCCTGGTAGGGGACGTCGGGCGCGGCCAGCGGCGGCTGCCGGAAGTCGAACGCGGAGAGCAGGTCGTTCTGCCGGGCGTTGAGCGGGGTCAGCGGCGGCATATGCCACAGCTTCTGCATGAACGACAAAACCGATACGTTGGTGGTCTGCTGGCCGAACACGCCGCGGCGCGCGTACGGGCTGATGATTATCATCGGCGTCCGGGTGCCGTAGCCGGCGCGCGCCGGGGGAGCGACGTGGTCCCAGAACCCGCCTCCCTCGTCGTAGGTGACGAAGATCGCGGTTGAATTCCAGTACGCGCTGTGCGCGACCGCGTTCACCAGCTGGCCGATCCACGCGTCACCCTCACCGACGTCCTCCGGCGGCTCGGTGCTGTAACCGACGCCGGGCCTGATGAAGGAGAAGTCGGGCAGGCTGCCGCCGGCGAGGTCGGCGAAGAACTGGTCACCGGTGGTCAGGTCCGCCGACGACCCGGGCGGGATGATCTGGTCCCAGATCGTGCCGTTGAGGATCGAATTCGGCAGCGCGTAGTAGACCTTCCAGGTTCGGCCGCGCGCCGCCAGCTCGTCGAAGATCGAGTTCCACGGCCGCGTGTCGGCGGGATTGAGGTTGTTGTAGACCCAGCCGTGGTCGGTGCCGTTGAGCGCGGTCATGACGTTGGGCTGGGTCGGCGCGATGACCGGCTGGAAGTTGTGGTCGGCGAGCTCGTAGCCGTGCGCCAGGTACTGCTCGTCCGGGTCGAAGGCCGGGCCGAACTCGGTGATTGCGGACATGCCGTCCTGCGGGAACACCGTGTAGTGGTCCATCTGGTAGCCCTTGCCGGGCTGGTAGTCCATCGCCATCTGCTCGGCGACGGCGCTGTTGTTGATCGCCCCCTGGACGTCGCCCTCGTTCGGCGCGGCCCAGACCGGCTGCACGTTCGGCTGCGAGTCGTAGTACGCGTTCGGGTTGAGCAGCGAGGTGCCCGCGGGGATGCCGTCCGCCCCCGGAAAGCTGCCGAACAGGTTGTCGAACGTGTGGTTCTCGATCATGATCTCGATGACGTGCCTGATGGGCGTGTCCCGCGCGCCCGGGCCGCTCGTACCCGGGCCGCTCGCGCCCGGGCCGCTCGTCCCGTGGCCGGCCCGCGCGCCAGGGGCCGCTGAAGACGCCGCCGCGGGCATCACCGCCGCCGCGACCGCGGCCACCAGGGGCACCAGCCCCGCTGCCAGCAACCTCATATGCCTCATGTGACTGACCCTCGCTGAATTCGGTGTCGGCAATGGCCCGTAAAAGTTAACCAGTAATGAACGAAAAAGGTAATTCCTCAACGGGCTGCCCGCCGGGTATCGGCCACGCGGCGCCCCGCGCGGCGGCGAGCTCCGTGTCGTCGTCGGCCTGGTCCGGCGGAAGCTCCGCGAGCATGTCGTGCAGCATCTCGCGGCCCACGTCGGTGATCGTGTACACGTACCCGGATCGGTCTATGCTGTTCTGTCTAGGCGCCAGGGAGAGATGGTCATGCGCATCGCCACGCTCGTCAGCTGGCTGCTGACCGCGAGCCTCGGTGCCTACATGCTGCGGACCTGGATCGCGCGCGGCGGCCTGCGCCGCGAGCGCGCGCGCCCCGGCGGGCTGCCGCCGCCGCTGATCTTCGGCCACGCCGGACTGGCGCTCACCGGCCTGCTGATCTGGGTCATCTACGCGGCGACCCGGCTGACCGCGCTGGCGTGGCTCGCCGTCGTCGTGCTGATGGCCGCGATCGGCCTCGGCATCTGCATGGTGACGCTGTGGACGCCGTACCCGCCGCGCGGGCACGACGCCGCATCGGTCTGGGACGAGGCGGTCGTGATCCCCGACACCCCCGCCGCCGCGGCCTCGCCGGGCGCAACCGCCGAGCCCGCCGAGCCCGCCGAGCCCGCCGAGCCCGCCGAGGGCGACCCGTCCGCCTTCAAGGTCACCGACGAGATGATCGCCGACCTGCTCGCCGACCCGTTCCGGGCGTCGCGGCACCGCAGGATCCAGCCGAACATGACCGCGCTCATCCCCGTCGCCCACGGCTTCGCCGCCATCGCGACCTTCATCCTGGCCGTCATGACCGCCAGCCGCGGCTAACGAATCCTCATGGGCGGAGCACGGTTCGTTCAGTGACATGTTTATTTCCTGTAAATTGCCGGACCTGCATTGAAAGTCGCGCGCCCGTCCTTGCGGAGCACGGCGAGGAATCCCGATACTGCTGGGATGGGCGACCGTAACGTGCTCGGCGATGAGCTGGAACCATGCGGAACAGATCCGCTTACCGGGTTCTACCGGGACGGCTGCTGCAACACCGGGCCTGAAGACCAGGGGAGTCACACGATCTGCGCGGTGATGACCTCCGAGTTCCTCGAGCACCAGCGCCGCATCGGCAACGACCTCACCACCCCGATGCCGCAGTACAGGTTTCCCGGGCTCGTGCCGGGGGACCGGTGGTGCGTGACGGCGGTGAACTGGCTGCGCGCCCATCACGACGGCGCCGCCGCCCCGGTCGTGCTCGCGTCCACCCATGAACGCACGCTGCAAATCGTGCCGCTCGCTGTGCTGCGGCAGCACTCGGTGGACGTCCCGGCCGACGCCAGCGCACTGGAGGACTGAGCGCCGCTTCTTTATACAGATTTATACAGAACGGACGGTGGCGCTCCCCCGCCGGGCTCGCAGGGTGGGCTCACCCCGCGCGGCGATTTGCGGGTAGGACTGGGGAGGTGAGCCGCTGGGTGCTGCATGTGGACCTCGACCAGTTCATCGCCGCCGTCGAGGTGATGCGCCATCCCGAGCTGCGCGGGCGGCCGGTCGTGGTCGGCGGGGACGGGGACCCGTCGAAGCGCGGCGTGGTGAGCACCGCGTCGTACGAGGCGCGCGAATACGGAGTGCATTCCGGTATGGCGCTGCGGACCGCCGCCAAGCGGTGCCCGGACTGCGTCTTCCTGCCGGTGGACCGCGACGTGTACGAAGAAGTGTCCGGCGAGGTGATGGCGGTGCTGCGGTCGACCGGGGCGGTGGTGGAGGTGCTCGGCTGGGACGAGGCTTTCCTCGGCATCTCCGGCGAGCCCGCCCGCGACCCGGAGGGCTTCGCGCACCAGCTTGCCGAGCGCGTGCACACCGCGACCGGGCTGTACTGCTCGGTCGGAATCGGGGAGAACAAGCTTCAGGCCAAGATCGCCACCGGGTTCGGCAAGCCCGCCGGGGTGTTCCGGCTGACCCATGCGAACTGGTACGAGCTGCTCGGCGGCCGGCCGGCGGACGCGCTGTGGGGAATCGGGACCAAGACGGCGCAGAAACTCGCCGGCCTCGGCGTCCACACCGTGCGGCAGCTCGCGGACGCCGACCCCGACATGCTCGCCGCGCACTTCGGCCCGATGACCGGGCCATGGCTGGTGCTCCTGGGCCGCGGCCGCGGCGACGCCGACGTGGACGACACGCCGTACGTCGCCCGGTCGCACGGGAAGGAGGTCACGTACCAGGAGAACATCTCCGACTGGTCGCGGGTGCGTGCGGAGATCGCGCGGCTCGCCGGGCTCGTCGAGGGCGAGGTGGCCGGCGAGCCGCGGCCGGTGGCGCGGATCGTGGTCAAGGTGCGCTACGCGCCCTTCGTGACGCAGACGCACGGTGTCGCGCTGTCCGGTTCCTTCACGGACGCGGCGCTGGCGGCGCTGGACCAGTTCAGCAGCCGCCGCCCGGTTCGGCTGCTCGGGGTACGGGCGGAGTTCGGGTCATAGCGCGCAGCGCATCCCCACCTCGGGCAGGCGCGGGTCGGACGGCAGCGGCTGGCGCTCGCCGGTCAGCTTGAACCCGCAGCGCTCGTAGAGCCGGCGGGCGGGCAGGTTGACCTCGGACACCCACAGGTGCACGGCGGCGAAGCCCCGGTCCGCCGCCCAGGCGGTCACCGCCGACACCAGCGCCTCGCCGACGCCGTGGCCGCGTGCCTGCGGGCGCACCCACATGGACACGAGCTCAGCGGTGTCCGGGTCCTCCTCGAGGCCGGTGCTCAGCCCCGCGGGGCTGGCGTCTCCGGTGCCGGGGGAGCCGCCGGGGCCCCCGGGCAGGTAGCCGAAGAACGTGGCCCCGCTGGCCACCCGGCGCCGCCAGTCGGTCTCGCCGAACGCGGCCTCGCGCTCGTAGGCCGACGCGAAGGCCTGGGGAGCCTCCCGCAGCGCCGCGAGCCTGATGTCGCGCAGCAGCGGCCAGTCATCGGGGCCTATCTCTCGCACCAGGGGCATACCGCATCATCTCGTGGTCACGGCGGTCGGCGGAAATGATTATCGGTGCCCCGGGTTGCGCGAAATCAAGATCATTATTCCGAACGAGCGGCGGCCATCCGCTAACGGCGCCTGCCGGCGCCGTCGACTCCGGTCGCCGGGCGGGCGCGCCGGGGTTGACTCCGTACCGTGGTACGGCCGTTAGCGTGGGGACATGGCCGGGCTGACGATCGGGAAGTTCGCCGCCGCCGAGGGAGTCGGCGTAGAGACGGTGCGTTACTACCAGCGCAAGGGACTGCTTCCAATGCCGGAGCGGCAGCGTTCCGGTTTCCGGGAGTACTCCGAGGCCGACCGGTGGCGGCTGGCCTTCATCCGCCGCGCCCGGCGGCTCGGGTTCACCCTTGGCGAGATCCGCGACCTGCTCGGGCCCGCCGAGGCGCGGTCCACCGGCGAGATCGTGCGCGCGGCCGGGGCCAGGCTCGAGGCGATCGACGGCCAGCTCGCCGAGCTCATGGTGCAGCGGTGCCGGCTGCGCCGCCTTGTCCAGGTGTGCGAGCACGGCAGCGGCGATGACTGCGCCGCGCTGTACATAGCCGGCGCCCCCGCCGGCAACACGACGACAGAACAGGAAACTGACCATGGGCGCCATCAAGACCGTGACTGACGAGACCTTCGAGACCGAGGTTCTGCGTAACCCCAGGCCGGTTCTCGTGGAGTTCTGGGCGCAGTGGTGCGGTCCCTGCTACCAGCTCACGCCGGTCCTCGAGGCGATCGCCGCGGAGCACGCGGGCGCGATCGACATCGTCAAGCTGAACATCGACGAGAACCCGCGCACCGCCATGAAATACGAGATCCTGCTCGTTCCGACCATGAACGTGTTCTCCGGCGGCGAGGTCGTCAGGCAGCTCATCGGCGCCAAGCCGAAGTCGGCGATCCTGCGCGACCTCGCCGGCTTCGCCCCCGCCGCCCCCTGACCCGCGGCGCCTCCCCTCCCTCTGCTCCGCGGCCGGACCGCCCCGGGCCCGCCGCCGCAGATGACGGCGATCACCGCGGCAGGCGCGGCCCTCGCGCTCCGCGCCTGCCGCGGGCTTCGATCACGTATTGTCCCGGGCATGAAGCCTGACCTCGAGGCGGCACGGCACCGGACGATCCCCGACGTGCTGCCGGAGCCCGGCGCGCCGCTGCGCGTGCTGTTCTGCGGCATCAACCCGGGCCTGTACTCGGCGGCGGCCGGCTGGCACTTCGCCCGGCCGGGCAACAGGTTCTGGCCGGCGCTGCACCTGTCCGGTTTCACCCCGCGCCGGCTCAGCCCCAGCGAGCAGGGGCTGTTGCCGGGGTACGGCCTGGGCATCACCAACCTGGTCGCGCGCGCGACCGCCCAGGCGTCCGAGCTCACCGCCGCGGAGCTGCGCGAGGGCGGCGAGCACCTCGCCGAGCTCGTGCGCGGGCATGACCCGCGGGTGGTCGCCGTGGCCGGCGTGACGGCGTACCGGACGGCGTTCGGCAGGCCGCGCGCGGTCAACGGCCCGCAGGAAGAGACGCTGGGCGCCGCGCGCCTGTGGGTACTGCCGAATCCGAGCGGTCTCAACGCCGCGTGGACGCTGCCCCGCATCGCCGGGGCGTTCGGTGAGCTGAGGTCGGCCGTGGCTGAGCGGTAGCGGGCCACGGGTACCGAACAGGGCGATCCGGCTGGCGGGGGTGCGGCGCCGCTGTCCGGGGCTCCCGCGCATCGTTCAGCTTGCGGCGAGAAGCCGCTGGTAGAGCTGGCGGGTGGCCGGGCTGGGTGAGACGCCGAGCTGGTCGCGCAGGCACTCGCTGAGCTGGCCGTAAACGCCGAGAGCTTCGGCCAGGTTGTCCTGGGCGGCGAGGGCCTGCATCAGGTAGCGGTACCCGCTTTCCCGCAGCGGAGCCAGGCGGATGAGCTGCCGGCCGGCCCGGACGGCGCCGGCTACCTCGGTTCCGCGAAGGCCCAGCCCGGCTGCTGCGTAGCATTCCAGGGCGCGGAGGCGGAGTTCGGTCAGATGGTGGCGGATCTCGTTGATCCAGGGTGCGTCTTCGCCGGGCAGGAAGTCGCGCTCGGCCACGAACAGTGCGGTGAGCGCCGGCCCCCACGCTCGCGCCCAGTCCTGCTGGGCGACCGAGGATTCGGCCCGGTGGATGGCCTCGGCGGCGGCTTCCAGGTCGACCCAGGCATCGGGCAGGCACAGCCTGACCGCGGCGCGCCCCCGGACGGTGTCGGCGCCGAAGACCCGGCGCAGCTTGGACAGCAGCGGGTTCAGCCGGGCATCGACCGCGGCAGGGTCGGGTTCGCGCCACAGGGCCTCGGCCAGCTCGTCGCGCGGGACGTGACGGTGGCGGTTGACGACGAGGTAGGTGAACAGGAGCCGGCCCTGGCGGCCGGGCAGCCCCGCGTCCAGCCGCCGGCCGTCGCGCTCGATGGCCAGCGCCCCGCAGATCTGGATCCGCGCCGGGCGCGGGGACGCCGTGGTCACGCCACTATCTTGGCAATATGCTGCGGTAAGAGGCTAGGGGGAGGCGCGATGGCGAAGCTGATCCGGTGCGAGTGCGGGTTCGTGGCCCGCGGCGATAGCGATGACCAGGTGGTCGGGGTGATCCGGGGGCACATGGCCAGCGACCATCCGCCGCTGCTGGCCACGGTCAGCCGGGAGGACCTGCTGAGCTGGATCCAGACCGAGTAGCCGGCTGGGCCAGAGCCTACGGGCGCACCTCGTCGTGTTCGGGCCGGCTATCGCGATGGCTGTGGGCGCTCGACGGGGGTGCCGGGAGTGCGGCCCCACTCGGCCCATGACCCGTCGTAGACCCGGACCCGGTCCCGCCCGAGCAGGTAGCTGAGCACGAACCAGGCGGTGGCGGCGCGTCCCCCGATGGTGCAGTAGGTGATCAGCTCACGCCCGCCGTCGAGGACGGCCGGTGAGAACACGCCGCGCAACTCCGCGGCGGAGCGGAACGACCCATCGGCGTTGTAGAGGCCGTCGATGGGCCGGTGGACAGCCGACGGCACGTGACCGGCGCGGCCGCCTGGCTCCATGCCGCCGGAGGGCCAGAAGCAGTCCCCCCGGTACTCGGCCGCCGAGCGCACGTCGACCAGGGTCGTGCCCGGCTGGTCGATGGCGTCGTGCACCGCCGCCCGGTCCGCCCGGATGCGGCAGTTCAGGCCGCCCAGGCGGTAGCCGCGGTCAGGCGGCCTGACCGCGGCGGTGCTCCACGGGTGGCCTCCGGCCCGCCAGGTGTCACGGGAGCAGTCGAGAATGCGGACATCGGGATGCCCGTGGAGCTTCATCAGCCACAAGCCCAGGGCGGCCGCATACCCGTAGAACACCACCGTCGAGCCGGGGCCGATCCCCGAGCGCGCCACCAGCCGTTCCACCGCGGCGGCGCCCACGGTGCGGTAGTCAGCATCCTTCAGGTCGGCGTAGATGTTCCACAGCACCGCGCCATCGATGTGCCAGTCGTCGTAGGCGGCCGGGCCGACGTCGACTTCGACCACGCGCAGATCGGCGTCGTGGAGGTGCCCGGCCAGCCAGCCCGGGCCGGCGAGCACCCCATGGCCGGGACCCGGCCGTGCCCTTGATGCAGCCTTCTGTGTTCCCGCTTTCATCTGAGCCTCCCGAACTCGGAATGTCTTCCGCGGTCAGTTCTACGACGGCGCCGTTGCCGCAACGTTGGCCCAAAGTTGGCGAAACCTTGGCGTGTAAGGAGACAGACCTCGTTAGGGTCTGGCGAATCGGGGTAGCGGGTCGCCATGGCCGGCCCTGCCCCAGAACGGATCATCGGTGGGCGCTACCGGTTGCGTGCCATGATCGGCAGCGGCGGGATGGGCGCCGTGTGGCGCGCCCACGACGAAATACTGAACCGGGACGTGGCGGTGAAGGAAATCGTCTGGCCGCCGGAGATGGACCCGGGTGAGCGGGAAACCGCCCGCCGCCGCGCGGTGCGTGAGGCACAACTGGCCGCCCGGCTCCATCACCCGAACGTCGTCGCCGTGTACGACATCGTCGAGGAGGACGGCCGGCCGTCGATAGTGATGGCGCTCCTCCCGCATCGTTCGCTGCGTGACGCGATACTCGAGGATGGGCCGCTGCCCCCCGTCCGGGCGGCTCGGGTCGGTCTGGGCATTCTGGCCGCTCTCGAAGCCGCGCACGCCGCGGGCGTGATGCACCGTGACGTAAAACCGGCCAACATCCTGCTCGGCCCCGAAGACCGCGTGATTCTCACCGACTTCGGGATCGCCAAGGCCGTGGACAGCCCGACCCTGACCGTGTCGGGGATACTGGTCGGTTCGCCGTCGTATATCGCACCCGAGCGCGCACGTGGCGAGACGGCCGGCGCCGCGGCGGACCTGTGGGCGGTTGGGGCCTCGCTGTACGCGGCGGTGGAGGGACGGCCGCCGTTCGACCGCAACGGAGTACTGGCCAGCCTGACCGCCGTGGTTGCGGACGAGCCGGATCCGCCGTCCAACGCGGGCCCGCTGTGGCCGGTCATCAGCGGGCTGCTGCGCAAGGACCCGGACAGCCGTCTCGGCATCGCCGAGGCCACGCGGATGATGCGCCGCATAGTGGACGAAGCGGATGCCGAGTCGGCCGCCGTCCAGGAAACGGCCGCCGGCCAGGAAACCGTGTCGGCGCCGGTCTTCCGAGCCGTACAGGCAGAGCCGGAGAAGCCGCCCGTCGCCAGGTCACGCCGCCGCATCGATTCCCGCGCGGCGCTCGCCGCCGCGGGCCTGATCGTGATGGCGGCGGGAGTGGGCGCCATCGCCTTCTTTGCGGCACGGTCGCCAGGCCACCCGGCGCCGCCGGGCGCGCTGAGGCCCGCCGCCAGAACACATGCCACAGCCCGGGGAACGCAGGCCCCGGGGCGTGGTGCTCCGAGCGCCTCCGGTGCGCCCGCCGGCCACAGCGCACCGCCGGGCGGCAGCGCCGGGCCCGGCAACAGCGCCGGACCGGGCAACAACGCCGGACCGGGCAGCAGCTCGGCACCTGGCGCGGGGGTGTCAGGGACGCCGGCCGGGTACTACACGTTCACCGACCCCACCGGCTTCTCCATCGCGGTCCCGTCGGGCTGGCAGATCTCGCACGACGGCCACTACGTCTACATCCGGGATCCGGCGAACGGCGGCATCTTCCTGCTCATCGACCAGTCCGGCCAGCCCAAGCCCGACCCGCTGGCCGACTGGCGCCAGCAGGAGGCCAACCGTGAGAGCACCTACCCCGGGTATCACCGCCTGCTGCTGCAAGCCGTCAGTTACCGGCAGGCGGAGAAGGCCGCGGACTGGGAGTTCACCTACGTCAGAAACGGCGTGCCGGTCCAGATACTCAACCGGAACATACTCGCGAACGCCCATCACGCGTACGCGCTCTACTGGTCGACGCCGGTGAGCGACTGGAGCGCTTACTACCACTACTTCCAGGTCTTCGCCGCCACGTTCCAGCCCGCGAGCTGAGGGGTCAGCCCGGGCCGTGCCCAGCGGCCACGCGCTCCGCCTCGGGCGGCGGCCCTGGGGGCGTCCCGTCACCGAACGGGCGGCCGCCGAGCGCCTCGCGGCCGTGCGGGGCCAGCCAGCCGGACAGATCCGGGCCCGCCGGCACGATCTGCGTCGGGTTCAGGCCGGTGTGCACCCGGTAGTAGTGCTGCTTGGTCTGCACGAAGTCGATCGTGTCGCCGAAGCCGGGTGTCTGGAACAGGTCACGGGCGTACGCCCACAGCACCGGCATCTCGGTGAGCTTGCTGCGGTTGCACTTGAAGTGGCCGTGATAGACGGCGTCGAACCGGGCGAGCGTCGGCCACAGCCTGATGTCCGCCTCGGTGATCGTGTCGCCGGCCAGGTAGCGCTGGCTGGCGAGCCGGTCCGACAGCCAGTCAAGCCGCGCGAACAGCCGGCTGTAGGCCTCCTCGTACGCGGGCTGCGTTGTCGCGAACCCGGAGCGGTACACGCCGTTGTTCACATCCTCGTAGACGAGGGCACTGACCTCCTCGATCTCGTCGCGCAGCTTCTCCGGGTACAGGTCAGGCGCGCCGGTCCGGTGGTACTGCGCCCACTCGGCTTCCAGGTCCAGGGTTATCTGCCTGAAGTCCGCGGTCACCACCGCGCCGGACGGCACGTCCACGATCGCGGGCACGGTGACGCCCCGGTCGTAGCCGGGCACCGCCTTCTCGTACGCCTCTCGCAGCCAGTGCACGCCGAGCACCGGGTCGACCTCGCCCGGGTCCAGGTCGAACGTCCAGCTCCGCCAGTCGTGCTCGGGCCCGCAGACGCCCATCGACAGCACCGGCTCGAGACCGAGCAGCCGGCGGACGATCATCGTGCGGTTGGCCCACGGGCAGGCCCGGGCGACGACCAGCCGGTACCGGCCGGCCTCGGCCGGCCAGCCCTCCCGGCCGTCCGCGGTGATGCGCGCGTTGATGTACCTGGTATCGCGAACAAACTCGCCCGTCTCACTCACCCCACCGACGCTACCCCCACAGTTGCACATTCAAGAAACCCCGCGCCCCCCGCGTCCCGCCCCGCGCCCCCGCGCCCGCGCCCCCGCCCCCGCGCTCTGCGCGCCCCCGCGCTCCGCGCCGCGCCCGCGCGCCGCGCGGCAACCGGCTCGTTGGAAATCTGAGCCGCCTATAACCGGCTCAGATTTCCAACGTTGCGGCCAGCGGCCGACCCCAGCGGCCGGCTGGCAGCCGCCAGGCGGTGGCCGAATGGCAGAAAAGGTGGGATATTCGTCATTGCTGTCATGCACGCCCTCCAGCCAGACTGAGGCACATGCGCAGGGTGCTCATCGTCCTCTTCGACCGCGTCCAGAGCCTGGACGTGACCGGGCCACTGGAGGTGTTCGCGGGCGCGAACAGCTGGCGGGAGCGGCGGGGCGCCGAGCCCGAGTACGCGATCCGGACGGCGAGCCTCGGCGGCCGCCCGGTACGTACCTCGAGCGGCCTTCGCATAACGCCCGACACCAGCCTGGGGGACACGGGACAGCCGGGCCAGCGTCAGGCGGACCTGCTGATCGTTCCCGGGGGCGACGGGGCGCGCCACGCCGATCCGGAAGTCGTGGCATGGCTGCGGGAACACGGCCCGCGGGCGGGCATGCTCGTGTCGGTGTGCACCGGCGCGTTCCTGCTGGCCGAGGCGGGACTGCTGGCGGGGCGGCGGGTGACCACCCACTGGGCGTACTGCGCGGGCCTGGCCGCCAGGTTCCCGGAACTAGCAGTAGATCCCGATCCCATCTTCGTCCGTGACGGCAACGTCGCGACGTCCGCCGGGGTGACCGCGGGAGTCGACCTCGCGCTGGCCCTCGTGGAGGACGATCTGGGCAGGGACGCCGCGCTCGACATCGCCAGGCACCTGGTTGTGTTCCTGCGCCGCCCGGGAAACCAGGCGCAGTTCAGTGCGCAGCTGGCCGCCCAGGTCGCCGGCCGCGAACCGCTGCGGGACGTACAGCAGTGGATCGCCGACCACCCGGCCGCCGACCTGTCCGTGGAGGCGCTCGCGGAGCGGGCCCACCTCTCGGCGCGGCAGTTCGCGCGGGCGTTCGCCGCCGAAGTCGGCATGCCGCCGGGACGTTATGTGGACCTGGTGCGCCTCGAGGCGGCCAGGCGCCGACTCGAGGACACGGCGGAGGGAGTCGAGGGCACCGCGCGCGCCTGCGGCTACGGGACGCCCGAGGCGATGCGCCGCGCGTTCGTCCGCGCGCTGGGCGTCAGCCCGGCCGAATACCGCCGCCGGTTCCGCCCGGCCGCCACCAGCCAGCGATGAGCGCCAGCGTAACAAGCCGACTCACGAAGGAGCCGTAACCATGCGCATCGTCATCCTGCTCTTCGACCGGTTCACCGCGCTGGACGCGGTCGGGCCGTACCAGGTGCTCAGCAGCCTTCCCGGCGCCGAGCTGGTCTTCGCGGCCGATCGCCCCGGCCAGGTCCGGGACGACACCGGCCTCCTCGGCCTCACCGCCGACGTGAGCCTCGCCGAGGCGGGACGGCCGGACGTCGTCGTCGTCCCGGGTGGCCCCGGCCAGAACGACCAGATGCGTGACGGCCCGCTGCACGAGTGGCTCCGCGCCGCCGACGAGACCACCGCGTGGACCACGTCGGTGTGCACGGGCTCGCTGATCCTCGCCGCCGCCGGGCTGCTGGCCGGCCGCCGCGCGACCTCCTACTGGCTCGCCCTCGGCGAGCTGGAGCGTCTCGGGGTCAAGCCGCAGAACCAGCGGGTGGTGTTCGACGGCAAATACGTGACGGCCGCGGGCGTGTCGTCCGGGATCGACATGGCACTCGCGCTCGCCGGGCGCATCGCCGGCGACGAGGTGGCCCAGTCGATCCAGCTCGGCATCGAATACGACCCGCAGCCGCCCTACGACTCGGGCTCGCCAGACAAGGCCCCGGCGCAGATCGTCGGCGCCCTCCGCTCCCGCAGCAGGTTCCTGCTCACCGGGCGAGCCGGGTAGGGCGGCTGCCCGTCGCCACGCGTTCACCGCCGGGCATTCACCGCCGGGCGTTCACCGCCACGCGTTCACCGCCGGGCGTTCACCGCGGCGCGCTCGCGACGGCCCGGGCGCGCCGCCTCGCGCGGCTGGCTCAGGGCCGCGGCCACCCCGGGGGCTCGCTGACCGGGCGGTCCGGGACCGGCGCCGGCTCGACCGTACGGCTCTCGTACTGGGTGGACAGAACGATGTGCGAGTTCGTCTCCCCGTGCTCGCCGAGCCGCTCGAACAGCCCCTCGAGGTGCCGCATGGACGCGGCACGCACCCGGAGCATCGAGCACCAGTTGCCGCTCAGCTTGTGCACCTCGGTGACCTCCGGAAAGTCCTCGGCGGCGGAGGTCTTGAGCAGGCAGCGGCCCAGCGCGCAGCGCAGCTGCACGAAAGCGGTCAGCCCCAGGCCGACCCGGGCCGGGTCGATCCTCGCCTGGTAGCCGGTGATCACGCCGGACTCCTCGAGCCGGCGCACCCGCTCGGCCACCGCGGGCGGTGACAGGTTCACCAGTCGCCCCAGCTGGTTGTAGGAGAGCCGTCCGTCCCGCTGCAGCTCGGCGATGATGCGCCAGTCCGTCTGATCAGGCACTCTATCCATTCCATAAGCATAATCCCCGAAGTGGTTACTGACCACAAAGCAGATAGCCGCCACAACCACGAGTCGCCCATTCAAAAGCGCAAGTGTGCTTTCTAGCCTTACGGGCATGAGGAAGATGACGGGCATGGGGCAGGCGATGAGCACGCTGGCGGGGGCCGCCACGTGCATGAACGCGGCGATGGCGACGGCGAGCGCGGTCGCCACGATCGTCGTCGCCGGCCGGCTCGGCGCCGCCTGGGGCGCCCTGCCGAACACCGCCGGCATCGCCGGCACCGGGCTGGGAGCGGTCCTGCTCACCAGGCTCATGACCCGGTTCGGCCGGCGAGCCGGCCTGCTGTCCGGATACGCCGCCGCGACGGCCGGCGGCGCGTTCGCGGTTCTCGCCGTCGCCCATCCGGGCGGAGGGAGCGCACGGGACACGCGGGAAGTCGCGGCCCTGTGCGCCGGAATGCTGCTTCTCGGCTGCGGCAACGCCGGTGCCCAGTTGTCCCGCTACGCCGCCGCCGAACTGTATCCCGCGCCGCGCCGCGGGTTCGCGATCGGCGCGATGGTGTGGGCGGCCACCGTGGGCGCGGTCGGCGGCCCGCTGCTGCTCCAGCCCTCCAGCGACGCCGCGACCCGGCTGGGCGTGACCGGCTACGCAGGCCCGTTCGCCGTCGCGGCCGCCGCCTCCGCGGCGGCCTTCACCGCCGTTGCGCTTCTCCCCGGACGTTCCGTAACCCGGCAGGCACCCGGCCGCAAGCCGGACAGAACACGGCCGAGCCTGAAAAACCTGGCCAGCACTCGAGCAGCGCGCCAGGCGCTGGCCGTGATGGTCACCGGGCAGGTCGTCATGGTGGGGGTGATGACCGCGGCGCCGCTCGCGATGCATATGAACGGCCAGGGGCTCGGCGCTGTCGGGATGACGCTGTCCGCACACACCGCCGGAATGTTCGCGCTCTCCCCGCTGACCGGCAGGCTGCTCGACCGGTACGGCGCGCGCCCCGTCATGCTGGGCGGCCTGCTCACCCTCATGACCTCCACGGGCCTGCTCGCGGCCGGCTCCGGCGAGACGCTGCCCAGGACGGTGGCGCTGTTCCTGCTCGGCTACGGCTGGAATCTGTGTTTCATCGGAGGCAGCGGGCGTCTCGCGGGCGGCCTGGAACCGGAGCAGCGGATGCACGCCGAGGGAGCGGTGGACGCCGGGGTGTGGGCGGCCGCCGCCGTCGCGAGCACTTCCTCGACCGCCGCACTCTCCGCAGGCGGGTACCCCATGCTCGCGATAGCGGCCGGCTCACTCGCCCTCCTCACCATGACGTTCCTTCTCGACACGCGCGATCCGGAACACCCGCGCCCAGGAGAACACCCGCGCCCAGAGGAACACCCGCGCCCAGAGGAACACCCGCAGCGCAAGGCAGGCGCGCCCGGATGAAGGCCCGGCTCTCTCGCGCAACCGGTACAAAACGGACAACGATCATGATCGGGGAAACGCCGGGTCGTATCCGGCACCCCCGTTTCCGCGATCATGGGACGCGGTGCTGATGTGACGCATGTGACTGACGCAGGCCGCGTCGATTGTGGCTGGGTGTCGCGGCGTGGCCAATGTTGCTGCCGGGGCTGGGAGCGGTCGCTGGCGGGGCCGCGCGACCGGACGCTGGCGGGGGCCGGGGCCGGGGCCGGGGCCGGTCGCTGGCGGGGCCGGGCGACCGGGCGCTGGCGGGGGCCGGGGCCGGGGCCGGGCGCTGGCGGGGCCGCGCGACCGGACGCTAGCGGGCCCAGGGCCCGGGCGACCGGACGCAAGCAGGCCCGGGGCCGGGCGACCGGAGCAAGCAGGCCCGGGGCCGGGCGCTAGCGCGGCCGGGCACCGGCCCGGGGCCCGGGGGTCGCCCTCTGAGCGCCCCCGGGCTAACACAGCAAACACGCCTTCGTGGCGCTCGTAGTCGTAGGCGTAGATCTCCCGGCCGTCGATGAACGCGCGTTCCGCGCGGCTCATCACGTCCAGCGGGTCGCCGGACCAGATCACCGTGCTGGCGTCCTTGCCCACCGAGAGCGAGCCGAGCCGGCCGGCGCAGCCGATGATCCGCGCCGGGTTGATCGTCACCGCGCGCAGCGCGGCGACCGGGTCCAGGCCCTCCTTGACGGCGAGCGTGGCCTGGTGGATCAGGAAGTGGATCGGCACCACCGGATGGTCGGTGGTGATCGCGATCGTGACCCCGGCCGCCGCGAGCTTGCCGGGGTTGGCCAGCGACCGGTTGCGCAGCTCCACCTTGGACCGGCTGGTGAACAGCGGCCCGATCACCACCGGGATCGACGCGGCGGCGAGCTGGTCCGCGAGCAGGTGTGCCTCCGTACCGTGATCGATCACCAGGTCGTAGCCGAACTCCCGGGCGATCCGCATGGCGGTCGCGATGTCGTCCGCCCGGTGGCAGTGCTGGCGCCAGGGGATCTCGCGGCGGAGCACCCGGCCGAGGGCCTCGAGTTTGAGATCACGGTCGACCACCGCTCGTTCGGAAGACTTATTTTCTCCGGCGGCGGCCAGCCTGGCGAGATAGTTGCCGGCCTGGACGAAAGCCTCGCGGATGACCGCCGCGGTGCCGAGCCGGGTCGACGGGGTCTCCTTCCGCTCGCCGTAGACGCGCTTGGGGTTCTCGCCGAGCGCGGACTTCAGGCCCGCGGGCTCCCGCAGCACCATCTCGTCCACGCTGCGCCCCCAGCACCTGACGGCCACCGTCTGGCCGCCGATCGGGTTGCCGGACCCCGGGTTGATGTTGACCGCGAGCACGCCGCCGCTGATCGCGTCGCGGAAGCCCTGCTCGGCCGGGTTGATCGCGTCCAGCGCCCGGACCTGCGCCATCACCGGCCCGGTCATCTCGTTGGTGTCCTGCCCGGCCCAGCCCTCGGCCTCCTCGTGGACGCCGAGGTGCGCGTGCGCGTCGATGAACCCGGGCAGCACCCACTTGCCGGACGCGTCCACGACGGTGGCGCCCGCCGGAGGGCTGAAGCCCGGGCCCTCGACCGCCGCGATCTTGTCCCCCTCGAACAGGACCGTCCCGCCGTCGATCGGCTCGCCCTCGATGGGCACCACCCGGCCGCCCACGATCGCGATACTCTTTTCGGCCACGCACGCCCTCCCGTGATCGTCACCGCTCCGCTGTCATCCTAGGCAGCCCGGAGCGGGGCGGGGGCTCGCGGGCCGCTGCGGCAATTGGGCCATTATTTTTATGCCAAACGAGCGCTGGATAACCCGGAGCGCCCGGCTGCCAAGCCCCCGCGGGGTGCCGCCGGTCAGGCGCCCTTGCCGATAGCGGCCACCTCATCCGGGCTGAGCTCGATGGACGCCGCCGCGACGTTCTCCTCGAGGTGCCCTGGCGAGCCGGTGCCGGGGATGGGCAGTATCGCCGGCGAGCGGGCGAGCAGCCAGGCGAGGACCACCTGGTGCTGGCTGACCCCGTGCCGCTCGGCGGCCGCGGCGACCGCGGGGTTCTCGCCGCCCTGCTGCACCGGCGCCCACGGCAGGAACGCCAGCGACTCCTGCTCGCAGAGGTCGACCAGCGACTCCGAGGAGCGGTCGGCCGCGTTGTACCGGTTCTGTACGGACACGACCGGTACGATCCGCTCCGCCTCCCTGAGCTGCTCCTCGGTGAAGTTGGAGACGCCGATATGCCGGATCTTCCCCTCGTCTTTCAGCTCCGCGAGTGCCCCGATGGACTCGGCCAGCGGCACCTTCGGGTCCGGGCGGTGGAACTGGTAGAGCGGGATCTGGTCCAGCCGCAGCCGCCGGAGGCTGCCCTCGCACGCCTCCCGCAGGTGCGCCGGACGGCCGTCGGCCGGCCAGCGGCCCGGTCCGGGGCGGAGCAGGCCACCCTTGGTGGCGATGCAGAGCTCGCCGGGGTAGGGGTACAGCGCCTCGGCGATCAGCCTCTCGCTGACCTCGGGACCGTAGGAGTCGGCCGTGTCGATGAAGTTGACGCCGAGCTCCACCGCGCGCCGCAGCGTCGCGATCGCCTGCTCGTGATCCGGTGGCTCGCCCCATATTCCCTGCCCGGTGATCCGCATCGCGCCGAACCCGAGCCGGCTGACGGTGATGTCACCGCCGATGTCGATGGTCCCGGCGGCCTCGGCGGTCGGCTGGGCGTTCATGTACTGCTCCTCCTCGTCGTCACCGGCAAAGTCGTTCCCCGGTCAGCCTCTCATGGGCAGTTCCTGCCCAGCCTCCCGGGACCCGCGGGAGCTCCGGCGCCTTCCGTCCCCGTCACCGCGGCACGCGTGCCTCGGGGGCGATCTTGGCGCGTGCGCTCGCGGTCTTGACCGCCGCCTTGAGGCTGGCGATGTCGTAGGCGCCGTAGTACCGGCTGCCGTTGACGAAGAACGTGGGAGTGCCCGCGACGTTCGCGAGGTCGGCCGAGTCCACGTCCTCGGCAACCCGCGCGCCGCCGGCGTGCTTGCGCAGGTCGCTGGCGAAGCGCTCGGCGTCGAGGCCGACCTCCCGCCCGTACCGGATCAGGTCCCGCGCGGTCAGCGCGTCCTGGTGCTCGAACAGCCTGTCGTGCATCTCCCAGAACTTGCCCTGCTTCGCGGCCGCCTCGGCCGCCTCGGCGGCGAGCTGGGCGTGCGGGTGCACGTCGCTGAGCGGCAGGTGCCGCCACACGTACCGGACCTCGCCGTAGTCCCTGAGCAGCTCCCGGACGGCGGGTTCGGCCTGCCCGCAGTAGGGGCACTCGAAGTCGCCGTACTCGACGACGGTGACATGCGAGTCCTTCGGCCCGCGGATGTGGTCCCGGCCGGGGTCGACGGGCACCACGAGGTCGGTGATGACCTCCGAGGTGCCGAGCAGCGCCCGCAGCCGGAGCCGCAGCGGCAGCAGGGTCAGCGCCCGGAACACGCCCCAGCTCAGGACCGTGGCGCACAGCGCGACCGTGAGGATGCCGAGCTTCGCCTCCTCCAGCTCGGTGCCGCCGAACGCGAGCGAGGCGATCAGCAGGGACACGGTGAAGCCGATCCCCGCGACCGCGCCGACGCCGCACACCGCGCCCCAGCCGACGGGCGGGCTGATCCGGCCGCGGGTAAGCCGGGTGACAACCCAGGCGACGCCCGCCGTCCCGGCCGGCTTGCCGGCCAGGTAGCCGATGAGGATGCCGAGCGTCACCGGCGACGTGTACGCCCGGGCGAGGAACGAGCCGCTGATCGCGATGCCGGAGTTGGCCAGGGCGAACAGCGGCACGATGACGTAGCTGGTCCACGGATGCCAGATCTGCTGCAGCCGGTCGTTGGGCGAGATCGCGGTGCGCACCACATCCCGTGCCGTCTGGGCGTATTCCGCCGTGGGCTGCTCGCGGAACAGCCGGAACGCGTCGGTGGCCTGCTCCAGGTCGGTGCGCGTCGCCGGGTACGCGTACGACAGCAGCCCGGCCAGCAGGCCCACCACGACCGGGTCCACCCCGGACTTGTAGAACGCGACCCAGGCCGCGATCCCGACCAGCAGGTAGGCGGGGCCGTAGCGGACGCCGCGGGACCGGATCAGCAGCACGACCGCGAGGAACGCCACCCCGGCGGCGAGCGGCACCCAGCGGATGTGGCCGCTGTAGGCGAACGCGATGACCGCGATCCCGGCCAGGTCGTCCACGACCGAGAACGTGAGCAGGTACGTGCGCACGCGATCCGGCAGCCTCCGGCCGACCAGCGCGAGCGCGCCGAGCGCGAACGCCGTGTCCGTCGACATCGCCGTCCCCCAGCCGTGCACCGACGGCCGCCCGGCGTTCATGATCAGGTAGATGCTGACCGGCAGGATCATGCCGCCGAGCCCGGCGAGGAGCGGCAGCGCGAGCCTGCTGCGGATCCGGAGCTCGCCGACGTCGAACTCGCGGCGCGCCTCCAGCCCGACGACCATGAAGAAGAACGCCATCAGGCCGGAGTTCACGAACGTCCGCAGGTCGATCGACAGGCTGGCGCCGCCGAAGGCGGCAAGCAGCTTGGTGGACCACAGCCGCCCGTACGACGACTCGCTGATGTTCGCCCAGACCAGCGCCGCCGCCGTGGCACCAGCCAGGATGGCGGCGCTGCCGGTCTCGGTGCGCAGGAACTGCCGCAGCGGCGTCTCCAGGTGCCGCGCCCACGCGGTGGTCCCCGAGAAGCGGGAGGCAGCGGGCTGATCTTCAGTCATGCCCCGAATTCTCCCTTGTTGGTCCGGGAAATTCTCCCCGGACCCCCGCCCGCCGCGGTTCCCGCCGTAGCCTGCTGCGGCGCCGGCCGTGCGCAGTTGCGAGGGTCCTCGGCTCCTGTAAGACTGCACCCCGTGAAGGCTCCGGCGTACACGGTCAAAGCTCTTGACGAGACGACGTGGCAGGCTTTCGCGGCGCTCGTGGAGCGCAACAACGGAATCTTCGGCGGCTGCTGGTGCATGGGTTTCCATCCCGGCGACGCCGGCCAGGGTCCCGCCGCGGCAGCCCTCAACCGGGAGCGCAAGCTGAACCGCGTCCGCGCCGGAACCGCGCATGCGGCGCTCGTCTTTGACGGAGACGATTGCGCCGGCTGGTGCCAGTTCGGCGCGCCGGAGGAGGTACCGCGGATCAAGAACCGCGCCGCGGCCGAGAAGGGACAGGCCAGAGCGCCGGACTGGCGGATCGCGTGCTGCTATGTGGGCAAGGGGCACCGCCGGCGGGGTGTCCATGCGGCGGCCCTGGCTGGCGCGCTCGGCCTGATCGCTGGTCTGGGCGGGGGCCGGGTTGAGGGCTATCCAGAGGACGCCGGGTCGGTGCCGGCGGCCTTTCTCTTCCACGGGGCACTATCGACATACGAGAAGCTGGGATTCACCCGGGATCGCAGGATCGGCAAGCACCGCTGGGTCGTCACCAAGACGGTGGAAGCCTCGTCATAGACGCCCGCGCAGGCCCAGAGCTGCCATCACAAGACACCGTGCCCCTTGCCGCCGGACGCGGTCGGCCGCCCCTCCATGCTGAAGTGAGATATTTGTACCGAACGACAGGTGGTTAACCTTCACGGAACCCGACGTCTGGCGATGGGGTAGGGACAGGCACATGACGGATCCGCTCAGCCGCACCCGTGGCCCCACGGCCGGTGGCCAAACAGCCGGTGATCTCCCGCCCGGTGACGGCGTCCCGGCCGGGCCGCCGGATGGGCGGCAGGTGCCGCGGTTCGCCGGGCCGGACACGTTCGCCCGGCTGCCCCGTCTCGGCGACCCCGGTGTCGGCTCCGCGGCGGTGGCGATCGCCGGCGTACCGTTCGACTCCGGCGTCTCGTACCGGCCGGGTGCCCGGTTCGGCCCGGCTGCCGTCCGGGCGGGCTCCAAGCTGCTGCGCCCCTACCATCCGGGGCTCGACGTGCAGCCCTGGTTCGCCCACCAGGTCGCCGACGCCGGTGACATACCGGTCAACCCGTTCGACATCGCCGAAGCCATCGCTCAGATAGACACCGCCGCCCGCGCGATCCTCGAATCGGCGGATCGCCTGGTGGCGATCGGCGGCGACCACACGATCGCGCTCCCGCTGCTGCGGGCGGCCGCCGGCCGCCACGGCCCGGTCGCCCTGATCCACTTCGACGCGCACCTGGACACGTGGGACACGTACTTCGGCGCGCCGTACACCCACGGCACGCCGTTCCGCCGCGCGGCGGAGGAGGGCCTGCTCGCGCTCGGCCACTCGGCGCACGTGGGCATCCGCGGGCCGGTGTACGGCACCGGCGACTTCGCCGACGACCGCGGCCTCGGGTTCGCGACGGTGACCACCGCGGACGTGGCCCGGCACGGCGTGGACCACGTGATCGACCGGCTGCGCTCGCGCGTCGGCGACCGGCCCGTCTACGTGAGCGTGGACATCGACGTGCTCGACCCGGCGCACGCGCCCGGCACCGGCACGCCCGAGCCCGGCGGGCTCACCACCAGGGAGCTCCAGCTGATCCTGCGCGGCCTGGAGGGTTTGCCGCTGGCCGGCGCCGACGTGGTCGAGGTGGCGCCCGCCTACGACCACGCCGAGCTGACCGCGCTCGCCGCCGCCAACGTCGCGTATGAGTTCCTCGCCCTGTTCGCGCTCGCGAAGGACAAACCCGCATGACACACATGGCCACGCGCATCGCCGCCGCCCAGCTCCCGATCACCATGGCTGATCCGGTCGCGAACCTGGAGGCGGCCGCCGCCGCGGTCGCCAGTGCCGCCGCGTCCGGCGCGCGGCTGGTGATCCTGCCCGAGCTGTCCGATTCCGGCTACGTGTTCACCGGCGAAACAGAGGCCCGCTCGCTCGCCACGCCCGCCAGCGGCCGCACGCTCACCCGCTGGCGCGAGCTCGCGGCCGCGCACCAGCTCGTGATCGCCGGCGGCTTCTGCGAGCTCGGTGACGACGGCCGGCTGTACAACAGCGCGGCCGTGGTCGCCGAAGGCGGCACCCTCGCCGTCTACCGCAAGGCACACCTGTGGGACGCCGAGAAGCTCGTCTTCACCCCGGGCGACGCGCCGCCCGCCGTGGTCGATCTGCCCTTCGGCAGGGTAGGCCTGATGATCTGCTACGACCTGGAGTTCCCCGAATGGACGCGGCTGGCGGCCCTGGCTGGCGCCGACCTGATCGCCGCCCCGGTGAACTGGCCGGCCGCCCCGCGCCCGGCGCACGAGCGCCCGCCCGAGGTGGTCAAGGCCCAGGCGGCCGCCGCCGCCAACGGCGTCTTCGTCGCCGTCGCGGACCGCTGCCGCACCGAGCGCGGTGTCGGCTGGATCAGCGGCTCCGTCATCGTCGGCCCCGGCGGCTTCCCGCTGGCCGGCCCGGTCCTCGCCGACCATCCCGCGCTGCTTACCGCCGACTGCGACCTGCCCCGCGCCCGCGACAAAACCCTCAACGCGAACAACGACCTCCTCGCCGACCGCCGCCCCGAACTGTACGGAGGCTTGAGCCCCGTCCAGACCTGAAACCGGGATGCGCCGTTGCCGCCGCGCCGCAGGTGGCGCACAATCACCTGCATGGCAGAGCAGCCCGCAGACGAGCGGATCGCCGCCGCCACCGCCCACTGGGCCGCGCGGTTCATGGCGAACGGGACCGACTACCCCGACTTCCAGGCGACCATGCGGCGGATCACCCGCTGGGACGACTGGTGCCGCGAATGGGGCCGCACCGCGCAGGAATACGAGCGCATCGCCGAGCACGCCTGGGGCGCCGGCCAGCACGTCACCGCCGGCGGGGCGTGGCGCCGCGCGGCGCTGTGCTGGCACTGGGGGAAGTTCGTCTTCACCGATCACCCAGACGAGCAGCGGGCGGCGCACGAACGCACCGTGGCGTGTTTCCGGCGCGGCGCCGGCACGCTGTCCCCGCCGGCCGAGCCCGTCGTGATCCCGTACGACGGCACCGCGCTGGCGGCGTACCTCCGGGTCCCCGCGAGCGCCGGGAACCCACCCGTCGTGATCATGCTGCCCGGCCTGGACTCGGTGAAGGAAGAGCTGCAGGCGACGGCGGAGTACTTCCTTCAGCGCGGCCTCGCGACGATCGCCGTAGACGGGCCAGGCCAGGGCGAGGCCGAGTACGACCTGCCGATCGAGCCCGCGTATGAGCGGGTGACGGCGGCGGCCGCCGACTACCTGGGCAGCCGTGACGACGTGGATCCCGGCCGGATCGGGGTGTTCGGCGTCAGCCTCGGCGGGTACTACGCGGCCAGGTCGGCGGCCGCCGAGCCGCGGATCAAGGCGACCGTCGCGCTGGCCGGCCCGTACCGGTTCGACCTGGACTGGGACTCACTGCCGCCGCAGACCCGGGCGACGTTCGCCCGCCGCTCGGGTTCCGCGGGTCCCGACGAGGCCCGCAAGCGGGCCGGGGCGCTGACGCTCGAGGACATGGCCGCCCGCATCACCGGCCCGCTGCTGGTGGTGCACGGCGGCCAGGACCGGCTGGTGCCGCCGTACCACGCCGAGCGGCTCGCCCGCGAGGCGCCCGGCGCGGAGCTTCTGATGTACCCCGACGGCAGCCACGGGGTGACCAACCACGCGTTCGAGTCCAGGTCCCGGATGGCCGACTGGCTCGCCGGCCACCTCGCGAGCCCGGCGGCCGGCCACTCCGCCGGCCACGGCGAAAGGCGGTAACGATGCCGTCCACTCACGACGTCTTCAACCAGCCGCCCCCGCTGGCCGGCTTCAACGCCGCCGACGACGAGGCCATGCTCGGCGCGCTGCGCCGCGAGGGCGCCGGCTGGGCCGAGGAGAACGTCCGGGAGCTGGGCCGCCTGGCCGGCGCCGAGCGGGCGCAGGAGTGGGGCCGGCTGGCCAACGAGAACCCGCCGGCGCTGCGCACCCATGACAGGTACGGCCACCGCGTCGACGAGGTGGAGTTCCACCCCGCGTGGCACGAGCTGATGACGGTGGCGGTCCGCGCCGGCCTGCACGCCGCGCCGTGGCGGGACGGCAGGCCCGGCGCGCACGTCGCCCGGGCGGCGGGATTCTACGTGTGGGCGAGGACCGAAGCCGGGCACACCTGCCCGATATCCATGACCTACGCGATCGTCCCCGCACTGCGCCACGCGCCGGCGCTCGCGCTGCAGTTCGAGCCGCTGCTGGCCGCGCGGGAGTACGACTTCGGCCTGCGCCCGCCGGCGTCGAAGAATGGCCTGCTGGCCGGCATGTCGATGACCGAGAAGCAGGGCGGCTCCGACGTACGCGCGAACACCACCCGCGCCGTCCCGGTGCACGCCGGCGACAGCACGTACGTGCTGACCGGCCACAAGTGGTTCACGTCCGCGCCGATGGGCGACCTGTTCATGGTGCTCGCCCAGGCGCCCGGCGGGCTGTCCTGCTTCCTGCTGCCGCGCGTGCTGCCCGACGGCACCCGCAACGGCATGCGCCTGCAGCGCCTGAAGGACAAGCTCGGCAACCGGTCGAACGCGTCCGCGGAGGTCGAGTACGACGGGGCCGTGGCGTGGCTGGTGGGGGAGGAGGGCCGCGGCGTCCGCACGATCATCGAGATGGTGAACTCGACCAGGCTGGACTGCGTGCTCGGCGCCGCCACCGGCATGCGGGCCGGCGTCACCCAGGCCGCGCACCACGCCGCCCACCGGACGGCGTTCGGCCGCCGGCTCGCCGACCAGCCGCTGATGGCCAGCGTGCTCGCCGACCTCGCCGTCGAGTCCGAGGCGACGACCATGGTCGCGTTCCGGCTGGCCGGGGCGACCGACCGCGCCGCCCGCGGTGACGAGCAGGAGGCCGCGTTCCGCCGCCTCGCGCTCGCGGTCACCAAGTACTGGGCGTGCAAGCAGGCTCCCGCGCACGCCGCCGAGGCCCTCGAATGCCTGGGCGGCAACGGCTACGTCGAGGAATCGGGGATGCCGCGCCTGTACCGCGAGGCCCCGCTCGGCTCGATCTGGGAGGGCTCCGGCAACGTCGCCGCCCTCGACGCCCTCCGCGCCCTGACGAAGCAGCCCGAGACAGCCGAGGCGTTCTTCGCCGAGCTCGCCGGGGCGCAGGGCACCGACAGCCGCCTGGACGAGGCGGTCGCCCGCCTCCGCAAGGACCTGGCCGACCCCGCCGAGGCCAAGGCCCGCCGCGTGGCCGAAGCCATGGCGGTCACCCTCCAGGGCGCCCTCCTCATCCGCCACGGCCACCCCGCCGTGGCCGACGCCTTCGCCGCCACCCGGCTGGCCGGCGACCGCGGCCACGCCTACGGCACCCTCCCCGCCGGCACCGGCACCGCCGCGATCATCGCCCGCGCCACCCCGGCTCTGTAGAATTTCCGAACGAGCGGTGGCTGAGCCCGACGGCTACCCGACTCTGCTCACGCGGATTCCGCCGGTGCGGGAAGCCAGGCCTCGGTGACCGGAGGGACAGGAGGGCCAGTAGTTAGCCACGTGTGCAGCGCCTGGGTGAGCGGACCCGGATTCTTCCTGGACCGGTAGTCCCGTAATAGCTGACCGCGGTGCCTATCCGGCTGGTACCGACCGCGAATACCTCGGCCGCGTGTGCAATACACCCTCCATTCGCCGCGCAATTGGCCCGGTCACTCCATACACCACTCCTGTGGACGTGAACAGGCCCGGTGGCAGCATCAGTTGATCACTGATAGTGTCCATACACCGGATCACAGTGATCATTCAGCGACTTGCGGGCTGCGGCCAGGTGAATTATGCGACGGGCTTGCCGGCTCCCGCGATCTGCCGGGTCGCGGCAGGACCCGGCATGGGGCGGCGGTTAGCGCGGGCAACTGCGGCCGTGGCTGGAGTGCGCGCCGGCTGGCAGGGGCGAGGACAATGACGAACCAGACTGGAGCATTTGGGGAACGTCTGCGCGCGTACCGGGCCGCAGCCCGGCTGTCTCAGGAGGAGCTTGGCGAACGCTCGGGAGTGAGTGTGCGCGCGATTGGTGACATCGAGCGCGGCCGGACCCGCTGGCCTTACCGTGATTCTGTTCACCGTCTGGCTGACGCATTGGGTTTAACGGGCCGGGAGCGGGCAGACCTTCTTGCCCTGGCACGGCGGCCGGTTGCCGTCGGCTCTGAGCCTGAGCGGGTCGCCGCTGAGCCTGAGCGGGTTACCGTTCCGTACCGGGGGCTGAACGCGTTTGGGGAGCATGACGCCGGGCTGTTCTTCGGCCGTGAGGATGCCACGGCGCGGGTGCTGGAGCTAATGTCGGCGTGCCTGGACGGTACCGGGCTGATCGTGGTGTCGGGGGTGTCGGGGGCGGGCAAGTCCTCGCTGCTGCACGCTGGGGTGCTGCCCCGGCTGCGGGAGGCCGGGCTGACTGCCGTGCCCGAGGCGGCGTGGTGGCCGTGCGTGGTGTTCACCCCCGGACACAGCCCGGTGGAGGAACTGGCGGTCCGGATCGCGCCGCTGGCCCGCGCGGACGCCGCCGCCTTGCGGCAGCAGTTCGCCGCCGACCCGGCCGGCTTCGCCCTGACCGCCCGGCAGGCCGCGCTGGCCGCCGGGCCCGCGGGCGTGAGCCCGGCGAATGCGGGGCAGCGGGTGATACTGGTGGTGGACCAGTGCGAGCAGCTGTTCACTGCGTGTGAGTCTCAGCCAGAGCGGCAGGCGTTCCTCACCGCGCTGCACGCCGCCGCTGGCGGGCCGCGTCCGGCGGCGTTGGTGGTGCTGGTGGTGCGCTCGGATTTCGAGGCCCGGCTGGCCGACTTCCCGCAGTCGGCCGCGGCGGTGCAGGAGCGCTACCTGCTGACCGCGATGACCCGGCGGCAGCTGCGGCTGGCCATCACCCAGCCGGCCGCCGCGGCGGGCTCGGCCGTCGAGGAGAACCTGGTGCGGGTGCTGCTGGAGGAGGCAGGCGTCCAGGCGGCCGGACCGCCCGCGCCCGGCGAGGCTGGAGTGCTGCCGTTGCTTTCTCATGCCCTGGATCAGACGTGGCGGACCCGCGCCGGGCAGGTGCTCACGCTGGCTGACTACGAGCGTACCGGCGGCATCGAAGGCGCCGTCGCGGCCAGCGCGCAACGCGCCTACCAGGCGCTGAATCCCGCCCAGCAGGAGGTGGCGCGGCAGGTGTTCACCCGGCTGACCGCCATCAGCGGCGATGGCACCGACGTGGCCGTGCCCGCCACCCGTGCCGAGCTGACCGCGGGCACCGACGGTGGCCGGGCGCGGGCCGTGGAGGTGGTGCTGGAGAAGTTCGCCGCCGAACGGCTGCTCACACTGGACGCCGACACCGTGGCGATGAGCCACGAGGTGCTGCTGACCGCCTGGCCGCTGCTGCGTGATGACTGGCTCGCTGATGCCCGCGCCGATCGCGTCATCCGCACCCGGCTGCACGCCGCCGCCACCGAATGGGCCCAGGACTCCCGGGATCCCTCCTACCTGTACCGAGGCAGCCGGCTGGACACCGCCGCGGCGGCCGCCGCCCGGATCGACAGCGACCCGCGCCAGATGCCGCTCAGCCGGGCCGACAAAGACTTCCTGCATGCCAGCCGCCGCGCCGCGCGGCGCCGCATCCGGGCCCGGCAGCAGCTCACCGCGGTGCTGCTGGCCCTGGTCGCCGCCCTGACCACGGTGTGGATCATAGCCGTGCGCGCCGACCAGGCAGCCACAACCCAGCGGGATATCGCCGTCTCAGGCCTGCTGATCAGCCAAAGCCAAGCCCTCGCCGGCACCAACGCCACCGCGTCCCGCGTGGACAGCATCGCCGCCTGGGCGCTCAACTCCACCCCCCAGGCCCGGGACGCCATGCTGACCGCCGCTGCCAATCCGCAGACCGCCACCATCACCGCCGACCCCGCCGGTGTCACCTCGGTGGCGTTCAGCCCGGATGGCAGGACGCTGGCCACCGGCGGGCCGTTCGGTGCGCGGCTCTGGGACGTGGCCACCGGCCGCCAGCTCAGAAGGTTCTTCGCTGCCGGAAATACGGGAGCCGTGGAGGCCTATGTGCTGGCGTTCAGCCCGGATGGCAGGACGCTCGCCACCGGCGCTCCGAACGGCGCACGGTTCTGGGACGTGGCAACCGGCCGCCAGACCGGCCAGTCGGTCGACGACGGGAGAGGGATCGCCGCGATAGCGTTCAGCCCGGATGGCAGGACGCTCGCCACCGGCGGCCCGTCCGGTGCGCGGCTCTGGGACGTGGCCACCGGCCAGCAGGTCTACGCGCCACTCGCGAACGGCAACGTCGATATGGTGAGCTCGGTGGCGTTCAGCCCGGACGGCAAGACATTCGCGACCGGCGGCCCGGATGGCACAGCACGGCTGCTGAGTATACCTTCGGCGATATATCCGCAGCCCGGCTCCCCGCTCGCTGGCGGCAAGAGCAACCAGGCCTTCTGCGTGGCGTTCAGCCCGGACGGCAAGATGCTGGCCACCCGCCGGTACGACGGCACAGTGCAGCTGTGGGACGTCGCCACCGGCCACCAGATCGGCAAGCCCCTCGCCGCCGGCCTCAGCAGAACTCAGGCAGCGCTGTCCGGGCCACCTCGGGTTCTGGCGTTCAGCCCGGATGGAAAGATGCTGGCCACCGAGAGTACGTCCGGTGTGCGTCTGTGGGACGTTCCCGCCGAGCGGCAGGTCGGCAAGCCCTTCGGCGCCCCCGGCGGCACGATCAACATGGTGGCGTTCAGCCCGGACGGCAAGACGCTGGCGATCGGCAGGTACAACGGCGCAGTGCAGGTGTGGGACGTGGCCACCGGCCGCCAGACCAGCCAGCCTTTCACTGGCATGCCCTCCTACTCACCCTACGGAGTGGCGTTCAGCCCGGACGGCACGACACTGGCCACCAGCAACGGCAACGTCACAACGTTGTGGGACACGGTCGGCGGCCGCCGCATCGGCAGGACGCTGGCCGGCAGCGTCCGGCAGGTGACATATGCGGTGGCGTTCAGCCCGGATGGCAAGATGCTGGTTACCGCCGGCGACGCGGGCATCCGGCTGTGGGACGTGGGCACCGGCCAGCAGATCGACGGCCAGCTCAGCACCGTCGGCGACTCGACCGTCTCCGTGGCGTTCAGCCCGGACGGCAAGACACTCGCCACCGGCGGCCCGAACGGTGCGCAGCTATGGGATGTGGCCACCGGCCAGCAGCTGGCGAACCCGCTGGCCGACGCGGCCGACTCCCTGGTCCAGTCCGTGGCGTTCAGCCCAGACGGCAAGACCCTGGCCACCGGCGGCCGCGGTGGCACAGCGTTGTGGGATGTCGGCTATCTCACCGATCCGCTGGCACGACTGTGCTCGCAAATAGGCGGCTCCCTCACACCGGCACAGTGGGCCAGATACGTGCCGGAGGGTGTGCCGTACCGGAATGCCTGTCCGCGGGCCGGAACCAGATGATCACGCGGGCAAGAATGAACATCAACCTGGTCTCAGTTACCCGGTAAGCCTCTCCGGCAGATTCTTAAATTCGAGGCACTGCCCCGCACGGCCGCTGCCCGCTGTGCACTGGCAGACCGGAATCTGCCGGTAAGTCTGTTACGCAGTTTGCCTGGCATCCCCCTGCGCCTGTACCCAGATGATGGATGCGGCAATGCGGCCACCGCGCCGGCTGCCGCGCATTCCATTAAGGCAAAAGGAAGCAACTATGAAAACGCAAGCAGGAACTCATGGCCCCGGGGAAACCAGCTCACAGAACGCATCAGGCGCCATCGGAAGGCGCGCACTGCTCAAGGGAGCCGCAAGCCTTGCCGTCGCGCTGGGCACGGTGGAACTGGCAGGGCGACAGGCCTCGCTCCCGCGGCGGATGGCGCTCGAAGCCAGCACGCTTCCGGATATTCAGTTCGACATTGGCGCGTTCCTCGCCCCGGTGCAGATCCTCAACGATGGCGGCGGCAACGTCGCTGCCCAGTTTCCGCCAGTGCATACGGTTTTCGTCACCGCGAGGCTGATACGTACGCCGACCATCGCTGACGTGCTGGACTTGAGAGACGCGCTCGCGACCATTGAATCCGCTTATCCGTTCGGCGCGAGCGGGATCATCACACTGATCTCCTACGGGATCCCGTACTTCAGCCGACTGCCTGGCGGGATGACCGGGCCGCTGGTGTCCTCGTACATGCCGCGGCTAGCTTCCGACACCAGCCGCTACGCGCTGGAGGAGGCCGTCCCCGGCCCAACCGACGTCAGCCCGGCCAACCCCGGGATCACCAAGCAGACGTTCAACGTTCCGGTGAAGATCGAGAATAACGACTTGCTCCTCACCTTCCGCAGCGACAACTCGGCCATCATCAGCGACGTGCTCTGCTGGCTGGGCGGCACCGACTCGCTCAACGGCCAGCGCGTCCGGTCGCCGAGGCTGTTCAAGGACCTGGCCACCGTCACCTCAAGCCGCGCTCAGTTCGTCGCGGTCTCGCTCCCGCGCCGCCTGGCAGAGGCACACAGATTCCCGTACGCCACGGAGATCAACCCGGACTCGCCGATGTGGATGGGCTTCCTCGACCAGCACGCCGGCGGCAGCGGGGTCCCGGCGAGCTGCACGTTCGCCGGCAACGAATCGGCACATCTCACCACCGCGCAGCCCGGCGATTACTTCGACAACGGTGCAATTCAGCACCTTTCCCACGTGATCGAGGACCTCGCCCAGTTCTATGCCAAGCCAGCGGAGCCGTACACCGAGCGAGTGCAGTACATGTTCCGCTCCGACCCGATTCCCTCCACTGGCAACGCCGACCAGTTCACCGACGGGGGTGGCCCGGCCTATCTCGACAACGTGGACTTCGGGACCGGCGACGCGGCCCGCAATGCCCAGGGCATCAACACATTTCAGGGTAGGCGCCGGATGGGACACCTGCCCGCGCTGCAGCGATCTTCCCGCGCCGCCGACAGTCATCCGATCCACATGCGGATGGACGGCCCTGGCCTGGACGACATCGATGTACCCGACGGCTCGAAGCAGCCGAAGCTTCAGTTCACCATTTTCGTCCAGACCGCGGAGTTCTTTCGCGTTATGCGGATAAATCAGGCATCGCTCGACCTCGCGCACCAGTTCGGCGTCGCTGACCACGATAACGGACTGGAGCGGTTCCTTACAGCGACCCGCCGGCAGAATTTCCTCATCCCGCCTCGCCGCCACCGCGCCTTCCCCCTGGCCGAACTTGCCTGACGCCGGCATTCACGCCAAACGCCTGACCCCCGCCGTTACCCGGTGACCGCCTGGACTTCGGCGATCATCAGGAAGCCGCCGCCGGATGGGGCACCTGCTGGGCGCCCTGGAGCGTGGCTACCGGGTGATCAGGGGCTACGTCACCAACCTAGCCGCCTGCCCGGACGGGGCGCCGGTCACCTACCACCGCAAGCGCGACTGCATCGAAGCGCACTTGACGATCGTGTTCGCGGCCCCAGCGCTGAGTGAGCACTGATGTGACCCCACTCGGGTTCAGCAGGCAAATCTCACTTCCGGTGCGTTCGGTGCCTATGGCACAGTCCTGATTGTGCCGTTGGACGATCTGCCGGGCTGGTTGCCGGCTTGGTGTCTGGACCATCTGGGTGGCGAACCCGTCGGCCTGCTGTTCCAGCTGCAACGGATCTCGACGGTGTTCGGTCTCCGGTTGACCGGTGGCACGGATGTCGTGGTCAAGGCGCGCGCCGATGACGGTCGGGCCGTGCCGTGTGTCGCGGCGCAGGCTCGCTTGGCCGAGCGCGGGTTTCCGTGTGCCCGGCCGCTCACGCCGGTGGCC
>JAFAZE010000071.1 GCA_019239975.1 Streptosporangiaceae bacterium
AACTGTCCGCCGGTACGCCGTCGCCGGCCGAGAGCAGCGCGTCGATCGACAGTCCCAGCTCGGTGGCAATCGCGTACATCGAGCTCACCGAGGGGCGCGTCCGGTTGGTTTCCACCTGGGACAGCATGCTGGCCGAGACGCCGACACGGCGGGCGAGCTCACGCAGTGACAGCCCCTGCTTCTGGCGCTCCCGCCGGATCAGGCTACCCACGTTTACGTTCACGGAAGCGCGACCTTTACCCAGCGGAGTCCTACGGCGATTAACCGGAACTATACACGCACACACATGTTTAGTAACTCTTGACAATCGATGTTCGCTAACGATAAACCGAGGTAACCCGCCGGCGGCGGTGAACGCTCCGGCACGTGACCGCGGAGGAGCGCCCCGGATGCCGGCAACACCTTCGGTGAAGACCGCCCAGACCTTCGGCCCGAACGCGGTCGACTGGGAGAACCGGATCGATCTCGCCAGGCTGCGGGCGGAGCGGCTGGCCCGGGTCAAAGCCGAACTGGATCGGTCCG
The DNA here is from genome assembly GCA_019239975.1 of Streptosporangiaceae bacterium. Classification (GTDB taxonomy): domain Bacteria; phylum Actinomycetota; class Actinomycetes; order Streptosporangiales; family Streptosporangiaceae; genus JAFAZE01. The sequence continues at coordinate 523 of JAFAZE010000071.1, forward strand.
AGCTGGGCGGCTTGCTGAGCTTCGACTTCGCCAACATCCGCTACATGACATCAACCCACATCGGCACCTGGGCAATGGACAAGCTGATCCGGTTCGCCCTGCTGCCCCGCGGCGGGGAGCCGATCGTGTGGGATTTCGGCTCGGCGGCCCGCCACCACCAGCTATACAACCCGTGGCTGGATCACACCGGCGGCCCGGCCACGCCGGACGGCGCCGCCCGGACCGGCGCGCGGGCCGGCATCTCCACCCTCCGGGGCGCCTTCCATCCCGCCGCCGGGATCGCCGAGGACGTCGCGAGCAAGATCGTCGCGGTGCTGCGCGAGCACGGCCTGGCCGGGGAGCCGCTTGGCGTGGACGTGGCCGAGATGCCGGTGCTGGTCGCCCTGGCCGCCGCCGGAATCACGGCCGTGGACGGCCAGCAGGTATTCATGGAGGCGCGGCGCGTCAAGACCCGCGACGAGATCGCCCTGCTGACCCAGGCGTGCTCCATGGTCGACGCGGCCTACAGCGAGCTGTATGAGTTCCTCCGCCCGGGAATCCGGGAGAACGAATGCGTCGGCATGGTCAGCAAGGTCCTGTACGACCTGGGCAGCGAGTACGTGGAAGGGGTGAACGCGATCTCCGGGGAGCGCTGCTCCCCGCACCCGCACGTGTATTCCGACCGGCTGATCCGGCCGGGGGACCCGGCGTTCTTCGACATCCTGCACAGCTACCTCGGCTACCGCACGTGCTACTACCGGACGTTTGCCGTGGGCAGTGCGTCCCGGGCGCAGCGCGACGCTTACGTCCGCTGCCGGGAGTACATCGACGAGGCCATCGCGCTGGTCAAGCCGGGGGCGACGACGGCTGACATCGTCTCGCGGTGGCCCGCGGCGGAGCAGTTCGGCTTCGCCGATGAGACCGCCGCCTTCGGCTTGCAGTACGGGCATGGCGTGGGCCTGTCCATCTGGGAGAAGCCGGTCTTCAGCCGGCTCGTGTCGCTGGACCATCCGGAGCCGCTCGAGGAGGGGATGGTCTTCGCGCTGGAGACCTACTGGCCAGCCAGTGACGGCTGGTCCGCCGCGCGCATCGAGGAAGAGGTGGTCGTCACGGGGGACGGCTGCGAGGTCATCACCAAGTTCCCCGCCGAGGAACTCCTGGTCGCCGGGTCCAGGTACTGGACGGCCGGCGGATCCCTGAACACGCTCCGCGACAGCCAGTCCCACCGCAACACGCCAGCGGGGCGCGGCGGCGAGAAGCGGGCGGAGGAGGATGCGGTACCCCCGGACCCCCGGTGAGGTGAGATGTTCACGCAGGCGGGCTTCGCGAGCCTTGGGCCGGGCCAGCAGCCGTCACACGGCCGCGGGCCGTGCCGTCATGCATGTTCAGTAATTATTAACTAACTAGATCGTCCATACTTAATGCCGAGCGCTGGCCGCTGCCCCTTCTGGGCAGGGCGCCGCAGCCGACCGTAGGGCAGGTGCCCCCTTCCCGGCAGGGCGCCGCAGCCGACAGCTGCGCGGAAGCCGCCCTTCAGGGCAGGGCGCTCCAGCCGACGGCGCGCGGGGCCGGTCAGCTGAACGCCGGCGCGGCCCCGGAATCGCCGGTGAGGTAGCTGGTGATCAGCTCGCCGATCATGGCACGGTAGTGATCCCGGCGACCGGGGTCCAGCATGTCCCGGCCGAAGATCGCGCCGAAGGTGTGCCTGTTGGACATCCGGAAGTAGCAGAACGCGCTCACCATCATGTGCAGGTCGACGGCGTCGACCCGGCGGCGGAACACCCCGGACGCGTAGCCGCGCTCGAGGATGCGCGCGGCGACCGAGACCGCGGGGGTGTTCAGCTCGGCGAGCGCCTTCGACTTGGCGATGAACTCGGCGTTGTTGATGTTCTCCCCCGCCACGATCTTGATGAAGTCCGGGTGCGACTCGTGATGGTCGAAGGTCAGCTCGGCGAGGCGCCTGATCGCCGCGACCGGGTCGAGCAGGTCCACGTCGATGCGCCGCTCGGCGTCACGGGCAACGGAGTAGGCGTGCTCGAGTACCGCGATGTAGAGCTGTTCCTTGCCGCCGAAGTAGTAGTAGATCATCCTCTTGGTGGTGCGTGTCTTCGCGGCGATCTCGTCCACGCGGGCGCCGGAGTAGCCGCGCGCGGCGAACTCCTTGACGGCAACATCGAGGATGTCCTGGCGGGTACGCTCCGGGTCCCGCTGCCTGGCGGGAACCGTGCCCGGCCCGGACATCGTGGTCATCGCAAACGTCCTTCCGTCTGGTCGCCCACGCCAAGGGTGTCATCCCGGGCACGGCGGCGTCGAATCGGGAACTCCCGTGCGTCAGACAGGTAACGCCCTCTTTACAGCGGGGAGTCCCCGGGTGTACAGGTATGAACTAACTAGTACGTACATTTTTACCGGAAGGCAGGCGCTGATCAGGGAGCGGGGCGCCGGCCCGGGAGGTGGGGCCGTTGGCCACCAGACCGCGCGAGGTCGGGCTGGATCACCTGACGATGCTGCACGTCGCGCCGCCCGATCTGGTGAGCCTGGCCGCCGGGGCCGGTTTCACCAGCGTCGGGCTGAGGATCGCGCCGGTGACCCCGGACGAGCATCCCTGGCCGATGGCGCCGGGGTCCCCCATGCTCGACGAGACCGCGCGGCGCTGTGCCGCCACCGGGATCACCGTCCTCGACGTGGAGGCGTTCCGGCTCGAACGCGATCCGGAGCCCGTGCTCGAGGCCGCCGCCGCCCTCGGTGCCCGGTTCCTCATCGTGCTCTGCGAGGACCCGGATACCGACCGGTTCGCGGACCGGTTCGCGGCGCTCACCCGGCTCGCGCTGGCCTACGAGGTACGCCCGGTCGTGGAGTTCATGGCCTTCCGCTCGCTGCGCACCCTCGGCGGTGCGGTCGCGATCGCGCGGCGGTCGGAGGGCGGCGGGGTGCTGCTCGACACCCTGCACATCCACCGCTGCGGGGTCACCCCCGGCGAGCTGAGCCGCGTCGACCCGGGCCTGCTCAGCTACCTGCAAGTCTGCGACGCGCCGGCCGGACCGCCGCCAGACCCCGTCGAAGAGGCGCGGCGGGCACGGCTGCTGCCCGGAGAGGGCGACCTGCCGCTCGCCGCCATGCTCGCCGCCCTGCCTCCCGGCCTGCCGCTCTCGGTGGAGGCGCCGGGCCGCGTCGCGCTGGCCGACGCGGAATTCGCCGCGCGGGCCAGGCAGGCCGCCTGCGCGCTGCTGGACGGCGCCTGATGCGGGCGGTCCTGCTCGATGCCGAGCCACGGAGGCTGCGGGTCGTCGGCGACTGGCCGGAACCCGAGCCGCGCACCGGCGAGGTGCTCGTCCAGGTCCGCGGCGTCGGAATCTGCGGATCAGACCTGGCGCTGTTCACCGACCAGAGGCAGCCACCGGAATTTCCCTGGCTCGTGGGGCATGAGACGTTCGGCGAGGTCATCGCCACAGGCGCCGGCGTGGACCGGCACCGCACCGGCCAGCGCGTCGTCATCGAGCCGAACATCCCCTGCCTGGCGTGCGGGGCCTGCCGCTCCGGCCGTACGTCACGCTGCCCGCGCCGCCGGAGCCTTGGCTTCACCGAGCCCGGCACCCTCGCCGAGCGGATCGCCGTGCCCGCCCGGTTCACCTGGGCGCTTCCCGACAGCTGGGCCGACACCGACGCGGTCTGCGCGGAGCCGCTGATCGTCGCCCGTGCCGCGATCCGCCGGGTGGCCGGCACCCGCGTATTCGACGACAGCACGCTCGTCGTCGGAACCGGCTCCCAGGGGGCGCTGCTCTGCGTGGCGCTTGCCGGGCACGGGATCACGCCCGCGGTCCTCGAACCGCATCCCGGGCGCCGGGAGCTGGCCGTCCGGCTCGGGGCTCGCCCGGTTCTGCCGAACGAAACGGGCTTCGCCCTCACCTTCGAGACCTCCGGTACCGGGCCCGGCCTGCGCGAGGCGGTCTCCCGCACGGCCGCGGGCGGCCTGGTCGTGCTCATCGGCCAGAGCGGCCAGCCGGTGCCCCTGGACACGCGAACCGTCGTGCAGCGGCAGCTCACGCTGGCGGGGTCGCTGATCTACGACCATCCGGAGGACTTCGCCGCCGCGGTCGGGTCGGGCAAGCCCGGCGCCGGCCGGGTGCTGGCCGCCTGCTACCCGATGGAGGAGGCCGAGGCGGCGTTCCGCGCCGCGCGCGATGTGCCCGGCAAGACCTGGATCCGTGTCGGGTCAGGCGGGTGAGCCATGGGGGCCGAGGTACGCGGGCAGGATCGACGGTGGCATCGGACCCTTGATGCGCCTGCTCTGCTGCGATTCCTCCCACGCGTGCGCCAGGATGCCGGCCGACCGGCTGAGCACGAAAAGGCCGCGTGCCAGCGGCGCGGGGAAGCCGAGCTCGGCGTAGATCACCGCGGTGGCTCCATCGATGTTCATCGGCACCGGCGCCAGTTGCGCCTCGGCCGCCAGCGCGGCGCGCAGGTACTCCCCCGAGACCACACCGTCCCGCTGCGCGGCGGCGACCAGCGAAAGCAACGGGCCGCGGCGCGGGTCGGCCGGGTGGAACCGGTGACCGAAACCCGGAACGTACCTAGACCGGGCTCGCCACCGGCCGAGCACGGCGCCGGCGTCGCCCGTCTCGACGATCTCGGTGAGCAGCCGCACGCACTGCTCCCCCGCGCCGCCGTGCACGTCGCCGAGCATGCCGGCGCCGGTCGCGACCGCGGTGTTCAGCCCGACTCCGCAGGTGGCCGCCATCCGCGCGGCGGCGATCGACGGCGCCTGCGGACCGTGGTCGACGGAGGCGACCAGCGCCGCCTCCAGCAGCGCCGCCTGGCCGGGAGACGGCAGTGAACCGCGCAGCAGCAGCCAGATCACCGAAACGAAGCTGGCCGAGCCGATCAGGTCCTGCACCGGACGCCCGCGCAGCTCGATCACGCCCGGCTCGATCCGGGATATCGCGGTCCCCCACCACTGGGCCAGCTCGTCCGTGTTCACGTGTTCCCCCGGCCGCGCAGCAGCACGTCATGCTCGCCGAGCCGGGGCGGCGGGCCGTCCGGGCGCAGCGGCTCGCCGTCGACGAGCACGCCGTTCCCGGCGACGCGGTAGACGCCGTCACCGCCGGGAAACGGCAGCTCGGTCAGGAAGCCGCGCCCGGCGAGCTGGTCCAGCGCCAGCGCCTGCGGCACGGTGAGGATACGCGCGGCCGGCACCCCGGCGGCCGTCAGCGATTCCTCCCAGTCCCGTGCCGTCCGCTTGCGCAGTGCCTCGTTCAGCTCACGGTTCAGGGACTCACGGTTGTCCTTGCGCGCCTGGGGTCCGGCGTACCGCGGGTCGTCCGCCAGGTGCGGCCGGCCGATCACCTGGCACAGCGTCTCGAACTGCTCCTGGCGGTTGGCGGCGATGTTCAGCGGGCCGTCAGCGGCCTCGAACGTCCCGGACGGCGCGGCGGTCGCGTTCTGGTCCCCCATCGGCTCGGGGGGCACCCCGGCGACCAGGTAGCCGGACACGGCCCAGCCCATCGCGGAGATCGACGCCTCCAGCATGGACACGTCGAGGAAGCGTCCCTGGCCGGTCAGCGCCCGCCCGGCGAGTGCGGCGGCGATGGCGAGCGCCGCCATCAGCCCGCCGACGGTGTCGCACACGGGGAAGCCCACCCGCAGCGGCGCGGTCTCCGGTGTACCGGTGATCGACATCATCCCGGACAGTCCCTGGATGACCTGGTCATAGGCGGGGACGTGCCGCATCGGCCCCGTCTGGCCGAACCCGGAGATCGCGCAGTACACCAGCCGGGGGTTCATCTCCCGGAGCGCGGGCCAGCCGTACCCGAGCCGGTCCATGACGCCGGCGCGGAAGTTCTCCACCAGCACGTCGGCGTCCCGGACCAGGTCCTCGAGCACCGCCCGGCCGCCGGGGTCCTTCAGGTTCAGCTCGACGGACTTCTTGCCGGCGTTCTGCGCCAGGAACGACGCGCCGGTCCCGGCCGCGTTCAGGTCCGGGTCGGGCCCGAGGCCGCGGGCGAGGTCGCCGTGGCCCGGCATCTCGACCTTGATCACCTCCGCGCCGAACAACGCGAGCTGGTAGCTGCAGTAGGGGCCGGCCAGGACATTGGTCAGGTCGAGCACACGAATACCGGTAAGCGGGCGCATGCACAGGCTCCATCAGGCAAGTGGGTGGTCGAACCCGCGGTCCGATATGCGGGCGGCGGCCTTCATCAAGTCGTCGGCGAACATCCTGACCCGGTCATCGGTGAACCGCACGGTCGGGCCGGACAGCGCGAGCGCGGCCACGACCGTGCCGGATCGCCCGTATACCGGCGCGGCGACCGCCGACAGCCCCTCCTCGCGCTCACCGTGGCTCACCGCGTACCCATCGCGCCGCGCCCGCGCGACCCACTCTCGCAGCGTCGCGAGGTGCGCGTCGGCGGCCGGCGACCGGCGCGCGACCCGCAGGAGCAGGCCGTCGGGCGCGTTCAGCAGCAGCACCTTGGCGGAGGCGCCCGCCCACAGCGGCAGCTCGTCGCCGATCTGGACGACGTGCCGCAGCGGGCGCGGGGATTCCTGCTGCGCGACGCACACCCGGCAGATGTCGCGCTGCACGTACAGGTTCACCGTCTCCGAGTGCGCCGCGCCAAGCTCACGCATCAGCGCCTGCGTCTCCGCCGGAAGCTGCCAGCTCCGGCGCGCCAGGTGAGCCCACCGCCACAGCCCCGGGCCGGCCGCGTACCCGCCGCTGGCCGCCCACAGCAGCCCGCTGTGCTCGAGCGTGTGCACCAGGCGCAGCACCGTGGTCTTCGGCAGGCCGGTGGCGTCGGTGATCTCCCGGATCGTCACCGCCGGCTTGTCCTCGCTCAGCAGCGACAGGATGTCCAGCGCGCGCCGGATGCTGCGCACTCCGGCGGAGTCCTCTCCCCGGCGACTGTCCATGCTCACCCCCTTGCCAGATCTGGTGCTCAGATCGTACGTTACACGCTATCCGCAGAATGGTTCAATCGCACCGTTAGGTGGTCCACACATGGACGTGACGGACGCGCCGGCTTTCCTGGCCGGGGAGTGGAAGGCCTCCGGGCGGTGGATGGAACGCACCGGCCCCTATCTCCAGCAGGTCGTGAGCCGCGCCGTAGCGGCGGAGCCGGGGCACGTGACCGCCGCGGCCGGTTACGCGAAGCTCGCCGCGAAGGCCGTGGCCCGCACCACTCCCGCCGGCCGCGCCGACGTGCTCGAACGGGCGGCGGCGCTCGCGGCGCAGCGGAAAGACCAGCTCGCCACGCTCCTCGCGACCGAGCTCGGCAAACCCGTCAAGGACGGCCGGGGCGAGATCGACCGGGTGGCCGACACCCTGAAGACCTGCGCGGACACGGCGCGCCAGCTCGGCGGCGAGCTGCTGCCGGGCGCCAGCTACCCGCGCGGCGCCACGACCACCGCGCTCACGTACCGCGCCCCGGCCGGGGTCGCGCTGGCGATCACGCCGTTCAACGCGCCGGCGAACCTGCTCGCGCACAAGCTCGGCGCGTCGTTCGCGGCCGGCAACACCACGATCGTGAAGGGGCCGCCGCAGGCGCCCGCCACCACCGCGGCCGTCGTGGAGCTGATGCTGGACGCCGGGATGCCGCCGGAGGCGGTGCAGCTGCTGCACGGCGGCGCGGACGTCGGCGCCATGCTCTGCGCGGCCGAGGAGGTCGCGGTGATCAGCTTCACCGGCAGCGCCGCGGCCGGCGCGGCCGTGGCCCGGGCGTCCGGAACGGCACGGCCGAAGAGGCTCGTGCTGGAGCTCGGCGGCAACGCGGCCACGATCGTGTGCGCGGACGCGGACGTCGCCGCCGCCGCGGCGAACTGCGCCCGCACCGGCTACACCAACTCCGGCCAGAGCTGCATCTCCGTCCAGCGGGTCTACGTGCAGCAGGACCGGTTCGCCGAATTCCTCGAATCCTTCACGGCCGAGGTCCGGGCGCTGCGCACCGGGGACCCCCTGGACGACAGCACCGACGTCGGGTCCATGGTCGACGAGGAGGCGGCGGAGCGGGTGGTCCGCTGGGCGGGCGAAGCCGCCGCCGAGGGCGCCACCATCGCGGCCGGCGGGACCAGGGACGGCGCCACCGTCGCCCCCACCGTCGTCGCGAGGCCGCGGCAGACCGCCAGGGTGGTCACCGAGGAGGTCTTCGGGGCGCTGGTCGCGGTCCTGCCGTTCGGCGCGCTCGGCGACGTCATCGAGACCTGCAACCGCAGCCGCTACGGCCTGCAGGCGGGCCTGTTCACCAGGGACATCGACACGATCTTCCGGGTCTGGCGCGACCTGGAGACCGGCGGCCTGGTCGCGGGCGGATCGTCGAACTTCCGCCTCGACCACCTGCCCTTCGGCGGGGTGAAGGACTCCGGCTTCGGCCGGGAGTCGCCGCGCTGGCTGATCGAGGACTTCACCGTGGTCAAGACCCTGCTGCTGCGCGGCGTCAGCCTGTTCGGGGGCCCGGCATGACGACCGCGGCCGAGCTCCTGGCAGGACAGCTCGAATCGTACGGCGTCACGCACGTCTTCGGCACCTGCGGGCACACGAACATCGCGCTGCTGGACGCGATCGGGCGCGCCGGCCGCATAAAGTTCGTCATCGCCCGCCACGAGCAGGCCGCGGCGCACGCCGCCGACGGGTACGCGCGCGCCTCCGGCAGGCCCGGCGTGCTGCTGCTGCACGTCGGCCCCGGGATGATGAACGCGGTCACCGGCGTGGCGACCGCCGCGATGGACTCTGTCCCGCTGGTGGCGATCAGCGGCGACGTCCCCAGCTACTACGCGGGCCGCCACCCGCACCAGGAGACGAACCTGCACTCCGACGCCGAGCAGGCCGCCATCTACCGGCCGTTCGTCAAGCGCGCCTGGCACGCGCACCGCGCCGGGGACCTCCCCCGGTTCACCGAGCGCGCCTTCTGGACCGCCACCTCCGGCCGTCCCGGCGCGGTCCTGCTCAACGTCCCGATGGACCTGTTCTCACGGGAGCTCCCGGACGGCCTCACGTACCCGCTGCCGGCGCAGACCGCCCGGCCCGGCCTCGAGGCCGGAGTCGCGGAGCGCATCGCGGGCCTGCTCGCGAACGCCAGGCGCCCGCTGATCTACCTCGGCGGCGGGCTGCGCGGCCCCGGGGGACGCGAGGCGCTCACCCGGCTCGCCGAGCGGCTGGACATCCCGGTCGCGCACTCCCTGATGGCCAAGGGCACGATCCCGGACAGCCATCCGCTGGTGATCGGGATGACCGGCTTCTGGGGCCTGGAACTGGCCAACGACTACGCGCGCAGCGCCGACGTGGTGCTCGCGATCGGCACCCGGTTCGCCGAGACCGACGCGAGCTCCTGGACGCTGTGGCGCTTCCCGCCATCCAGGCTCATCCAGATCGACATCGACCCGGCCGAGATCGGGCGCAGCTACCCGGTGGAGATCGGCGCGGTCGCGGACGCCACGCTGGCGGTGAAAGCGATACTCGAGGCGGCCGCCACCGCTCGTTCGGTAAATCAAAAAAGAACCGACCCGGCCGCGATCCGTGCGGCGAGAACCGCCGCGTTCACCCTCGCCCATGACGACGCGTTCCCGCTGCGCCCGCAGCGGATCCTGTCCGACCTGCGCCAGACGCTGCCGGACGACGCCGTCCTGGTCACCGACGTCGGGTGGAACAAGAACGGCGTGGCGCAGTGCTACGAGCTGCCTGACCGCGGCCGGTTCATCACTCCCGGCGGCGCGTCCACGATGGGTTTCGGGCCGGCCGCCGCGGTCGGGGTTTCAATTCATGATCCCGAACGGGCGGTGGTCGCTCTCATCGGCGACGGCGGCATGTCCGCGCAGCTTCCGGCCATCCCGATGGCGGTCGAGCAGGGACTGCCCGTCCTGTTCGTGGTGATGAACAACCGGGCGCACGGCACCATCGCGGACCTTGAGACGGCGCACTACGGCACCGGGTTCGGCTGTGAGTTCCGTGATCCGGACGGCCAGCCGTACAGCCCGAACTTCGCCGCCCTGGCGCGGTCCTGCGGCGCCGACGGGTACGAGATCACGGCCCCCGGCGACCTGGCGAAGGCGCTGCGGGAGGCGCTGGCACGCCGCCGGGCCGCCGTCATCGACGTGCCGATGATCAACGAACCGGTGCCCACGCCAGGGCACTGGAACATCACAGATATTTACCGTGGGAGGTTCGAATGATAAGAAGATCCGGCGCCGCGGCGGCACTGTCCGCCGCGGCGATCGCCATACTCGCGGCCGCATGCAGCGCCCCCGGCAGCTCGTCCGGAGGCTCCGGCGGGTCCGGGTCGGGCGGATCCACCGGCGCGGCCTCCGGGCCGATCAAGATCGCGGTGGTCGACGCGCAGAGCGGTTCCTCGAGCGACCTCGGGCAGTTCGAATGGCGCGGCGTCAAACTGGCCGTCGACCAGGTGAACAAGGCCGGCGGCATCGACGGCCGCAAGATCCAGCTCACGCTCTTCGATGACCAGGGCGACCCGACGGTCGGCACGGAACTGGCGAGGAAGATCGCCAGCGAGGGATTCACCGCCATGCTCGGCACGGCGGAGAGCTCGGTGACCCTGGCCATGGCCCCGATCCTCCAGGCCGAGCACATCCCGAACATCACCTCGGGGCAGTCGACCAAGCTGCTCAAGCTCGGCAGCCCGTACCTGTTCCTCAACGGGCCGACCGGGCTCACCTACGACTCGACGCTGGCGAAGTACCTGGTGCAGACCAAGGGTTACAAGAAGTTCGCGCTGCTGACCAACAACGACTCCTACGGCGCCGGGGAGGACAGCGCGTTCACCTCCTCGCTGAAGTCGCTGGGCATCACGCCGGTCGCCGCCGAGGTGGTTCCCGCCGACCAGACCAACATGACACCGCAGCTGAACACGATCCGGTCCAGGAACCCGCAGGTGCTGTTCATCGGCGCCGAGGAGGCCCAGTCCGGGCTGACCGTCAAGCAGGCCCGCTCGCTGGGCATGACCGCGGTCATCGCGGAGGGCGCTCCCGCGGGCACGCCGCTGTTCCTGTCCACGGCCGGCGTGGCGAACGCGGATGGCACCATCGTCAGCTCGCCCTATCTCGGCAATGGCGTCGACGCCGCGTCGAAGGCGTTCGCCGCCGCGTACACCGCTGCCTACGGGACCGCGCCCGAACTGCACGGCGCCAAGGCCTACGACGGGGCCGAGGTGATGATCAGCGCGCTGAAGGCCTGTCACGCCTGCACGGGGCTGGCGCTGGCCAGCGCCGTCCGCGCGGTGCACCGAACTGGGCTGCTCGGCACGTTCGCCTACGACAGCCAGGGCGTCGGCATCTTCTCCACGTCCATCGGGATCATCAAGAATGGAACGATCGAACCGGTTAGTTCATAGTTGCGGAGCTGTCGTTGCAGTCGTTCTTTCAGACGCTGGTCAGCGGGCTGAGCTTCGGCGCCGTCTACTCGCTGATCGCGCTCGGTTTCTCGCTGGTGTACCGCACGATGGGGCTGGTCAACTTCGCCCATGGCGCGGTGCTGATGACCGGCGCCTACCTGGCGTCCACGTTCTACCTGTCGGCACGGCTGCCGTTCGCGGTGGCCGTGCCGGCCGCCGTGCTCGCCACCGGCGTCGTCGGCCTGCTGATCGAGCGGGTGCTGCGGCCGCTGGAGAGCAAGGACGTCGACCTGATGCTGATCGGGACGATCGGGGCCGGCACGGTGCTGGAAGCCGTGGCGATCCTCATCTGGACGTCCTCCGGGCGCGGCGTCCCCTCCCCGGTCCGGGCCGCGCCGCTGGACGTGGGCGGCGTGCGCATTCCCGTCTACAACCTCGTGGTGATCGCCGTGGCGGCGGTCACCATGGTGCTGCTGACGCTGTTCCTGCAGCGGACCAAGCGCGGCGCCGCGATGCAGGCGGTCGCCATGGACCCGGAGGCCGCGACCGCGGTCGGCATCCACGTGGGGCGGTCGAACGCGGTCGCCTTCGCCATCGGTGCGGGGCTGGCCGCGCTGGCGGGTTCCCTGGCGTCGCCCATGCTGTTCGTGTCGCCGACGATGGGTGACTCGCTCGGGATCCAGGGGTTCGCCGCGGCCATTCTCGGCGGCTTCGGATCGATCCCCGGCGCGATCGTCGGGGGACTCGGCATCGGGGTGATCGGCTCGTTCGCCGCGCAGTGGTTCCAGGGCTACTCGGACCTGGTCACGTTCGTGGTCTTCACCGTGCTGGTGATGGTCCGGCCGACCGGGGTCTTCGGGGAGAAGACGGTGAACCGCGCATGAACCGGCTTTTCGCGGCACGACGTCCGCTGGGCCTGGCCGCGCTCGCGATTGTCGCCTGGGTGCTCCCCTACCGGCTGAACGTCTACTGGATCTCCGTCGCCGACACCGCGCTGCTGTTCGCGCTGCTCGCCGTCGGTCTCGGGCTGGTCATGGGAATCGCCGGCCAGGTGAACCTCGCCCAGGTCGCGTTCTTCGGAGTCGGGGCCTACGGGGTAGGGATCCTGACGACGGCGCACGGCTTCGGCTTCTGGCTGGCGGCGCTGCTCGCCATGGTCGCGGCGGTGTGCGCCGGGCTGGTGGTCGGGCTGCCCGCGCTGCGCGTCCAGTCCCACTACCTCGGCATCGTGACGCTGGGCCTGGCGGTCGCGTTCCTGGACTGGGTGACGAACGCCCCGGTCACCGGCGGCGACTCCGGATTGTCGGGGATCCCTACTCCGCCGCTGTTCGGTGTCGGCCTGTCGAGTCAGTACCTGTACTACTACCTGGAGCTGATCGTGCTGGCGGCCGGGCTCGCGTTCGGCTACTTCGTGGTCAGGACCTCGCTCGGCCGGCGTCTTCGCGCCATGCGCGATGACGCCCTGGCCGCCGGCGCCGCGGGCGCCGAGATCCGGGTGCTGCGGATGATCGCGTTCGTCCTCGCCAGCGTCTACGGCGGCGCGGCGGGCGTGCTGTACGCGGGGCTGATCCACTACATCGCGCCGGAGACGTTCAGCATCGCGGACATGTTCCTGCTGCTGGCGATGGTGATCATCGGCGGACGGCAGTCGCTGTGGGGCTGTGTCGTCGGTGCCATCGGGCTGACCGTGGCGCAGCAGGAGCTGATCAACCTCGCCGCCTACGCCCAGCTCGGCTACGGAATGCTGGTCGTCGCGGTCGTCGTGTTCGCGCCGACCGGCCTCGCGGGAGTGCCGTCACGGGTACGGCGGTGGCGGCTGCGGCGCCGGTCGGGCATCTCGGCGGCGGCGCTGGGCTCGTTCAGCGGGGTTCCCTCGTCGGGCCGGACTGGCGCCGTCCTGGAGGTGTCCGGGCTGGTCATGCGGTTTCGCGGCGTGATCGCGCTGGACCGGGTGTCGCTGCGCGCCGAGCCGGGCGAGATCCTCGGCATCGTCGGGCCCAACGGGTCGGGTAAGACCACCCTGTTCAACGTGATCAGCGGGCTGTACCGGCCGTCGGGCGGCCGGGTCGACCTGGACGGCCGGGTCATCTCGGGGTCACGGCCGTGGCGGATCTCGCACCACGGCGTCGCCCGCACCTTCCAGCACCTGCGGTTGTTCGGTAACCTCACCGTCCTCGACAACGTGCGGATGGCGATGGACCGCACCCGGAGCTGGTGGTCGTGGAGATACGTGTTCTGGCCCGTCGGTGTGTGGCGGCACGAACGGGAGCTGTCGCGGCAGGCCGGGGCGGTGCTCGATGCGTTCGGGCTGGCGGCGTTCGCCGGCGCGCTGCCGCATTCGCTGCCGTACGGCATCCAGCGGCGGGTGGAGATCGCGCGGGCGATGGCGTCGGCGCCCCGCCTCCTGCTGCTGGACGAGCCCGCGGCGGGGCTGAACGGCGACGAGCAGCGCCAGCTCGCGGAGATCGTCCGGGCGATCCGCGCCAGCGGCGTCACGGTCGTGCTCATCGAGCACAACATGGGGCTGGTGATGTCGCTGTGCGACCGGGTGGTCGTCCTGGACAGCGGCGCGGTGATCGCCTCGGGTGTCCCTGCCTCGGTGGCCGCGCAGCCGGCGGTCCTGGAGGCCTACCTGGGAACCACGACCCTGCCGTCGGAGGCGTCATGAGCACCCTGGTCGTCGAGAACCTGGCCGTCCGGTACGGCGGCGTATCCGCGGTGCGGTCGGTGAGCTTCACCGTGCCGCCGGGTGAGTCGGTGGGGCTCATCGGCGCGAACGGGGCCGGCAAGACCTCCACGCTGCGCGCGCTGATGGGCCTGGTCCCCCGCGCGGCGGGCACGGCCCGGTTCGGCGACCGGGACCTGGGCAAGGTGCCGGCGCGTCACATGGTGCGGCTCGGCATCGGCTACGTGCCCGAGGGACGGCACGTGTTCGCCGGGCTGCCGGTCGAGAAGAACCTGCTGCTCGGCGCGTACGCGTCGAAATGGGACTCTTCCTGCCGCGCGCGGCTGTCCGAGGTCTACGACCTGTTCCCGGTGCTCGGGCAGATGCGCGGCCGGCTGGCGGGCGCGCTGTCCGGCGGCCAGCAGCAGATGCTGGCGATCGGCCGGGCGCTGATGGCGCGGCCGGTTCTGCTGCTGCTGGACGAGCCGTCGATGGGGCTGTCGCCGAAGCTCGTCGAGGTGATCTGCTCCGCGCTGCAGCGGCTCCGCGCCGAGGGCCTGAGCCTGCTGCTGGTCGAGCAGAACGCGATGCTCACCTTCGAGGTCACCGGCGAGTGCCTCGTGCTGGAGAACGGGTCGGTGGCGATGACCGGCACGTCCGCGGCACTGCGCGACGACCCTCGCGTCAGGAAGATCTACCTGGGATTGTGATCCTCCGCCCGGCGTGGCGGCCAGCCTGGTAGCCCATCGTCATGGCGACGCCGAGGGTGGCTCCGGGACCCGGGTACCCGTCCGAAGTCCAGAAGGCGGATGCGTTGCCGGCCGCGTACAGGCCCCGGATCGGCGATCCGTCCTCGCGAAGCACGCGGGCGTTCGTGTCGGTGACCGGGCCGCCCTTGGTGCCGATGGTGCCCGGGAGGACCTTCACCGCGTAGAAGGGCGGATGGTCGATGGGGCCGAGGTTCGGGTTCGGGTGCGCGGCGGGGTCGCCCATGTATCGCTCGTAGGCGTTGCTCCCGCGGCCGAAGTCCGGGTCGGCGCCCGCCGCGCACCGGGTGTTCCAGCGGGTGACCGTGTGGGTGACGGCGTCGGGGGGCACGCCGATGGCTTTTGCCAGATCCGGCAGGGACGCGGACCGCACCGCCGGGGACGGTGCCGAATACCGCTGACGGTAGCCCTCGTCGAAAATCATCCAGGCTGGGGCGTTGCCGTGGCCGCCGAGCATCGCCTTCACGAACTCGTTGTACGGCAGTGCCTC
The DNA here is from genome assembly GCA_019239975.1 of Streptosporangiaceae bacterium. Taxonomy (GTDB): domain Bacteria; phylum Actinomycetota; class Actinomycetes; order Streptosporangiales; family Streptosporangiaceae; genus JAFAZE01. Next base: position 15,757 of record JAFAZE010000071.1, read on the forward strand.
GTCGGCGAAACGCCGGCCGGCGGCGTTGACGATGACCTGACGCGGCAGCGCGCGCTCGCGGATCAGCGACCGGTAGTACGGCTTCCCGTCAAGGGCCTCCCCCGGCACGGGCATCATCGGCATCCACCAGGCCTGGCCGGTGTTGCCGAGAGCGGCGCCGAGAGCCTCGGCGATCCGCAGGGCGTCGCCGGTGTTGGCGGGCGGCGCGCCCGTGGCGGCGACCGCACCGGGCAGAAACCGCCCGCGTAGCTTTGTGTCCCGGTCGAAACCGCCGGTGGCCATGATGACCGCCCGCACGCTGAGCATCATGGCGTGGCCGTCTGGGCCGGTGAGCCTGGCTCCGTCGACCGCGCCGTCCGGGCCGAGCCGCACGCCGCTCAGGCGTGTTCCGGTGAGCACACGGACACCGGAACGGATCACGCCGTCCAGGAGGGCGGCCGCGAGCGCGGCACCGCCCGCCAGTATGCCGCGGCGCAGGCGGTCGCCGAGGACGTCGCGGTCGTACCTGGGCGGGTAGCGCCATCGCTCCCAGTCGGCGTGGGTCATCGGCAGGTATTCGGGCGGCCGCCTCACCTGGCCGGCGAGGGTTTCCGACGCGACCGGCACGATGTCCATCGCCCGGCCGCCGGGCGAGGCGCCCGGCAGGCCCGGATGGTAGTCGGGATAGCCGTGGCACCGCGAGAACCGCAGCGGCGAATGCCGCTGCACGAACTCCGTCATCCTGGGCCCGTAGGCGAGGAAGGCGCCGATCATGTGCGGGTGGCGGTCGCCGTAGACGGCCGTCAGGTACTCGGCGGCGTCTGGGTCTTCCCTTGGCGGCACCCAGACGCGGCCGAACGACAGGGCCGTCGTGCCCCCGAGCCCGGCGGCACGCTCGGTCAGGGTCACCCGTGCTCCGCGCACCGCCGCCGCCAGCGCCGCGGTCAGCCCCGCTGCCCCGCTGCCCGCCACGAGCACGCCGCCGGACGCCTGCCCGGCGGCGTCCCCGTCAGCCGCATTCGGCATCGTGCATGGCATGGGTCGCCGCGGCGAGTGAGATGCGGCCAGCCGGCGGCTTCGGGGGTTCGGCGCTGCCGTCGGGAACAGCCCGCGCGCCGGCGGCGCGGAGCGCGGCGCTGAAGGTCGCCCGCGTGCCGTCCCCGCGCCCCTGGCAGAACGGCTGCATGCCCATCGCGCTCTCGATGCCGCCGACCAGCATCTGCTGGAAGTACTGCGCCCCGGGGAAGGCCGAGTTGGCCTCCCAGTCGCCCGCGTCGTGCCCGAGCGTGGTCAGCCACGCCTTCCCGCCGTCGTAGTACTGGCACCAGGTCACCGGGTGGAAGCGCCCCATGCCCGGGTCGCCATAGTAACCGCGCTGCCCCTGGGCCAGCGTGCTGTCATCGACCGCGGCGAGGAAGCGCACCCCCTGCGGTTCGGGCACCAGGTTGTACCACTCGTCCTCGCCGGTCCAGGTACGCGGCAGTCCCCGCGTGGAAGCGTCGTCAGGATTCAGCACGTCCACCGTGGCGGTCTGCAGGGCGGCGTGGTCGTACAGCTCCGCGCCACCGAGCAGGCCGCGGAACCAGTCCCAGTTGTATTCGGTGCCGAACGCGTTGTGCACGCCGACGAACGCGCCGCCGCCCTCGATGTAGACCCGCAGCGCCGTCTGCGCCGCGTCGTCGAGCACGGTGCGCGAGGTGAAGAACAGGATCGCGTTGTACTTGAACAGGGTGGCCGGCGAGGCGAACACCGACACGTCCTCGGTCCAGTCCACCTTGAAGCCGTTCTCCTGCCCCATCCTGATCAGCGCGTTCTGCACCACGTTTGCGGCGGTCAGCGGCGGGTCCAGCCCGGGCCCGAGCGGCGGCCCGAGATCGGCATGCCGCGGGCCCGCCGTCGCGGTGTAGACGAGCAGCCGGTAGCCGTTCGCGGCGGGATCGAAGTTGCCCCAGTCGTGGTAGCACTTCGGCTCCACCCCGTGGCACACCTGGGGCTCGGGGAACGACCCGAGGTCGGTGTACCCGTTGGTGGTGTAGCCGGTGCCGTCGGCCGGCGCGCGAGACGCCGCCAGCGCGCCGGCCCCGAAGGCCAGCGACGTCGCGGCGAGGAGGGCGGTCGCCGCGGCAAGCATCGTCGTTCGCTTCTTCATGCCGGCCTCCATTTGGTCCGCATAGCGGACCAAATGATCCACTATGAAGTATTTTCAAACTCTAAGGGCCGGTTTCCCGTCCGCACAAGACCTCTTGTTACGCCTCTGGTCATCCGGCTACCGTAGTCCGTATATTGGCTCATTCGATCCGTCTAGCGGACCATGGAGGGTTTCGGTGGATAGACGCCAGTTCCTGACCCGGGCTGCCGCCAGCACGGCCGGCGCCGCCGTTCTCGGCACGCAGGGCGCCTCTCCGGCGTCGGCCGCGGCGCCGTCTCGTCCCGTCCCGCGGCAGCCGGCCAGCCTGCGCGCGGCCGGCCGGGACTTCCCGAAGGTCGGCGGGGATCTGGGCAACAAGAACTACTCCACCTTGCGCCAGGTCACCCGCGACAACGTGCGGCGGCTCGGCGGCGCCTGGCACACCCAGCTCGAGGGCGGCAGCACCGCGCAGTACCAGGAGTGCACGGTGGTGGCGCAGGACGGCGTGCTCTACGTCGCGTCCACCCAGCAGAACGTGTTCGCCGTCGACGGGAAGACCGGCGCGATCTTGTGGAAGACCGCGATCGGCAGCCCCTCCGCGACCACGGACATGCGCGGCGTCGGGCTCGGCCGCGGGCTGGTCTTCTCCACCTCCGGCGCGAACATCGTCTACGCGCTCGACCAGCGGACCGGCGCCGTCGTCTGGCAGCGGCAACTGCTCAACGAGACCGACGGCGGCCTCAATCCCGGCACGCTGGCCGCGGCGGTCGTGTACTTCGACGGCCTCGTCTACGTCGGCATGAACGGCAGCGTGGTCGGCGCCCGCGGGCACGCCTACGCGCTGGACGCCGCCACCGGCGAGATCGCCTGGACGTTCTGGAGCTGCCCCGGGCCCGGCGAGTACGGCAACGACACCTGGGCCGGGAGCTCGTGGCGGTCCGGCGGCGCGGTGCCCTGGATCCACCCGGCCATCGACCCGGATCTGGGCCTGGTGTACTGGACGTTCGGCAACCCGTACCCGCGCACCGACGGCTCGAGCCGCGGCGGCACCAACCTGTTCGCCAACTCACTCGTCGCGCTGGACGCCAAGACGGGCGCCCGCCGCTGGCACTTCCAGTCCGTGCACCACGACCTGTGGGACTGCGACAACGTGATGGCACCCGTGCTGGCCGACCTGGAGATCGACGGCACGGTCCGCAAGGTGGTCGTCTACGGCAGCAAGGCCGGCATGTTCTACATCCTGGACCGGGTCACCGGCGAGCCCGTGCACGGCGTCACGGAGACACCGGTGCCGCAGGACCCGCGGCAGCTCACCTGGCCGACCCAGCCGTTCCCCGGCGGCGAGCCGTTCGTCCCGCACCAGTTCCCAAGCGACGGCGACGCCACCAGGCCGGTGCCGTTCTACCCGCAGGGCCCGATCTTCACCCCGGCGTGGGACCGGGCCACGATCATCTTCCCCGGAGCCGTCGGCGGCGGCAACTGGGCGTACGACTCCTTCAGCCCGGACACCGGCTACGTGTATGTCGGCTACAGCCTGATCGACACCGCCTACTCCAACGCCCACGGCGGCCGGGTGAACACCGCGCGGCCCTACGGGGAGTACCTCGCCGGCGGCCTCGCCGCCGTCGACCCGCGGACGAACACCGTCGCCTGGCGCAAGGACAGCAAGTGGTGGCTGTCCCTGGGCACCGGGATCCTGGCCACCGCGGGACGGCTGATCTTCCAGGGCCGCCCGGACGGGACGCTGTCGGCCATGGACGACGAGACCGGCGAGGAACTGTGGAGCTGGCAGTGCGGCGCCGGGGCGAACACGTGTCCCATCAGCTACGAGGCCGGCGGCGAGCAGTACGTCGCGATCTTCGCCGGCGGCGAATGGGAGCCGCTCGGCCCGCTCACGCCGTATGGCGACAACCTGTGGGCGTTCAAACTGGGCGGCGCCGTCCCGCCGGCCGCGGCGCCCGCGCCTCCGCCGACCCGCAACCCGATCACGGCCCCGCCGGTTCCGGGGTCCGCGGCGGGCAACACCGTCACGCTGGGCCGGGTGTGGAACGCGTCCGCGGGCGCTCCGGGAGGCACCGAGAACACGGTTTCGCAGAACGCGATGGCGCCGCAGGCGCTCAGCGTGCCGGCCGGAACGACCGTCACGTTCACGAATCCGGCCAGCAACGCGTACGCTCACGGCGCCGTCTCGTTCTTCGAGTACGAGTTTGACACCGGCGTGCTGATGCCGGGTCAGTCGTTCACCCACACGTTCACCGCTCCCGGCGAGTACTTCTACAACGACCCGGTCTTCCCGCAGAGCACCGGCAAGATCGTCGTGGAATGACGCCGCCGGCGCCGGACACCCCTCGCGCTCACATGGCGAACGGCCCGGCCGGCGAGTCGCCGGGGATCAGCACCGTGGCGGCCGTCCGGCGCAGCTCGACGCGCCGGACCTTGCCGGTGGCGGTCGTGGGGTAACTGTCGGTGAACACCACCTTCCGCGGCCGCTTGACGGACGGCAGCCCCTCCCGGCAGAACTCGATCAGCTCGGCTTCGGTGACGGTGCGGCCGGGCTCGGTGATGACGAACGCGACCGGTTTCTCCAGCCCGTCGGCATCGCGGGCGGCGACGACGACCGCCTGGGCGACCGCCTCGTGGGCCAGCAGCCTGGCCTCCACCTCGGAAGGCGACACCCAGATGCCGCTCGCCTTGAGCATGTCGCCGGTACGGCCCAGGCAGGCGTAGTAGCCGTCGCCGTCCCGCACGTAGGTGTCGCCGGTGCGCAGCCACTCACCCTGGAACACCTGGCGGGAGGCGTCGTAGCGGGACCAGTACCCGGTGGCGGCCGAGTCGCCCCGCACGTAGAGCGTGCCCGGCGTGCCGTCGGGCACGTGGTTCCCGTCCTCGTCCAGCAGCCGCAGGTCGTAGCCGGGAACGGCGACGCCGGTGGTGCCGGCGCGCACCCGGCCGGGCTGGTTGGACAGGAAGATGTGCAGCATCTCGGTCATCCCGATGCCGTCGATGATGTCGGCGCCGAAGTGCGTGGTCCACCGCTGGTAGAGGGCGGCCGGCAGGGCCTCCCCGGCGGAGGCGGCCAGCCGCACCCCGGCCAGCGCGTCCGGCGGCAGCCCGGCGCGCAGCATGGCGGCGAAGAAGGTGGGCCCGGCGAAGAACAGGGTCGCGCCGTGTTTACGCGCCGCGCCGGCGATGATGTCCGGCTTTGCCGGAGCGCGTTCCAGCACGCTCGCCGCGCCCACGGAAAACGGAAAGAGCACCGAGTTGCCGAGCCCGTAGGCGAAGAACGCCTTGGCCGCGGACAGGCACCGGTCGTCCGGCCGGATGCCCAGCACCTGGGCGCCGTAGGTCTCGCACACGACGCGGACCGCGCCGTGCCGGTGCATCGCGGCCTTGGGCGTTCCGGTGGTACCCGAGGTGTACAGCCAGAACGCGGGCGAGTCCGCGGTGCTCGGATAGACCGACTCGTCCGGCGGCCCGGCGGCGAGCGCGCCGAGTTGGTAGACGGGACGGGCGGCGGCGCCCGCCGTCTCCGCCCGCTGCGTCCCCTTCGTCCCGTCCGTCGTCCCGTCCGTCCCCGTCGCGCTCGTCCCATTCGCCCCATCCGTCACATCGGTCCCATCCGCGAGCATTCCCACCAGCTCGGGCGCCGTTTCCGCCGCCTTGCCGGCGGTGGCGGCGAACTCGCTGGTCACGGCGAGGAACCGGGCCCGGGAGTCGCGCAGCAGTTCGGCGACGCCGTCGGCGCGCAGCATCGTCGAGACCGGGACGGGGATCGCCCCCATCCGCATCGCGGCCAGGTAGACGGTCACGAACTCGGGGGTGTCCGCCATGAGCATCAGCACCCGCTGTTCGGGCTGCAAGCCGATCGCTCGCAGCCCGGCGGCGGTGCGGCACACCCGCTCATGAAGCTGCGCGTAGCTCAGTTCGCCGTCCGCGCCGGCCAGCGCGGTACGCAGCCCGTCGCCGACCGCCATCCGCCGGTCGAGCAGGTACTCGCAAGCGTTGAACAACTGCCCCATGTCCGCAATGTTCTACTACAATTTCAGAGTTCGTCAAGCATGCGTAGCATATTTACGCCCATCACGACGCTCCGCGGGACGGCCTCATCAGCATCGAGCCGATGCTGAACGCCGGGAAGCCGATGAACTGCTGCATGGCGTGAACCACACGCCCCAGCCGTACCTTGTCCACGCTGCCGGGCGGACCCGGGCTGAACGGGTAGCTCTCCAGGGACATCATCGCCGCGGTGTACTTGGACAGGCCGAGCGGGCCGGGCAGGGCCTCGAAGGCGGCCTCGACCGCTGTCCGGTTGGTGTCCGCGATCTGCTGGCCCTTTTCCAGCGCCCTGTAGAACGCCGCCAGGGTGCGGGGGTACTTCTGCGCCCACTGCTTCGTCACCACGTAACCTTCGATCGGGAAGTTCGTGGTGGCGCCCTGGCTGAAGTCGGCCAGCGGAACGGCGCCGTCGGCCTGTTCCGCCACGCTGATGAACGGCTCGGCGAAGACGGCCGCGCTGAACGCGCCGGCCCTGAGCTCGGCGGGCATCGCGGGGAATCCGTTGATCGCGGTGACGAAACGCACGTCCCTGGGCGACATCCCGTGCCCGGTCAGCACGGACGCGGCCAGCAGGTACAGGATGTTCCTCGGCGCGTTGACGGCGACGGTCCGCCCTCTCAGCTCGCGGATCGCCCTGATCCGCGAGCCGGGCATCGTGTAGATGCCCATGCCCCCCTGCTGGAGTACCGATCCCTCGGCGAAGATATCCAGGTTGGCATGGCGGCTTTGCTGCGCCTGAATATAGGAAACGTAATTGCCGCCGGTGATGTCGTACTGGCCGTTTACCTGGCCGGAGATCACCGTCTCGCTGCTGATCGCGGGGACGAACCTCACGTTCAGTCCCTGGGCCCTGAACAGGCCCTCGTGCAGCGCGACGAAGAAGCCCGCGGAGTCCACCGCCGGGACCACGGCGACGGTCAGATCCGGCTTTTCGACAGCGGGGTTACCCCCCGTTCCACCGCCGCCCGAGCACGCGGCGGCCAGCATCAGTGTCGCGGCGATAACCGGCAGCGCCGTCCCGCGCACACGCCTGATTCTCATTTCGCTCCCCTCCCCTAACCCCCCGGGGATCCCGGATCACTGGCGAGATGATGATCCGGGATCCCCGGGGAGCCCTCCTTTCAGACCACCCCGGCGCCTGGTCTAAGCGCACCGCGGCGGTGTTCCACGTTCACCTGGAGAACCAGGTGCGGCCGTCACCGCGCGCAGACGTAGCTGGTGGCCTCCGTCGTGCTGCCGTGCCCGGTGTAGTGGGCGAACCGCGGATACAGGCATATCGGCCGGGAATCGGTCACCACGCCGGTGGCGGGATCGGTTGTCGTACCGAGGATGGAGACCGGGGCTTTTCCGTGCTCCACCCAGGCGACCACGGCGTCCAGTGCCTGCCCCGGTCCTGGTGCGGGGCCCGCGGCGCTCGCGCAGTGCTGGGCGCCGGAGGCCAGGAACAGGCGGGCGAAGGAGTCGGTCGCCTCCCTGCCGCCCATGGCGTGCTGGACACGCCGGTAGTAGTTTACCGTCCCCTGCGGGAAGATGAGCTGGTCCGCCAGGCCGTGCCATATGACGATCTTCCCGCCGTCCGCCCTGAAGGCGGACAGGTTCGGGTTATCGGTGGCGATGACATCGGAGAACTCGCTGACGGACTGCCGGAACAGGCTGTCGAACTGGGCATACGTCAGCGTCTTCCAGTCCCACGAGGGGTTGCGCTGCAGCCAGGTGCCGAGCCAGGAAACGGCGATTGGGAACGGGTTGCCGGTCGTCACCCCGTTCTTCGTGGTCGTCGCGGCGAGGCCGGCGAGGCTGGTGCCCCGCTCGAGCCCGTACCAGAGCTTCCTCCCGCCCGTCGTTTCCGGCCCCTCCCAGATCTTCGCCATCACCGCGGCGTCCTGTTCGGTGATGACGCCGCACGGCGTGACGAAGCCGACGAGCTTGCCGGGGTTCCAGTCACATTCGTCCGGGTTGGTGATGACGCCGTTGGTGGTGGCGCAGGCCTGCACGGCCGATTCGGTGAAGGCGTTTTCCTTGCAGGCCGGCAGGAAGTCGCGGGATTCGTTCATGACGAGTTCCGGCCATATCTCCGCCGGGATGAACCTCGTCCAGTTGATCGCAGGCGCGCCGGACACGATGCCGTTGTAGTCGGCCGGGTAGCGCTGCGCTTCCATCAGGCCTTCGCGGCCTCCCGTGGAGCACCCGTTGAAGTACGAGTAGCGCAGCGACGCCGGGTAGTAGCTCCGCGTGACCGCCTTGCCGGCCACGGACATGTCGTGGATCCCGGCGTAGGCGAAATCGTCGATCAGCGGCCAGTCGAGCTGGCCGTTCTGCCGCAGGGCCCAGCTGCCGGTCAGGAGATCGGCGGGCGGAACCCCGCAGTCGGTGGTCGCCGTCGAGTAGCCGCCCTGGATGGCGGGCGCCATCTCGTTGTAGAAGGGACCGCAGGCGTAGACGGCCCCGCCGACGCCCTGGAAGCGGCCGTTCCATGTGGCCGGAAGCCAGACTTCGGTGTGTATGGGGTTCCCGGCCGCGTCTGCCTGGCTGAGCGTGACGTCGCAGAAGGGGGGCAGCCCCGTGAGCGGCGGCTGTCCCGGCGGGGTGAAGCTGCCCGTGGTGTTCATCGACGCGGTGTTCACCGTGACCCGGGGCAGGTGCAGGCTGGACTGAAGGTAGCCGACGCTGCACCGCGACGCCGGCGACGCCGGCCGCGTCGCGGAGTGCTCCGTGGCGGCCGCGGCCGCCGGAACGGCGCCTGCCAGCAGGGCGGCACCTGCCAGGCAGGTCAGCAGGGCCAGACGGCGACCGGTGAAGCGGGATGGGGAGGCGGGTGGGGTGCCGCGGGGCAGGTCCATCGTCATTGACGGCTCCCGTTCAACTAGAGCTCACCGGTGACGTCACCGGCGGATGGGGCTCCGGCACGACCGGCGTGCCGGCGTGACCGGCCGGGCTCCTGCCGACCGCGAGGACGATGCGGGCCGCGGCGTACCACAGCGGGGCGGCCGCGATCCAGGCGAAGATGCCGGATACCCGCAGCAGGCTCACCGACGGCGGCACCGGGGGCTTCGCCGTGAGATCGGCGCTGAGGAAGCCGATGCCCAGGAAGAGCAGCAGGCCGATCAGCGCCAGGAAGGCAAGGATGAATGCCGCGTTCCGGTGCAGAATCGACGGAATCGCCATGAACGCGACCGGAACGATCAGCGCTATCGCGTACCAGCCGACCGCGTCAGGAGAGAAGTTCTTGTTCTCCGCGCCGAGTGTGAGCAGCAGATACAGCCCGAACAGCCACAGGCCGAAGCCGCACAGGATCGAGGCCTGGTACCCCTGGCCGCGCACCAGGTACAGGACGCCGGCGAGAGTCTCGCCGATCGCGGCGACAAGAACCGCGTAGATCGTGGCCACCGACGAGGTCGCGGCGCCGGGCGCCGCATTGGCGTAGACCACGAACTGAACACCGTAGACGAACAGGGCGAACCCGAACAGCGACAGCCCGATCGCTCCCGGATCCGCGGTGGCTGAGCCCAGTGAAGCCCGCTCAGAGGACATGACCTACCGCCTTTCGCCAGCGGCCGGGACTGCCGGCGATCCCGCAGTGGGGCGCACCCTTCCCGGTCGGTCGTTTCACCGGGGCGGGACACGGCGCCCGCTCCGGCCGTACGCGACCGATCGTCTACTAGTATCCGTCTACCGTCAAGCGTTTGTAGATCTTTTTTCGGGCACGACGATTCCCTGACCAGCGCAACCTTGGGTACGCGTCGCAGGCTCGCCTGGAACCGGGGCGCCCCGGCAGCCGGCGATCCAGCCCAGCCATTCCGCCGAACCGGAGATTCGGGATTTGGGTGCGATCCGCGCTGCCATCACAGCACGGATCGCACCCAAAACCGGCCAGCCACGCCCCCCGCACCCGCTGCCCCCCGGGCGCCGCAAGCCCGGCCGCTAGGTGTGCCCGGTTTGCGGGGGGCCGGCGAGTCGCTTGCCGAGCGCGCGCACGAACGTTTCCCATTCCGCGATGAACCGCGGGTCACCGGGTGGCGTGCCGGTGGTCATTCGCGTGATCTGCGGCAGCAGGCGCGGGTAGCTTGCGAGCGCGAAGCCGAGCAGGCGCACTAGCCGCGGATCGAGCTGCGGATCGATCAGCCCGGCGTTCTGCCTGCGGCGGATCTCGTCGACTTGTGCCTGGATGACCGGGAATCGTTCCTGTTCGTGCGGGATCGGGCCGGTGCCGTAGGTGAGCGCTTCGCGTTCGAGGTAGTTGAGCCAGGCGCCGTCCTCGCGCATCGCGTCGAAGTGGTAGGCGAAGAACTCCCCCGGGTCCTCGGGCGCTTCTTCGGTGCGCCGCAGGCGCCGCTCGGTGATGTGGGACAGGACATCGGCGAACAGCCGGTCGCCGATGCGTCCGCCGGTCATCAGGAACATGGAGTAGGCGAACCCGGTGGCCCAGCCTGGCAGCCGTTCGATCAGCGCGTTCTGCGCCTCGAAAGGCGTGACCGGCAGCCAGTGGACTCCGATGGCGGCCAGGACCAGCAGCGCCGCGGACACCGGCAGGATCAGAGCGTAGGCGTGGGCGTAGGCGGCGCCGTGAAATCCGCTGCCGACCAGCGTGAAGAACAGCAGGCCGCCGGCGCCGACGCCGAGCACGTTCCCGGTTTGCAGTGTCATCGTGACCACCCCGGCGCCGGCCCCCGCGTCGGCAGGCTCCAGGCCGGCGATGATCGTGCCGACCATGGGGCTCATCCCGAGCCCTTGGCCGAGGCCGGCGATGAACAGGGGTGCCGCCAGCTCCCAGCCCGCCAGGCCGCCGCCGGCGGCCGCCACCGTCGCGGCCACCGCCAGCAACCCGAGGCTGGCAGTGACGTAGCCGAGCGTGAGCACGTGCCGGCCGAGCAGTGGCACCAGCCGCGGCGCGGTCAGCGACGTGATGAAAAAGCCGATGGCGTCCGGGGAGTAGACCGCGCCCGCGCGCAGCGGCGAGAAGCCGAGCCCAGCCTGCAGGTAGATCGACAGCGTCAGGGCGAAGATGGTGTAGGAGGCCTGGAACAAGAACGCGATCGGGACCCCGCCAGCGAAGCCGCGATTGCGGAACAGCCGCAGCGGCACCAGCGGTGAACCGCCCCGCGCGGCAAGCCGCTGCTCGTAGACCACGAACAGGGCAAGGCACGGAGCAGAGGCGATCAGGCAGGCGAGCATCCAGGCCGGCCAGCCGCGGTCGCGCCCCTCGAGCAGAGGCAGCGTGAGCAAGAGCTGGGTGACCGCGATCAGCCCGGCACCGCCCAGATCCAGCCGCGTGCGCGCGTCAGGCGGGTCCCTGGGGAGCACGCGCGCCGCCGCCAGCGCCGCAGCCGCCCCGAGCGGCACGTTCACCAGGAACAGCGGCCGCCACGTGAGGCCGGCTACGTTGAGCGCGAGCAGGACACCGCCTACCAGCTGTCCCGCGATCGCGGCGATCCCGATCACCGAGCCGAACACGCCGAGCGCACGCGTCCGCGCCTGGCCGTCGAAGGTGACCTGGATGATCGCAAGCACCTGGGGGAACATCAGCGCGCCGCCGATTCCCTGCAGCGCCCGGGCGCCGATCA
>JAFAZE010000085.1 GCA_019239975.1 Streptosporangiaceae bacterium
CAGCACCCGGGTGCGCAGGTAGGCCGCCAGCCCGGCGGGGCCGGACAGCGCGTCGATGGCCATGGACAGCAGGGTGCGGCGCAGCCGGGCCCGGGCCTCATCGGTCATCGGGGCGGGCGGGTGGCAGGAGCACCCGCCGCACTCACAGCCGCACCCGGCGCCGCGCTGCGCGCCCTGGGCACCGGGCTGCGCGTCCTGGGCACCGGGCTGCGCGCCGTGGGCACCGGGCTGCGCGCCGTGGGCGCCGCGGCCCAGGCCGTGGGCGGTGACCCACACGCTGGTCATCTGGTCCAGCACATCCCAGTCCACCCGGCCGGTCACCACCGGAACCACCGTGGCATCACAGGCGGCGGCCCGGGCACCGGGCCCGGTCAGGCACTCGGGTTCCCCCGCCCTGGCGGCCAGCCAGGCGCCCTCGGCTTCGGATGCGCCGGGCATGTCCCGCAGCTGGGACAGCGGCACCAGCACCTGGATCTGGGTGGGCTGCCCGGCCCGCCCGGGCAGCATCCCCGCCCCCGCCAGCAGCCTCACCGCCTCCTCCAGCGCATCATGATGCCGCTGCCCTACGGTGCGCAGGTCCCCGGGCCCCCGGTTCTTCCCCAGCGCGTCGAGGACCGCGTGCAGCCCGGCCGCACAGGCGGGGGTGAGAGCCCCGGTCAGCACCCCGGCACCGTCGATGGTGTCCTCCAGCCGCACCCCCCGGTCATCAAAACGGGGATCCCCCTCCGGATCCGGGGCCTGCGCTTTGGCCTTTTCATACATCTCCGCGGCGAGCACCGCCAGGTCACCCAGCGGCACCCCGCCCGCCGCCGCGGCCAGCAGGATCTGATCCGCGGCCTGCCGGTTCTCCTCCGGCAGCCGGTCGGACCAGTCGCACAACTGCCGGGCCCAGGATTCGGAGATGCCGCCGGCGGCGAGTGCCCGGGCGATGTGGGGGTGGTTGTGCAGCCGCCGCATCCAGCCAGCAGCACCCCGGGCGGCGCCCTTGGTCACCCGGGTCACGTGCATCAGCCACGGCACCGGCCCGCCATGACCGTCGGACTCATACCCGCTGGACGCGGTGAACGCCGCCAGCACCGCGGCGTGCGCCGCGGTGTACTTGGCTCCCGCCCGGCCCAGCGCGGCCAGCGCCTCCGCCTGCGCCGCCGACGACAGCCCAGCGGCATCCGTAGCGTTCAGGAACCCGAGCCCGGCGTCGATCATCGCCAGCGCGTCCTCCACCGTCCCCGGCGCAACACCGGCCGCCTCAATCGCAGCGCGCGCAGCAGAAGCGCCAGTGCCACCGGCCGCCTCCGCCCCAATGGTCCCAGCAGTGTCATCGGCCGTACCAGCGCCACTGGCCGCTCCGGAACAGGCGGCCGCACCCGGAGTACACTGGCCGGACTCGCTGCTTTGGCCAGGCTCGTTTTCCTGGCTGAAGTCTTCGGGCTGGATAGCCATCAGGAGGTCACCTCCTCACGCGCTGCAAGCGGCCAGTGGGTGATGCCGCAAACGGAATGCCGGTAATCCGGCAATGGAGCAATCCGGGAAAGAGGCCCTGCCTGAGTGTCCGTCGGCCCGCGATGCGGGATAATTCGCTGTCGACCGCTTACCCACCGGTGTATAGGCCTCGATGTTCAATTCGATAATACCATACCAGCCCGCAGCCGCAACCCCTCAAGGACATCCTTCGAAGATTTCTGGCTTCTGCGGCGATGGCGCGAATGGTCGCTACATCGCTCCAGTTCCCCGCGGGCTAGAGCGGCCCCTAATTTCCACCAACACTATTCGGGACGGCGGTCATGGAAATTCCGGGTCTGATGCGGCACGTCATTTCCGTGTCGGCTGGTGCACCTGAAACCGAATGACCAGGCACAGCGCACCGTGCTATGCAAAGACGTGTCCATTCACGCCCGGCCAGGAGACGCTGGTAGCCGGCATAGCCGTCGGCGACCAGCGCCCGGCGAACGGGCCGGGCAGCGCCCCGGCGATCGCGTCCTTTCCCCTGATGGCCGGCCTGCCCGCTCTCCTTGCGGTCCTTCCGCCGCTCCCGCTCCGACTGCTGCCGCACCCGCCTGGCCTCCTTCACCCCGATCCGCTCCCTGGAAGAACGAGTCCCCGAGTCAGTGCGGCTCATCAGACACGCCGCAGGCTCCCACGCCAACCGCAACCAGGCAAATAGACAAGCGAAGAAGCAAGCCCAGGCTAAAGCTCAGGCAGCCGCCGGCATCAACCCCAGACCCCGGCCCTTGCGCAAGGGTTTTGATCCCCGCCGCCGCGCGATGACAGATGACAGCCAGGCAGGCGCTGAAATGTCGTGCCCGGGTGAGAGGCTGCCTGTGCCCGCGCACCCCAGGCCCAAGGAGCCAGCCGACGTGGAGGGCGTCGTGGCGCTCTACGCTCCCGACGCGGTCCTCGCATTCCCGCCGGGGGCAGCTCACCGTCGGCCACGATCTGATCAGGGCGGTCTACACCGAGTTCCTCGCCGGCAGACCGTCCCTCAAGTCGGCGGGGCAACAGCCGGCGATCATCAACAGCGATACCGCGCTCACCTCCACCCGGCTGCCCGGCAGCGGTGCCACGGTGGAGGTCGCCCGCCTCCAGCCCGACGGAACCTGGCGCTGGATCATCGACCAGCCATCCGTACTCCCCTAAACAAAACCGGTAATAGCCGCTCACTCGCTCACCCCGTGAATGGACACGCAAAGACCCGTCCCGCATTCACCTTCGCAGGTGACCGAAGCTGACACCGGCCGCAGCGCCGATCGCCTCCCTAGCGCAGCGCGGCGTCGAAACGCGCGCGCAGGTCCGTGAGCCGCTCCGCCGGCTCGTTGGAGAAGACCAGGCGAAGGTAGCTGCCGCCGCTGGGACCCCAGCCCGACATGGGCGTCGCGGCGACCTGGGACCGGCTGAACAGGCGCCGGGAAGCCTCCTCCGGGGTCAGGCCCATGCTGGCCGTGTCGATGAGGAGCGACCATCCGCCCGCGGGCCGGATGCACGGGTAACCGGCAAGCTGGGCGAGGATCACCTCGCAGCGCTGCCGCCAGACGCGGGTGGCGGCCGCGATGTCCTCGGCCGCCGCCGGATCGCGCAGGGCCGCGGCGACGGCCTGCTGTGCGATGCCCACCTGGCACACCACGTTGGTGAGGCCGACGAGGTGCACGTCGCCCATGATGGACGCGGGCCCGGCGACCCAGCCGACCCGCCAGCCGATCATGCGCAGCTCCTTGGAGGCGGAGCCGACCGTGATCGTGCGGGAGGCGAGATCGGGGTGGGCGCCCGGATGCGCGACAGGCAGGCCATCGAACCGGATCCGCTCCATCGCCGCGTCGTAGATGACCCACACGCCGTGCCGGTTAACCGGCCCGGCGATGGCGTCGAAGTGCTCCGCCGCCAGGACGGCGCCGGTCGGCATCACCGGGCTCATCAACAGCACCGCCGCCGTCCACGGCCCGATGGCCGCGGCGAGCTCGTCCGGGTCGGTCGCCCACCCGAGCGGGCCGGGAACGCACCGCACGTGGCGCGGGATCCCGCCCGCGAGCCTGATCCTGTTGACCAGCCCGGCGTAGACCGGATCGCAGATGACGACCTCCCGGCCGGGCTCGACGGTGGCCAGCAGAACGTTGAGTACGCCATTCAGCCCGCCCGCGACCGAGACGCACTCGGTCTCCGGGTCGTAGCGGCGGCCGGTGGCCGCGCCCACGTGCGCGGCCACCGCCTCCCGCAGCTCGCGGTGGCCCTGGAAGGGCAGGTAGCTGTTGGCATCGTCGCGTTCCACCGCGGCGTGGGTGACCTCCCTGGCGATCGCGGGCGGCGGCACGTCCGTGTCCAGGTTCTCCAGGCGCAGGAACCGCGGGTCACCGGCCGCGTCGGCGGCGTCACCCACCCTGTCCACGCCGATCCCCGGGATGTGCTGCAGCCGTGAGACGCGCACCGATGCCTCCTTCGCTGGTATCGATATAAGGAACGAATATACCGGTAACTCGCCGCCGAGAACCGGGCGCTACTCCTGATGATCTACACGTGAGTGCCGCCAGCCGTGCATACGGCGCTTATTCCACGCCTGGGGCGCCCAGGAACTCAAGAAGAAGAGGATTGAGCTTGCCCGGAGCGCTCAGCGGTATCCAGTGGTTGGCGCCTTCTATGCGTTCGTAACGCCATGGCGCGTTCATATAGCGCTGGGAACCGACCATCTGAGCCTCCGTGAGGAACAGGTCTCCGGTGCTCCAGATGCCGAACACAGGCACCCGCGCCGCGGGATATTCGCGGGGTACAGCCAGGCCCGGATTAGCCCGGTAATAATTCAGGCCCGCGGTCAGGCGGCCGGGCCGTGACAGCGCCGCGCGCCACTCCGGCATTTCCTCGGGATACCGTGCGATCATGCGGAATAGCAGCCAGTCGAGCCGTGTGGCGAGGAACTCGGTAACGCCGCGAAGCTGAAACAGGAGAATGTAGTAGCCTTTCAGCTTCTGGGCGAGGCCGCCGTGCGAATACGCGGCGGGATGACCGACGGAGAGGGCGACATACCGGTCGACGCGCTGCGGATGGTCGAGAACGAGACGCCAGGCCTGGGCCGCGCCCCAGTCGTGGGCGACGAGCCGGACCTTCTGGATACCCAGCACGTCGAGCAAGCCGGCAAGGTCGGCCACCAGCGCCTCGATGCGGTAGGCCGAAACGGCCGCCGGCATCTCGGTATCGCCGCAGCCACGCGTGTCGGGTGCGATCACCCGGTACCCGGCTGAGACCAGGGCCGGGATCACGTGCCGCCACACCCGGTGCGTGTCCGGGAAACCGTGCACCAGCAGCACGTCCTGGCCCTCGCCCGCGACGACGACACTCATGTCGATGCCGTTGACGCGGATCTTCCGCCGCTGAAAGTCCATATCTCAGCCTGCCACGCGGAACCGGCGTCTCGCCGCATCGTCACCCGGTGGGGGGCGATGTCCAAGGGGACCGGCACAGCGGATGGTGGGTGTGGCGGTCGGCATCTGCGGCACCGACCTGGAGATCATCAACGGTGACTACGGCGACGCGCCGCCGAATCCCTCGCGCGTGCGGACCCGGGCCGGCTCGCCGGTCTCATCACCCGCCAGGTGCCCCTCCGCCAGTGGGCCGACGCCTACGCCCGCAGGCCTGACGACATCAAGACCATCCTGAACTTCTCCGGCTGAGCACCGGTGCTCGCGGAAGCCGCGGGCTTAAATCAAGATCATTGTTCGAAACGGACGGTGGCTAACCCCTGGCCGAACTCGACGAGCAGGCGCTCGAAGGTGATGTGGTGGCCGTTCTCGAAGTAGCGGCGCGGCTCCTCGGCGAGGTGATAGTCGGGGTGCCGGGTGAGTTCCCCGAGAACGGCGGCGAACTCGATCTTGGCCAGCGGTGCGCCGATGCAGTAGTGGACACCGAAGCCGAATTCCAGGTGCTGGCCCAGTTCCCGGTCCAGGCGGAACTCGCCGGGGTCGCTGAACACCTCGGGGTCGCGGTTCGCGGCGCCGATGAGCAGGATGACCCGCGCCCCGGACGGGATCGTCGTCCCGTCGATGGTGACCTCGCGTGTGGTGACGCGCGTCAGGTGATCGTTTGGGGTCCACAGCCGCATCGCCTCGTCGGTGGCCGCCGGGATGAGCGACGGGTCGTTCCGCAGCCGTCGCTGGATCGCCGGGTTCCGTGCGAAGTGGCACAGCATGTGGGTGATGGTGTTCATGCTCGACTGGTGGCCGCCGATGCAGTACGCGACCAGGATGGACTGCAGCTCATCGTCGGTGATTGGCCTGCCCGCGAACTGCGCGTGCACGAGCCGCGACAGGTAATCGTCACCCGGCTGCTCACGCGCCCGGGTGATCTCGGCCGAGAGCATCGCGGCGAACTGCGGCCAGAACTTGCTCGGGTCCCTGTCTTTCGGCAGGTGCTCCCACAGATTGCTGGTGAGCGCGCGGATCTGCTTCTGGGCGGCGTCGGTGAGCCCGACCGCCACGGCCACCGCGCGGATCGTCAGCGGAGTGGCGAGCCCCGCCGCGAAGTCCCCGTGGCCGCGGCTGGCGATGGGACGGACAAGGGATGCTGTGATCTCCGCGACCTGCCGTTCCATCCACGGCATCCGCTGGTGCGCGAACGGACGCTTCATCAGCGTCCGGTACAGCGTGTGCTCGGGCTGGTCGTAGTCCAGCGGGGCGAACTTCGGGGTGCCCGGTGCCCGCGGGAAGAACACACCCGATCCGGAGCTGAACGTCTTGTGGTCCTTCATCGCGGTCTTGACGTGCCGGTAGTGCGAAAAGATCCACATCCCGCCGTGCGCCGGTGAGTAGCCGATGGTGGAACTGTCGCGGATCCTGTCGTGCACGAGGCGCGCGACGTCGGGGGTGAACTCTGGGTCGTGGTGATCGAACCGGGCGGCCAGCCGCTCGACAGGATCCTGCGTCGAGGTCGTCAACGTCTTTCTCCCTAAGCTGGGCCGCTGGTCGCCGAGGTATACGGCCAGGGCGCTGATGGTGGGCTGGTTCCACAAGATCGTGGGAGGCAGGTCGACGCCGTACCGGCGCAGCAGCCTGGCACGCAGCGTGACGAGGAGCACGGAGTCGACGCCCATCTCCGGGAGCGGGCGCCTGGGGTGGATGTCCTCGGGGCTCATCCGCAGTTCGGCCGCGACCTGCCCGCGCAGGTCGTCGGCCAGGTCTTCGGTGGTCATGCCGGCCAGCCCGGCCAGCCCGTCGGGCGAGGGCGTCTCCGCCGGCCCGGACTCGCCGGTGACGGCCATCTCGCTCAGCGTCGGCAGTGGCCCGGCCACCGACAGCACCCGGGCGACGGCGAAGTAACGGCTGTCGAACCGTTCCGCGAACTGCCACGCCCGAAACGCCTCGTCCGGTGAGACCGCGTCGAGGCCCCGGGCATTGGCCTCCGCCAGCCCCGCGCGGTTGGCGGCGGACATGCCCATCCCGTGCCAGGCCATCCAGCCGAAGCTGACCGCGTCGCCGCGGGTGGCGGCCAGCGCGTCCAGGAAGGAGTTGGCGGCCGCGTAAGCGGCCTGACCGGTGACGCGGGCGAACTGGCCGCACGAGGAGAACATGACGAAGAAGTCGAGCGTTCCCGGCGGGAACAGCCGGTGCAGCACCATGGCGCCACCGGCCTTGGGCCGCATCACCTCCGCCAGCGCGGGCCGGCCGGTGTTGGCCAGCAGCGCGTCACGGGTGACGCCCGCCGCGTGCACCACGCCGCGGACCGGCGGCAGCCCAAGCGCCGCCGGGTCCAGCGCGGCCGCGGCCTGCTCCGCGTCGGCGATGTCCAGCGCGAGCACCCGCACGGTGGCGCCCAGCTTTTCGAGCCTCTGGACCGCCTCGATCCGCGCCAGCATGGCAGCGCCGGTGACGGAGTCCCAGTCCTGGCGCGGCGGAAGGCCGCGGCGCCCGGCAAGCACCAGCCGCCGCGCGCCCCGGTCCGTCAGCCAGCGGGCCACGGCCAGGCCGAGCGCGCCCAGGCCGCCGGTGACCAGGTAGGTGCCGTCAGGGCGGCAGCTCATCGGCGGCCGCTCCGGCGGCCGCGCCACCGGGGTGAGGCGGGCGGCGAAGTCGCCTTCCTCGGTCACCGCGATCACGTCCTCGCGGTAGTCCGGGGTGCGGTGGTCCGGGGTGCGGTGGCCGGGGGCACGGTCGCCGGCGAGCGCGCACAGCAGGCTGAGCAGTCGCCCGCCGCTGGGCATGACGGACAGCTCGAGCAGGCCCCCCCACAGACCGGGATGCTCGCCCGCGATGATCCGCCCGATGCCGTGCAGCGGCGCGTGCGCGAGGTCTCCGGCCCTGGTCAGGCAGCACAACAGCGACGGCTCGGGCAGCTCAGCGAGCACCTGCGCGGCCCGGATCAGCGTCCAGGCGTTGCGTTCGGCGGCGGTTTCCGGGGCATCGGTACCGGGGCCGGCGGCACTTTCTGGAGGATCGGTATCGGGGCCGGCGGCGGTTGCCGGGAATCCGCCCGCATGACCGGCGGCCGTCCCTGCGGACGGGGGTGCCACCACCAGCACAAGCCCGGGATGGGCCGCGGCCGCCCGTTCCGGTGTGTCCGCGCGCAGGCAGCGCACACCGGCCCCGGCCAGCAGGTCCAGGTAACCGCCATCGCCGCCGACGAACACGACAGGCTGAGGCAGGAGCGGTCCATTGGGCGGCTGAGGCAGGAGCGGCTGAGGCAGGAGCGGTACATTGGGCGGTTGGGGCGGAGATTGCGAGGGCTGGGGGAAAGGGCCGGCCCCGGCGGCCGGGACGAACGGGCGCCAGGTCAGCTCGTGAACCAGCCGCTGCGGTAGCTCGGCGGCGCCGGGAGTCCCTTCGAGCAAGCCGAACACCAGGCCCCGAACATGGGCCTCGCCGCTCTCGCCCGTCACGAGGAGGTCCATCGCCGCGCCATCGAGTCCCGCCCGTACGTGCAGCCGGGCGTGCAGCCGGGCATGCCGCGGCGGCTCGCCGCGGACGGTCACCTGGCCGATGTTCGCCGGCATGCGCAGTAGGTCGTCCCCGGGCAGCAGCGCCGAAGCCACGGTCAGCGCCCCGTCGAGCAGCGCCGCCCAGCTTCCGCCCGGCCCCGGCGGCGTGCCCGGCCCCGGCGGCGTGCTCAGGACGCAGGTGAGCTCGTCTTCCCCGAGCCGAAAGTCCCCGACCCGCCAGTCGAAGCCATACCCGCCGACGCCGCGTCCGCGAAGCCGCGCGTCGAGCGGACTCCACCCGCCGGCGTCTTCGTCGACGGGACCCTTACCGTCCCCTTCTTCGGAACGTTGGAAATCTGAGCCGGTTATAACCGGCTCAGATTTCCTTCGTGCCGGTAGAGCCTCAGGGCGGCATGACGCGATGGAGTCCGGGGATGCCGGAAGCGGGGGGCTGTCCACGACGGCGGTGGTGTGGGTGAGCCACTCGTGCTCGTCGCTGCCTGCCGGGGCGCCGCCATCGCCGTCGGCCCCGGTCCCGGCGAGACGGCTGGACAGCCGCAGGCTCCGCTCGTCCAGCACCACCTGGACGAGGCGCGGCTCGGTGACAGCCAGCGGTATCCGCAGGTCCACCTCGCGCAGCGCCGCCACCTCCGTGCCCGCCACCTCGGTGCCCGCCGGCGCCCCCGACGCCGCCCGCAGCAGCGTTGTCAGCAGCACCGCGGCGGGCACGATCTCCACCCCGCGTACCGGGTGTGCGCCCGGATAGGGGCGGCAGCCGAAGTCGAGGTAGGTCTGCCACAGCCGCAGCGGCCTGCTGCCGTTCACGACCGTGCCGGCGCCCAGCAGCGTATGGCTGGCCGGGTCGTGCCCGCCGCCCGTGCCGCGCCCGGTCGGCGGCGACGCCCAGTACCCGCGGTGCTGCCAGGCCATGGGCGGCAGGCTGACCAGCTCGCCCGCGGGGTACAGCCGCGCCCAGTCGACGTCGGCGCCCGCCGCGTGCGCCGCGCCGAGGCTGGCCAGCAGCGTCTCCAGCTCGGGCTCGCCGCGGCGCAGCGTGTAGCCGACCGCGGCGTCAGCGATGCCCAGGCCGGCCAGGATGTCGCCGATCGAGTGGGTGACGATGGGGTGGCTGGAGATCTCGGTGAAGATCCGGTGCCCGTCCTCGGCCGCCGCCGCGATCGCGCCGGTGAACCGCACCGGGTCGCGCAGCATCGCCGCCCAGTACGCGCCGTCCCGCGCGGCCGGCGACCGCGGGTCAGGTGTCACCGTGCTGTACAGGGGCACCCGCGGGGGAGCGCTCGTGAGCCCGGCGGCGGCCGCCGCGACGTCGCCGAGCAGCGGGTCCATGAACGCGCTGTGGAACGGCACGTCCGTGCCGACCCGGCGGATCACGACGCCTTCGGCCGCCCAGCGCGCCGTCACCTCCTCCAGCGCGGCCGTGCCGCCGGAGACAACCGTCCACGACGGCGCGGTCGCGATCGCGGGCACCACGTCGCGGCGCCCGGCGAGCCGCTCGGCCGCCTCACCGAAAGACAGCGCCGCCATCGCCATGCCGCCCAGGCCGGCCGCCCGCTGGAGGATCGCCGCGCGGCGGCACGCGAACACGGCGGCCTCGTCGCGGTCCAGCACCCCGGCCGCGACGGCGGCCGAGATCTCGCCGACCGAGTGCCCGATGATCGCTCCCGGTTCCACGCCGCGGGACCGCCACACCTCGGCGAGCCCGGCCTGCATGGCGAAGGTCATCGCCTGCACGCGCCCGACGGCCGACCAGTCGCCCTCGGTGATGGCTTCGGCTGGGGAGAAACCAAGCAACGTTTGGTAAATCTCCTCGAGATCTGCCATGACCCGGGCGAACACCGGCTCGCACGCCAGCAGCTGGCGCCCCATCCCCGTCCACTGCGCGCCGTGCCCGGAGAACACCCAGGCCGGGGCGGCGCGGCCGGTAGCCGTCCGCAAGGCGTTCACCGGGGTGCCGGGCTCCAGCGCGCGCAGCCCCGCGGCCAGCTCCGCCGCGCCGGCGCCGACCACCGTGGCCCGGCACGCCAGGTGCGAGCGCCGCCGCGCGAGCGTGTAGCCAACCGAGGCGAGCGGCGCGCCGGGGTGCTCGTCCAGCCAGTCCGCCAGCCGCCGGGCCTGCGCGGTGACCCCGGCCGGCGACATCGATGAGAGAGGGAACAGCCACGGGCCGCCAGGCGCCGCCGGCGCTCGGGCAGAGCCCAGTGCCCCGGCAGAGCCCAGCGCCTCGGGACCGCTCGGCGCTCCGGCAGCGCCCGGAGCCCCAAGAGCACCCGCCTCCTCGAGGATCACGTGCGTGATCGTCCCACCGACGCCGAAGCTGGACACCCCAGCCCGCCGTGCGTGCCCGCGTTCCGGCCATGGGACCAGCGACGAGACCACCCGCAGCCCGGCCCGGTCCCAGTCGACCGCGCCGGTGAGCTCGTCATGCAGGCTCGGCGGCAGCTGGCCGTTGCGCATCGCCAGCACGGTCTTGATCACGCCGGCGATGCCGGCGCCGGCCTCCAGGTGGCCGATGTTCGGCTTGACCGAGCCGATCAGGCACGGCTCGCCCGGGCCGCGGCGCACGCCGAAGAACCGCGAGAGCGTGGCCGCCTCCACCGGGTCGCCCGCCGGCGTGCCGGTGCCGTGCGTCTCGACGTAGTCGATCGTCTCGGGCGGCACACCGGACCTCGCGTACACCTCGCGCAGCATGTGCTCCTGCGCCTCCCCGTTGGGCGCCATCAGGCCGCCGCCGGCACCGTCGTGGAACACGCCGCCGCCGCGGATCAGCGCGAGCACCCGGTCGCCGTCGCGCCGCGCGTCCCGCAGCCGCTTCAGCACGACGACCCCGGCCCCCTCGCCCCGGCCGTAGCCGTCGGCGGAGGAGTCGAAGGCCTTGCTCCGCCCGTCCGGCGCGGTCGCGCCGGCCGCGTCCAGGGCGATCAGTATTCCCGGCGCGGCCATCACGTTCACCCCGCCGGCGATGGCGAGATCCGTTTCCGCGCGCCAAAGGTGCTGGCACGCCGCGTGCAGCGCGGTCAGCGATCCCGCGCAGGCGGTGTCGATCGCCATGCTGGGCCCGCGCAGGTCGAGCGTGAACGAGACGCGGTTGGCGATGCCGAACGCGTACGCGCCGTTCACCGCCCACGCCTCCAGCCGCGGCAGGTCCGCCATCAGCCGGTCGCCGTAGTCGTGGGAGTTCGCGGCGACGAACACCCCGGTGCCCGTGCCGCGCAGCGTGTGCGGCGGTATCCCGGCGTCCTCGAGCGCCTCCCAGCTCACCTCGAGCAGGATGCGCTGCTGCGGGTCGATGGACAGCGCTTCCCTCGGAGAGATGCCGAAGAACGCGGCGTCGAACCCCCCGGCATCGCCGAGGAACGCCCCGAAGCGGGTGGCGCGCCGCACGGTCGCGGCGGTCTCCGGATCACCCGACAGGTAGGGCTCCCACCGGCCGGGCGGCACCTCGCGGACCGCGTCCCGGCCCTCTGCGAGCATGGTCCAGAACTCCGCCGGAGTGCTGGTGTCGGGGGCGAACCGGCAGCCCATCCCGATGATTGCTATCGGCGCATCTGCCAACGTCGGCTCCAGTGTTAGCCGCGACAGAACCGCTCCCGCGGTCATGCTAGTCATATTGATGTTCATCAATCAATGGGCGAAGGCGCGGCCGGTGTTTCGAACCTGCCATGCTGGACACGTGACCGATGTGCCGCCGCGGCCCCAGACTCGCCTGGCACTCCTCCGGCGTGCCGCCGACGAGCGCCACATCCCGCTGCCCACGATCCTGGTCGCGGTCGCGGTGGTCGCCGCCGCCTACCTGGCCGGAAAGCTCGTCTACCGGCTGCGCGACGTGGTCCTGCTGCTGCTCGTCGCCGGGTTCGTCGCGGCACTGCTGAACCCGATTGTGCTGGTCCTGCAGCGCCGCGTGGTCCGGCGCAGGGGCTTCGCGGTGGCCATCGTCACGGCGCTGGCCGTGCTGGCCTTCATCGGGCTCGCCGTGGCGTTCGGCTACCCGCTGGTGAACGGCATCACGCATCTCGCCGACCGGCTGCCGTCCTACGTCGCGAGCGCGGAGAACGGCAGGGGCTGGATCGGCCACTTGGTGCGCAAGTACCACATCCAGCGCTGGGTGTCGCAGAACGCGCCGAAGCTGATCACCTACGCCCAGGGCCTGAGCAAGCCGGCGCTGACCGCCGGCAAGGGCGCGCTCTCGCTGGTAATCGAGTTCTTCACGATCTTCGTTCTCGTGCTGCTCCTGCTGCTCGAGGGCCCCAAGCTGCGGGGCTTCATCCTGAACAACATGGCGCCGGACCGCGCGGGCACGGTCAGCCGGATCGCAGGCGACGTCAACCGCGCCGCCACCGGCTACATGTTCGGGAACCTCCTCACCTCGCTCATCGCCGGCGTCGTGGTGTTCGTCACGCTGATCGCGCTGAACGTGCCGTTCCCGTTCCTGTGGGCTCTGTGGGTCGCGCTCGTCGATTTCCTCCCCCTGATCGGCGGGGCGCTGGCGGGCATACCGACCGTGCTGTTCGCGGCGACCCAGTCGATCACCGCCGGGGTCGTCACGCTGGTGGTCTTCCTGGTCTACACGCAGATCGAGAACCACATCCTCAACCCGGTGGTGATGAGCAAGACGGTGCGGATCAGCCCCCTGCTCGTGCTGATCTCGGTCCTGGTCGCCGCCTCGATCGGCAGCTGGATCGGCGGCCTGTTCGGCGGGTTCGTCGCGGCGCTGCTCGCCATCCCGGCGGCCGGCGCGCTCCAGGTGATCGTCAGGGAGATATGGCAGGCGACCGCCCCGTCACCTCCGCTTGCCCTGCCCCCGTCCGGCGACTCTTCCCCGGCCGCCCTTTCGGCGGAGCTGCCGCCAGGGGCTCCCCCCGGGGCTTCCTCCGGGCCTGACGGCGGCCCTTCTGGCGAGCCCTCGGGTGAGCCCTCGGGCGCGGGGAGCCGGCAGGACGGCCAGCCGTCACGGGCGCCCGCCGGTCAGCGGCTGCCTGCCAGCCATCAGGACTGAACCTCCGGCGGCGTGGTGCTCCAGGCCGGCGTGGGGGAGACTGGCGGTATGGCGACTGACGACGTGACCCACACCGAAGACCCCACGTGCGCCGTGGCCCACGGCACGGCACCGGGCGGAACGGCCGGAACGAGCGGAACGGGCAGCGCGGGTACGCCGCTCGACCGCACCCTGGTCGCGGTGTTCGCGTCGCCCGTGTCCGGGTTCCTGCTGCGCTACGGGGCCGACCTCGGGTTCCGGCCGCTGCTCGTCGAGCCGGACGCCGGCCGGGCCGCGGGCTCGGCGGTCGGCTCGGCGCCCGGCGGCTTCCAGGTTCTCCCCGGCGTGCCCGATGACCTCGACGAGTCGGCGGACATCGTGGTCACCGACCACCATCGCGACGAGCTCGGCGTGATGCTCCGCGACGCGCTCGCCGGCAAGTCCCGCTGGATCGGGGTGATGGGCAACCCGCGGCACCCCGCGCCGCACATACCGGCGCTGGAGGCCCTCGGCGTGGCCCCCGGCGACATCGCGCGGGTGCACCGGCCGATCGGGCTCAACATCGGCTCCCGCAGGCCTGC
The DNA here is from genome assembly GCA_019239975.1 of Streptosporangiaceae bacterium. Taxonomy (GTDB): domain Bacteria; phylum Actinomycetota; class Actinomycetes; order Streptosporangiales; family Streptosporangiaceae; genus JAFAZE01. The sequence goes on from JAFAZE010000085.1 coordinate 13,961, forward strand.
GGAGATCGCCATAGCGACGCTCGCCGGGCTGATCGCCGACCGCAACGGCCGCACCGGCGGTTTCGAGTTCTCCAGCGCCGGGGGGTAGCTCCCGAACGCCTTCGGCGTTATGGTCCAGACAGGGGGGACCCGAGGCCCGGAGGTCTGCCCGGTGGCCAGTCAGCCCGAAGCGGTCAAGTTCCCGCTCCCGCCGTCACCCGTTCCTTACGACACCGCACCGGAGATGCGCGCGCTCGCCGGGAAGTGCCCCGTCGCCAGGGTCGAGCTCCCCGATGGGTCCGCGGCGTGGCTCATCACGGGGTTCAGCGAGGTCCGTGAGGTCCTGATAGACCAGCGGTACTCGCGCGCTCTCGCGTACGCTCCCGGCCGGCCGCGGCTGGGCTTCGACTACCTCCTCGCCGAGTCGCTGATGGGCATGGATCCACCTGAGCACAGCCGGCTGCGCAAGCTGGTCGCAGCGGCGTTCACCGAGAAACGAATGCAGGCCCTCCGCCCGGAGGTGGCCAGCATCGTCGACGACCTCCTCGACGACATGATCGCCGGGCCGCGCCCCGCCGACCTCGTGCGCTCGTTCTCGCTGCCGCTGCCGTCCAGGGTGATCTGCTCGCTGCTCGGCGTGCCCCCCGAGGATCTCGACAAGTTCCACGGCTGGTCGAACACGCTGTTCGGTGACTGGAGCCGGACGATAGAGGAGATGACGGAGGCGTACCTCGGGATCAACGGGTACATGGCCGAACTGATCGCGCGAAAGCGGAAGGAGCCCGCCGACGACCTGATCACCGTGCTCATCGACGCCCGCGACTCCGGGGACAGGCTCTCCGAGGACGAGCTCGTGAGGTTCTGCTTCGGCCTGCTGATGGCCGGCCACGAAACGACCGCCAACCAGATCAACATGTCGTTCGCGGCGCTCTGCCACCATCCGGCGGAACTGGCCAGGCTGCGCGCCGACCCCAGCCTCATCCCCGCCGCGGTTGAGGAACTGCTGCGGTTCGTGCAGATAGCCGGCCGGGGCACCATCCCGCCGGCGCGGATCACCAGGGAAGAGGTGTGCCTCGGCGGCGTGACGATACCCGCCGGAGAGGCCGTCCTGCCGATGATGAACATCGCCGACCGCGACCCCGCGGCGTTCCCCGATCCCGACCGGCTCGACGTGCTTCGGGCGCCGAAGACGCACGTCGCGTTCGGCGCCGGCGCCCACCACTGCCTCGGCGCGCAGCTCGCGCGGATGGAGCTGCAGGAGGCGTTCCGCGGGCTGCTGGCCCGGCTGCCGGGCTTGCGGATGGCGGTGCCCCTCTCGGAGATCGAATTCCGTGAGGGACACGTGATCGCCAGCATGCGCGCACTGCCTGTCACCTGGGACGACACGTGAGCTGGCGGGTCCGGGTCGACACCGGCCTGTGCATCGGCTCCGGGATGTGCGTCGGCACCGCGCCGGACCGGTTCGCGTTCGACGCCGACCAGCATTCGCGCCCGGTCAGCGAGGTGACCGGCGAGGAGGAGGCGGTCCGCGACGCCGCGGCGTCCTGCCCGGTTGAGGCCATCAGCCTGACCGACGCCGAGACCGGCGCACCGGTCGCGCTGGATTGAAGGGATTATTTTTCCGAACGAACGGTGGTGCCCCTACAGGGCAGCGTTCTCCTGCCAGGCGATGAGCAGCTCGTGGTCCCCGAACGCGGTCAGCCTCGCGTCGCCGGCCGGCACGCGCCCGTACACGAAGAGCAGCAGCAGGGCGGCGGGTCCCTGGAGGGCGGCCGAGCCCTTCCCGTGCCCGTGCTCCCAGGTCATCCCGCCGCCCGCCAGCGTGATCATCCATTCGCCCCCGTGATCCGCACCGTGGCCGGCACCGTGTCCGGTGGCGTGGCCGACACCGTGATCGGCACCGTGGCCGGCACCGTGATCCGCACCGTGGCCGGTGGCGTGTCCGGCACCGTGATCGGCACCGTGGCCGGTGGCGTGCAGGTGCACCGTCTCGCCGTCGCGCCCCAGTCCGGCCAGCCGCTCGCGGATCCGGGGGACGGCCAGCATCATGCCGAGGACCTCGTCGATCCCGTCGGCGGCCACATCCGCGTCGATCACCGGCTCCCGGCCGAGCGCGAACTCCGCGTCGGCGCGGTGCACGGTGGTCTCGTGCAGCATCCGCCGCGCCCAGAAGCGGGCGTGCTGATCGGGACCCCACGCCCAGACAGCGGCATCCGGCCCCGCCGCGCGCAGCGCGGCGACCATCGGCGCCGCGCCCGCCGCGAGCCACGCGGGATACTCCGCCTCGGCCGGCGGGAGCCCCGCGTCGATGCTCCGCTGGTCGACGGGCCCCGTCGCGCGGTTACGGACGATGTACTCGGTCCGCCGGTGCACGATGCCCAGATGCTTGACCAGCTTCGCCAGCGTCCATCCCGGGCAGGTAGGCACCCGAGTGCCCAGATCGGCACCCCTCAGCAGCTCCGCGAGCCCGGCGATCTCGGCCTCGGTCGCCGCGCAGTACCGCTCGAAGTCGATCACCCGCCAAGGCTACAGACCGCCCCATGCAACCCGCCACCACCACCACCACCACGCCGCCCGCGCCCGCCGTCGGCCGTGACGCGCTCCAGAGCCGTCGCGCCGCCCGCCAGCGGCAACATTAGTCACTTGAATCACGCCAGCCCCACCGCTTCGCCAGCCTCCGTCCCCGGGCCGCTCGGCGCGGTCGCGAATTTCATGATCACGGAATTGTAGGGCCGCATACGACACCTTAATTTCCAAAACGCTGTTCTTGGCGAGTTGTCGTGGAAACGTCGGGTCAAATACGGGCCTCTGGCATGTATTTCTGGATGGTCAGGGCCGGGCTCACGATGGCGGCGGGGCCGCTGGCGCATTTGGCCCCGCCCAGTGGGGCCGCTGGCGCATTTGGCCCCGCGCGGGCCGGCCGCCGGCAGCAGGGTGTTACCTGTGGGCATGTGGGGACGAATAGCACGTTCATGACTGTCCCGCGCGATTATGGTGTTTGCGCCAGCGGCGTGCGGTCCCATTGGTATGCGGTCCCATTGGTACCGGCGAGCGTGGAGGGGTCTGTGAAGATACGCGTGCTGTCCGCGCGGGACGTGCACGAGCTGCTGCCGTACGGCGAGTGCGCCGAGGTCATGCGCACGGCGCTGACCGCGCTCGTGCGCGGGGAGGTGCACCAGCCGCTGCGCACGGTGCTACGCCCGCCGGGCGCCGCGGGGCTGATGGCGCTGATGCCCGCCTACGCGCAAGCCCCAGCCGCTGTGCCAGCCGAGGCCGCTGTGCCAGCCCCGGCGCTCGCGCAAGCCGAGACCGCTGTGCAAGCCGAGGCGGACACGGCGGGCGGCGCCTACGGGCTCAAGGCTATCTGCATCACGCCGGGCAATCCGGCCCGCGGCAAGGACGCGCATCAGGGTGGCGTGCTCGTGTTCAGCGGGGAAACCGGTGAACCGCTCGCGCTGGTGAACGCCTCGGCGGTCACCGAGATCCGGACCGCCGCCACGTCCGCGGTGGCCACGGCGCTGCTTGCCCGCCCGGACGCGGCCGAGCTGGCCGTCATCGGCACCGGCGTCCAGGCGCGAGCCCACCTGCTCGCGATCCCCGCCGTGCACCCGGTCATCCGCGCCCGCGTCGCCGGGCGTGACCCGGGCCGGGCCCGGAGCCTGGCGGATGAGATGACCGGCCGGCTCGGCATCACCGTGACCGCGTGCGAAACTCCTGAGCAGGCCGTCGCCGGGGCCGGCGTCGTGGTCACCGCGACCAGCTCGGCGCGGCCGGTGCTGCGCAGGGAATGGCTGGCCAGCGGCACGCACGTGAACGCGGTCGGGGCCTGCGTGCCCGATGCCCGCGAGATAGACACCGCGACGATGGCCGGCGCTGCCTTGTTCGCGGACCGGCGCGAGTCCGTGCTCAGCGAGTCCGGCGACTACATCCTCGCGGCACGGGAGGGTGCCGTCGGCCCGGACGACATCCGCGCCGAGCTGGGGGAGATCCTGGCCGGCGCCGCCCTGGGGCGCACCACGCCGCGGGAGATCACGCTGTTCGAGTCGCTCGGCCTGGCGGCCGAGGACCTGGCCGCCGCCCTGTACGTGTTCCGCAAGGCGGCGGCCCGCGGCGCCGGCACCCTCGCGGAGTTCTGACTCGCGGCGCGACCATATCCGCAGGCCAGCCACGGGTCGGCGAGGCAGCGTGCGGACGGCACGGGAACGGCCGAGAATTGAGGTGAGGAGGCGGGGCGGGGGAAATAAGATTGATACGGGAAATGCGGGGGTTAACGGAATTCTGGTGACGGGCCGAATGTTCGCGCGGACGGGCATGCGAACGGAACCTCCCGCCGAGGGTTTCCTGCGGCATCGGGGACTCATCGTTGCCTCGGCCGGCGGGGCCATGGCCGAGGCGGGATTGCTCACGCTCCTCGCGCCGGCCGCGCGGGTCATCGCGCCGCAGGTGACGGCGCTCCCGGCGCTCGCGGCGTACCACGACCTGCGCTGGCTGTTCGCCTACAGCCAGTCCTGGCTGAGCTTCTCCGCAGGCCTGGTGATCCTGCTGCTCGCCCGGTCCGCCTTCGACGCCGCCCTGCTCAGGCTCGCCTGGCCGCGACACCGGCAAGCGCCCCCGGTCAGCGCCGTCTTCTGGTCATGCGCGGCGCTGACCATGCTCGCCTGGCTGCTGCTGTCGCCCGCGGCCGTCCTGGCGTTTGGCGTGGCTGTGCTTCCGTTCTCCTGGCCGTTTCTCGCAGCCCTGCCGATCATGCTCGGTATCGTCCTGGCGCTGAGCCACGGCGGTGCGCTGGGCTCGTGGTGGCGCCGGCTGCCGCCGCCGCGTACCGTTGCCTGGCTGCTGGCGAGCTTCCTCGTGCTCTCGGCCGCGGCGGCGGTCATCGCGCACCTGGGCACTGCGGCCGCGCTCGGCGTCACCGCGGCCGCCGGCCTCGTGAACGCCCGCGCCTGGTACAGCCTGGCCGGGGTGGCGTCCCGGTCCCGGAAGGCGGCCGAGGGGCCGCAGGTCGTCTCCGTCAGCGAGACGATCTGGCGGGAGGTGGCGCGGGCCAGCAGGCTCGCGCTGCGCGGCGTCCCGGTCGCGCCGCTGTCCGCGCTGCTGGTCCTGGCGATGGCCGTCGGCGTGACCAGGCTGATCTTCACCGGGACGATCAAGCTCACCGGGCCTGCGGGCCCCGGGGGCCACGTCGGTGCCGTGGTCAACGCGGCGGGAGCCGCGGGCGCGGCCAGCCTCGCCGGTCTCGCCGGGCAGTCCCGGATGGCAGGGGCGGCCGTCCAGCGCGCCCGCGGCGCGGTGCTGGTGGTAGCCGGCTTCGGTTCCACCTGCTGTGACGACGCCCGCGACCTGGCGGCGGCCCTGCCCGGCATGGTCGTGCGCCAGTTCTCCTACCAGGGCATGAACGCCGCGGGCCAGCCGCTGCCGAGCGGTTCCGGAGCGGACGACGTGCCGCTGCCCCAGCTGGGCGACCGCATCGCGGCCCAGCTGACCCGGCTGCACCAGCGAACCCGCACGCCCGTGGACATCGTCGCCGAAAGCGAGGGAACACTCGGCGTCTACGCGATGCTGGTGCGGCACCCGGGACTCCCCGTGGGCTCTCTCGTCCTGCTCAGCCCGATCGTGGAGCCCGGCCAGCTGAGCTACCCGGTCCCCAGCCGGCAGGGCGACGGCACCGTGTCCGGCTACGCGCTGACCGAGCTCAATCGCCTCATCGGCGGGATGTCCCCGTACGGCAGCAAGGGGGCGCAGCAGCTCATCAGCTCGGTGAGCGAGTTCGGCGCGCGGTACTTCGCCGCGGTGAGCCACTCCCGCGCGATGCGCTGGCTCGCGGTCATACCGCTCGCCGACGCGGTCACGCTGCCGGTGTGCGAGCTGCCGCCGGGGGCCATCGTGGTGCCGGCCTTCCACGGCGGCCTGCTCGGCCACCCGGCTGTGCGGCAGATGGTCGGCGACTTCCTCGAGGGCGAGCAGGTGTCCGGTGGCGGCCAGGAACAGGGGCAGATGCGCACCGCCGCTGAGCTGCTCAGCGGCGCGGCCGCCGCGTGGCGGATGCCCGCCGTGCGCCCAGTGTGCCCGTGAAACCGGTGTGCCCGTGAAACCGGTGTGCCCGTTAAACCGGTGTGCCCGTGAAAACCGGTGTGCCCGTGAAAACCGGTGTGCCGTGAAAACCGGTGTGCCGTGAAAAATGGTTCGCGCCCGGCCAGTCTTGTTCACGCCCGGCACCGGGCGGCGTGATAGGCTCGGCGGCGATGCGAACTTCCCAGGACCTTCAGTGGTGGCGCCGCCGTTAGGCGGTGTCCAGCTGAAGCCTGATCCTGCAGCGACCGCCCGGCAGCGGCGGTCGCTTTCTTTTTCCCGCCGGCTTACCGGGCCAGACCCTAAGGGGCCGGCGTGAACACAGTGACCAGCGTGACAGGCGGCGGCGTCGGGGTGACGCGCACCGCTGTCCCCTTCGACCCCGCCGAACTGGCCGGGATCGCCGCGGCAGCCGACCGGCGCCGGGGTGGCGTGCTCAGCTCCGGCATGGAGTATCCCGGCCGGTACAGCCGCTGGCACCTGGCGTACGTGGACCCCCCGGCGGAGATCACCGCCTCCGGCAGGTACGTGCGGGCGCGCGCGCTGAACGACCGCGGCCAGGTGCTGCTCCCGCTGATCGGCGCGGCGCTGCGCCGCGCCGGATACGAGCAGCCGTCGCAGAACGCCGGCGAGATCCTGGTCGCCATCCCCGAAGCGGACCGGGAGTACACCGAGGAGGAGCGCAGCCGCCGCCCAACGGTGTTCACCGCGCTGCGCGAGATCGCCGCCGCGTTCGCGTGCGACGACCCGCACCTTGGGCTGTACGGCGCGTTCGGTTACGACCTGGCGTTCCAGTTCGAGCCGGTGCGGCTGCGGCTCGACCGCCCGGCGGGCCAGCGGGACCTGGTGCTGCACCTTCCGGACGAGATCTACGCGGTCGACAGGCGGCGCGATGAAGCCATCCGCTACTCCTACGACTTCGAGGTGGAGGGGGTCTCGACGGCCGGCCTGCCCCGCGTGACGGAGACGGTGGCCCTGACGCAAGAGCCAGCCTCCGTTCGGCAAAATCTTCCAGAGCAGCCGCGGCCCGGCAGCTATGCGCGGGTCGTCACCGAAGCGCGGAAGCGGTTCGCGCGCGGCGACCTGTTCGAGGTGGTGCCCAGCCACGTGTTCTACGGCCGGTGCGCGTCGCCCGCCGCCTTCTACGAGCGGCTGCGGGAGCGCAACCCGGCGCCGTACGAGTTCCTTTTCAGCCTGGGCGACGGCGAATACCTGGTCGGAGCGTCGCCGGAGATGTACGTGCGGGTCACCGGGGACCGCGTGGAAACGTGCCCGATCGCCGGCACGATCGCCCGCGGCGAGGGGCCGCTCGAGGACGCGGCGAACATCGCCACGCTGCTCGGCTCGGCGAAGGAGGAGTCCGAGCTGACCATGTGCACCGACGTGGACCGCAACGACAAGTCGCGGGTCTGCGTGCCGGGCAGCGTGCAGGTGATCGGGCGGCGGCAGATCGAGATGTACAGCCGTCTCATCCACACCGTTGACCACATCGAGGGCCGGCTGCGGCCGGGCTACGACGCGTTCGACGCGTTCCTCACCCACATGTGGGCGGTCACCGTGACCGGCGCGCCGAAGAACTGGGCGATGCAGTTCATCGAGGACCATGAGGACGCGCCGCGGCGCTGGTACGGCGGCGCGGTCGGCAAGATCGGCTTCGACGGGTCGATGAACACCGGGCTCACGCTCCGCACCGCGCACATTCGCCACGGTGTCGCCGCTGTCCGAGCTGGCGCCACGCTGCTGTTCGACTCCGATCCCGGCGCCGAGGAGCGGGAAACGTACATCAAGGCTCGCGCCCTCATTGAAACCCTTGAAGAGTCCGAACGGACGCCGGCGTCTCTTCCGGGCACCGCCGGTCCCGGTAATGTGGCGCCCGCGGGCGCACCGGTGCCGTCCGGCGCGTCCGCGGACGGCCGGCTCAGGGTTCTGCTGGTCGACTGCCAGGACTCTTTCGTGCACACGCTCGCCGACTACTTCCGCCAGCAGGAAGCCGACGTGACCACGCTGCGCGTTGGGTTCCGCCCGGTGATGCTCGACGAGCTGGCCCCGGACCTGGTGGTGCTGTCGCCCGGGCCTGGCAGGCCCGCGGACTTCGGCTGCGATGAGCTGCTCGGCGAGCTCGACGCGCGCGGGCTGCCGGTGTTCGGGGTGTGCCTCGGCCTGCAGGCGATGGTTGAGCACACCGGGGGAGAGCTGACGCTGCTGCCCGAGCCCGCGCACGGCAAGCCGGGCCAGGTTGTGGCCCGCGGCGATTCGCGGCTGCTGGCCGGCCTGCCGGCGGAGTTCACCGCCGCGCGGTACCACTCCCTGTACGCGGAGGAAGCCGCGGTCAAGGGCGGATTCACCGTGACCGCGACGACCCCGGACGGCGTGGTGATGGCGATCGAGGACGACGCCGCGGGCCGGTGGGCGGTGCAGTTCCACCCGGAGTCGATCCTCACCGCGTCCGGCCGTTCCGGCCACCACGTGATCGCCAACGTCCTCGCCCTCTGCCGCGCCCGCAAGTCCCGCGGCGCGGCACCGGTCCCATAGCACGCGCCCCGCCCCCGCCGCCCCCGCCGCCCCCCGCCCCCGCCGCGCCCGGGCCGCCGGCCGCCGGTCAAGCGGCACGTTGGAAACCTGAGCCGGTTATTACCGGCACGGTGGAACATCGAGCCGGTTGGTGTCAGTACGGCCGTGTAGTGTGCTGGGGCATGAGGAGCGTTGAGCCGGAGGTGTTCCTGGTCGCGCGGCCGCAGCTGGACTACGGGGCGATCGCGGCGTACCTGCGCGAGGTCGGCGGGGAGAGCTGGCTGGAGCGGCTGGACCGGGGAGAGCTGGACAACGACGCGCAGAACCTGGCAGAGCTCGCCGGCAGGCTCTGCTACCGGTCCTGGGAACCGGGCCTCAACCCAAACGTCGTCCGGGTCCGCACCGATCAGGAAAAGTATCTGCAGAACATCCTGGCCAGCGCGCACGGCTCGGTGCTCGAGCATGTCAGCTTCAGCTTCGTCCTGCACAACGTCTCTCGTGTTTTCACCCATGAGGTCGTTAGGCACCGGCCGGGGACGGCGGTGTCGCAGGAGTCGCTGCGGTTCGTGCGGCTGGACGAGATACCGTTCTGGTTCCCCGACTGGGCGCGGGAGGACCCGGAGCTGATGAAGCGGGCGGCGGCGCTGCTCGGCGAGCTCGAGGCGTTCCAGCTGTGGATGGCGGACCACTTCGGGCTCGACGAAGGGGGAGTGCCGTTCCACGAGAAGAAGCACAAGACGTCGTTCATGCGCCGGTTCGCGCCCGAGGGGGTGGCGACCGGGCTGGTGTGGACGGCGAACATCCGGACGCTGCGGCACACGATCGAGGCGCGCACCGATCCCGGTGCCGAGGAGGAGATACGCCTCGTGTTCGGCAAGATCGGGGAGATCATGCGGGCCGAGGCGCCGGCCCTGTTCGGCGACTACGAGGTGCGCGACGGGGCGTGGGTTCCCGGCTGGCGTAAGGTCTAGGGCGCGATCGCGCGGTCCGCGAGGGCCCACGGCCCTCCGGCCGCTTCGCCCGCACCGCGCGCGATCTTGATGAGCGCCCGGCAGAAACGCTGCCGCTGAACGTCCATGGCCGCCGGGAAGATGGCCCTGATCTCGGGTTCGGCCGCAAATAGGTGACCGTAGAAATACTCCATCGCCGCGTCGGAGACCGGCCCGGTCGGAGAGAATGGCGCAGTGACGGGGTCAGGAACCGGACCCCCGTCGTCCGGTCGCGAAGTTACGACGGACAGTGTTGCACTGAAGGCGGAACGTTACAAATCTTCCCGGCGAGGCGGGACGAAATAAGCGTGAGTCCAGTGCGTGAGTCCTTCAGGAGGATGGAGTGGGCCGCCCGATCATCGGCATCACCGGCGAGCTGGAGGCGGCTCGCTGGGGCAACTGGATTCGCGAGGCTGTCGTGTCGCCCGTCAGCTATACCCGCGCGGTGGAACGGGCGGGCGGTACGCCCGTCCTGCTGCCGCCTGTCCCGCCCGACTCGGTGCCGGCGCTGGTCGCCGGGCTCGGCGCGGTGCTGTTCACGGGTGGCAGGGACCTCGACCCCGCGCTGTACGAGGAGCAGCGGCTGGACGAGACGGATGTGCCCGACCACCGGCGTGACCGGTTCGAGCTGGCGCTGATCCGCGCCGCCATCGACGCCGACCTCCCCTTCCTCGCGGTCGGCCGCGGCCTGCACGTTCTCTGCGTCGCACGCGGCGGCTCGCTTGTGCAGCATCTGCCGGCCAAGGTGGGGCACGACGAGCACAAGCCGGACCCGGTGAAGCTGGGATCACACGAGGTGCAGCTCAGCGCGGCCAGCCAGCTCGGCCGGATGCTGGGCACGACGGCCACCGTGCCCGCGGCCCACCATCAGGCGCTCAACCACATGGGCAGGGGACTGCTCGCGGTCGGCTGGACGGAGCAGGACCAGGTGGTGGAGGCGGTGGAACTGCAGGGCCACCCGTTCGGCATCGGCGTGCAATGGCACCCGGAGGAAGGTGACGACCTGCGGCTGATGGAGGCCCTGGTGGCCGCCGCCGCGTCCCGGCAGAAGCCGCGGCAGGAACCGCGCCAGGAGGCCGCGCGGCAGGAGCCGAGGCGGCAGAAGGGGCCGAAGCAGCGCACCGCGTCGCGGTTAGCGGACGGCACACGTCGCGGGCGTGTTCACAGGGAATCGCGATAGCTGCCGACCCAGTGATCCTGAAGCCAGATGATCGCGGCCGACCAGGCGCCGCTCACCTCGAGCACTCCCACGACCACCAGCATGGCCCCGCCGATCCTGCTGATCAGTCGGGCATTCCTGCGGGCGAAGCTCAGCACGTTCATCGTCCGCTGGAAGGCCAGGGCGACGAGCAGGAAAGGGATGCCCAGGCCAAGGCCGTAGACGAACGCGAGCACCGCGCCGCGCGGCGCCGTGCCGGAGAACGTGGCGAGGGCAAGCACCGTCGATAGCGTCGGGCCGGCGCAGGGCGTCCAGCCCAGTCCGAACATCATGCCGAGCAGCGGCGCGCCGGCCAGCCCCGCGCGCGGCCGGGCCGAGGGGCGGAGGATCCGGCCGGCGAACGAGAACCGGTCGAACGCGCCGGCGAACAGCAGCCCCAGGACGATCGTGAGGCCGCCGAGCACCTGGGTCAGCCCGTGCATGTGCCCGCGCAGCAGGTGCCCGAGGCTGCCGAGCGCTAGGCCGTAGGTGGTGAAGACCGCGGAGAACCCGAGCACGAACAGCGCGGCGCCGGCCACGGCCCGGCCGCGCGCCGGGGCGGGCAGCGCGCCGGCCGGTGCCTGCGCGCGGGTGCCGACCGCGACCCTGGAGCCGCCGGCCCCGGCCCCTGCCGCGTCCCCTGCCGCGGCAGCCGCCGGTGCTGGCTGCGGCGAAACCTTGACCCCCGCGCCGGCCATGCCGGTGATGTAGGAGAGGTAACCGGGAACCAGCGGCAGGCAGCACGGCGACAGGAACGTCACGGCCCCCGCCGCCGCCGCCACCGGGATGGCCAGGATCAGCGGCCCGGACAGCACCAGGTGCTGAACGCTCATCAGGCCCGCTCGCTCCCGCGCCCGCCCAGTGCCCGCAGGTTGATCGCGTAGCAGGCCAGCGCCACCGCGGTCGCGACGGCCATGCCCATCGAGGCGCCGATCGCCCCGTCGCGGGTGAACGCGGAGCCGGCGGCGGCGGCGGCGATGATCGACAGGAGGCCGGTGACCGATGTGATGACGGCCACCTGGATCTTGGCCCTGATGGCCCTGACCAGCAAGTCAATCGCGGCGAGGATCAGCAGGATGCCGAAGACGACGTGCACGGCGAGCAGCGGGCTGGAGAATATGCCGATCGACTTCCGCGCGGTCGGTGCCGTCCCGTACAGGCCGTAGGCGGTTCCCAGGACGAACTGGATGATGAGCATCATCACCAGCCCGAAGCTGGCTCTGCCTATCCGCTCAGCCTGCTGGCCGCCGGCGCGCCCGGTCTCCCGCGTTGTCGTGGTGGACATGCCACCAGTATTACCGCATGCCGTGGAGCTGTCCCTGGCCCGGGCCGGGAACGGCTATCGTTTAGCGCGTGAATGCGGTCCTCGCGCGCGCCCGCGAAACCCGGCTGCTGACGGCCGGAGCGCTCGCCTTCGGCGTCGTCCTCGCCCTTTACGCGGCGTACGCCCTGATCCGCCCGTACCTGTCGACGATGGACCCGGTCGACCTGCAGGTATACGTCGACGGCGGGCTGATCGTGCGGCACGTGCGGCCGCTCTACGACCCGCACGCGACCGCCCCGCTGTATGACTGGGGCGGCTACAGCTCGCTCGCGCTGAAGTTCACCTACACGCCGTTCGCCGCCGTCTCCTTCGCGCTCATCTCCTTCATCCCGTTCTGGTTCGCGAAGGGCCTGGCGATGGGCGTGAACGTGATCGCGCTCGTCGCGGCGCTGTGGTTCACGTTCGGCGGGCTGGGGTACCGCGACACGCGGGTGCGCGCGGGCGCCGCGCTGCTCACCGCCGCGGCGGTGTTCTGGACCGAGCCGGTGCTGCGGACTCTGTACCTCGGCCAGGTCAACCTGGTGCTGATGGCGCTGATCATCTGGGATCTGTGCCAGCCGTCCGAGGGGCGCTGGTGGAAGGGCGCGGCGACCGGGGTGGCCGCGGGCATCAAGCTGGTGCCGCTGATCTTCATCCCGTACCTGCTGCTCACCCGCAGGTTCCGTGAGGCGGTCGCGGCGTGCGCCGGCTTCCTGGCGACGGTGCTGGTCGGGTTCGTGTTCCTGCCCAGCGATTCGGCCAAATGGTGGTTCCACGGGCTGTTCCTGCAGGGCGGCCGGACCGGCTTCACCGGCTGGGGCGGCAACCAGTCGCTGCGCGCCATCGTCACCCGGCTGAGCGGCTCGATCGCGGCGGCCGACCACGCCTGGCTGGCGGCGGCCGCCATCACCGTGATACTCGGCCTGGCCGGTGCCATGCTGCTCGACCGGGCGGGTCACCCGATGCCGGCGCTGCTGCTGACCGCGCTGACCGGGCTGCTGGTCTCGCCGATCAGCTGGGACCACCACTGGGTGTGGATCGCGCCCGGCGTCGCGGTCGCGGCGCACTACGCGGCGCGCTTCTGGAGCACGGCGCGGGCGCGCGCGGCCGGCTGCATCGCGGCCGCCGCGGGCATCCTCGCCGTATACGCGGCATGGCCGACCAGCTTCATCCAGCGGGCACAGCACCTTGGCGACGACTCCCTGGGCCTTATCTGGCTGCCGCCGAACACCAGTCCCAGACAGTTCATGCTGCGCGGGGACCAGCCCTCCTACGTCGAGTACCACTGGCACGGCTTGCAGCTGATCACGGGAAACCTGTACGTGCTCGGCGGCCTGGCCGCGTTCGCCGGCCTGCTGGTCATCGCCCTGCTGACCAAGAGCGGTGGCGCGGCCCCGTCGGGGATTCGGTCCGCGGAATCTGCCTCTGAGCCGGCCCGTGATTCCGCGCCCGCGGGCTAACAAAAGTCCCATCGTTGGCCGGGCGGCCCGGCGGTGCCAGCATCGCCTAACCGTCCTGGGCCTCTGACGCGAAGATCATGGCGGCGAGCGCTGCCGCCACGCCGACGGTCATGAACAGGGCCACAACGAGCACGGCCACCCCGCTGCCTGTGGCGACGGCGGCCACCATCAGCGTGGTCGCCGTGAGCATCATGAACGCGCCGCCGGTGATGGCCGCGTTCATCGAGGGCCCGGCATGCGCCCGCGCGGGCTTGAGCGATGGCTGCTCCGCGAGCAGCCCGGGAGGAAGATCGGCGGTGACCGCGGCAAGCTCCGCGTAGGTCCGCGACGCGAACGCCTGGGCGACCCGCGCGTCAAGCTCGTCCTTGACCAGCCTGCCCTGCACGAACGCGATCTTGAGCACCTCAATGGCCTGGTCACGGTCGGCGTGTGAGGCCCGCAGGCGGCCCTGGCCCGTCCCTGCCGTCTCGTCTCCCGGCTCTGACATCACCGGCCTTCCCTCGAACAAGCTCGAAACAAAGCGTAACCCGCTGCCCCGCACCGGGCACTCGCCCGGGCCGCACGAAGCGGCGGAGGGGGGAGAATGGGGTCATGGCCAGCACCAACGAGGCGGCCGCGGCGCTGTTGCGGGAGTACGCGGAACTGCTCGTGATCACCGGCGGGGACCGGTTCCGTGCCAGGAACTACGAGAAGGCCGCCCGGTCGGTCGCCGGGTACCCGGAGGACATCGGCCACCTGGACAGCGCGGCCCTGCAGCGCATACCCGGCGTGGGCAAGTCGATCGCCGGGAAGATCGCCGAATACCGGGAGGCCGGGACCATCGGCGCGCTGGAGGAACTGCGCGCCCGCATCCCGCCGGGCGTGCGGGAACTCACAAAGGTCCCTGGGCTTGGCCCCAGAAGGGCCATGCAGCTCAACCGGGAGCTCGGCATCGCCACCGTCGAGGACCTGGCCGAGGCGGTCAAGGCGGGACACCTGCAGAACCTGGACGGGTTCGGCGCCAGGAGCGAGGAGCGCATCATGCGCGGCCTCCAGGTCGTGTCGACCGGCCGGGTGCTGCTCAGCGCCGCCATGGAGACGGCGACGTCGATCCTCGCCACGCTGGAGCCGGTCAGCGAGCGCTGTGCCTACGCGGGATCGCTGCGCCGGATGCGGGAGACGGTCGGCGACGTGGACATCCTCGCCACCGCGGCAGCGCCGGACGGGGCGCGGCGGATCACCGATGCCTTCACGCGGCACGCCCACCAGGTCATCGCCAGCGGTCCCGCCAAGACCTCCATCCGCACCGTAGCCGGGCTGCAGGTGGATCTCCGCGTGGTCGCGCCGGAGGCGTGGGGTGCCGCCATGCAGTACTTCACCGGATCACAGGCGCACAACGTCGCCGTGCGCGCGATAGCCGTCCGGCAGGGGCTGAAACTGTCCGAGTATGGCCTGTTCGAGCAAGAAAAACTGCTCGTCTCGCGCACCGAAGAGGAGGTTTACGCCCGCCTCGGCATGGAATGGATACCCCCCGCTATGCGAGAGGACACCGGCGAGGTGGAAGCCGCGCTGCGCGGGGAGATACCACCGCTCGTTCGGGAAAAAGATATTCGCGGCGACCTGCATACGCACACCAGCCTTACCGACGGGGTCGCCAGCCTGGAAGACATGGTCGCGGCGGCCGGGCGCAGGAGATACGAGTACTATGCGGTCACCGATCACGCGCCGAACCTGGTCATGCAGCGGATGACGACCGAGAAGATGCTCGCTCAGCGGGAGAAGGTCCGCGCGCTCGATACGGAGATGACGCTGCTGCACGGCACCGAGCTGAACATCGCGCCGGACGGTTCGGTGGACTGGGAGGCGGACTTCCTGGCGGGATTTGATATCTGCGTCGCGTCTGTCCACTCGCATTTCGACCAGGACAAAAGGGCGATGACCCGCCGTTTTATCAAAGCGTGCGAGAACCCTTACGTGAATGTCATCGGGCACCCGCTGACCCGTAAATTCGGCAAGCGGCCGCCGGTCGAGGTGGACTTCGGCGAGCTGTTCCGCGCCTGCGCGCGCACAGGGACGGCGCTGGAGGTCAACGCGTCGCCGGAACGGCTCGACCTGCCGTCGGAGCACATCAGGGCGGCCAGGGATGCCGGCGTGCGGTTCGCGGTCAACACCGACGCGCACTCCGTCAACCACCTGTCCAACCTCAGGTACGGGATCGGCACCGCGCAGCGCGGCTGGCTCACCGCGGCCGACGTGATCAACACCTGGCCGCTGTCAGAGCTCCGGGCGTTTCTCCGCAAGGGCCGCTGACCCCGCCTTCTGCCGTCGGCCGCCGACCCGCCGCCCCGCGAGGGCCGCTGCAGCCCGCCGCCCCGCGAGGGCCGCTGCAGCCCCGCGGAATCCCCGGCTGGCGCCGAAGGTTACTCACGAGTAGCATTTAGGAAAGAGCTGGAGGGTGGCCAATGAGGGCACGCGAAGTGGTCTTCGTGGACGGCGTCCGCACGCCGTTCGGGAAGGCCGGGCCGAAGGGCATATACGCGCAGACCAGGGCCGATGACCTGGTCGTCAGGGTGATCAGGGAACTGCTCAGGCGCAATCCCGGGCTGCCGCCCGAGCGCGTCGGCGAGGTGGCGATCGCCGCGACCACGCAGATCGGCGACCAGGGGCTGACGATCGGCCGCAGCGCCGCGATCCTCGCCGGGCTGCCGAAATCCGTGCCGGGTTTTGCCATCGACCGCATGTGTGCGGGCGCCATGACGGCGGTGACCACCGTCGCCGGCACGGTGTCGCAGGGCGCCGCGGACGCCGCGATCGCGGGCGGCGTCGAGCACATGGGCCGTCACCCGATGGGCGAGGGCGTCGACCCGAACCCCCGGTACGTGTCCGAGAAGCTGGTGGACACCTCCGCGCTGGTGATGGGCCAGACGGCGGAAAACCTGCACGACAGGTTCCCCGCGATCACCAAGCAGCGTGCCGACGCGTACGCCGCCAACAGCCAGCGCAAGGTCGCCGCCGCCTACGCGGCGGGCAAGATCCAGCCGGGCCTGGTCCCGATGGCCGTGCGCTCGGCGGAGCAGGGCTACGGCCTCGCCACCCGCGACGAGCCGCCGCGCCCGGACACCACGGTCGAGGGACTCGCCGGGCTCAAGACGCCGTTCCGGCCGCATGGCCGGGTCACCGCGGGCAACTCCGCCGGGCTGAACGACGGCGCGACGGGCTGTGTGATCGCCGCCGAGGAGGTCGCCGCGTCGCTCGGCCTGCCGGCGCGGATGCGCCTGGTCGACTTCTCCTACGCCGGGGTGGAGCCCGAGGTGATGGGCGTCGGGCCGGTCCCCGCCACCGAGCGCCTGCTCGCCCGCAACGACCTGACGATGGACGACGTCGGGCTCATCGAGATCAACGAGGCGTTCGCCGTGCAGGTCCTCGCCTTCCTCGACCACTTCAAGATCGACGACGAGGACCCGCGGGTCAACCCGCTGGGCGGAGCGATCGCGTTCGGCCACCCGCTGGCGAGCAGCGGCGTGCGGCTGATGATCCAGCTCGCCGGCGAGTTCGCGGAGCGGCCCTCGGTCCGCTACGGGATCACCACGATGTGCGTGGGCATGGGCATGGGCGGCACGGTGCTCTGGGAAAACTGCGGCTCTGGGAAAACTGCGCCTGCCAGGGAGGATCACGATGATTGATGTACCGAACGATCGGTGGTCTCCCGAGTCGCTCACCGCTATGTTCCCTGACGAGGTGGTGACGCGCGCGCTGGTGCGTGACGTGGATCTGTCTTCGTTCGGCGGGCAGGGCGGCACCCTGGCGCTGATCACCCTGGACAACGGGCACGACCACACCAAGCCGAACACGTTCGGCCCCGGCGGCCTGCTGTCCCTGAACCAGGCGCTCGACTCGGTCGCGGTCCGTAGCGACATCGTCGCGGTCGGCGTGACCGGCAAGCCGTTCATCTTCGGCGTCGGCGCCGACCTGGGCGGAGTCCCCGCGGCCGACACGCGGGAGAAGGCGCTCGGCATCGGGCAGCTCGGCCACGCGGTGTTCCGCCGGCTCGGCGAGCTCGGGGTCCCGGCGTTCGCGTTCGTCAACGGCGCGGTGATGGGCGGCGGCCTCGAGCTCGCGCTGCACTGCACCTACCGCACGATCTCATCCGGCGTTCCGATGGTCGCGCTGCCGGAGTGCTTCCTTGGCCTGGTGCCCGGATGGGGCGGCACCTACCTGCTGCCCCGGCTGATCGGGCCGTCCAGGGCGCTGAAGGTGATCATCGAGAACCCGCTGAGCCAGAACAAGATGCTGCGCGGGCCCGAGGCGTTCTCGCTCGGCATCGCGGACGCGATGTTCGAGCCCGCCGACTTCCTCGAGGAGTCGCTGCGGTGGGCCGCGCGGGTGCTGGCGGGGGAGGTCGTCGTATCGCGGGAGCCGGCTGACGAGGACTGGGAGCAGGCCGTGGCGGCGGCGCGGTTCTTCGCCGACGGCAAGCTGCACGGCGCCGCGCCCGCGCCGTACCAGGCGATCGACCTGGTCGCCGCCGCCCGCGAGCGGACCCGTGACGAGGCCTTCGCCGCCGAGGACGAGGCGCTGGCCGGCCTGCTGCTCAGCGACGAGCTGCGGGCCGGGCTCTACGCGTTCGACCTCACCCAGAAGCGCGCGCGGCGCCCCGCCGGAGCGCCGGACAAGTCGCTGGCGCGGCCGGTGACCAAGGTGGGCGTGGTCGGCGCGGGCCTGATGGCCGCGCAGATCGCGCTGCTGTTCGCGCGGCGGCTCGAGGTGCCCGTGCTGCTCACCGACCTCGATCAGCAGCGGGTGGATTCCGGCGTCGGCTGGGTGCACGGCGAGATCGCCAAGCTCGCGCAGCGGGGCAGGATCTCCGCGGACAAGGCCGCGAGGCTGACCGGGCTGGTCACCGGGTCGGTGTCGAAGGACGGGTTCGCCGACGCGGACTTCGTGATCGAGGCCGTGTTCGAGGAGATGGCGGTCAAGCAGCGGGTCTTCGCGGAGGTGGAGGCCATCGTGAGCCCGGAGTGCGTGCTGGCGACCAACACCTCGTCGCTGTCCGTCACGACGATGGCGTCCGGGCTGGCGCACCCGGAGCGGGTGGCCGGCTTCCACTTCTTCAACCCGGTCGCGGTGCTGCCGCTGGTCGAGGTGATCAGGGGCGCGGCGACCGACGACGCCACGCTCGCGACGGCGCTGGCGGCCGGGCGCTCGCTGAAGAAGTCGTGCGTGCTGGTGAAGGACTCGCCGGCGTTTGTGGTCAACCGGCTGCTGACCCGGTTCCTCGGTGAGATCATCCGCACCGTCGAGGAGGGCACGCCCGTCGAGGTGGCCGAACACGCCGCCGATCCCCTCGGGCTGCCGATGCCGCCGTTCCTGCTGCTGCAGCTCGTCGGCCCGGCCGTCGCGCTGCACGTCGCGGAGACCCTGCAGGAGGCGTTCGGTGACCGGTTCGCCGTGTCGCCGAAGCTGCGCTCCCTGGTGGAATCGGGCAGGACGTCGGTATACGGGCCCGACCTGGCGATCGATCCCGCGGTCGCGGAGCTGCTGGCGGGCGGCGACCGGCCGTCGGCCGCCGGGGAGGTCCGCGAGCGGGCGCTGGAGGCCCTGGCCGAGGAGATCGGGCTGATGCTCGGCGAGGGGCTGGTCGCCGCGCCCGAGGACATCGACCTGTGCATGATCCTCGGCGCCGGCTGGCCGTTCCACCTCGGCGGCATCACCCCGTATCTGGACCGGTCCGGCATCTCGGCCAAGGTGACAGGGAGCCCGTTTCGGGGGTAGCGTCGCGACCGCGTCGCGGGTAATGGCGCGCGCGGCAACAGGGGATTACCCTGGGTTGCCTATCCGGCTGAAGGGGTTCGCCAGCGGTGACCGATGACTGGCTCAGGAAGCCGTGACGCGCCATGAAGCCATGACGAGGCAGCCATGACGCCCGTCTTCGCGCTGTGCGACGATTACATCGAGCGCTGGGCCGCGCTGGACCCGGTCGCCGCGGGTATGCGCGGGCTCGCGACACCTTTCGCGGCGGCGACCGACTACAGCCCGGGCGGCTACGCGGCGCGCGCGGAGCTGATTTCGGCGACGCTTGCCGCGCTGGACAGGACGGCCGTCACGTCGGAGGCCGACCGGCTGGCCGCCTCGCACCTGCGGGAGCGGCTCGAGGCGCAGGCGGCATGGCATCAGGCGGGGGAGCCGCTGCGGCTG
Source organism: Streptosporangiaceae bacterium (assembly GCA_019239975.1). Lineage (GTDB taxonomy): Bacteria > Actinomycetota > Actinomycetes > Streptosporangiales > Streptosporangiaceae > JAFAZE01. The sequence goes on from JAFAZE010000085.1 coordinate 33,644, forward strand.
CTGCAGACGCCGTTCGGCCTCATCGCGTCGATCAGGGACAGCGCCGACCTGCTGCCGCGCGGCGGCGCGGCCGGTGACAGCGCCGGTGGCGCGGCCGGTGACGGTGCCGCTGACGGGGCCGGTGACAGCGCCGCTGACAGCAGCGCTGACAGGGCCGGTGACGGGCGTGATGACGGGGAGGCGTGGCGGAACATCGCGGGCCGCCTGGCCGCGATCCCCGTGATGTTCGCGGGCTGGCGGCAGAGCCTCGAGGCCGGGCTCGCCCACGGCCTGCCCGCGGCGCGGCGCCAGGCGGTCGAGGCGGCAGGGCAGGCCGAGCGCTACGCGCGGACGAGGACGCACGACGCCCTCGTCGCCGCCTACGGCGACGGCCCGCTGGCCGGTGACCTCGCCGCGGCCGCGGCCACGGCGTACGAGGGCTACGCCGCGATAGCGCGCTACCTGCGCGAGGATTACGCGCCGCGGGCGGCCGCCCGCGACGCGGCCGGCGCCGAGCGGTACGCGATCGCGGCGCGGCTGAGCCTCGGTGCCGACGTCGACCTGGCGGAAGCCTACGAGTGGGGCTGGGCGGAGCTGGAGCGCATCGAGGCGGAGATGGTGGCCGAGGCGGGACGGGTCAGGCCGGGCGCAAGCATCGCGGAGGCCTCGGCCATCCTGGACGAGTCACGGCACGTCACCGGGGAAGACGCCTACCGTGCCTGGCTGCAGGACCGGCACGACGAGGCGATCGAGCGGCTGAACGGGACGCACTTCGACATCGCGGAACCGCTGCGGCGGGTCGAGGTGGTCATCGCCCCCGGGTCCACCGCCGGCGCCGCCTACTACACCCCGCCGAGCGAGGACCTGGCCAGGCCGGGGCGCACCTGGTGGCCGCTCGGCGGCCGGGACAGGTTCGCCACCTGGAGCGACCTGACCGTCGTGTTCCACGAGGGGGTGCCCGGCCACCACCTGCAGGTCGGCGCGGCCAGGGTGGCCGGGAACGCTCTGTCCCGGTTCGCCAGGTCCTCGTTCGTGAGCGGCCACGGCGAGGGCTGGGCGCTCTACGCCGAGCGCCTGGCCGACGAGCTCGGCTGGTTCACCGAGCCCGGCACGCGCCTGGGCATGCTGGCCGGATCGGCGATCCGCGCCGCGCGGGTGGTCATCGACATCGGCGTTCACCTGGATCTGCCGCTTCCGGACGGATCCCGGTGGACGTTCGGGACGGCGTGCGAGGTGCTGCGCGACCGTGGCCGCGCGGAGCCGTACCGGGTGCGTTCGGAGGTGGTCCGCTACTTCGGCATGCCGGCCCAGGCGATCTCCTACAAGCTCGGCGAGCGCGCCTGGCTGGCGGCACGGGAGGAGGCGAGCGCGCGGCCCGGATTCGACCTCAAACGCTGGCACACCGCCGCGCTCGGCCTCGGGCCCATCGGCCTGCGCGGGCTGGCCGACGCGCTGCGCCGCATCGGCGGCCCCGCCGAAGGCGGCGAGGCGGGGCCGTTGGCGCATTTAGCCCCGTCTGACGGGGCCAGCTACGCCAACGGCCCCGCGTCAGGCCCGCTGCGCGGGGGCTCAGGCCGACCCATCTCTCGGCCGGAACATCGTGGAAGTTACGGGCCAGTGAGACGGTGCGATGGAAGAGTGCTGAGGCTAGGGTGGCGGCGGAGGCTAACAGTGGCGCTTTCGGGCGGAGCGCTGACCTGCAGGCCCGGCCGCGGCGGGGTCTGTGTGCGGCGCAGGGGCTTTGTGCGCAGTTTGCACCACAACGCCCGGAAAGTGCCGTGGCCCCTCCGATGCCAGTGACGGTCACGGTTAGGATCTCAGGGTGGGCGAGCATGACCGAATCGTTACCTGGCCGAACGCGCTCAGCGCCGTCCGGCTGGCCGGCGTGCCGGTATTCCTCTGGCTGGTCATCGGCCCACGCACCGCGACGGGGGACTGGATCGCGGCCGCCATACTCGCCGCCGCCGGGATCTCCGACTGGCTGGACGGCAAGCTCGCGCGGATGCTGAACCAGACGAGCCGGCTCGGCCAGGTCCTCGATCCGGCCGCGGACCGGCTCTACATCGCCGCGACGCTCATCGGGCTCGCCATCCGCGCGATCATCCCGTGGTGGCTGGTCGGCCTGCTCGCCGCGCGCGAGGTGCTGGTCGGCGCGGCGCTGTGGCTGCTGCGGCGGCAGACCGGTTACTCCGCCCTGCAGGTGAGCCTGGTCGGGAAGGCCGCGACGCTCTGCCTCATGTACGCGTTCCCGCTCTTGTTCCTGGCGCTGCACGCGGGGCAGGCGGCGACCGCCGTGCGCGTTCTCGGTTGGGCCTTCGCGATCTGGGGAACTGCCTTGTACTGGTGGGCCGCGATGCTCTATCTCAGCCAGGTACGAGGCTTGGTGAAAGGAGCAGCGTCACCTTGAGGGCCGTCGTCATGGCAGGCGGGGAGGGCACACGGCTGCGCCCGATGACCGCCAACCAGCCCAAGCCGCTGCTCCCGGTCGCGAACCGGCCGATCATGGAGCACGTCCTGCGCCTGCTCAAGCGGCACGGCTTCGAGGAGACGGTGGTCACCGTCCAGTTCCTCGCCTCCCTCGTACGGAACTACTTCGGCGACGGCGAGGATGTCGGCATGTCCCTGCAGTACGCCACCGAGGAGATGCCGCTCGGCACCGCGGGCAGCGTGAAGAACGCGGAGGACGCGATCCGCGACGACTCGTTCCTGGTCATCTCCGGCGACGCGCTCACCGACATGGATCTTTCAGAGATGGTGCGGTTCCACAAGGAGAACGGCGCCCTCGTCACGGTGGGCCTCACCCGCAAGCCCGACCCGCTGGAGTTCGGCATCGTCATCACCGACGAGGATGGCCGCATCCAGCGATTTCTCGAGAAGCCCACCTGGGGCCAGGTGTTCTCCGACACCGTGAACACCGGCGTCTACGTGATGGAGCCCGAGGTGCTCGCCGAGGTGGAGGCCAGCGAGTCGGTGGACTGGTCCCATGACGTGTTCCCGAAGCTGCTCAAGCGCGGCGCGCCGCTGTTCGGCTACGTCTCCGACGGCTACTGGGAGGACGTCGGCGCGCTGGACAGCTACCTGAAGGCGCAGGCCGACGTGCTGGCCAGGCGGGTCGACACCGAGATCGCCGGCTTCGAGGTCTCGCCGGGCGTCTGGGTGGCCGAGGGCGCCGACGTCGACCCGGACGCGGTGCTCACCGGCCCGCTGTGCGTCGGCGACTACGCCAAGGTGGAGGCCGGCGCGCACCTGCGCGAGTACAGCGTGATCGGCAGCAACGTCGTGGTCAAGGAGGGCGCGTTCGTGCACCGCGCCGTGGTGCACAACAACGTGTTCGTCGGCCAGGGCACCACGCTTCGCGGCTGCGTGATCGGCAAGAACACCGACGTGATGCGGCTCGCCAGGATCGAGGAGTCCGCGGTTGTCGGGGACGAGTGCGTGATCGAGCCGGAGGCCTACATATCCGCCGGGGTCAAGGTGTACCCGTTCAAGACCATCGAGGCCGGCGCCGTGGTGAACACGAGCGTGATCTGGGAGTCCCGCGGGCAGCGCACGCTGTTCGGCCAGCGCGGCGTGTGCGGGCTGATCAACGTCGAGGTGACGCCCGAGCTGTGCGTCCGGCTGGCCAGCGCGTACGCGACCATGCTGCGCAAGGGGTCGACGGTCACCACGTCGCGGGACGTGTCGCGCGCCGCCCGCACGCTGAAACGGGCGGTGCAGGGCGCGCTGAACGCAAGCGCGATCAACGTGGTGGACCTGGAGGCGCTGCCGCTGCCGGTGGCCAGGTTTGAGACCGCGCGCAGCAACTACAGCGGCGGCATCGCGCTGCGCACCACGCCGGGCGACGCCCAGTCGATCGACATCATCTTCCTCGACGAGCGCGGCGCCGAGCTGTCCCAGAGCGCCCAGCGCCGGCTCGAGCGGGTGTTCTCCCGGCAGGAGTTCCGCCGCGCGTTTCCCGGCGAGATCGCCGAGCTCAGCTACCCGCCCAGGGTCATGGAGTGGTACACCCATGAGCTGCTGCGCTGCGTGGACCTGACCGGGGTCCGCGAGGCCAGCCTGAAGGTGGTCGCCGACTGCGCCGGCGGCACCGCCTCGCTGGTGCTGCCCAGCCTGCTCGGCCGCATCGGCGTGGACGTGCTCACGCTGAACAACCGGCTGGACGAGGTCACGCCCACCGAGACCGTCGCCCAGCAGCGCGCCGGTCTGCAGCGGCTCGCCGAGATGGTGTCGTCGGCGCGGGCCGCGTTCGGCGTCCGGTTCGACCCGGTGGGCGAGCGGATCCAGCTCGTGGACGAAAAGGGCGAGCTCGTCAGCGAGGAGCGCGCGCTGCTCGTCGTGCTCGACCTCGTCGCGGCGGAGCGCCGCTCCGGCCGGGTGGCGCTGCCGGTCACCACCACCCGGGTGGCGGAGCAGGTCTGCCGCTTCCACGGCGTCCAGGTGGACTGGACGACCACGTCCATGGACGCGCTGACGCGCGCCGCGACGGGCGCGGACGTGATCTTCGCCGCCGACGGCCGCGGCGGGTTCGTCGTGCCCGAGTTCGGCCGGACGGTGGACGGCATCGCGGCCTTCGTAAGGCTGCTCGGCCTGGTGGCGCGGACCAGGCTGACGCTGAGTCAGATCGACGCCCGCATCCCCTCGGCGTACCTGCTGCGGCGGTCGATGCCGACCCCGTGGGCCGCCAAGGGAAGTGTGATGAGGATTGTCGTGGAGGCCTCCGCGGACCGCATCGTTGACACGACGGACGGCGTGCGGATCATCGAGCCGGACCGAGGCTGGGTGCTCGTGCTGCCGGACCCGGCCGACGCCGTGACGCACCTGTGGGCGGAGGGCACCGACGCCGACACGGCGCAGCTGCTGCTGGACGAGTGGGCGGCGGTCGTCGAGCGTGCCGGTCAGTAAACGCCCGGCGCTCAGGTACTCTGTGGTAATTACTCAGGGCTGCGAAATTCGCGAAGCATGAGACAATGACGCGCATCGTGCGGTTCGCTGTAGCGCGGGACGCGGAGGTGGAGCGACGGTGTTGCGGAAACGTCGCGAACGGGGCGGGCAGGACGAACGTGCCCACGGCGACGGATGGGACGGCCGGCAACGGCCCCGCGGTCTCCGGCGGCTGTTCGCGTGGCGCATGGACCGGCGCGGCCCTGCGCGGGTACCTTGGGCAGCATCGCCGGAAGCCGTGCTGCAGGAGGGGAGGCCGAGCGGAGCCATGCCAAGCATCTACTGTGCCCGGTGCAGCCGACCGAGCCCTGGTGACGCCCGGTTCTGCTCGAACTGTGGCGCTCCGCTGATGCGCGGGGCGACCGCGGAGCGGCCGGGCGAGACGACCTCCACGATGTCGCTCAACACGCCGGAGGCCGAGTACGTCGAGGAGACGTACCCCGACCACGCCGCGGTCGACAACCTGCCGCCCGGCACCGCGCTGCTCGTGGTCATGCGCGGGCCGAACGCCGGGAGCAGGTTCCTGCTGGACAGCGAGCTCACCAGCGCGGGGCGGCACCCGGACAGCGACATCTTCCTTGACGACGTGACCGTTTCCCGGCGGCACGCCGAGTTCTACCGGCTGGGCGACCGGTTCACCGTGCGTGACGTGGGCAGCCTGAACGGTACATACGTGAACCGGGAGCGTATCGAGGAGACCGAGCTTTTCGGCGGCGACGAGGTGCAGATCGGCAAGTTCCGGCTGGTGTTCCTCGTCCGCAGCCCGGAGCTCGGCGGGCGCCGTGGGCCGGGAGCACAGGATTACGCATGACCGGCGCCTCCCGCCCCCGGTATACCTCAGCGCGGGATTCCCGGGCCAAGGTCGGCATCGGCCAGGTGCTGGCCCAGCTGCGCCCGGAATTTCCGGACATCAGCACGTCCAAGATCCGGTTTCTCGAGGCCGAGGGGCTCATCGAGCCCGCGCGGTCGCAGTCCGGCTATCGCCGGTTCGCCGCGGCCGACGTCGAGCGGCTGCGGTACATCCTGACAGCGCAGCGTGACGAGTACCTGCCGTTGCGGGTGATCAGGGAACGGCTCGCGGCGATGGACCGCGCCCGGGCGGAGCGGGGGGAGCCGGGCACCGGCCACGCGGAGCCGGGCGGGTATCCCTCGCGGCCGGAGCCGGCCAGCATGACACGCCGGGAGCTGATCGCGTCCGCCGCGGCCGACGACGAGATCGTCGCCGAGCTGGAGGACTACGGGCTCATCCGGCGCGGCCGGCTGTACGGCCAGGACGCGCTCGCGGTCACTCGCGCGGCGGTCTCGCTGCGCGAGTTCGGCGTGCAGCCACGGCACCTGCGCGCGGTCAAGGCGGCCGCCGAGCGGGAGACCTCGCTGGTCGAACAGGTGGTGGCCCCCCTGGCCCGGCAGCGCGGCGGCCGTGAGCCCGCCGTCCGCACCGCCGGCCAGATCGCGGCGCTGATCGCCCAGCTGCACGCGACGCTGGTGGAAACGGGCCTGGCCGAGGCGGGTCTGGCCGCGGAATTTCACGCGGCGGGCAGCTACCTTCCGCTGGGACGGGGGCTCCCCTCGGATGGGGAGGGGCTCCGCTCGGCGTCCGGGCGATAGCAGGTGTACCTTGGCAAAGAGAGCGATTTCGGTGCGCTTCGCGCGTGTGAGGACGGAGCTGTAGTGCGGCGAATGGAGGTCGTCGGCGTCCGGGTCGAGATGCCGTCCAACAGCCCGATCGTCCTGCTGAAGGAGATGCAGGGGGACCGGTACCTGCCCATCTGGATCGGGGCGGTCGAGGCGACTGCCATCGCCTTCGCCCAGCAGGGGATGGTGTCGCTGCGCCCGCTGACACATGACCTTTTCCGCGACGTGCTGGAGGTGCTCAACGTCCAGTTGCGCACAGTGAACATCACGGCGCTGCGGGACGGCATCTTCTACGCAGATCTTGTCTTCTCCAACGGGGCGGAGGTCAGCGCCCGGCCGTCGGACTCCATCGCGCTCGCACTGCGGACCGGCGCGTCGATCTTCGCCAGCGACGAGATTCTGGACGAGGCGGGCGTCGCGATCCCCGACGAACAGGAAGATGAGGTCGAGAAGTTCCGCGAGTTCCTCGACACGATCTCGCCCGAGGATTTCGGCCGATCGACCTAAATGTGGCGACGCGCCGTGCGTGGTCGTTGACGGGCCCATCCGCGCTGGCTTACGGTGCGATTGCCGTGGGTAGTCACAGGAGGTGGCCGTGGCGGTAACCAAGGGTGGATCCCGAGCGGTTCAGGGCGCCCTCTTTGACAGCGAGACGGAGATCGGTTACCGCGGCCCCACGGCGTGCAACGCGGCGGGCATCACCTACCGGCAGCTTGACTACTGGGCCCGCACCGGCCTGGTCGAGCCGAGCATCCGCGCCGCGCACGGCTCCGGCACGCAGCGGCTGTACGGATTCCGCGACATCCTCGTCCTCAAGGTGGTCAAGCGGCTGCTCGACACCGGGATCTCGCTGCAGCAGATCAGGGCGGCGGTGCAGCACCTGCGGGACCGGGGCACCGAGGACCTGGCCCAGGTGACGCTGATGAGCGACGGCGTGAGCGTCTACGAGTGCACCTCGCCGGACGAGGTCGTCGACCTGCTGGCGGGCGGCCAGGGCGTGTTCGGCATCGCGCTCGGCCGGGTCTGGCAGGAGGTGGCGGGCGAGCTCGCCGAGCTGCCCGCGGTGCGCGCCGAGGACGGCCTGATAGCGACCGGGACCGACGAGCTCGCCAGCCGCCGCGCCCAGAAGACGGGGTAGCCGGTACCCGGCAGTCGGACCAGGTAAGCTGGGCGAACAAGCCAGCGACACCGTCCGGGAGAGTCCCCAGCCTCGCTGGGGCGCCGAAGGGGCAACATCCCCGGAACCTCTCAGGCAACAAGGACCGGGCGGGACAGGCAGCTCTGGAGACAGTGTTAGCAACACCGGGTTGGCAACACCGGGTTGGCAAACACCGGCGACAGAGGGGGAGCCGTAACTCGCCGTCCGGGGAGGCTCCTTGATCAACTTCGCTGACCGTCACATCGGCCCGTCCGCGGACGAGCAGCGCCAGATGCTCGAGGCGCTCGGCTACGGCTCGCTCGACGAGCTCATCGCGGCGGCCCTCCCCGAGGGGACCCAGACGCCGGGCTTGTCCCTTCCCCCCGCGCTGACCGAGGCCGAGGCGCTCGCCGAGCTGCGCCGGCTGGCCGGGCGCAACCAGGTGCGGACCTCGATGATCGGGCTCGGCTACCACGACACGATCACGCCCGCGGTCATCCGCCGCAACCTGCTGGAGAACCCCGCCTGGTACACCGCGTACACGCCCTACCAGCCGGAGATCTCCCAGGGCAGGCTGGAGGCCCTGCTGAACTTCCAGACGATGGTCGCCGACCTCACCGCGCTGCCGGTGGCGGGCGCGTCGCTGCTGGACGAGGCGACGGCGGCTGCGGAGGCGATGACGCTGGCGCGGCGTGCGGCGGGCCGCGGCAGGGTTTTCCTCGCCGACGCGGACTGCCTGCCGCAGACGCTCAGCGTGCTGCGCACCCGCGCGGAGCCGCTCGGCATCGAGCTGGCGGTGGCGCCGGTGACCGCCGGGACGTCGTTCGACGGCGTGTTCGGCGTGCTGCTGCCGTACCCGGGCGCGTCGGGCGCCGTCAGGGACCTGACCGAGGTCATCGCGGCGGCCCATGACGGCGGCGCGCTCGTCGCGGTGGCCGCCGACCTGCTGGCGCTGACGCTGCTGAAACCCCCCGGCGAGCTCGGGGCGGATATCGCGCTCGGCTCGGCGCAGCGGTTCGGCGTGCCGATGTTCTACGGCGGGCCGCACGCCGCGTACATGTCGGTCCGCCACGAACTGCGGCGCCAGCTCCCCGGGCGGCTGGTCGGCGTCTCGGTCGACGCGGACGGCAAGCCCGCCTACCGGCTGGCGCTGCAGGCACGCGAGCAGCACATCCGCCGCGAGCGTGCCACCAGCAACATCTGCACCGCGCAGGTGCTGCTCGCGGTGACCGCGGCGATGTACGCGGCCTACCACGGCCCGGACGGGCTGGCGGCCATCGCACGGCACGCGCACCGTAGCGCCGCTGTCCTCGCCGCGACACTGCGCGATCTTGGATACGGAACGGACGGTGGTTTTTTCTTCGACGCGATCCGGATCCGCGTGCCGGGGGGCGAGACGGAGGCGGCCGCGGCGGTGCGCCGCGCCCGCGAAGCCGGCTATGACCTGTACCCAGCCGGTGACGGCCGGATCGGCGTCGCCTGCGACGAGACGACCACGGACGACCAGCTCCGTGGCGTGGTGGCGGCGATCACGGGGAGCGTTCCGGCGGCCGGCGCACCGCCCGCCGGAACGCCAGGAAGCGGCGTGCGGCTCGCCGAAGCCGTCCCGGACGCGCTGCCGCCCGGCCTGCTGCGCACCTCGCAGTACTTGACCCACCCGGTGTTCAGCGAGCACCGCAGCGAGACCGCGATGCTGCGCTACCTGCGGCGGCTGGCGGACATGGATGTGGCGCTCGACCGGTCGATGATCCCGCTCGGCTCCTGCACGATGAAGCTGAACGCCGCAGCGGAGATGGAGCCCATCAGCTGGCCGGAGTTCGCCGGGCTGCACCCGTTCTCGCCCGGCCAGGAGGGCTACGCGGAGCTGATCGCCTCGCTGGAGCGGTGGCTGGCGGAGATCACCGGTTACGACGCCGTCTCGGTTCAGCCGAACGCGGGCTCCCAGGGCGAGCTGGCAGGCCTGCTCGCGATCCGCGGGTATCACGCCTCGCGCGGCGAGGCCTCCCGCGACGTCTGCCTCATCCCCGAGTCGGCGCACGGCACGAACGCCGCCAGCGCGGTGCTCGCCGGGCTGCGGGTGGCGGTCGTCAGGTGCGGCGCCGACGGCGCCATCGACGTGGGTGACCTGCGGGCGAAGCTGGACACCCACGCGGGGTGCGTCGCGGCGATCATGCTGACCTACCCGAGCACGGCCGGGGTCTACGAGACCACCGTGACCGAGGTCAGCGATCTGGTGCACGCCGCGGGCGGCCAGGTCTACATCGACGGCGCGAACATGAACGCGCTCGCCGGCCTGGCAACGCCCGTTTCGTTTGGTGCCGATGTTTCGCACCTGAACCTGCACAAGACCTTCTGCATACCGCACGGCGGCGGCGGTCCGGGCGTGGGCCCGGTCGCGGCCCGCGCGCACCTGGCCCCGTTCCTGCCCGGCGGGGATGCTGGACCCGCAGGAGGGCCGGTCGCCGCCGCCCCTTACGGGTCGGCGGGAATCCTGCCGATCTCATGGGCCTACATCGCGATGATGGGCGCCCCCGGGCTGCGCGCGGCGACCCAGGTGGCCGTGCTGTCGGCGAACTACGTCGCCAGGCGGCTCGCGCCGCACTACCCGGTGCTCTATACCGGGCGCGGCGGGCTGGTGGCGCACGAGTGCGTGATAGACCTGCGCCGGCTGCCCGGGGGTATCACCGTCGAGGACGTCGCGAAGCGGCTGATCGACTACGGGTTCCACGCCCCGACGATGTCGTTCCCGGTGGCCGGAACGCTCATGATCGAGCCGACCGAGAGCGAGAACCTCGCGGAGCTCGACCGGTTCTGCGACGCCATGATCGCGATACGCGGGGAGATAGAACGGATCGCCTCCGGCGACTACGACTCCGGCGACAACCCGCTGAAGAACGCGCCGCACACCGCCGAGATGCTGATCTCCAGTGAGTGGAAACACCCCTACACCCAGGTGGAGGCGTCCTATCCCGCGCCCGGTGACCGCCGCTGGAAGTACTGGCCCCCGGTGCGCCGCATCGACCAGGCCTACGGCGACCGCAACCTCGTCTGCGCCTGCCCGCCCCCCGAGGCCTTCGAGTCTTGAGATCCCGCGGAGGCTTGAGATCCCGCGGAGTCCTGAGATCCTTTCGGGTCTTGAGATCCGGGCAGACGGAGCAGGACCGCGTGTAGTGGCGGGAGGAGAACTACACACGGTCCTGCATCCAGGGGGCCCGCGGTGTCCGCACAATAGCCGCGGGCTCGGACCGCGCCAGCAGGGTCACTCCTGGCTGGCGACGGGAAAGCTCATGAGCTCGGCAAGGTGCGGCGGGAGCCCGAGGACGACCACGCTCTCCTGCTCCTCGGGATCGGTGCGGGCCACCACGGCGATCGTCATGACGTCACTGCGGTTGACCGGCATGTGGGGCGTCCCCGGCGGGATGTACATGAAATCACCGGCCCGGACGATCGTGCGCTGCCGGAGCCCCGCGCCGTGCCAGACCTCCGTCTCGCCGCTGACCGTGTAGATGGCGGATTCGTGCCCGTTGTGGAAATGCGGAAGCCCCCGCGTGCCGGGCGGGATCGTGACCACATGCAAACACAGGGCCTGCGCGCCCGCGGACCGGCTGCTGATGCCGGCGGCGAGGCTCACCCCCTGCTTGCCGCCGTAATGCTCCTCGGAGCGGATGATGACGCAATCTCCTGGCGGGGTGAGATCCGGCTGAGTCGGAGCGCGGTGCAGCCACCCGTCCACCTTGCTTACTCTGAGCATTCGACTGTGTCCTATCCGTGATGCCTTACTCTGGCAAGATTATGGCGCTGTGTGCACCTTTGGATACTCTCCGTATAGAAACGTTATCATAACTTTTAGGTAAGCTACTACTAGCCCGAAGGTTAGATTCAGGCGCGTTTCCCGTCGTCACAGGGATATGCGCAATTGCGCAGCAACTTGCACGCGCACGGATTACTATCCGTGAGGTAAGGCCGCCGCTTGGCCCGAAGTCACGCTCTGTTACCGGAAATCCCGGTTACACTCCGGAATCGGCCCATGTCGGCCGGACTCCCGGAAGCGTCCCGTCCCGCGGGCCGGCCAACCCGCGCTTCCCGACGTCGTGCGCGCGCAGCTTCCGCCGTGTTCGCTCGGCCCCGAAAACTATAGTAGCTGTATGACGTGATAGAACCCTGGTTCGATCAGGGTATCGATTCTAGCTCATGCGATGGGCATAGTCCAGTACCAAGGCATAACTTGGCGGGCCGTGGGCAACCCGGCATCCGATGATTGAGTGCGATTTGGTTCGGATTTCCGACCAGAACAACACGCAATGATGGACTCGGCGAGTGAGCGCGGGGAACGGCCTGGTGGACGCCGTCCAGCGACGGTGGTCGTGCCGAAGCGGCGGACCAGCCCCTAGGCCTCGATCACCGCCGTCGGCTCGCGCTCAGCTCTGCGAGCACGCGCTCGCGGGCCGGCCGCCGGAGGGCGGCGACGGTGAGCCGGCACAGAGGTGGTTACGAGCACATTACGTGAGCGCATGAACCGGGCCAGTGCACGGCACGTACTCGTATCCAGGGGAGTGAACCCCACCTGCGAGCGCGTGGAGGAATACCTGTGACACGAGAGCCACAGCGGAACATGCACGCGACCCGGCGCTGCGTGCTGGCCGGCATGGGCCTGGCAGGCCTCGCCGGCGCGCTCACCGGCTGCGGTTCCGGCGGCGGCACGCCCTCAGCGGCGAGCGCTACCGGTCCTTACAACGCCCCGCCCGGCTCGGGCTCTGGTTCCGGGGCAGCGTCCGGTTCCGGCGGTGCTTCCGGTTCCGGCGGTGCTTCCGGTTCCGGTGCTGCCGCGCTGGGACTGACCAGCGAGATTCCCGAGGGCGGCGGCAGGGTGTTCGCGGCGGCGAAGGTCGTCGTCACCCAGCCCGCGCGCGGTGACTACAAGGCGTTCAGCGCCATCTGCACGCATATGCAGTGCACGGTCGACCAGGTTTCCAACGGGACCATCCAGTGCCCGTGTCACGGCAGCGCGTTCAGCATCAGCGACGGCCACGTTGTATCGGGGCCGGCGCCCAGCCCGCTACCCGGCAAATCTATCGATATACGGAACGGGACGATCATTCTCGGCTGAGCATGCGATCATCCAGCCAGGCCGTACTGCTCGCTTGTGCTGCCTGTCGGTGAATCCTGCTACTGCCTGTCGGCGAATCCTGCTAGACGTGAGAGGAGGGGTCGTGGCAAGTACCGTTCGCGGGCAAGGGCCGTCTCGCCAGCCCGGTCCCTGGCACCCTGCACCACCCCCGCAGGCGGCCCCGCCGCGGGGCAGGCCCACCGGGCCGTCGCATGCGGTGCCCTCGGGGCCGCCGAGAGGCGCCCCGCCTGTTCCGGTGCTGCCAGCCCCGACCCGGTTCCGGGCGAAAGCCGTACTCGCCGCCATCTGGCTGGGCGCCGCGGCGGTCATCTGGCTCTGGTGGAAGGACACCACCGGCATCCACGGCCTCGGCGACTGGCTGACCAACGCCGGCCGCATCCTCGGGCTCCTGTCCGGCTACGGCGTCGTGGTTCTGGTAGCGCTGATGGCGCGGCTGCCGCCGCTCGAGCGCGGCGTGGGCACCGACCGTCTTGCGCGCTGGCACGCGATGGGCGGCAGGTACGTGATCTGGCTGATCAGCGGTCACGCGCTGCTGATCATCTGGGGCTACGCGGTCACCGCGAACGTCAACGTGGTGAGCGAGACGGCCACCTTGCTCACCAGGTACTCGGACGTGCTCATGGCCACCGTCGCCTGGTTCCTGCTGATCGGCGTCGGCATCGTCTCGATGCGCGCCGCGCGGCGGCGGCTGCGCTACGAGACCTGGTACTACCTCCACTTCTACACTTACCTCGCGGTCGCCCTCGCGTTCAGCCACCAGTTCGCCGACGGCGCGTCGTTCGTGTCCAGCCTGGCCGCACGGTTCTGGTGGTCGGCGCTGTACGGGACCGTCGCCGGCCTGGTGCTGTGGTTCCGCGTGGTGGCTCCGCTGCACGCGTTCTTCCGGCACGGCTTCGTGGTCAGCGGCGTCAGGGACGAGGCGCCCGGCGTTGTCTCCATCTACATCCAGGGGTCCCGGCTGCGGGAGCTCTCCGCGGAGCCCGGGCAGTTCTTCCGCTGGCGGTTCCTCACCCGCGAGATGTGGTGGCAGTCGCACCCGTACTCGCTGTCGGCGGCGCCGAGCGATGACACGATGCGCATCACAGTGAAGGACCTCGGCGACCACAGCGGCGCGCTGCGCCGGCTCCGGCCCGGCACGCGGGTGATGGCGGAGGGCCCCTACGGGGCGTTCACCCCGGACACCGCGGGACGCAACATCCTGCTGCTGGCCGGCGGGGTGGGCATCACGCCGCTGCGCGCCATGTTCGCCACCCTGCAGGGCAAGGTGACCCTGGTGTACCGGGCGAGCAGCGAGCGGGACATCGTGTTCCGGGACGAGATCGACGCGATCGCCCGCGCCCGCGGGGCGACCGTGCACTACGTCGTGGGTTCCCGGGCCGAGCTCGGCGCCGACCCGCTGTCCGCGGACGTGCTGCGCAGGCTCGTGCCGGGGCTGCACCGGCAGGACGTCTACGTGTGCGGCCCGTCCGGCATGACCGAAGCCGCGGTCGCCGCGCTCACCGAGGCCGGCGTTTCCCGCCGCCGCATCCGCTACGAGTCATTCGAGTTCTGAACGGAGAATCTTGATGCGCCGGGTATTTCTCGCCATCACAGGGACGATCGCCGGCCTCGTGGCCTTGCTGTCGTTCAAGTCTCACAGCGGGATACCGTCGTCCGCGGCGGCCACCGCGGGAACGTCGGGCGGGTCGTCGTCGTCGGCCGGGTCGGCGGGCGGCACGGGTGCCCCGGGTTCTTCGGCCGCTTCCGGGGTCTCGAATGGCTACAAGGGTGGTTACACGTCGGGCGCGGTAAAGCTGACCGCGGGGGAGAAGTCCGTCCTGGGGAAGGCCGCCAACACCGTCTACGGGCCCGTGCAGGTCCAGCTCGTGGTGAGCAACCACAAGATCGTCAACGTCGGGATCCTGCAGCAGCCGCAGGGCACTCCGCATGACCTGCAGATCGGGCAGCTGTGCTTCCCCACGCTCATCAAGGAGACGATCGCCGCGCAGAGCGGCAAGGTCGACGCGGTCTCGGGCGCCACATACAGCAGCGGCGGGTATATCCAGTCGCTGCAGAGTGCGGTGGACAAGGGTCTGTGAGCCTCACCGGTGCCGCAGGTGCCGCGCCGGGGGAGCGGCTGCGGCACGCCGAGCACGTGATGGGGACCGTGGTGTCCTTCGACGTTCCGGCGTGGGCCGGTTCGGCGACCGGGAGCGGAGCGCTGGGCGACGTGGTGCGCTGGCTGCACTGGGTGGACGCCACCTTCTCGCCCTACCGGGAGGACAGCGACGTGAGCCGGCTTGGCCGCGGCGCGGTGACGCTCGCCGAATGCGCGCCGGAGCTGGCCGAGGTACTCGCCGAATGCGCGGCGGCCGGCGAGCTCAGCGGCGGGTATTTCACCGCCACGCCCGGCGGCCGGCTTGACCCCTCG
This sequence comes from Streptosporangiaceae bacterium, assembly GCA_019239975.1. Taxonomy (GTDB): domain Bacteria; phylum Actinomycetota; class Actinomycetes; order Streptosporangiales; family Streptosporangiaceae; genus JAFAZE01. Next base: position 48,875 of record JAFAZE010000085.1, read on the forward strand.
GGCTACGTGAAGGGCTGGGCGATCGAGCGCGCCGCCGCGATGCTCACCGCGGCCGGGTCGGCGGACCACTGCGTGAACGGCGGCGGCGACGTGCAGTGTGCGGGCGGCCGCGCGCCGGGGGAGCCGTGGCGGGTGGGCATCGCCGATCCGTTCCGCCCGGGCGCGCTCGCGCTGGTCGTGGCGGGCCGGGACTTCGCGGTCGCGACGTCCGGCGTGGCCGAGCGCGGCGCGCACATCATCGACCCGCACACCGGCCGCCCCGCGACCGGGCTCGCGAGCGTCACGGTCATCGGCCCCGTGCTCGCCCGCGCCGACGCGTACGCCACGGCCGCCGTCGCCATGGGCGCCGCCGGGGGCGCCGCCGCCCGCGACTGGGCGGAGAGCCTGGACGGCCACGAGGCCTTCGCGATCACCGCCGACGGCTCGGTGTGGCAGACCAGCGGCTTCGCCGCCTACGTGGCCTAGCCCGCGGGCCTTCCTTCATGATCGTGGGTCAAAAGGCCCCCTAGAAGGTGCATTTTGACCCGTGATCATGTGGCCTGGCATGCGAGGTGGCTGGCAGGGCACGAAGCGCGGACCACGGGGCTGGTCAGCTCCTCGGTCCTCATCGTGCCTCCACAGCTCGGTTCTGCCCGCATTCTCGCGCAGCCGGCGGCCGCCCCGGCCAAGAGGCGGCGGTCACAGCAGTGGGGGCTGGCCGGCGTCGTAGACCAGCAGGCCGTCGTCGCGGAGGCGGAGGCCGGGGGACGGGCGGTGGTCCTCCAGCCGCCCGTCGTGCATGAGGTGCCGCACCGGCATGCCGCGCGCCATCGAGACGAAGTCCGCGACCAGGCGGCGGTGGCACCGCCACCACACGCTCTCCGAGCACATCACCGCCATCCGGCGGGACCGGGCCTCGGCGATGACCTCACCGGCCGCGGCGATGAAATCGGGCGTCCGCATGTGCTCCGCGTACCCGCGGAACATGTCCTCGCGCCACATCACGTCCGGCGAGTCAGGGCTCGGCCTGCGAAAACCGCCCAGGCGTTTCTCCCAGCGGTAGGAGATCCCTGCTTCCGGTAGCCAGCGTTCGAGCTCGGTTCGCGCGACGTGCGGGTTGCGCCGGCTGCCGGGCGCGGTCCTGATGTCGATGATCCCGTCCACGCCCGCGCCGTGCAGGAGTTCCGCCATCCGCTCGGCGCTGGCGGTGCCGTGGCCGAACGTCAGGAGCACCGCGTCCTGCCTCGCAGGCTCCAACCTCACCACGGGCCCATAACATCACATCGCCGCCGTCTCGCCGCAGGAAAGCCGTCACGGCCGCCATGAACTCGGCGGGGCGGCTGGCGTGCACGAAGTGCCCGGCGGGGATCGTGATCAGCTCGCAGCGCGGGATCAGCCCGGCCATGTCGCGCAGCCTGTCCTGGCTGATATGGCTCTCCGGTCCGCCCGCGACGATGAGCGTGGGCGCGGTGATCGCGGCGAGGCCGTCGCGCCATGCCTGCGGCGGGTCGTTGGCCTGCGGGACCATCGTCGTCACGGCCCAGTCGAACGACAGCGGCCCGTCGGGCCGCGAGGGCGCGCGCGGCGGGCGCGACCACGGCGGCGCCGGGTCCTCCAGCACCAGGCGGGTCACCCGGCCCGGGTACCGGCTGGCGAGCAGGTAGCCGACCACGCCGCCCAGGGAGTGCCCGATGACGGCGGCCTCGCCGAGCCCAAGCGCGCCGAGGAACGCGGCCACGTCGCCCGTGAGCAGTTCCGCCGTGTACTCACCCGGCCAGTCGCTCTCGCCGTGACCACGCAGGTCGATCGCGTACACCCGGTACGAGGCCGCCAGCGCGGCCGCCACCTCGTCCCAGTCGGAGCTGTCGTCGCCGAGCGAATGCAGCAACACGACCGGAGGCGCCCCCGCCTGTCCCCGGACGCGATAGGCGAGCCGGACGGCGCCGGCCTGAACATCCGTCATGCTGCCGACGCTACGGGCGCCCGCCCGGCAGCGCAGCGCCGTTCAGCCGAGGGCGGATGAGTTCCGCCGTAAGCGGATAACCGCGTCCGCGCCCCGTGCCGGCACGCCCGCGTTGGCGCGCCCGTGCCGGCATGCCCGCGGCCGGAGCTCACGGCGACAGGCGCACGGGGAGCGTCTCGAGGCCGTGGATGAGCGTGCTCGGCCGCCAGCGCAGCGACTCCGGCGGCACCGCGAGCGCCATGGACGGGAACCGCCCGAGCAGGCCGCCGAACGCGATCTCGCCCTCCATGCGGGCCAGCGGCGCGCCCAGGCAGTAGTGAATGCCGTGGCCGAACGCCACGTGCCCGCCGGCGTCGCGGCCGACGTCGAGCCGGTCCGGCGACGGGTAACGGCCGGGGTCGCGGTTGGCGGAGCTGATCGCCACCAGCACCGCCTCCCGTTCGGGAATGAGCGTGCCGCCGATCTCCACCGGCTCCGCGGTGAACCGGAACGTCGCGTGGTTGACGGGGTTGGTGTAGCGGAGCAGTTCCTCGACAGCGCCGGGCAGCAGCGAACGGTCGGCGCGCAGCCGCGCCGTTTCGCCGGGGCTGAGGAGCAGCGCGAGCGTCCCGTTGCCGATCAGGTTGACGGTGGTCTCGTGCCCGGCGACCAGCAGCAGGAAGATCATGCCGAGCAGTTCGCTCTCGGTGAGCCGGTCACCGGAATCGCGCGCACCGATCAGGGCGGATACGAGGTCGTCGGCGGGGTGCGCCCGCTTGTCCTCGACCAGGGCGGCGAAATACCCGGTCATCGCCCTGGCGGCCGTCTCGAACTCCGCGTGCGCGGCGTCATGGGACAAGACGATGTGCGTCCACGCACGGAAGTCGTCACGGTCGTGATCCGGGATGCCGAGCAGCTCGCAGATCACGGTGATCGGCAGCGGGAACGCGAACGCCTCGAGCAGGTCAACTTCGCGCCGCCCCGTCATGGCGTCGAGCAGCGAGCCGGTGATCTCGGTGACGCGAGGGCGCAGCCGCTCCACCCGGCGCGGGGTGAACGCCTTCGTGACGAGCCGGCGGAGCCGTTCGTGATCCGGCGGATCGGAGTTGAGCATGTGCGTGTCGAGCGCCGCGATGAGGTCATCCTGGCCGGCGGTCCAGCCGGGCTTCAGCTTGCGCCAGTCCTTGATCAGCCGCGGGTCGGCGAGGGCGGCGCGGGCATCCGCGTAGCGGGTGATGAGCCAGACGGGACTGCCGCCGGGCATGGCGGCCCGGGTGACCGGGCCCTCGGCGCGCAGCCGCTCGTAGACGGCGTAGGGGTTCTGTACGAACTCCTCGCCGAGCTGCTCGATCGCGGTGGAACTCGCCATGGTGCGCTCCCGAAGTAGCCTTGAGCCAGCGCCTCTCCGCGCTCTCGCCCCCGCGCCCGGCTCAAGTAATATCTTATACACGTAAAGGGTCAACCGGGTGCCGGTACCGGCTCCCCGGCCGTTACCAGTTTCTCGTTACCACTTCCCGGCCGGCGGGGAGGTTGCGCAGCGAGGCTCCGCCGCCGGCCGTGCCGGGGCGCGTAAAGTTACTTCGTGGCAGATCCCCAGGACTACCGCCCGGCGCCGGGCGCGATCCCGGAATCGCCGGGGGTCTACCGGTTCCGTGACGAGCACGGCCGGGTGATCTACGTTGGCAAGGCGAAGTCCCTGCGGCAGCGGCTGAACTCTTATTTCGCCGACTTCGCGAGCTTGCACCCGCGCACCCAGCTCATGCTGACGACGGCGGCGAAGGTCGACTGGACCGTGGTCGGCACCGAGGTCGAGGCGCTGCAGCTCGAGTATTCCTGGATCAAGGAATTCGATCCGCGGTTCAACGTCAAGTACCGGGACGACAAGAGCTACCCGTACCTCGCGGTGACGATGGACGAGGAGTTCCCGCGCGTGATGGTGATGCGCGGCGCGAAGCGGAAGGGCACCCGCTATTTCGGCCCTTACAGTCATGCCTGGGCGATCAGGGACACGGTGGACACGCTGCTGCGCGTGTTCCCGGTTCGCACCTGTTCCAAGGGTGTCTTCAAGCGGGCCGGGCAGATCGGCCGCCCGTGCCTGCTCGGCTACATCGGCAAATGCTCCGCGCCGTGCGTCAAACGAATCTCCGCCGAAGAGCACCGCATGCTCGCGGAGGACTTCTGCGACTTCATGTCCGGCCAGACGACCCGCTTCATCAGGCGGCTGGGGACGGAAATGAGGGCCGCCTCCGACGCGGAGGAATACGAGCGCGCGGCGCGGTTGCGCGACGATATCCGGGCGCTCGAGCGGGCGCTGGAAAAGCAGGCGGTCGTGCTCGGCGACGGCACCGACGCCGACGTGATCGCCCTGGCCGAAGATCAGCTCGAGGCCGCCGTCCAGGTCTTCTACGTGCGCGGCGGCCGAATACGCGGCCAGCGCGGCTGGGTGCTGGAAAAGGTAGAGGACGTGACCGCCGGCGAGCTTGTCGAGCATTTCCTCGGCCAGTTCTACGGCGGCGGGATGAGCGACAGCGAATCCGTGAACGCGGGAATTCCCCGCGAGGTTCTCGTCCCGGAATGCCCGCCGGACCCGGCGCCGATGACCGAATGGCTGTCCGCGCGGCGCGGCGGCCCGGTCACGCTCCGGGTGCCGCAGCGCGGCGACAAGCGCGCGCTGCTGGAGACCGTGGCCAGGAACGCGAAGGAATCGCTCGCCCTGCACAAGACCCGCCGCGCCAGCGACCTGACCACGCGCAGCCGCGCGATGCACGAGATCCAGCAGGCGCTCGGCCTGGACGACGCGCCGCTGCGGATCGAGTGCTACGACGTGTCGAACCTGCAGGGCACCCACGTCGTGGCGTCGATGGTGGTGTTCGAGGACGGCCTGGCGCGCAAGAGCGAGTACCGGCGCTTCGCGATCCGCGGTGCCGACGGCTCCGACGACGTGTCCGCGATCCGCGAGGTCATAACCCGTCGTTTCCGCCGTTACCTGGAGGAACGCGAGGCGACCGGCGAGCTGGACATGCTCGGCGACCCCGAGGCGAGGGAAGATCAAGATCTTTCTACCGAACGGGCGGTGGCATCACAGCGTAAGTTCGCTTACCCCCCCAACCTGGTGGTCGTCGACGGCGGCGCACCCCAGGTGGCCGCCGCCGCCCGGGCGCTGGCCGCTCTCGGCATCGACGATGTGGCGGTCTGCGGGCTGGCGAAGCGCCTGGAGGAGGTCTGGCTGCCTGGCGAGCAGTACCCGGTCATCCTGTCGCGCAGCAGCGAGGGGCTGTACCTGCTGCAGCGGGTCCGGGACGAGGCGCACCGGTTCGCGATCACCTACCACCGGCAGAAACGGTCGAAGGCCGCGACCGTGAGCGAGCTGGACGGCATTCCCGGTCTCGGTCCGGCACGCCGCGCGGCGCTGCTCAAGCACTTCGGCTCGGTGCGCAAACTCTCCGCCGCGGAACCCGGGGAAATAGCATCGGTCCGCGGGATCGGTTCGCAGCTCGCGCAGACGATCGTGGCGTCACTACGGGGTGAGAAAGCCAAATGAACGAACTCGAGGGACGCGGCGCCGAGCAGGCGCTCCCGTCCATCGTCATCATCACCGGTATGTCCGGCGCCGGCCGGTCCACCGCGGCCAAGTCCCTGGAGGACCTCGGCTGGTTCGTGGTGGACAACCTGCCGCCCGCGCTGCTGCCCACCATGGCCGACCTGGCGGGGCGGGCGAACCTGACCCACATCGCCGCCGTGGTCGACGTGCGCAGCCGCGCGTTCAGCACGGACCTGAAGTCGGCGGTGACCGAGCTCGGCACCCGCGACGTGGCGGCGCAGGTGGTGTTCCTCGAGGCCGCGGACGACACGCTGGTGCGCAGGTTCGACAGCGTACGGCGGCCGCACCCGCTGCAGGGCTCTGCGCGGGTCGTCGACGGCATCAGCGCGGAGCGGGAACTGCTGCGCGAGGTGCGCGGCGACGCCGACATCGTGCTCGACACCTCGGCGCTCAACGTGCACGAGCTGCGGGCACGGATGCACGACTACTTCGGCGGCGGTGGAGCAAGCGCGCTGAGGCTGAACATCGTTTCGTTCGGATATAAATATGGTCTTCCCGTGGACGCCGACCTGGTCGCCGACTGCCGGTTCCTGCCGAACCCGCACTGGATTCCCGAGCTGCGCTCGCTGACCGGCCAGGACGCCCCGGTCCGTGACTACGTCCTGTCGCAGCCGGCGGCCGAGGAATTCCTCGAGACGTACTCCGAGCTGCTGCGCCTCGTGCTGGCGGGCTTCGAGCGGGAGGGCAAGCGGTTCGTGACGCTCGCGATCGGCTGCACCGGAGGCAAGCACCGCAGCGTGGCGATCGCCGAACAGCTCGCCGCTGTGCTTGCTGATCATGAGGGGCTTGCTGATCACGAGGGGCTTACGAAGCTTGGGGGGCTCGCGGGACGGGAGGTGCAGGTGGTACACCGCGACCTGGGGCGGGAGTGACGATGAAGGTGGTCGCCCTGGGCGGCGGGCACGGGCTCGCGGCGTCCCTGGCCGCGCTGCGCCGGGTGACCGGCGACGTCACAGCGATCGTGACGGTCGCCGACGACGGCGGGTCGAGCGGCAGGCTGCGCCGCCAGTTCGGCGTGCTGCCGCCGGGGGACCTGCGGATGGCGCTGGCCGCGCTGTGCGGCGACGACGACTGGGGCACCACGTGGTCCAGGGTGGTGCAGCACAGGTTCGGCGGGGACGGCGAGCTGAACGGGCACGCGGTCGGCAACCTGCTGATCGCCGCGCTGTGGGACCTGCTCGGCGACCCGGTCGCCGGGCTGGACTGGGTGGGCAGGCTGCTGCGCACGTCGGGGCGGGTGCTGCCGATGGCGGCCGTGCCGCTCGATATCCTGGCGGAGGTGGAGGGCGCGGACCCGGCGCGGCCGCACGAGGTGACCCAGGTCCGGGGCCAGGCGGCCTGCGCGACGACGCCTGGACGGGTGAGGTCGATCTCGCTGCTGCCCGCCGACCCGCCCGCGGTGCCGGAGGCGGTCGCCGCGGTGCTGGACGCCGACTGGGTGGTGTTCGGGCCGGGGTCGTGGTTCACGAGCGTGCTGCCGCACCTGTTCGTGCCCGAGCTCTCGGACGCGCTGCACGCGACGGCCGCGCGGCGCGTGGTGGCGCTCAACCTGGTTCCGCAGCCGGGCGAGACCGACGGGTTCTCGCCGCACCGCCACCTGGAGGTGCTCGCGGAGCACGCGCCCGGGCTGCCGGTGGACGTGGTGCTGGCGGACACCCAGGCCACCGGTGGCTCGGTGAACGAGCTGGAGAAGGCGGCAGGCCTGCTCGGCGCCAGCGTGCTGCTCGCGGACGTGGCGGCGGAGGGCGGGGCCAAGCACGACCCGGTGCGGCTCGCCGCGGCGTATAGAGAGGTCTTTGGTGGGGGTGGGTCATGGCGATGACGGGTGTGGTGAAGGACGAGCTCAGCCGGGTCACGGTGGTGAAGCCCTGCTGCCGCAAGGCGGAGGTGGCGACGCTGCTCAGGTTCGCCGGAGGGCTGCACCTGGCGGGCGGCCGGATCGTGATCGAGGCCGAGGTCGACACCGGGGCGGTGGCACGGCGGCTCCGTTCCAGCATCGCCGAGGTCTTCGGGCACTCCTCAGAGCTGCTCGTGCTCGCCCCCGGCGGGCTGCGCAAGGGCAACAGGTACGTGGTCCGGGTCAGCAAGGGCGGGGAGAGCCTGGCCCGGCAGGCAGGCCTGATCGACAGCTTCGGCCGCCCGGTCCGCGGCCTGCCGCGGCAGGTCGTGTCGGGCGCCACCTGTGACTGCGAGGCCGCCTGGCGCGGCGCGTTCCTGGTGCACGGATCGCTGACCGAGCCCGGCCGCTCGATGGCGCTGGAGGTCACCTGCCCCGGCTCGGAGGCCGCGCTCGCCCTGGTCGGCTGCGCCCGGCGGCTGCGGATCGGCGCCAAGGCGCGCGAGGTCCGCGGCGTGGACCGCGTGGTGATCAGGGACGGCGAGGCGATCGCCGCGATGCTCACCCGCCTCGGCGCGTACGACAGCGTGCTTGCCTGGGAGGAACGGCGGATGCGCCGCGAGGTGCGCGCGACCGCGAACCGGCTGGCCAACTTCGACGACGCCAACCTGCGGCGCAGCGCGCGCGCCGCGGTGGCGGCCGGCGCACGGGTGGAGCGTGCCCTGGAGATCCTCGGCTCGGACGCGCCCGATCACCTCACCATGGCGGGCAAGCTGCGCATCGCGCACCGCCAGGCGAGCCTGGAGGAACTCGGCCAGCTCGCCGACCCGCCGCTGACCAAGGACGCGATCGCGGGCCGCATCCGCCGCCTGCTGGCGATGGCCGACAGGCGCGCCGACGACCTCGGCGTCCCCGGCACCGAGGCCTGCCTGACCGCCGACATGCTCCCCTGACCCGAGCGGCCCGCCGAACCCCCGCCGCGCTCTCTCAACCCGCATCCGCCTCCTCCCTCTGCCGCATGCGCTCCTCTCAGCCGCATGCGCCTCTCTCAGCCGCATGCGCCTCTCCCTCAGCCGTGCCGCGTCCGTCTCCCGCCCCTGAGCGGCCGGCGACCGGCTCGAATTTCCACCGTGCCGGTAATAGGCGGCTCGGGTTTCCATCGTGCCGGCTGAGATCGCTGGGCGATCCGGCTCCGGCCGGCCCGGTGCCGGGCGGCCCGGCGCCGGGCGTCGCCCCCGTGGGCGTCCCCGCCAGGCGGCCGAGGATGAGGACGCAGCCGCCGCACACGGCGGCGAGCACCGCCCATGGCCACGCGGTTCCCATGCCGTACAGCCAGCTGAGCACGCCTGGAGCGGCCGCCTGGCCGAGCGCCCAGGACAGCTGGTACACGGCGAGGTAGCGGCCGCGTACCGCCGTCGGCGCCGCCGCGACCACGAGCGTGTTCAGCGTCGGCCCCTGGATCAGCTCCGCGGCGGTGAACACCGCCACCGCGCCGAAGGCGCCCGGAATCACCGCGGCGCGCGGCACGACCCCCACACCCCACAGCAGCAGGAAAGACGCGGCCCACACCACGGCGGCGAGCTGCAGCATCCGGGCGGGCCGCAGCCACCCCAGGGCTCTGGACACGGTGGTCTGCGCCACGGCCACAAGCGTGGTGTTGGTCGCGAAGAGCACGCCGCTGAGCCAGGCGGGCTCGTGCAGGCCGCGGACGAGGTAAACGGTCAGCAGCACGTCGAGCGACACCATGCAGATCACGAACAGGAAGTTGGTCGCGGCGAGCAGCAGGAACGGCAGATCGCGCAGCGCGGCACCGAACCCGCCCAGCCCGCCGGCCCGGTTATGCCTACCGGTCTCGCCCGCCGCTCCGGTCCGCCGGGACTCCTCGTGGCTCCGCGCCCGCCGCGCCCCCGCACCGCGGCGCCAGCAGAACACCAGTGCCGCTGCCAGCACGTAACTCGCCGCGTTGACGGCGGCCAGCAGGTGATAACCGCCGCGGATCCCGATCGCCGCCGCACCGAGCAGGCCGCCGAGCCCGAAGCCCGCGTTCCGCACCGCGCGCTGGAAGGCGAACCACCGGGGCCGTTCGGCAGCCGGGAAGGCGTCCCCGACCAGCGCGAGGTTCGCCGTCCAGAAGAACCGGTTTCCGGCCGCGGCGAACAGCGCGAAGGCCACGAGCTGCCACGCGCTGGCCACCACGAGGTAGCCCGCGAAGGCGATCGCCGAGACCAGGTTGCCGGTGATCACGACCGCCGCCGGGGTGAACCGGTCGGTCAGCACCCCGGCGACGCCCGCCGCCGGCAGCGCGAGAAGTCCCGCCAGCGTCAGGCCGAACCCGATCATCTGCAGGTGCAGCGACGTGGTCCTGAGGAAGTACACGATCGCGAACGGCACGAACAGGCCGTCGCCAAGGCTGTCCACGACAAGCGCCCCCGCAAGCGGTCCCTGACCCGCCAGCCGCGGCAGCCCCAGCCAGCGCCCACCGTGGCTTGCCGGTACCGCCTGACGGCGGCCTGTCACTCCGCCTGTCACTCCGCGACGCTGCGAAGCACGGCGACGACGCGGCCGAGAATGAGCGCGTCATCCGCGGCGACCGGCGCGTGGTCCGGGTGGTGCGAAACCAGCCAGACGCGCCCGTCGCTTCGCCTGAACGTCTTCACCGTCGTCTCGCCGTCGAGCACCGCCGCGACGATGTCATCGTCCTGCGCGGTCTCCTGCTGCCGGACCACGACCAGGTCGCCGTCCGCGATGGCGGCGCCGGTCATGGAGTCGCCCGCCACCCTGAGCAGGAAGAGGAGTCCGTCGCCGACGAGCCGTCTGGGCAGCGGGAAGACATCCTTCACGGTCTGCGCCGCGAGGACGGGGCCGTCTGAGGTGACGTGCCCGACCAGGGGCACATAGGCGGGTTCCCGCGATGGGGTGCCGGCACCGGGAACATCGGCGGCCGCGGCCCTTTCCGGGACAGGTCCCGGCCGCACCTCCGGATGGGACGCGGGCCCCGGCAGGTGCACTTCCATAGTTCTGGGGCGGCGCCCGTCCCGGTGCAGGTATCCCTTCCTCTGCAGGGTGCTGATCTGGTATGAGACGCTGGCCGTGCTGGTCAGGCCGACCGCCTCCGCGATTTCACGCAAGGACGGCGGGTAGCCGCGCTTTTGCACGGAGTCCCGGATAGCCCGAAGGACCTTACGCTGCCGCCAGGTGAGCACGTGGCTTGGCTCGGCCTTGTCCGGTGTTCCTGAGGCGACGGCTGGTCTGCCGGCCGACGGCTCGGGGCTTGGCCGTTCCCTGCGCGCAGGGGCGGTCGCCTGATCGGGATCAGCGGTGCCCAATAGTGGCCTCCAAACCGCGGGAGGAGCCAATTTGCGGCGGCTCGTCGAGAACTTTGATTTCCGGCACGGGCTCCACTCGATTCAGGCAGATTCAAAACTGAGAATAGTCTTGCGTGGTCTTTTAGGCCAGTGTGCTCACAGGTGCGCCCGCAACCAGCTGCGTCCTCACCGTCCCCCATAAGTGCGTATGGGATCCTTCATAGGCCGGGTGCCGTTGGCGCTTAAGGACCAGGCTTTCGAGCGCCAGTTACTGTATTCCCATTCGATAACTGATGTGTTTGAAAACCGCTAATATTCATTGCTCCGATTCTGATGCCATCCGGTTTTCGGGGTCAGCCTGCCACGTCGCGCGACAGATACGCGACGAAAGCGGCGATGAGCGAGAGCAGGGAAATGGTCGTCAGCCCCGCGGGAAGGCCGAAATCCCCGGCCAGGAAGCCGATCAGGGGCGGCCCCAGCAGGAAACCGGTGTAGCCGAGCGTCGAGGCCACGGCGACCCCATCGGAGCCGCCGACCAGGCCCGCCCGCGACATCGCCGCCGGGAACAGGTTGGCGAGCCCGAGCCCCGTCGCGGCGAAGCCGGCCAGGGCCAGCCAAACGTCCGGGGCGAGCGCCGCGGTCAGCATGCCGGCGCACGCGGCGAGCCCGCCCAGCACGAGCACACGTGTGCGGCCGAGACGCTCGAGCAGCGTGATTCCGGCCAGCCTTCCGCCGGCCTCGGCCAGCGCGAACGCCGCGTAGGCCGCCGCCGCGACCTCCGCACTGGCGCCCAGGTCCTGCCGCAGGTGCAGCGCTCCCCAGTCGCCGATGGCGCCCTCGCCATAGGCGGCGCACAGCGCGATCAACCCGAACAGGCCCACCGCCCTCGCGGTGCGCAGCGCGCCACGCCAGGCTCCGGGTTCGGTGCGTTCACGGTCCGGGCCGGCCGCGGTCACCGGATCTGGCGGCGGGACCGGCCGGGCCAGGAACGTTCGCCCGCAGAGCACGGCCACGAGCAGTCCGGCGCCCATGATCAGCAGGAGATGCCGTACCGGGGACAGGTACGGTGCGAGCAGGCCGCCGAGGCCCGCGCCGGCGAGGCCGCCGAAGCTCCAGGCCGCGTGAAATCCTGGCATCACCGGACGGCGCATCCGGGCGACGAGGTCGACGGCGACGCTGTTCATCGCCACGTTGAGGCAGCCGTATGCGGCACCGAACACCAGCAGCGCGCCCCCCAGCACGACCGCGGAATGCGCGAGCGGCGGAAGGATCAGGGTGACCGAAAGCAGCGCGCAGGATGCCACCGTCAGCCGGCGGCTGCCGAACCGCCGGCACAGCGCCCCGGAGATCAGCATGGTGCCAACCGCCCCGGCCGACATGCCGAGCAGAGCGAGGCCGAGCGCGCCCGGCGAGGCGCCCGTCTGCTGCTTGACCGCGGGGACGCGGACCGCCCAGGAGGCGTAGATGAAACCGTCAGCCGCGAAGAACCCGGTGAGTGCGATCCGGAGCCCGGTGGGCACCGAGTGCTGGACTTTGTTTACCAGCTGCACAAAATAAGAATATGCACATGCCAGGGATCGCCACAAGGCCGGACCGCGGCCGGTCGCTGCTCGGCCCCGCGCTCTCGCTCATTCACGCCGGCCGCGCACCGACGCGGTCGGCTCTGACGGCCGCCCTGGGCGTCACCCGCGCCACGGCCGGCGCGGTGGCGGCCGAGCTGCAGGCGCTGGGGCTGATCGGCGTGGACACCGCGCCCGGCGGCGCGGCGGGCGCGCTGGGCCGCCCTTCTCACCGGCTCATGATCGACCCTGACGGCCCGGTCGCGCTCGCGGCGCAGATTCATCCCGACGGCTTCCAGGTCGCGCTCGTCGGGCTTGGCGGCCAGATAGCGGCCCAGCTATCGGCGGAACTCGGCGGCGCGCCCGGCGCACCGGAGAGGGCGCTGGCTCCTGTGGCCGAGGCCGGCGCCCGGCTGCTGCGATCGTCCGGCCGCGCGTGCGTCGCCGCCGGCCTGGCGGTGCCCTCCGCGGTGGCCGAACCGGAGGGGACGGCCGTCAGCCCGCTCTACGTTGACTGGCCGACCGGTACGCCGATCCGTGACATCTTCGCCCGCCAGGTCGCACGGGCCGGGATAACGGGCCCCGGCGGCGCCGCCCTGCGGTGCTGGGCCGCCAATGACATCAACGCCGCCGCGCTCGCCGAGCACCGGCACGGTGCCGGGCGCGACGCCGGCCACCTGCTGGTCATCGCCACAGGCCACCGGGGTGTCGGCGGCGCCCTGGTCGTGGGCGGCGCGCTGTACACCGGCAGCACCGGCCTTGGCATGGAGGCCGGGCACGTCAGCGTCGACCCGGCGGGTCGCCCCTGCCGGTGCGGCAGCCGCGGCTGCCTCGACGTGGAGACCGACGCGCTGAGCTTCATGGACGCCGCGGGGCGCGTGCCCAGCCCGGGAACGGCCGTGCTGGCGCAGGCGATCGCGATCCTGCGCGGCGAATACGCGGCCGACCCGGCGGTACGCGCCGCCGCGGCCAGCCTTACCGAGCGCCTCGGGCTCGGGCTGGCCGGATTGATCAACGTGCTCAACCCCGACCGGATACTCCTCGGGGGGCTGCACCGGTATCTGCTGGAAGCCGACCCGGCGCGGCTGGGTGCGGCGGTCGCCAAGCGGAGCCCCTGGGGCCGCGGCGCCGCCGTGCCGCTGCTGCCGTGCGCCCTGGACGACGGCGGCCTCATCGGCGCCGCCGAACTCGCCTGGCAGCCGGTTCTCGAGGACCCAGCGATCCTGGTATCAAGCACGGCTCCCGCAGGCTCCCGTGCCCGTTCTTGAGGCCGCCGTTGCCCATCCCTCCCGGCCTCCTTGACACCTAGTAATGCTAGGCATAGTGTTACCGAGCATGAACCGTGAACGGCTGAAGGGACATCTGGACCTGCTGCTGCTGTCGGTGCTGTCCGCTGGTCCCGCGCACGGCTATGCGATCATTTCGGCGCTGCGCGAGCGCAGCGGGGGCACGTTCGACCTGCCCGAGGGAACGATCTACCCGGCGCTGCACCGCCTCGAGGACGCGGGCCTGCTCGGCAGTTCCTGGGCGGACGCCGAGGGCCGCAAGCGTCGCGTGTACGCGCTGACCGAAAAGGGCGTAGCCGCCCTCGCGGCCGAGCGAACCCAGTGGAAGCGGTTCGCGACCGGCGTACAGGCGGTCCTGGGGTGGTCTGCATGAGTAGCGACTTCATCCAGCAGTACCTGGACCAGTTGCGGCTGAGCCTGCGTATCCCCGAGGCCGGCCGGATCCTGGTGGAGGCGGAAGATCACCTACGGGAGGCGACGGCGGCCGGGATGGCGGCGGGGCTGACCGAGCGCGAGGCGCAGCAGGCGGCGATCTCCAGCTTCGGGTCGGTGCGGGCGGTCGTCTACGCGCATCAGACCCGCCATGGCAAGGTGGCGGCGATGCTCGCGGACCTGGCCATCGCGCTGTGGCGGATCGCCGCGTTCTACCTGCTCGTGTTCTTCGTCCCCGGGCTCGTGGATGTTCTGACGGGGGCTGACACCATCGACTGCGACGCCAGCAGGAGCCACTGTCCTGGGCCTGCCGCGGGACCCGGGACGAGTCCCCTGGTGGCGGACGTGGTGTGGGCGGCCATCGGCACGGCCGGCGTGGCCCTGCTCGTGGGGTACTTCGTCGTCCGCCGCCACCAGCGGCGCCGTGGCCGCGTGTGGTCGGTACCGCTCGGCGGTTACTTCCCGCTGGCGGCGGTCGTCGTCTCTGTCGTCGTTGTGGCCGGAATGATCGTGCTGCAGTCCACCGGTGTAGCGTCCGGGCCCGTGCCGGGCTTCATCGCCTTCGCCGCCCTCGGCCTGGCCATCACCTATGCCGGGCGGATGTGGCGGATGCTCCGCCAGCAGGCGCTGGCCGCGTAGTTCCGCCCGCTCCGTCGGCGGCTCGATCACGCGTACGGACCGTCGAGATACTTCCGGCGAACGCTCGATCTGGGTTGCGATCGCGCGTTCGCCCCGGCTAGCTGGGCCGCCAGGTAGTCGCGCTCGGCTTCGTTCGCGGTGCGCGCGAGCGCCGCGGCGTAGGCGGCCGCGGCTTCGCCGTCACGGCCCAGGCGGCGCAGCAGGCTGGCCCGGATGGCATGGAACAGGTAGAAGCCCTCGAGGCCGAGCGCGCCGACGAGGGCGAGCGCTGCCTCCGGCCCCTCGACCTCCGCCACCGCGACCGCGCGGTTGAGGGCCACGACCGGGGTGGGGGCCACCGCCAGCAGCTGATCATACAGCGCCACGATCTGCCGCCAGTCGGTGGCGGCCGCGTCCGGCGCGTCGCAGTGCACCGCGGCGATCGCCGCCTGGATCTGGTAGGGGCCGGGCTGGTTGCGGCGCAGGCACTGCCGGACGATCGCCTGGCCCTCGGCGATCATGGCGCGGTCCCAGCGGGCGCGGTCCTGGTCGGCGAGCAAGACAATCGCACCGGACGCGGTGGTTCGTGCGGGCCGTCGCGCGTCGGTGAGCAGCATGAGCGCGAGCAGGCCCATGGCCTCCGGCTCGTCCGGCATCAGCCCAGCCAGCAGGCGGCCGAGGCGGATCGCCTCGGCGCACAGCTCCTCGCGGACCAGCCGCTCACCGGAGCTGGCGGCGTAGCCCTCGTTGAATATCAGGTAGATGACGGCGAGCACGGCCCGCAGCCGGCCGGGAAGCTCCGCTTCACCGGGAACCCGGTACGGGATCCGCGCGGCACGTATCTTTCCCTTGGCCCGGACCAGGCGCTGGGCCATCGTCGGCTCGGGCACCAGGAACGCGTGCGCGATCTCCGCGGTGGTCAGGCCGCCCAGCAGCCGCAGTGTGAGCGCGACCTGGGCACCGGTGGCGAGCGCCGGGTGGCAGCAGGTGAAGATGAGGCGCAGTCTGTCGTCGCGCACGGGTCCCTCCTCGACAGGCTCGGTGGCGGCACGCAGCAGCGCCGCCTCCGCGTGCCGGTTCGCCCGGGTCGCCTCCCGCCGGAGCCGGTCGATCGCCCTGTTGCGGGCGGTGGTGATGATCCAGCCGGCCGGGCTCGGCGGCACTCCTTCGGACGGCCACCGCTGCACGGCGGTCGCGAAAGCTTCCTGGACCGCGTCCTCGGCGGTGTCGATGTCGCCGAGGACGCGGGTCAGGACGGCCACCGCGCGCCCGTACTCGGCGCGGAACACGCGGTCGATCGCGGCCGGGCCGGTCACCGGATCCCCGCCTCCCCGCCCTGCCGAGGCGGGCGCGGAGGCGGGGGCCGGGGCGGGGGAGGCGGCGTCCCCCGAATCACTCATTGGGCTGGAACGGCCGCACCTCGATCGGCACGGTGCACGCGCGCGCGGCCTTGCGGCCCCACTCGAGCGCCGCGTCAAGGTCCGCCGCCTCGATCACCCAGATTCCGCCGATGTGCTCCTTGCCCTCGACGAAAGGCCCGTCGGTCACGAGCACGTCGCCATCGCCGGGCCGCAGCGTGGTGGCCGTGGACGACGGGTGCAGCCCTCCGGCGAAGACCCACGCCCCGGCGGCCTGCAGCTCCGAGTTCAGCTCGCTGACGGCACGCATGATCGGTTCGATGGCCTCGGGCGGGGGAACCGGTCCCTCGGGGCTGTAAACGCTGAGCAGGTACTGCGTCATCTTGCTCTCCTCTCGGGGTGTCTTCCTACCCCCTACACGAACTCGCGGGCCCCGGATCGACACCGCACCGGATCGACACCGCACCGGAACGACACCGCCCGGAAGGGATTTCGCTCCGTTCCGGAATCGGCATCGCCCAGAGCGAATTCACGTGTCGTTCGTTTGCCGCGCCCGCGCACGCTTCTATATGGTCTAGACCAGAGGCAGAAAATGCCTGCCCGGCACAGGGGCCAGGACAGGCCAGCACTAGCCGGATCGGATGCCGCCTCCGGGTGACCCCCGGGGGCAGCGTCCCCCAGCGGGCACCGGGGGCAGCGCAGGCGGCGGGGGAGCGTCCGCCTGCGGCGGCGTCCGATAGTCTCGGGAGCGACTACAAAGGAGACTTGGTGCTGTGACCATTCGAGTTGGAATCAACGGGTTCGGCCGCATCGGCCGTAACTTCTGGCGTGCCGTGAACGCCGACGGCAGCGACCGCGGCATCGAGATCGTCGCCGCCAACGACCTCGGCGACATCAAGACCATGGCGCATCTGCTCAAGTACGACACGGTACTCGGCAACCTGCCGGTGCCGGTGACCGTTTCGGGTGACGAGATCCGCGCGGGCGACAAGACGATCAAGATCTTCGCCGAGCGGGAGCCGGCCCGGTTGCCATGGTCCGACCTCGGTGTCGACGTGGTGATCGAGTCGACCGGCCGCTTCACCACGGGCCCGGCCGCCCGGGCGCACCTCGATGCGGGCGCGAAGAAGGTCATCATCTCCGCGCCGGCCAAGGAAGAGGACATCACGATCGTGCTGGGGGTCAACGACGGCGCGTACGACCCAGAGGCGCATCACATCATCTCCAACGCCTCCTGCACCACCAACTGCGTCGCGCCGATGGCGAAGGTGCTCCTGGACAACTTCGGGATCGTCAAGGGCCTGATGACCACGATCCACGCCTACACCAACGACCAGGTCATCCTGGACTTCCCGCACAAGGACCTGCGC
Source organism: Streptosporangiaceae bacterium (assembly GCA_019239975.1). Classification (GTDB taxonomy): domain Bacteria; phylum Actinomycetota; class Actinomycetes; order Streptosporangiales; family Streptosporangiaceae; genus JAFAZE01. Next base: position 66,162 of record JAFAZE010000085.1, read on the forward strand.
CGGGCGCGCGCCGCCGCGCAGAACATCATCCCGACCACGACCGGGGCGGCGAAGGCGACCGCGCTGGTTCTGCCCGAGCTCAAGGGCAAGATGGACGGCCTGTCGATGCGCGTGCCGGTGCCCGACGGGTCGGTCACCGACCTTGTCGCCGAGCTCGGCCGCGAGGTGACCAAGGACGAGGTCAACGCCGCCTTCCGTGCCGCGGCGGAGGGCCCGCTCAAGGGCTACCTGTACTACACCGAGGACCCGATCGTGTCCTCCGACATCGTGGGCTCTCCCGCGTCGTGCACCTTCGACTCGTCGCTGACGATGGCATTCGGCAACCAGGTCAAGGTCATCGGCTGGTACGACAACGAGTGGGGTTACTCCAGCCGGCTCGCCGACCTGACCGCGCTGGTCGCCTCGCGGCTGCGGTGAGCGGTACAGACACCATGCGCTCCATCGACGACCTCGACGTCAGCGGCAAGCGGGTGCTGCTGCGGTCGGACCTGAACGTGCCGCTCGACCTGAAAGGTTCTGGCGCGATCACCGACGACGGCCGGATCCGCGCCAGCCTTCCCGTGATCAGAAAGCTGTCCGGCCGGGGCGCGCGGGTCATCGTGCTCGCGCACCTCGGCCGGCCAAAGGGCGCGGACTTCGCCGAGCGCGCCGCCGGCGGCCCGTCGCTGCGGCCGGTGGCCGCGCGGCTCGGCGAGCTGCTCGGCCGCCCCGTCGCGTTCGCCGGCGATGTCGCCGGCCCGGCCGCCGAAGAGGTCACGAGCAGCCTCGGCGACGCAGACGTCGCGGTGCTCGAGAACGTCCGCTTCGAGCCCGCGGAGACGAGCAAGGACGACGCGGAGCGCGCCGCGTTCGCCGGCCGGCTCGCCCGGTTCGGCGAGCTGTACGTGGGCGACGGCTTCGGGGCGGTGCACCGCAAGCACGCATCCGTCTACGACCTGCCCGGCCTGCTGCCGCACGCGGCGGGCGACCTGGTGCTGGCCGAGGTCGCCGTGCTGCGGCGCCTCACCGAGTCCCCGGCCAGGCCCTACGTGGTCGTGCTCGGCGGGGCGAAGCCGTCGGACAAGCTCGCCGTGATCGGCAACCTGCTCGGCCTGGCCGACAAGGTGCTCATCGGCGGCGGCATGTCCTATACGTTCCTCGCCGCGAAGGGCTACGAGGTCGGCAACTCGCTGCTGGAGGCGGACCAGATCCCGCAGGTGCGGGCGGTCATGGCTGAGGCCGGAAGACGCGGGGTGGAGATCGTGCTGCCCGCCGACCTCGTGGCCGCCACCCATTTCGCGCCGGACGCCGCGCACGATGTGGTGCCGGTGGACGCGTTCCCGGCGGACCGGGAGGGCGTGGACATCGGGCCGCGGACGCGCGCGCTTTTCGCGTCCGCGCTCGCCGACGCGGCGACGGTCTTCTGGAACGGCCCGCTCGGCGTCTTCGAGTTCCCCGCGTTCGCCGCCGGCACCCGGGCGGTCGCCGAGGCGATCACGAAGGTCGACGGGCTGACCGTGGTCGGCGGCGGCGACTCGGCCGCCGCGGTGCGGTCGTTCGGCCTGCCCGAAGACGCCTTCGGGCACATCTCGACCGGCGGCGGCGCGAGCCTCGAATACCTGGAGGGCAAGACCCTGCCCGGCCTGACCGCGCTGGAGTCGGGGTCATGACGACGGCCAGCACGCCATGACAAGGGCCAGCACACCATGACAACAGCCAGCAGAGCCCGCAAGCCGCTGATCGCCGGCAACTGGAAGATGAACCTGAACCATCTCGAGGCGATCGCGCTGGTGCAGAAGCTCGCGTTCACGCTTACGCCCAGGGACCTCGAGGCGGTGGAGGTGGCCGTGCTGCCGCCGTTCACCGACCTGCGCAGCGTGCAGACGCTCATCGACGGCGACAAGCTGCGGATCGGCTACGGCGCGCAGGACCTGTCGCCGTTCGACAAGGGCGCCTACACCGGCGACATCTCCGGGCCGATGCTCGCCAAGCTCGGCTGCGGTTACGTCCTCGCCGGGCACTCCGAGCGGCGGCACTACCACCGCGAGGACGACGCGCTCGTCAACCAGAAGATCCACGCCTCGTTCCGTAACTCCATCACGCCGATCCTGTGCGTCGGCGAGAACCTCGAGGTACGGCGGGAAGGGGATCACGTGGCGCATACCCTGGCGCAGCTCGACGGCTCGCTCGCGGGCGTCAGCGCCGGGCAGGTGGCGAGCATGGTGATCGCGTACGAGCCGGTGTGGGCGATCGGGACCGGCGAGGTGGCTCGCCCGGATGATGCCCATGAGATGTGCCACGAGATCAGAAACCGGATTTCGGCGGTTCACGGGCCCGAAGCCGCTGGGTCTGTGCGTATCCTGTATGGCGGGTCCGTCAAGAGCGACAGCATCGCGCCGATCATGGCCCGGCCAGGCGTGGACGGTGCCCTGGTCGGCGGCGCGAGCCTCGATGCCGGTGAGTTCGCTCGGATCTGCCGGTATCGTGAAGTCACCGTCGGCACGCAGTGACGGGAGAGCGTTGAGGGAGAGGGAAGCTGGTCAGCGATGGAGATCGCGCTATCGGTCATCCTGATCATCACGAGTCTCGTGATGGTCCTGCTCGTCCTGCTGCACAAGGGCAAGGGCGGCGGCCTCTCCGACATGTTCGGCGGCGGGGTCTCCTCGACGCTCGGCTCGTCCTCCGTGGTGGAGCGAAACCTGGACAGGATCACGATATTTTTCGGAATCCTGTGGTTCGTGTGCATTATTGCCCTAGGCTTGCTGGTCAACCACTGACGGTTCCGGCGTTTCTCCTGGTTTTACACGGCTTGACGAGTTTCCATAGTTCTACGGCTATACAACTCTGCGGCTACACGGCCCGGTGGTCACGGTCTGATGGTCACGGCCTATGCCGCATGCATGCACAACCGCAGGACGTATGTAACTGGCTTGACAAGGGGTGATCTGTGAGCAGCGGCAACGCCATTCGCGGCAGCAGGGTGGGAGCGGGCCCGATGGGCGAGGCGGAACGCGGCGAGTCCGCGCCTCGCGTGTGGGTATCGTTCTGGTGCTCGAACGGGCATGAGACCCGGCCGAGTTTCGCGACGGACGCCGCCGTCCCCGACACCTGGGAGTGCCCGCGCTGCGGCTTCCCCGCCGGGCGGAACCAGCAGAACCCCCCGGCGCCGCCGCGCGTCGAGCCGTACAAGACGCACCTCGCCTACGTGAAGGAACGCCGCAGCGACTCCGACGGCGAGGCGATCCTCGCCGAGGCGCTGCAGCGCCTGCGCAACAGCCCCGCGACCTTCCGCCACATCACCCCCGCGTAGCTCTCCCGGCCCGCCCCGGCGGTGCTGCCGACGGCGCTGTCGGCGGTGCTGCCGCATGCCGCCGGTCCGCCCGGGACCCAGAGCCGCATTTGGTTCCCTCCGCCGGGCCCGATGACGCACCGCACTTCCCGCGGCGACCGCATCGCATGCTGTCGACAGCGAACACTGTTGACAGCAAACAGTGTTGACAGCGAACACTGGTGACAGCAAACAGCTGAGCTGGGTAAGCATTTAGTTTTACTAAACGGTTCGTGGTTCCAGTGCAGCGCCACGTTATTCCGGGTGGGGATGGAGAGCGGGAAAGGCCGAGTTCTTGAGCGGTCATGACCTGTCCGCGGGCGGGGACGTGATGGAGCGGGTGACGCGGTGCGCCAGGGACGCGCTGCGCGCCTACGGCTGCGATCCCGCCGCGAGCGTCGAACTGCTCAACGTGTCGGAGAACGCGACGTTTCGCGTGGCCGGCGACGGTGAGCCGTCGGTGCTGCGGGTGCACCGGCTCGGCTATCACACCGAGCGGGAGATCGCCTCCGAGCTGCACTGGATGGACGCGCTGCGGGCCGAGGCGGGGGTGCGCACGCCGCGGGTGCTGCCCGCCGCGGACGGCCGCCGCATCGTGACCGTGCCCGAGCCGGGCGGCGGTGCCGCGGAACGCGGCGGCGGCACCGTCCGGCGAGGCGGCACAGTCCGGCACTGTGTGCGCTTCGAGTTCCTTCCCGGCGGCGAGCCGGACGGCGGCGCGATGGGCCGGCACTTCACCGAGCTCGGCGAGATCACGGCCCGGATGCACGCGCACGCCAGGCGATGGCGCAGGCCGGGATGGTTCACGCGCTTCCACTGGGACTACGACGCGGCGTTCGGCGCGGTCGCGCGGTGGGGCCGCTGGCAGGACGGCATCGGTGTAGGGCCTGCCGAACGCGAGGTGCTCGGCCGCCTGGATGACGTGCTCCGGGCGCGGCTCGCGGCGTACGGCACGAGACCGGACCGGTACGGGCTGGTGCACGCGGACACGCGGCTCGCGAACCTGCTCGTGCACGACGGCGGGGTCAGCGTCATCGATTTCGACGACTCCGGTTTCAGCTGGTACCTCTACGACCTCGGAACCGCGGTGAGCTTCTTCGAGCACTCGCCCGAGGTTCCCGGCCTGGTGGACGCCTGGCTCGCGGGGTACCGGCGCGTCGCCACGCTGCCGGCCGCCGACGAGGCGGAGATCTGGACCTTCATCATGTTCCGGCGGCTGCTGCTGCTCGCCTGGATCGGCTCGCACAGGGGAGTGGACATCGCCGCCCAGCTCGGCGCGGGATACACCCGTGACAGCTGCGACCTGGCCGAGTGGTACCTGAGCGGGAAAGCGTTAGCTGACCCATGATCCTGAGGCCGAGTGCCGAGCCCCGATGGCCGCCGGGGCGGCGATGAGGCCGGGACTCGCGGGACGTCTCAAGAACATCAAGAAGGACGAGCGGCGAAGGAGACCACCGCGATGAGCTACCTGGACGTTAACGGACTGTCGCTGCGATACGAGGAGCACGGCGCGGGCGAGCCGCTGATTCTGCTGCACGGCGGGCTCGGCTCGGGCGACATGTTCGGCCCGGTAATGCCGGAACTGAGCGCACGCCACCGCGTGATCACCCCCGACCTCCAGGCACACGGCGGCACGGCGGACATTGGAAGGCCGCTGCGCTACGAGACGATGGCGGACGACGTCGCGGCGCTGATCGGGCACCTCGGTCTGGCGCAGGTGGACGTGATGGGCTTCTCCCTGGGCGCTGGCGCGGCGCTGCGCCTGGCGATCCAGCATCCCGAACTCGTCCGGCGCCTGGTGCTGGTCTCGGTTCCGTGCAGGCGCGACGGCTGGTTCCCCGAGGTGCTCGCGACCTTCGGCCACATGGGCGCGCAGCTCGCCGAGATGATGAAGCCGTCCCCGATCTATCAGGCGTACGCCCGCGTCGCTCCCCGCGTGGAGGACTGGCCCCGGCTGCTGGACAAGGTCGGTGACCTGCAGCGCCAGGACTACGACTGGACCGCCGAGGTCAAGACGATCACCGCGCCGGTCATGCTCGTCTACGGTGACGCTGATTCCGTACGGCCGGAGCACATCGTCGAGTTCTACGGGCTGCTCGGCGGCGGCCAGCGCGACGGGCACTGGGACGGCTCGCTCCGCCCGGCCTCACGGCTCGCGATACTGCCCGGCCGCGTCCATACCGACGTTTTCGCCGCGCCGGCCCTCGTGCCCGCGACCCTGGAGTTCCTCGAGGCGAAGGATCTGGTGCCGCCGAGCATGGAAGCTGCGCAGGCCGGCTAGCGGGACCTTCCCCTGTCCGTTTGCCCGAATCCTGGTCCGTCGTTGTCATGCTCACACGCCCGGGCGGATACTTAATGTCACGTGTGTGAGCTCTTCACCACGGGTTCCAGGTAACAGGCCGGCCCCCGGGGAGGCTGCTCCGTGGACATGCCCGGTGATCCCACGCCAGTGCTCTCGGGTAACGTTCCGCCGCTGGCGCGCACCCTCTTCCAGACGCGCGCCGTGGACGTGCTCGTCTGGGCGAACGCGTCGAGCAGGGAAACGGTCGTCAGCACCTACGCGCGTACGGCGAGGCGATATCCGTCGTCAGGCAGGCTGTGGCCGACACCGAGCGAGCGCTGGGTCCCGTGCACCCCGAGACCCTCGCGGCGCGCGGCCGCCTCGCGGCCGCCTACCTGGCCGCGGGACGGCAGAAGGACGCGATCGCCGCCTACGAGCGGGTGCTCGCCGAACGAGTGCGGATGTACGGTCCCGAGCACCCCGGCTCGCTGAACGCGCGTGGCGACCTCGCCGCCGCGCTGCGCTCGGCCAGGCGGCTCAAGAACGCGGTCCCGCTCTACGAGCGGGTGCTGGCCGGCCGGGAGCGGCTGCAGGGACCCGGCCACCGCGAGACCATCACCGCCCGCTGTGACCTCGCCAGCGCGTATTACACGGCCGGAAGGCTGACCGACATGATCGGGGTTCTGCGGCGCGCGCTCGACGACTGCACCCGGTACCTCGGGCCCGGCGATCCTATGACCGGGACGGTCCGGGCGAACCTGGACGCCGCCACCCGGGCCTGACTCGTTCGCCTGCGCCTGATCCCGCTCAGTGCGTGAAGGACTGGCGCTTCTTCTGGACCTCCGGCGGCGGCTGCTTCTGCGGGTTGCGCTCGAGCGCGCGCACGTGCAGCCGCAGGTCGTCGAGCAGCAGGCCCGCCAGGTCCCTGCTGAAGCCGTTCCTGATGACGATGCGCATCACGGCGGTGTCGGTCATCGCCTCCGGGAACGTGTACGCGGGCACCTGCCAGCCGCGTTCCCTCAGCCGCTCGGACAGGTCGAACACCGAGTACGCGGTGATGTCGTCGCGCAGCTTGAACGCGAACACCGGCAGGTCCCTGCCCTCGCTGAGCAGCTCGAACGGGCCCATCTTCGCGATCTCGCCGGACAGGTAGAGCGCTACGTCCTGGCAGGTCTGCTGCACATGCCGGTATCCCGCGTCGCCGAGCCGGATGAAGTTGTAGTACTGCGCCGCGACCTGCGCCCCGGGCCGGGAGAAGTTCAGCGCGAACGTCGGCATCTCGCCGCCCAGGTAGTTGACCCTGAAGATGAGGTCCCCGGGCAGGGCCTGGGAGTTCCGCCACACGACCCAGCCGACGCCGGGATAGACCAGCCCGTACTTGTGACCCGACGTGTTGATCGACGCGACGCGCGGCACCCGGAAATCCCATTCCAGGTCCGGCTGCAGGAACGGGGCGACGAAACCGCCGGAGGCGCCGTCCACGTGCACCGGGATGTCCCAGCCGTGGCCGGCCTGCAACTGGTCGAGTGACTCGCTGATCTCCTTCACCGGCTCGTAGCTGCCGTCCATGGTGGAACCCATGATCGCGACCACGCCGATCGTGTTCTCGTCGCACCTCGCCGCCGCCTCCGCGCCGCGCAGGTGCAGCCGCTGCGGCACCATCGGCACATAGCGGGGCTCCACCTGCCAGTACCGGCAGAACTTCTCCCAGCAGACCTGGACATTGGAGCCCATCACCAGGTTCGGCCTGTTCGTGTCGCGGCCCGCGGCCCGCTGCTGTTCCCGCCACCGCCACAGCAGCGCCATCCCGCCCAGCATGCACGCCTCGCTCGACCCGGTGGTGGATGTTCCGGTCGCGTCGCTGCCGGCCTGCGCGTTCCACAGGCTGCCGAGGATGTTCACGCAGCGCCGCTCGAGCTCGGCGGTCTGCGGGTACTCGTCCTTGTCGATCATGTTCTTGGCGGCGGTCTCCGCCATCAGCAACTCGGCCTCGGGCTCCATCCATGTGGTCACGAACGTGGCCAGGTTGAGCCTGGCGTTGCCGTCGAGGATCAGCTCGTCGCGCACGACCTGCAGCGCCGTCCGCGGCAGCACGCCGTGTTCCGCGAGCCGGTACCGCGGTATCTCGCAGGTCTTCTCGCGGAAGTAGATCGGGTTGATCTCGAGTTCTGCGTCGGTTTCCTGCTCTTCGACCTTCTTGTGCAGCGCCATCGCTGGCCCCCAGGTGCTGATCGGCGGCGTCCTGCGGTCAGGCTATCGGTGGGACCCCCCCGAAGGTAGATTGGCTCCGCCAGTCAGATGATATGGAGTGCGCACCTTATGACTTCGGTATCACCGGTACCGGACCGCGAGGCGGCGCGGCGGCGGCACCGGCGGAGCGCCGCGGTCAGGCGGTCCCTGCGGGACATCGAGATCCAGCTCGCCCTGCTCAACCGGCAGGTGGGCGGGCGCCTTGGCATCAGGGACCCGGACTACGCGTGCCTCGACCTGATCTCGCGTTACGGCCCGCTCAGCCCGAGCGCCCTCGCCCGCCGGGCCGGGCTGCATCCCGCCACGCTGACCGGGCTGCTGGACAGGCTGGAGCGGGCCGGCTGGATCGCCCGCGAGCGTGACCCCACGGACCGGCGCGCCGTCACCCTCCGCGTCCTGCCCGGCCGGACGCCCGAGGTCCTGCGCCTGTACGCGGGGATGAACAGCGCGCTCGACGAGATCTGCGCGGGGTACAGCGACGGCGAGCTCGAGCTGATCGCCCGGTTCCTGCGCCAGGTCGCCGACGCCGGCGCGGGTGCCGCGGCCGGGCTCGCGGAGGGCTGACCGGCCGCGAACTCGGAGGGCCGCGCACGCGGAGAACGGGTGTAGGCACCCAAACACACCCGGGAGAGCATCGTGAAGCAAGGCACGGATGATGCCTGACAGCGACGCGGTGGCTATCGAGGCGTCCTGGCGGGATCCCGAGCGGTTCTCCGTCCTGTTCGACCGGCACGCCCCCGCCATCCACCGCTACCTGGCCAGGCGCGTCGGCGAGGCCGCCGACGACCTGCTCGCCGAGACGTTCCTCGTGGCCTTCGGCAAGCGCCGCGGCTACGATCCCGGCTACCGCGACGCCAGGCCATGGCTGTACGGGATCGCGACCAACCTCGTCGGCCAGCACCGGCGCGACGAGGTGCGCAGGTACCGGCTGCAGGCGGCTGCGGGACCGCCCGTGGATCTGCCTGATTATGCCGAACGGATCGTGGCATCTGTCACGGCTCAGTCAATCCGTTCTCAGCTGGCCGAAGCCCTGGCCGCCATCCCCGGCGGCGACCGCGATGTCCTGCTGCTCGTCGCCTGGGAGGACCTCAGCTACGACGAGGTGGCCCGCGCGCTGGCCATCCCGGTCGGCACGGTCAGGTCGAGGCTGCACCGCGCCCGCGCGCGCCTGCGCCAGTCGCTGACCGGAACCGGGGCCGCCGCTACCTATAAGGAGATTCTGGCAAATGAATGACCTTGACCTGCTGACGGAACTGGGAAACGAAACCCGGCTCCCCAGACTCAGCGACCTGGCGCCCGCGCGCGCCCAGCTGACCGCGGCGATCGACGCCGAGACGGCCTCTCCGGGGCGCGTTGCCGCCGGGCGCGGGCCGTCGTGGCGCGGCCCGTGGCGCGGCAGGCGGCGGGGCAGGCGGATCGCGGTCTCCGCGATCGTCGTGGCGACGGCGGCCGCCTCGGTCGCGCTGATCGTCACCGGCGGGCCGCCCAGGCACGCCGCACCCGGGCCGGCCTCGGCCGTGCGCCTGACCGCGTACCAGATTCTGGACCGGGCCGCCGCCGCGGCGCTGACAGAGCCAACAGTGCTGCCACGGCCGGACCAGTACGTGTACACGAAGGTGTCGGATGGCGCGGAAGGCGTCGTCCAGTCCTGGCTGTCGGTGGACGGCAAGCGCAACGGCCTGGTCGTAACGCCCAAGGGACCGGTGACACAGCCGGGCTGCGTCAACGGCCACGTCACTGTGCGCATGCCCGGCAAGAACGGCAGGGCGTTCACCGGGAAGAAGCCGGTCTCGGTGAAGAACCCCGCGACGTTCTTCGACGGCCCGCTCGTCACGAAGCCGTGCGTACCGCAGCCCGCCTACTTTCCTGACATGCCATCCAGTCCGGCAGGAGCGCTGGCGTACCTGTCGGCGAACGTCTGGAACTCCCAGGAGCCCGTCATCCCGGTCGGAGTGTCCAAGGCCGTCAGCCAGATTCTCGGGTCGGATTACCTGCTGCCCGCCCAGCGATCCGCGCTGTACACGCTCCTGACGAGGGTCCCCGGCCTTTCGGTGGTCCACGGCGTCCGGGACACGGCTGGGCGTCCCGGCGTGGGCGTCGAATGGACGGACCACGGTGCCAGGGGCATGAACATCTTCGACCCGCGCACCTTCGCCTACCTGGGCACGACCGTCTGGGACCCGTCGAACGGCGAGCAGGGCAGGGCCCTGACGCAGGTGGCCATCGTCAACCACCCGGGCCAGCTGCCCTGACCCGGAACCGATCCGCCAACGGCCGGCCCGCTTTCGCGGGCCGGCCGTTGCCCGGGTCCGTGGGAGGGGGGATCGCCACCTTTCGTTCGGTCCCCTTATCGAGGCTGCTCCTTACGGCGGGGCAGTCATGCTCCCGCGTTCGCGGTGACCGCGGCGGCGAGCTCGCGCATGCAGGCGGCCAGCCGCGCTGACTCACCCTCGCGAAGCAGCCGCGCGACAGCCTCGTTGTGCAGGGCGCCGAGCAGGACGTGCGCGAGGAGGTCCGCGCCGGCCTCCGGCCGGGCCTGTGCGATGAGCTCCGCGACGTGACCGTGCCAGAACACGTAAACCGGGTTGGACTGCCGTTCGCCGCCGCCGTGCTTCGCGGTCGCCACGGCGTGCTCGTGCGCGCTCATCAGCCCGACGTTGCGGGCCGCGAGGCCGATGAGCGCGTCGAGGAAGGCCGCGAGCCGCTCCCCGGGCGGCGCGCCGGGGCCAAGCGGCGGGGGGCCCGAGGTCACGGCCTCCCGCAGGGCTTCCGCGCGTTCCAGCATCAAGGCCCTCATCAGCCCCGCCCGGGTGCCGAACCGGTGGAACACCGTGGCCTTCCCAACGCCCGCCGCGGCGGCGACGCGCTCCACCGAGACCTCGCCGGGCTCGTGGCTCCGCAGCAGGTCTTCGGCCGCCTGCAGGATCGCGCGCCGGTTGCGCGCCGCGTCGGCACGCTCGCCGCGCCGCGACGGGGACGGTATGCCGGCCGCCGTCACCGCACCCGCCCTCTGGACAAACTGAACCACTGGTTCATATAGTGGCTCCCGAGGTCAAACTGAACTTGCGGTCCAATTCTACCGGAGCAACGGGAGGCACATCATGCGCGCGATCGTGATTCACGAGCAGGGCGGACCCGAAGTCCTCAAGCTCGAGGAGGTCCCGCAGCCCGCCGCCGGGCCTGGCCAGGTGCTCATCCGGAACGAGGCGATCGGGGTCAGCTACTCCGAGATCCCGATGCGTGCGGGCGTGTACCCGCCGCCCGTTTCGCTGCCAGCCGTGTTCGGCTTCGAGGCGGCGGGCATCGTGACCGAGGCCGGCGATGGCTCCGGCGCGTCCCTCGAAGGCAAGCGCGTGGTCGTGCTGAGCACGAGCTTTGGTTCCTACGCCGAGTACATGGCCGTGCCCGCGGACTCGGTCACCGTGGTGCCCGGCGGGGTGACGGCGGCTGACGCCGTGGCGGTCGCGAACATGGCCGCGGTCGCGCTCTGCCTGCTGCGGCGGGCCCGCCTGACCGGAAGCGAGACCGTGCTGATCGAGGCGGCCGCGGGCGGCGTCGGCGGGTACCTGACGCAGCTTGCCCGCGAGCACGGGGCCGCCCGGATCATCGCGACCGCTGGCAGCCCGGCGAAGCGGGAGCACGCCCGGTCGCTCGGCGCCGGCGCCGTGGTGGACCACACTGACCCTGGATGGCCGGACAAGCTGGGTGAAGTCCTCGGCGGGGCCGGGCTCGACGTGGTCTTCGAATCGCTCGGCGGCGAGTCAGCCGGCCGCCTGCTCGGCGCGATGACCCCGGTCAGCGGCCGGATGCTGCTGTACGGCGTGCTGAACGGCCCGCCCGCCATCGCGCCCGTGGACCTGCTGCACCGCGGCCTGACCCTCACCGGCTGCGCGGGCATGGGCGACTGGCTCGCCCTCGTCCAGGCCGCCCGAGGCGACGTCCTCCGCATGGTGGCCGACGGCCGGCTCCGCCCGCAGGTCGACAGCGTGCTCCCGCTCTCCGACGCCGCCAGGGCCCACGAGCGGACCGAAGCCCGCGCCGCCATGGGCAAGGTCGTTCTCGTCCCCTGACGCATCAGGAAGGATTCTCTCACCGGCCAGCCCGCAGAGCCGGGCGTGGATGTACTCGCAGAGCACCGCGTGCTCGTACACCATCGCCGGCACGTCGACGTTGGTGTCCACGCGCACCGGGGGCAGCGCCGCCCGCCAGGCGGGGAACGTGCCGTCACCGGTGAGGGCGGCGAGCACGGTGAGCAGCGAGGCGTCCAGCCGGAGCGAGTGCACGGCCCGCCGGTACTCGCTGGGGGTCAGGCAGAACGCGAACGGGATGTTCATCAGGCACAGCGCGGTCTGAATGTCGAGGTTGAGAAGGCGGCGGGTCCCGGGTTCCGGGTCCACGGCCGGGACGGCGAGCATGCCGAAGTCGAGATCCCCGCGGGTGGGCCAGCGCCGCCCTCCGGCGCCGCCGAGGGCGGACAGCGCCCGGTAGACGTTGAGGTCGTGCTCGATCACGGCGCGGTCGCCGAGCCCGGACAGCGTCACCGGCCGCAGCGAGACCTCGCGCAGCCCGGGCACGCCCGCGTTCCGCACGCAGAAGTTCAGCAGGTTCGTCTCCACGATGAAGTGCCTGATCAGCAGCGAGACGGCGTCCGGGGAGACGAACCTGCGCAGGAACCACAGGCACATCCGGTCCATGGTCGCGTGGGCGGAGAACCGGACCGGGCAGAGCCGCTTGCCGGCGACGATGAGCGTGACCGCCGCCCGTGACAGGATCCGTACCCACGGGTAGAGGAACGTGCGGCTGGCCCGCCGCTGGTCGGCGATCACAAGGCGGAGAACCGCCCGGTCCATCGGGATCGACGGGTCGGCGTACATGACCTCCCACAGCGACAGCCCGGACCCGTCAGACATGGTCGAGCTCCTCGAGCTGCAGCGCGTAGAGCCGCGCGGTCACCCGTGCGGTCCTGACGATCCGGGTGACCGCGGAGTCGTCGAGCAGCCCGGAGCGCAGCGCGGCCGTCAGCGTCCGGAAATGCTCTTCGTCGCCTCCCGCGTGGTACCGAAGGAAGCTGAGCTGGTCGTCGCGAAGCCCGAGGCTTCCGGCAAGCCGATCCGCCCAGCCCCCGGCCTTCCGCATGCCCAGGCCCTCGATCACGAACATCGCGCCGAGCAGGTCCACGGGGTCGGGCAGGCCAGCCCGGTGGAAGACGAAGGCGGACAGCGCCGAGGACCCGATGTTCGGCGCGGTGCCCGCCATCACCCGCGGGTCGCCGCCGACCGCGACGTAATCGCGTTCGAGCAGCTGGTAGTCACGGTGCTCGGCGGCGGCATGCTGGATCGCGGCGCTGCGCAGCCAGAACAGCTCGGCGGAGAAGTTCGCGGCGGCGAGCGAGATCCACCGCCCGCCGTCGACGACCTGCTGGCGCAGGTTCACCAGCAGCCTGCGGTAGTCGTCGAGCGCCGCCGTGCCGTCCTCGATCCGCCGCACGATGGGCACCCTGGCCAGCGCGCGCTGCAGCTCCGCCCAGACCTCGGCCAGCTCGCTGAACGCGCGCGCAACGGCCGGGGGATCGCCGTCCTGCGGACGGCCCAGCGGGGATTGCGACAGCTCCGCCGGGCTCGGGCCGCCTCCCGGGCCCACGCAGGTCAGCTGGGCGAAGGCGAGGGTGAAGCGCCCGGATTCCGGAACGATCAGCAAAACCCGCTCCCCGGGACGCATCCGCGGCCGCGCCGCCTCGAGCATCACGAAGATGCTCGCCGCTCCCGTGTTGCCCGCGGTGTGCAGATTCGTGAACCAGCGGTCCTCATCGAGCGTGTACCCGGCGTCGCGCAGGCGGCGCAGCAGCTTCCCGCGGAAGTGCTCGGCGCTGTAATGACACAGGACGTGCTCGGTGCGCGGGTCGATCCGCCCGGCCCTGACCAGCGCGCCGAACTCGGCCACCCCCATGTCGATCAGGGCGGGCAGCGCTGACATGTCCTGCCGCAGCCTGGGGACGGTGAATTCCCGGGCGCCCCCCGCGTCACGCAGGTCGAGCCAGGTGGCGCCCGCTTTCGGTTCACGCCCGGAGCCCAGGCCCGCGCTCATGCACACGGGATGGCTGTGCGCGTGGGACACCAGGTGCATCCAGTCCACCCGCATGCTCACGCCGTCGGGCCGCGGCTGCGGTTCCACCACGACCGCACCGGCGCCGTCCGACAGCGTCCAGCGCAGGAACGTGGTGTCCGGCGTGTCCGGCACGCTCGCGGCCAGCGAGCGGCTCACCAGCTCGGAGCCGACCGCGACGGCCACCGGATGCTCGCCCAGCCGAACGGCGGACACGGCGGCCTTGAGCGCCGCCATGCCCGACGCGCACACCCCAGCGGCCGACAGCAGCTCCATCGGGCCGCCGCCGAGCCGGCCGTGCACCATCGAGGCGAAGCCGGGAACCAGCAGGTCGCCCTGGGTTGTGCCGGTGGCCAGCATGCGTACCGCCCGCGGCCGAAGGCCCCGGTCGGCGAGCGCGCGCCTGGCGGCCTGCGCGGCCAGCTCCTCGTTCAGCATCAGGGTCATGCCCTTGCCGTCGATGGCGTAGTGCCTCGTCTTGATCCCGTTCGCCGCGAGCGTCCTCTCCCGGAGCGCGGCACCGCGCGGGTCGCCGGCGCCGAACCGGCCCGCGAGTTCCTCGTTGCTGACCGGTTCGCCGGGCAGGTAGGCGCCGACGCCGGTGATGTATGCCTCGTTCATGACGTTCATTCAGCCACCGGGGCGGGCGGCCCCACATCGGCTCACCTACTCGCCCGCCGCGTGCCCGTTACTCAGCTCCGTGCGCGGGCCGTACCAGGTACCGGTACTCAGTCGTTCCGGCTGCCGGCGCCCGGCCGCGGCGGCCGCGGCCGTGGCGTGCCAGGCCGTGCCACGCCGGCGGCCCCCAGGCCGGCCAGGATCAGCAGGCCGCCCGCGATCGTGGCCGCGGTCAGGCGCTCGCCGAGGAATGCCACCGCGCCGAGCACGCTGACCACGGGCTCGAGAAAGAGCAGCATGCTGGTGCGGGTGCTGCCGGCCGCGAGCACGGCCCTGTTCCACAGCAGCATCCCGGCCACGGTGGAGCCGAGTGCCAGGAAGGCGAGTTCGCCCCACACCCGCGGCGGCAGCGCGGCGAGCCGCGGCGCGGAGAGTGTCCAAACGAAGGCCAGGTAGGGAACCGTGCCCACGACCGTGGAGGCGGCCGTGGCGGGCAGCCATTGCAGGCCCACGGTGACCGGCAGGTTGTAGCCGATGAACCCGAGGGCGCCCGCGACCGCGAGCCGTCCCGCCGAACGCGGTGTCAGGCGCCGGAAGACCGGCACGGCCCGGGGCAGCAGCACCAGGGCGGCCGCGCACAGGCGCATCACCAGCAGCGGCAGCGGCGCGAGGTGCGCGACCGCCGCGCGGGTGGCCACCGGCGCGAGTCCCCACATGATCACGGCCAGCAGGCCGCCGGCGAGGTTCACGGGCGGGGAGCAGGCAGCGGCCCGTAATCGCCAGCCGTCATGGGTATCTCTCCCTTGGTTCCCATTCTGGGCCGTGACACGGCCAGTGTGCTGTAATGGTCGCCAATGCTGCCACGCGTTGCGCCAATCTTGATCGCGGCCCTCGCGGCCGCGTTGCTCCCAACCGGGGGAGCCGCGGTCACCGACCGGGCCCCGGCGGGCGTGATCACCGTACAAGGGGAGACGCCTGCGCGGTCAAACATCCCGGTCGCCGCCGACCCGCGGGCCTCCGGCGGCAAATACCTGTCGCTTGACACCGTCCACGCGCCGCCGGATGGCGGATGGTACGCCACCTACCGGCTAGCCGTCCCCGCGGCCGGCGTCTATCGCCTGGATGCCGTGCTCACGTCGCCGGCAATGGCGGACCGCGATCCGAAGGGAGGCTCCTGGTTCGATCTCTCCGTCAACGGTGCGCCGTACGGCGAGGTTGCAAAGTCCGAGCCAGCCTGGGCCGATCCTCGCCAGACACCGCCGGCGTGGGGCTCGCTCGTCCACGCGCGGATCGGGGACGTCGAGCTCGGCAGGGGCATCAACACGATCTCCTTCAGGGTCGTCGAGCCGCGCGTCAGCATGTCGCCCGTCGGGTATCACTTCCTGCTCGACGTCTTCACGCTCACGCCGGTGCGCGTCGCTCTCGCAAGCGTGTACCTCTCCGATCCGGCGAGTAACCTCGGCATCTACCGCGATGACCGGGAGCTGCTTCACTTCCGCCTCAATGGCCACGCGCCGCGTTCCCAGACGGTCGCCTACCGGATCCTCGACTACTTCTCCCGCACGGTCGCGGCCGGCGCCGCACGGGTCCCCGCCGGCGCCGGCGGCGCCGCGATCCGCCTCCCGCACCTGCCGCCCGGCAACTACCGCGCGATCGCGGCGCTCCGGTCCGCTCCGACCGCACAGGTCACCGGCTACTTTGCGCGCCTGCCTGCCCGATTGCCGGTGATGGGGCCGGCCAACCGTTTCGGGGTCACCACCTCGGCGCCGTGGCTTCTTCCCCCGTCGCGGGTCGCTCCGTTCGCCCGGGCGCTGCGCGCCGCGGGGGTCGGTTACGTGCGCGACGAGATGGACTGGAAGGTCATCGAGCCCGCCCGCGGGCGATTCCTGACGAGCCCGGCCGGACGCTTCGCGCACGCGTTCCGCGCCGCGGGCATCAGGACGCTCGGCGCGCTCTGGACGCTGACCGGCAACCTCCGGGCACCCGGCTGGGCCACCACGCCGGCGTCGGGCGCGCTTCCCGCCGACCTGCGCGACGCGTACGCTCTCATGAGCCACCTCGCGAGACAGGCCCCGGCACTCGGGCTGGACGCCCTCGAGGTCTGGAACGAGCCCGACGTCGACGTGAGCGCCGGGACGTACAGTCGCACGCCCGCGGACCAGCACGCCGCGTATGTCAAGGCCGCAACGCTTGCCATCACCGACCACGCGAGCCGCCCGCTCGCGTCGCTGTCCGGGCTCGCGGGCACCGGCCCATTCCAGGACGTGATGCTCCAGAACGGCGTCGCCCGCTACGCGGACCTGTGGGCCTTCCACGCGTACGGCTACGCGTTCACGGCGAACGGGACGCCGGTGCAGTTCCCGCCGGACGCCGCAACCAACGCGGAACTGCGGCGTCTGTACGAGTACCAGGGCCAGCTGTGGATGACGGAGTCCGGGATCTTCCTGAAGGCAGCCCCGGACGGGGGACTCAACTACGCGCAGCAGGTCACCGAGGCGCGCTACCTCGTGCAATCGACCGTGCTCGACTTCGCAGCCGGCGTCGGCAAGCTTTTCTGGTTCTCCGGGCCGCCCTACTGCGCAGCCGGCTTCGCGTGCTTCGGACTGTTCGACAGCTACTTCCGGCCATGGCCGGCCTACAGCGCGCTGGCCGCGATGACCTCGCTTCTCGGCCGGGCGAACTTCGCACATGAGCTTCACGGCCTTCCGGCCGGCGTCAGCGGCGACGTGTTCAAAGACGGCGGGCGCGCGGTGACCGTCGTGTGGGCGCGGTCGCCGGCGAAGGTGGACGTCCCGGTGCCGGGAGATGGCGTACGGATGTACGACATCATGGGTGCGAGCCACCCCGTGCTCGCGACGGCCCGCGGCGCCGTCCGGCTCGTGGCCTCACCCGATCCGGTCTACCTGGTCTCCGGCGGCGGCGCTGGGCTCGCGGCGAGGCCGGCGGCGCGGGACGACCGCCGGACGATCCCGCGACTGCCGGCGGCGGACCACATCGTCCTCAACCAGCGTTACGCCGCCGCCGCCATGCCAGCGCCGCCGCCGTTCGGCTACCGGCTCCGCAGGACGACCGCGATGTCGCTCGACGTCTACAACTTCAATGCCACGCCCCAGACTGTGACCGTCGTGCCGCACGCGTGGGGCGGCTGGGTGGCGGCGCCGGCGGCGCAGACGGTCAGCGTCCCCGCGAACGGCCGGGTCAGCGTTCCCTTCGTGCTCACGGCCCGCGCAACGGTGCACCCCTGGGCCGATTACCCGCTCGTCTTCGCGGCGAGCATGGCCGGCCGGCCGGGGGTCACCCCCTCCGTTTCGCGCATCCTGCTCGACAGCGGGACGCCTGGCGCGCCCGTGCCGCTCTTCCCCTCGATCACGCGCGTCGCGCCCGCTGACGGGGGCGTTGTGACCAGCGGGCATGTAGTGCTCCGAGCGCACATCGCCGACCTGCTTTCCGGGGTCGACCCATCGAGTGTGGTCGTGGAGGTGGACGGGCGCCGCGTTCCGGGGCGCTTCGGTCCAGGCACCGGTCAGCTGAGGGCGTCGCTGCACCTACCGCGCGGCGCGCACATCCTCTGGATCCGTGCGTACAACAACGCTGACGCGCCCGCACAGGCCTCCGTCCATGTGACCGTCCGTTAGGCCCGGAGCCCGCGCATCAGCCGGACGGTGGATGCCGGGCGGCCGGGCGGCCGGCTGGTGGCCTCCGCCCGCGGCTCCGGAAGGTCTGGCCACACGGGCGATCCGCCCGCGGGGGGCGCCGGGCGATGCTCGTCATGGCACTGGGCGCGGCCGGGGAAGCCGCCGCCCGTAACGGGAGGCATGGAGGCGGCATGGCGGTCATCGAGGTGAGCGGGCTCACCAAGCGCTACGGGAGGCAGCCGGTGGTGGACGGGATCTCCTTCGCGGTTGAGCAGGGGGAGATCTTCGGCGTCCTCGGGCCGAACGGTGCCGGAAAGACCACGGCGGTCGAGTGCATGGAGGGCCTGCGGCGGCATGACTCGGGGCAGGTGCGGGTGCTCGGCCTCGACCCGCGGTCCGATGGCCGGCGGCTGCGTCAGCGGATAGGCGTGCAGCTTCAGGAGACTCAGCTGCCGGAGCGGATGAAGGTGTGGGAGGCGCTGGAGCTGTACGCGTCGTTCTACCCGAACCCGGCCGACTGGCGTGAGCTGATGGAGCGCTGGGGCCTGGCCGCCAGGCAGAAGGCGGCCTTCGCCAGTCTGTCCGGCGGCCAGAAGCAGCGGCTGTTCATCGCGCTCGCCCTCGTCGGGCAGCCGGAGGTGGTGTTCCTCGACGAGCTCACCTCGGGACTCGACCCCGGTGCCCGGCGCGCCACCTGGGACCTGATCAGGCAGATCAGGGCGCAGGGCGCGACCGTCGTCCTGGTCAGCCACTTCATGGACGAGGTCGAGGAGCTGTGTGACCGCGTCGCGATCCTCGATCGGGGGCGGATCGCGGCGCTGGACACGCCGGCGGCCCTCGTTGACCGGGCGGGAACCGAGTACCGGCTGCGGTTCCGCCCGGTCGGCCCCCTGGATGAGGCATCGCTCGCCCTGCTGCCCGGCGTCAGCTCCGTCAAGAGGGACGGAACGCAGGTGGCCGTCACCGGTACCGGCGACTTCGCCGCCGCGGTGACGGCCGAGCTGGCTCGCCGCCGGGTCCTCGCGGCGGAGCTGCGGATCGACGGCCGCAGCCTCGACACCGCCTACGTCGCGCTGACCGGCCAGACGCTGGACACCTGAGGAGGAAGACATGGAGGGTTTCGCCAAGTTCGCGTACGTCGAGACCAAGCTGTTCCTGCGCGAGAAGGTCGCGGCCATCGCGGTGTTCGGCCTGCCGATCGCGCTGGTCATCGGGTTCGGGCTCATCCCGGGGTTCGGCAAGCCGCAGAAGGGGCTGTCCGGCCAGATCGGCACCGAGTTCATCGCCTCCATCGGGGTGGCGATCGTGCTGGCCACCCTCGGCCTGAACGGCGTACCCATGGTCATCTCGCAGTACCGGGAGCGCGGCATCCTGCGCCGCCTGGGCGTCACTCCGGTCCGCCCGCTCACGCTGCTGCTCGCGAAGCTCGTGGTCTGGGCGGCCGCGGCGGTGGCGTCGGTGATCTTCCTCGTCGTCGTGACGCGCTTCGCCTTCCACGTCCCGCTGCCCAGGCGGCTGGGCTGGTTCACGGCATCCTTCCTGCTCGCCATCGCGGCGCTGTTCGCGCTCGGCATGCTCGCCGCGGCGGCCGCGCCGACGAGCAGGACCGCGATCGGGATCGGCTGGCTGCTGTTCTTCCCGAGCATGCTGCTCGGCGGCGTGTACTTCCCCACCGAGGAGATGTCGCCGGGCATGCGGCGAGCCGGGGAGTTCACCCCGCTCGGGTCGGCGCTGCACGCGGTGCGCGACACCTGGATGGGACTGAATCCCAGCCCGCTGTACCTGGGGATAATGGCGGGGTACGCGATCGTCGCGGGGGCCCTGGCGGCACGGTTCTTCCGCTGGGACACCGGCGCGGCGTAGGAGAGTGGGCAAGACGTGACGGTACGCACGCCGGACAGCGGCCTTGTGGCGCTGGAGCCGCGTTATGAGGCGATGACGCGGGTGCTGCCCTTCGTGTTCCTGCCGATCCCGCTGCTCCCGTACGCGCTGACGCAGAGCCCGGGCGCGGGGGCTTTCGGGATAACGGCCGCGATCGCCGTGCTGACGGGGGCGTGGTACGCGTGGATGGTGCTCCTGCACCCGGGCTGGACGCAGCGCCAGTGGCTGATGGGCGTCTACGTGGCGGGCCTCGTATCGCTCATCATGGTGCTCACCATCCGCAGTCCCTGGTTCGCGTTCTTCTCCTGGGTCGGCCTCATGCACGCGTTCCGCTACCTGGCTGGCGCCTGGCGGTGGGCCGCGTCCGTGCCGGTGGCGCTCTCCATCGGCATGGCCCAGACCGGGGGCTTCCGCAGGCCGACGGTGGCCTGGGCGCTCATCGTGGTCGTGGTGGCGTGCATCGACCTCGGTCTCATGGGCGGGTTCGGCATGCTCGGGATGCGCAGCGAGGAACAGAACCAGGCACGCAAGAAGATGATCGCCGAGCTGGCCGCCGCGAACGCCAGCCTGCACGACATGATGGCGGAGAACACCGGGCTGCAGACACAGTTGCTCACCCAGGCCAGGGAGGCGGGCATACTGGAGGAGCGGCAGCGGATCGCCCGGGAGATCCACGACACCCTCGCTCAGGGGCTGGCCGGGATCATCACACAGCTCGAGGCCGCTGACGGCGGCGGCGCCGAGAAGGGGCGGCGGATAGCCAACGCCAAGCGCCTGGCCAGGGAAAGCCTCACCGAGGCCCGGCGTTCCGTGCAGGCGCTGCGGCCCGCGGCGCTGGAGGACAACAGGCTCCCCGACGCGCTGACAAAGGTGGCCGAGCGCTGGTCGGCGGCCAGCGGCGTCGCCGCCGAGGTCGTGGCGACCGGGGCCGCGCGGGCGCTGCACCCGGAGGTCGAGGCGACGCTGCTGCGCGTCACCCAGGAGGCGCTGTCGAATGTGGCCAAGCACGCGGCGGCGGCACGGGTATGGGTCACGCTGTCCTACATGGAGGACCTGGTGACGCTCGACGTGCGCGACGATGGTGCTGGTTTCGAGCCGGGGGACGTTCCTGGTGACGCTCCGGCGGACGCCGGCGGCGGCTTCGGGCTGACGGTCATGCGGCAGCGGGTCCGCCGCCTGGCGGGCAGCCTGGAGGTCGAGTCCGAGCCGGGCTCCGGCACGGTCATCTCCGCGAGCCTGCCCGCTATCCCGCTGGCTCCCGGCTGTCCGGACGAGGAAGGCGGGGCGGAGGAACGCCGGTGACGATCAGGCTGCTGATAGCCGACGACCACCCCGTGGTACGCGACGGGCTGCGCGGCATCTTCGAGGCGAGCGGGGAGTTCGAGGTGGTCGGCGAGGCCGGCAACGGGCAGGAGGCGGCGGACCGGGCCGCCGCGCTGCGGCCAGACGTGATCCTGATGGACCTGCGGATGCCCGTCCTCGACGGGGTCGGCGCGATCCGGCTGCTCGCCGAGCGCGGCATCGCCGCGCGGGTGCTGGTGCTGACCACCTACGACACCGACAGCGACGTGGTGCCCGCCATCGAGGCGGGCGCCACCGGGTACCTGCTCAAGGACTCCCCGCCGGACGAGCTGCTGCGCGGTGCCCGCGCGGCGGCTCGCGGCGAGGCGGTGCTCTCGCCCTCGGTCGCTACCAGGCTGCTCGGCCAGGTGCGGACCCCGGCGAAGGAACCCCTCAGCCAGCGGGAACTCGACGTGCTCGGCCTGATCGCGCGCGGCTGCTCGAACCGGGAGGCCGCCGCCCGCCTGTTCATCAGCGAGGCGACGGTCAAGACCCACGTCCTGCACATCTACGCCAAGCTCGGCGTCAACGACCGCGCCGCCGCCGTCGCGGCGGGTTTCGAGCGCGGCCTCCTCCCGCGCCCCGTCCCCTAGGCCGCCGGACGCCGGCACCCCCCGGCCGGGCGCCGGCACCCGTGGCCGACCCTGATGAGGACAGAGCGGTGGGGCCGCTGGCGCCATCGGCCCCACTGGGCGGGGCCAAATGCGCCATCGGCCCCGCTGGTGGGGGCCCGGAGCGGGGTGGTGGCCCGGAGCGGGTGGTGGGCGCGGAGCGGGGTGGTGGCCCGGAGCGGGCGGTGGGCGCGGAGGCGGTGGGCGCGGAGCGGGGTGGTGGCGCGGAGGCGGTGGGCGCGGGGGGAGCCGCGGTCGCGGCTCACATTCCGCGGTGGCGCTGCCGGTACGGAAGGGCCTTCAGGCCCTTCCGTACCGGCAGAAGAGGAAGCCGTCTTCGTGGAGGACGTGTGCCAGGCGCAGCGGCCGGGCGGTTTCCTCCTCCGTCAGGCCCATGGCGGCGGAGATACGGCCCGGGCCGGGGCCGGCGAGCAGGGGGCTCACGGTCACGCACAGCTCGCCGAGCAGGCCGGCCGCGGTCAGGTCGCCGATCAGGTGCGGGCCGCCCTCGCAGAGGATCCGCTGGTACCCGCGAGCGGCCAGGGCGCCGACCGCGGTTTCCAGGTCAACCCGGTCCGTGTCGGCGACGATGACGTCGGCGCGCCCGTCAAACGAGGCGACGCGCTCGCCGGGTGCCAGCCCCGAGGTGATCACGATCGTGCGCGCGTGCGGCGGCGCGGACGTGAACAGGGGATCCTCGGGATCCAGGTCCAGCCGCCTGGTCACGACCGCGATCGGCGGCGTGGCGGGCCGTCCGGCCCGCAGCCCGGGCCACGCCTCCTCCAGACCGGCCGGGCGGGCGGGCTTGTAGTGCTCGGCCCGGACGGTGCCCGCGCCGGCGACGACCACGTCGGCGAGGCCGCGGAGCAGGGCGAAGACGCGGCGATCGCCGGGCGACGAGAGGCCGCCCGACCGCCCGGCGAGGCTCGCGGCGCCGTCCACGCTCATCACCATGTTGGCGCGAACCGTGCGGACGCCCTCCGGGTAGGCGTACAGCGCGGCAAGATCGGCATCGCTCAGCTCACCGGCTCCGCCGCCGCCACCGTCGGCTCCGGCGCCGGCGGGGAGGCCGCCGAGCGGGAAGATCTGCCGCACCGCTACTCCACCGACCGCAGCACGGTGACGGCGTGGCCGGCGACGTCGACGTCGCTCTTCGGCGCCAGCGTGGTCGCCTCGACGATGCCCCGCGGGCTGGTCGTGTCGATCACTACCTCCCAGTCCCCGCAGAGCCTGGTGTCCGGCAGAGTGAACTTGACCGGCTCGGCGGCCGCGTTGAACAGCAGCAGGAACTTCGAGTCGGTGACCGGGTCGCCGCGCGGGTCGGGCTCCGTGATCGCTTCCCCGTTGAGGAAGACCGCGACCGACTTGGCGTAGCCTGCCTGCCAGTCCGCCTCGGTCATCTCCTGTCCGCCGGGGGTCAGCCACACCAGGTCGGCGGGGCCGTCGGCCGACGGCTGGCCGCGGAAGAACCTGCGGCGGCGGAACACCGGGTGCGCGCGGCGCAGGCCCGCCAGCCGCTCGGTGAACTCCAGCAGGTCCCGCTCGCTGGCCGCGCGCGCCCAGTCCAGCCAGGACAGCTCGTTGTCCTGGCAGTAGGCGTTGTTGTTCCCGCCCTGCGTGCGGCCCATCTCGTCGCCCGCCAGCAGCATCGGGATGCCCTGCGCGCAAAACAGCGTGACCAGGAAGTTTCGCTGCTGCCGCATGCGGATTTCGAGGATGGCGGGATCGTCGGCCGGCCCCTCGACGCCGCAGTTCCAGGAACGGTTGTCGTCGTTGCCGTCCCTGTTGCCCTCGCCGTTCGCCTCGTTGTGCTTGGTGTTGTAGCTGACGAGGTCCGTCAGGGTGAAGCCGTCGTGACAGGTGACGAAGTTGATCGATGCCACCGGGCGGCGGCCGCTCGTCTCGTACAGGTCGCTGGAGCCGGCGAGCCGCGAGGCGAACTCCGGCAGCGCCCCGGGGCGCCCGCGCCAGAAGTCGCGGACGGTGTCCCGGTACTTCCCGTTCCACTCCATCCACAGCGGCGGGAAGTTGCCCACCTGGTACCCGCCCTCGCCGACGTCCCAGGGCTCGGCGATCAGCTTCACCTGGGAGACCACCGGGTCCTGCTGGACGAGGTCGAAGAACGTGGACAGGCGGTCGACGTCGTGCAGCTCCCTGGCCAGCGCCGACGCCAGGTCGAACCGGAACCCGTCGACGTGCATCTCCAGGATCCAGTACCGCAGCGAGTCCATGACGAGCTGCAGCGAGTGCGGGTGCCGGGCGTTGAGGCTGTTGCCGCAGCCGGTGTAGTCCAGGTAGCGCCACGGCTCCCTGTCGTCCAGCCGGTAGTACGCCGCGTTGTCGATCCCGCGGAACGACAGCGTGGGGCCCATGTGGTCGCCTTCGGCGGTGTGGTTGTAGACCACGTCGAGTATGACCTCGATGCCCGCCTCGTGCAGTGCCCTGACCATCGCCTTGAACTCGCCCACCTGCTCGCCGCGCTGCCCGGCCGAGGAATACCGGTTGTGCGGGGCGAGGAACCCGATCGTGTTGTAGCCCCAGTAGTTGGTCAGCCCGCGGGCGAGCAGCGCCTGCTCCGGGATGAACTGGTGCACGGGCATGAGCTCGACCGCGGTGACGCCGAGCCGCCGCAGGTGATCGATGACCGCCGGGTGGGCCAGCCCGGCATAGGTGCCGCGCTGCTGTTCCGGCACGTCCGGGTGGCGCAGGGTCTGGCCGCGGACGTGTGCCTCGTAAATGATCGTCTCGTGGTACGGGATGCGCGGCGGCCGGTCGTTGCCCCAGTCGAAGAACGGGTTGATGACCACGTTCTTCGGCATGTACGGGGCGCTGTCGGCCGTGTTCGGCTTTCTCGGGTCACCCCACGTGTAGTCGAACAGCGCCTCGTCCCAGGTCACCGCGCCCTCCACGGCCTTGCCGTAGGGGTCGAGCAGCAGCTTGGACGGCGAGCACCGGAGCCCCGCGCGCGGGTCGTAGGGGCCGTGCACCCGGTACCCGTAGCGCTGGCCCGGGCCGACGGAGGGCAGGTAGCAGTGCCAGACGAACGCGTCGACCTCGGTCAGATCGACTCTCGACTCGGCGCCGTTCTCATCGAACAGGCACAGCTCCGCGCGCTCGGCTACCTCGGAGAACAGGGCGAAGTTGGTACCCCACCCGTCCCACGTTGCCCCGAGCGGATACGGATCCCCCGGCCAGGACTCCATTCGCCTCCTCGCGTGACCCTAGCGTCGCCCTGAGCGCCCGACTCTACCGCGTAAGGGTATTCGGGTCGGCGCGCTCGCGACGCGTGTCCGCGGCATACGGCGTCCCAGTTGAACGGTTTCGGTAACGTTGAACGGTTTTGGTAAGTAACATTGAGCGGTTTTGGTAAGGGAGTCACCGCCGTTCGTTCGGTATATCTATTTCAGATGGCCGCCCGCTGCACTTGCTCAGCCTGGGCCGCGGCGGCCAGGTAGCGGTCCAGCACAACGTCGGCGACCTCCGGTGCGGCGCCGAGCGCGTCCGAGACGGCGGCGGCGCCCGCGTCCAGCGCCTCGCGGCGGACCCGGTCGGCGAAGAACCCCGGCGCCAGCAGGTACGTGGCAACGGCAACCGGCCCGGAGGGCGCCAGCGCGCGAACGGCCTCAGCGGGCGTGGGGGACGCCGCGGAGGCGTACGCCGGGATCACCGCCCGCCAGCCCTCCGCCGCCTGCCACCGGGCGGCGAGACGGGCGATGGTCGCGTTCGCGGCCGGATCGCTGGAACCCGCCGCGGCCAGCACGACGCTCATGCCGCCGGGGCCGGCGCCGGGGCCGGCGGCGGGGGCACAGCCCGCGTCGCGTATGGCGTCACCGAGCCGGCGCGACAGGGCGCGCAGCAGCAGCGGATGTGGGCCGAGCGTGCCGCCGTAGCTGATGCGCAGCCGCGGGTGCGCGCGGCGCGCCTCGCCGAGCAGCGCCGGGATGTCGGTCTTGCTGTGGTAGGCGGCGGTGAGCAGCAGCGGCAGCACGACGACGGGGCCGGTGACGATGGCGCCGAGCACCTGGCCGGGCGACGGCGGCGCGTGCCCCAGGAATGCCGTCCGCACGTCGAGGTCCGTCAGGCCCCGCGCGGCGGCACGCTCGCGGACCAGTCCCAGCAGGTCGCCGACGCATCCCGCGGCGCGCGGGTCCGCGCTGCCGTGCGCCACCGCGACCAGCGGCGGCGTCCCCGCGATCAGGCGTGGATGCCGCATTCCGTCTTGCCCGTCCCGGCCCAGCGGCCGCTGCGCGGGTCGGCGCCGGGCTCCACCCGGAGCGTGCAGGTGGCGCAGCCGATCGACGGGTACCCGTCGTAGACCAGCGGGTTCACCAGGATGCCCTGCTCGGCGATGTAGTCGTCGACCTGCTTGGCGGTCCATGTAGCGATCGGGTTGACCTTGACCATCTCCCGGCGGTCGTCCCACTCCACGACGCGCGCCTGGCGGCGCGCCGTGGTCTCGTCCCGGCGCACGCCGGTGATCCACGCGTCGTAGTTCTTGAGCGTGCGCTCGAGCGGCTCGACCTTGCGCAGGTAGCAGCACAGGTCCGGGTTGCGCCCGTACAGCCGCGGGCCGAGCTCGGCGTCCTGCTCGGCGACCGTGCGCGACGGGGTGACGTTGATGAGCGTGATCGGGTAGACGGCCTCGACCGCGTCGCGGGTGCCGACCGTCTCGGCGAAGTGGTACCCGGTGTCAAGGAACACCACGTCGATGCCGGGCTTGATGGCCGCCGCGAGGTTGATGATCACGGCGTCGGTCATCGACGAGGTGACACAGATGCGGTCGCCGAACGTGTCGGTGGCCCAGCGGATGACGTCCTCGGCGGAGGCGTCCTCCAGTTCCTCCGCTGCTTGCTCGGCGAGGCTGCGCATGTGCTCTGGGTCCTCCACGGTTGTCCGTCGGTCGCACTCGGCTGCCATGCTCACAGTGCAGCTCCCATTCCGGCAAATCGTAGCTGGAAACTCCTCATGCAGCTGCGGCAGTGCCATTCCCCGTCGGCCGCGCCGCGCGGTTCCAGGTCCTCCTCGCCGCAGTACGGGCAGTAAAACGGCACCGCCCGGCCGGACGGGCTGGTCACGACAGGTCCTCCTCACTGGCGCGCAGCGTCCAGGCCGCGAACGTCTCGCCCGGCTCACGGGCGGCGCCGAACCGGCGCAGCACCCGCTCCACGTAGTCGGGGAGACCTTCGGCGGTTGTCTTGAGCCCGCGCACCTTCCGGCCGAACCCGGACGCGGATCCGTCGCCGCCGGCGAGCGACCCGCCCAGGTGGATCTGGAATCCCTCGGTCTGCCGGCCGTCAGGCCCGGTGACCAGCGATCCCTTGAGGCCGATGTCGGCGGTCTGGATGCGGGCGCACGAGTTGGGGCAGCCGTTCACGTTGATCGTCACCGGCTCGGTGAAGTCGGGCAGCCGCCGTTCCAGCTCGCTGATCAGGTCCATCGCCCGGTTCTTGGTCTCGACGATGGCCAGCTTGCAGAACTCGATCCCGGTGCACGCCATCATGTGCCTGCGGAACACGCTGGGTCTGGTGGCCAGCCCGGCGGCCTCCAGCTCGGCGGCCAGCTCGCCGGCCCGGTCCCCGGGCACGTCGAGGATGACCATCTTCTGCTCGGTCGTGGTCCGCACGTCGCCGCTTCCGTACCTGGCGGCGAGGCCGGCGATGGTGTCCAGGGTGTCCGCCGACAGCCGGCCGACGCGCGGCGCGAACCCGACGTAGTAGCGCCCGTCCCGCTGCGGGTGGACGCCCACGTGGTCGCGGAGCCCGCCGCGCGGCGCCTCCGGTGCTGGCCCGTCTTCCAGCGCGTACCCGAGGTACTCCTTCTCGAGCACCTCGCGGAAACGCTCCGGCCCCCAGTCGGCGACCAGGAACTTGATCCGCGCGCGGTGCCGCAGCCGCCGGTAGCCGTAGTCGCGGAACACCGAGGTGACGCCCGCCCAGACCTCGGCGACCTGCTCCGGGTCCACGAACGCGCCCAGGCGCTTGCCGATCATCGGGTTGGTGGACAGGCCGCCGCCGACCCACAGGTCGTAGCCGGGCTCGCCCTGGGCGGACAGCACGCCGACGAAGGCGACGTCGTTGATCTCGTGCACCGTGCACTGTGCCGCGCAGCCGCTTATCACCGACTTGTACTTGCGGGGCAGGTTCGAGAACGCCGGGTCCCCGATGTAGCGGCCCTGGACCTCCGCGATCTGCGGTGTCGCGTCGATGACCTCGCCGGAGTCGATGCCGGCGAGCGGGCAGCCGAGGATGACGCGGGGGGTGTCGCCGCATGCCTCCGTGGTGGAAAGGCCCGCGGACTCGAGCGTTTCCCAGATCGCCGGGACGTTCTCGATCTCGATCCAGTGCAGCTGGATGTTCTGCCGGTCGGTGACGTCCGCGGTGCCCCGCGCGTACTTGCGGGAGACGTCGGCGATCGCGCGCAGCTGGGGGTTGCTGAGCTGGCCGCCGTCGATCCTCACGCGGAGCATGAAGTAGCGGTCGTCGAGTTCCTCGGGCTCGAGCACGGCTGTCTTGCCGCCGTCGATCCCGGGCCTGCGCTGGGTATAGAGGCCATACCAGCGGAACCGGCCGCGCAGGTCGGCGGGGTCGATGGAATCGAAGCCCTGCTTGGAATAGATGTCGAGGATCCGCTGCCGAACGTTGAGGCCGTCGTCGTTCTTCTTGTTTTCCTCGTTCTTGTTGAGCGGCTCGCGATATCCGAGCGCCCATTGCCCCTCGCCGCGTTTCCTGTGCGGTGCGGGGCGGCGTGTCGCTGTTTCTCCGGAAACGGGAGGCATGCGGCGGCTTCCTTCTGCTGTCGGGGCTCTGCCTGCTGTCAGAGCTCTGCCTGCTGTCGAGGCTCTGCGGGATGAAGGCGGGCGGCCGCCAGCCGGCCAGCATGGGCGCACGAAAAAGCCCCGGCCTGCTGCGCGGCCGCGCCCTGGTTTGTAACGTCGGGCGGCGGTGTGTCAGCGGACGGGGCGACAAATAGCGCTACGAACGCGCAGGAAGTCGACGTGACGGCGCACGACGAGCAGCGGGTCCGTTGCACTCACCTCTTGAGGATCACATGGTTACGTGCCTGTGTCCAGGCCACTTCTCCTACGACAGCGGCAACGCGCGGGCTGCCGCGCCTATTCCGGGCAACGCATGTAACGTTGCCCCAATCTTGTGCGCCGTGACGTGCGCTCTGGGTGTGCGCCCTCCGGGCGCAATGTGCGGCCTGCGGGTAAAACCCCCGGCCGGGGGTACATCCCACCGCGAGATGGCCGAAGGCGCATACGACATCGGTATGCTCCCGTTCCCCGACCGCCGTGCCGCCGGGCGGCTGCTTGGTGACCGGCTAAAGAATTTGGGTACCGAACGGACGGTGGTGCTTGCCCTCCCCAGGGGCGGCGTCGCCGTCGCTAGGGAGGTCGCCGACAACCTCGGTGCCCCGCTGGACGTGCTCGTGACACGCAAGGTTGGGTACCCGCCGCAGCCGGAACTCGGGGTGGGGGCGATCGCCGAGGGCGGCGAGCCCGTCTATGACGACGAGCTGCTGAGCAAGCTGGCGCTGCGCCCCGGCGATCTGGCCGGCGTCGTGCAGCGGGAGCGCGCGGAGCTCGCGCGGCGGGTGCAGGTGTACCGCGGCGGCCGGCCTCCGCCCGGTGTCGCCGGGCGGGACGTGATCCTGGTCGACGACGGCCTGGCCACCGGCGTCACCGCGCGGGCCGCTCTGCGCGCGCTGCGCGCGTCGGGTGCTGCGCGGACGGTGCTCGCGGTGCCGGTGAGCCCGCGGCAGACCGCGGACGCGATGCGCGCGGAAGCCGACGAGGTCGTGACGCTGGTCACGCCTCGCCGGTTCCGTTCCGTGGGGGAATGGTATGCCTCGTTCGGCCAGCTGACAGACGCTGACGTGCTGGAGTTGCTGGCTGCGCCCCGTTAGC
The DNA here is from genome assembly GCA_019239975.1 of Streptosporangiaceae bacterium. GTDB lineage: Bacteria > Actinomycetota > Actinomycetes > Streptosporangiales > Streptosporangiaceae > JAFAZE01. The sequence goes on from JAFAZE010000085.1 coordinate 96,094, forward strand.
CCCAAGGCCGGTCAGTTAGGGCTCGTTGCTGGTTGCCAAATCGGCGGTGAGGATCGCGATGTTGATGGTGGCTTTGTAGGTGGTGCGGTCGACTCGTCCCTTGGCGTTGTACCTGGACATGGCTCGTTTCACGACGCGGGGGCTGA
>JAFAZE010000145.1 GCA_019239975.1 Streptosporangiaceae bacterium
AAGGTCCTCATCCCGACCGGCCAGCACATCAAGACGCTGAACGCGGCCCGGCTGGCCGCCGACGTGTGCGACGTGCCCACCCTGGTGGTAGCCAGGACCGACGCCCAGGCGGCGACGCTGCTGACCGCGGACGTGGACGAGCGCGACCAGGAGTTCGTCACCGGCGAGCGCACCGCGGAGGGCTTCTACCGGGTACGCAACGGGGTCGAGCCGTGCATCGCCCGCGCCCTGGCCTACGCGCCGTACTCCGACCTGATCTGGATGGAGACTTCCCTCCCGGACCTCGACGTGGCCCGCCAGTTCGCCGAGGCGGTCCGCAAGGAGCACCCGGACCAGCTGCTGGCCTACAACTGCTCGCCGTCGTTCAACTGGAGCGCGAACCTGGACGCCTCGACGATCGCGAAGTTCCGCAAGGAGCTCGCGGCCATGGGCTACCGGTTCCAGTTCATCACGCTGGCCGGCTTCCACGCGCTCAACTACTCGATGTTCGAGCTGGCGAAGGGCTTCGCCGCCGAGGCCATGCCCGCTTACGTGCGGCTGCAGGAGGCCGAGTTCGCGGCCGAGCGGCAGGGCTACACCGCGACCCGGCACCAGCGGGAGGCCGGCACCGGCTACTTCGACCTGGTCACGCAGGCGATCGCGCCCCTGGCGGAGACCGTCGCCCTGGCCGGCTCCACCGAAGCCGAGCAGTTCGCAGCCGCCGCCCACTAGCGAGCGCAGTAAGCACCATGGCCCCCCACGCACAAGGACGTGATGGGGGGCCATGCGCTGCGCTGGCCCCGGGAACGTGGGGGCGCCTATAGCCGATGACACACCCACCTGCCCGAACAGAGGTGCAGGTACCCGAGGCGTCTGCCCGGACCAGCTCAGTGATAGCCGTAGTCGTCGCTCTCGCCTGGCGGCCGCTCCAGGGGGGCGGTCTCGGCCCAGTCCGATGACAGCAGGACACTGCTGCCGCCCGACGGGGCCGACGTGCCGTAGTAGGGCTGATATCCGGCGGGCTCCTGCACCTTTCGGCGCCACCGGGACGGCACGAACATCGGGATGATCATCGCCAGCCCCGCCGCGGCGAGCACGCCGTCGATAAGCATCGCCTCGAAGCCGGTCCCGAACGCGCGGTTCCGGAGCGGGATGAGGGCGACCGCGCGGTGGACGCGCGCCAGGTAGAGCCCGGTCCAGGCGAGCAGCATCAGGCCCGGGAGCCCGGAGGCCAGCGGCGAGATCCACGGCACCGCGATGAGGATTCCGGCCAGCAACCCCGTGCCGAGCAGCGCACCGAACGCGATCAGAACAGCGTGGTTGGACAGCAGCGAGCCGCCCCCGGCCGGCAGACCGGACAGCGACCCCGCCGGCGCAGGCAGCCGCAGCACCCGGAGATACCCCCACCCACCCGCGAAGAACAGCACCCCGGCCATGATGACGGCCAGAAAGACCCCAATCACATGCCGCATCTCGGTCTCCAATGCTCTTCATTCAGAGCTTAGCGGCCCGTATCCCCTCGCGACGGGCCACGACGGGCAACGATCTGGCGGGCCACGACGGCGAGCGCGACGAGCGCGACGCACAGCAGGTAGGCCCAGCCTGCCCAGGATCCGGGGCTGTGCTGGTCGAACATGCCGTGGACGATGGCCACCGGCCAGGCGAGGTAGGCGGTCATATGGAACGCGCGCCAGTGACTGGCGTTCGGCGCCCCCGCGTACCGGAACCGAACGACGCTGGTCACCGTCACGGCGGCGACCAGGTCCGCGGCGATTGTCCCGAGCCCCAGCAGGTACCTGTCGCCCGCGTCGCTGAACGGCACGGCGACCGCGAGCGCGGCCGCGCGCCCGGTCACGACCTCGAGCGTGATGTGCAGCGCGAGGAATCCGACCGCGAGCACCGACACGATCCGGTGAGCGATCTGCACGGCGACCCTGGCCGCCGGGCGCAGCAATGTCCGTTCCGTCGCCGCCACGCCGATCACGACCGACAGGGTGAGCATCACCAGCGCCGTCTGCGCCGCGTAGACCCGCATATACCGGTTCACCGCGGCGTCCAGGCCGCTGCCGGACGCGGTCAGCAGGCCGGCGATGACGGCCGCGACGACGACCGACGTGACCGCCACGGCCAGCGCGGCGGCCAGGTGCGCCGCGACGCCGCGCGGGTCGAGCGCGACCGGCCAGAGCCACCGTCCGCGTGCCCGCTCGCGGGCGCGTTCCCGCCGGCGGATGCGTGGCATGACACTCCTGGTAATCAGGTGGATCCTCATCGTGCCGCGTGAGCAGGCACGTTGGCAACGAAACGGCATGCGCGGCCGTGCCGGCGCTGCAAACCCTCTCAGCACGCTCACAGGTCGCCCCGCTATGCTGAGCGGGTGCGTGCTGACGCCATTTTTCGGGGAATCGGATCATTTGCCGTAAGGTTCCGCTGGCTTGTGCTGATCGCCTGGCTGGTCGCCGGAGCCTTCATACCGCGTGCCCTGCCGTCGCTGGCCAGCGTCACCCAGGGCAACAACAGCGCCTTTCTGCCGGCCAGCGCGCCGAGCCAGCACGCGGCGGATCTCGCCGCGCCGTTCGGCGCCAACAACCTCATCCCGGTGCCTGTGGTGGCCGCCACACCGGCGGGCACCCTCACGCCTGCCGACCAGGCCTGGATCACCGGCCTGCAAGGCGACCTCGCCAAGGTCAAGACGGTCGTCCGGGTACACGACCTCGGCCGGTCGGCCGGCGGCCAGGCAGAGCAGCTTCAGGTGCTGTCGAACGTCAACGGCGGGGACGACGTCGGCCAGAAGACGCTGATCGGCAGCCTGCGCTCGACGATCGCGAACGCGAACCCACCCGCCGGGATGCAGGTACATCTCGCCGGCAACCTAGCGATCAATGTGGATCAGCAGGCGAAGACCGGCAACACCGGCAACCAGGTGCAGCTGGTGTCGATCATCTTCATCATCATCCTGCTGCTGCTGATCTTCCGCTCACTGCTCGCACCGATCATCACGCTGCTGCCCGCCTTTCTCGCCGTCGCCATCTCGGGGCCGCTGATCGCGGAGGCGTCGCACGCCGGGCTCAAGGTGTCGCAGCTGGCCCAGATCTTGCTGATCGTGCTGGTCCTCGGCGCCGGGACCGACTACGGCCTGTTCCTTGTCTTCCGGGTCCGGGAGAACCTGCGCACCGGACTGTCGTCACGGGACGCGGTCATCGCAGGCGTGACCAAGGTCGGCGAATCGATCACGTTCTCGGCGGCCACGGTCATCGCGGCCCTGCTGTCGCTGCTGTTCGCCAGCTTCCAGATTTACTCCAGCCTGGGCATTCCGCTGGCCATCGGTATCGGCGTCATGCTGCTCGCTGGGCTCACCCTGCTGCCGGCGCTGCTCGCGATCTTCGGCAGGGCGGCGTTCTGGCCCACGAAGAACAGAGCGGGTGCGTCGGCGACCGGCGCCTGGGGCCGGGCCGCGGGCCGGCTGGTCCGGAGGCCCGCCATCCCGCTGGCCATCGGGGTGATCGCCTTCGGCGGGCTGTCGATCGCGGTCACCGGATACAAGGGTGCCGGGTTCGGCGGCGCGATCTCCGCGCCGGCAGGCACGGATTCCGCGGCGGGAACGGCGCTGCTCACCAAGTACTTCCCCACCAGTGCCATCAACCCCACCAACCTGGTGTATAAGCTGCCGACCCCGGTGTGGCAGGACCCGCAGCCGCTCGTCGCCGCGCAAAGCCAGCTGACCTCGAGCCCGCTGTTCACCGGCGTCACGGGGCCGCTGAACCCGGTCGCCGGGGTAACGCTCACCCCGGCCCAGTTCACCGCGCTGCACTCGGCGCTTGGCCCGGCGAGGAGCTTGCCGGCCGTACCGCCGCCGGGAAGCAGTGTGCCGCCGCGGGCGTATCAGGCATACCGGGCTACCGCGCAGTACATCAGCCCGGACGGCCGGACAATCCAGTTCCAGACCGCGCTGAGCGCGGGCGACCCGTCCACCACGGCGGCGATGAACCAGGTGCCATCGATCCGCACCGAGGCCGCGTCGGTGGGCCACACCCTGGGCGCGACCGACTATGGCGTTGGCGGTGAGGCGCCGGCCTTCTACGACATCAGCGCGATCTCCAACAGCGACCTGGCGCACGTCATCCCTATCGCGATCATCGTCATCGGTGTGCTGCTCGCGATCGTCATGCGGTCGCTGGTGGCGCCGCTGTACCTCATCGCCTCGGTAGCGATCTCGTACTTCGCCGCGCTCGGGCTGGCCGTACTGATCTTCATCAACATCCAGGGAACCGCGGGGATCTCGTTCATCCTGCCATTCCTGCTGTTCATCTTCCTGCTGGCACTCGGCGAGGATTACAACATCCTGGTCATGTCCAGAATCAGGGAAGAGGCTCATCGCTACTCGCTGCGGGAGGCGGTCAGCCGGGCAATCGGGTTTACGGGTACCACCGTGACTTCGGCAGGACTGGTGCTCGCGGGCACATTCTCGGTGTTCGCGTTCGTCGGCAGCCGCGGTTCGGGCGGCAGCCAGTTCCGCGACGTCGGCATCGGTCTCGCCCTCGGCATCCTCATGGACACGTTCGTCGTGCGCACGGTTCTTGTGCCGTGCACAGCCGTGCTGCTCGGCCGGTGGAACTGGTGGCCCTCCCATCTCAGCCGCACGGCCGCCGATGTCCCCGCGGCCGCGGCGGAGCCGGCCGGCCAGGAGCCGGCGAGCCGGGAGGAGCCGGCGGCCCAGGAACCGGCCGGGTAAAGACACGGCAGTCACCGGGCCGCGCAGAGTGGCCGCGGCGGCGCTCAGCGACTCCCTATGATCGGCGTCGGGGGTGCCGCGCTGATGCCGATTTGCTGACCGCTCTGCTTGCTGACCGCTCTGCTTGCTGATCACTGGAGGCGCTTCACGACGGTCTGCCCAGCGTCTTGCAGTGCGGGCTGGCCCCCGGACAGCCGGGCATCCCCAGAATGAACTCCGGACATGCCGGGCAGGGTGCTGGCCATCTGGTACCTCAACCGGACAGACTCGTGCCCAAGTGGTTCGGCGCGGGCAGGCAGCATAAAGTACGGCGGGAGCAAGCCCGGGCATGTGGTGGAAGGGACGCCGATGCAGGAACTGCGCTTCGTCGCGGTGAGTGAGGACGGCAGCTACGCCGTACTCGCCGTGCCCGGGCGGAGCGCGCGTTTCACCTTGCCGATCGACGAACGGCTCAGGGCAGTCGCACTAGGTCAGACCTCTCGGCTCGCCCAGTATGAGATCGAAGTGGAGAGCCCCTTGCGACCGAAGGAGATCCAGGCACGAATTCGCGCCGGGGAAACGGTAGAGGAGATAGCGGACGCGGCAGGCATCGCGGTGGAGCGCGTGCGCTGGTTCGAGGGCCCGGTCCTCGCTGAGCGCGCCTACATGGCGCAGCAGGCGCAGGCAAGCTCGGTCCGCCGCCAGGGAGATTCAGCGCCCGGGCCCCGGCTCGGCGAGGTCGTTCCGGACCGGCTGACGGCGGCGGGCGCAGACCCGGACGAGGCGCAATGGGACTCCCGTAAACGCAGCGACGGCAGCTGGCTCGTCCAGCTCACCTTCCCGTCCGGCGGCCGGCTGCACACGGCCGAGTGGGTCTTCGATCCGCGCCGTAGGCATGTCATGCCGGCCGATGACATCGCCGCGAGGCTCTCGCTGCCCGAATCCGAGCTTCCGCCGGCCCCGGCGAGCATGCCTGGTGAGGCCACGGTGACCCCGCTGGCGCCCCGGCTCGGCGCGGCGTCAGCGGGCGGCGGGCTGGGCGGCCGGCTTCGGCAGGACCGCCCGGTGCCCGCGCAAATGCCGGTCCCTGCGCACGCCCCAGGCCCGCCGCCCGCCCCAGCCCCGGCCCGCGCGGCGGAACCCGCCGCCCCGCCGTGGGTCAGGCCGGAGCCTGATCTGGCCGGCAGCCGTGAGTTCGGTGACGCCGGTGATGCTCGTGCGCCTGGCGATGCTCCTGATGGCGATCGCGCCGCCGACGAGGCCGATGCGATACATGGGGCGCCTGCGCTAACCGAGGGCAGCGCTGGACATGAGGCTAGGGGGGCGCGGCAGGCCCCCGCGGCTTGGGAGGCCCCCGCGGCTTGGGAGGCCCCCGCAGCACGGGAGGTTTCCGCAGCACGGGAAGCTCCGGCAGCACGGAAGGCCCCCGAAGCAGCGCAGGCTCAAGCGGCACGGCAGGCCCCCGCGGGTGGGCAGGCCCCCGCAGCAGGACAGCCTCCCGCGACACGGCAGGCCCCCGCGGCGCGGGAGGCGACCGCGCCGGGCGAGTCACGCGGGGCACCGGCCCACGGTCGGCATGAGACGGCGCCGCCAGTCAGTGAGCCGGTCATAGAGCTGGAGCCGGAGTCCGCGTCGGTCACCGCGGCGATGGTCGCGGCGGCCGCGGAGAGGGCGCGACTGGCTGCCCACTCCGTACCGGGAAGGCCCGAGCCGACGCACTCACAGGCCGCACCGGCCTCGGCAGGAGCGCCAGCCCAGGCGTCACCAGCCCAGGCGTCACCAGCCCAGGCGTCACCAGCGCAGGCCGCACCAGCGCAGGCCGCACCGTCGCAGGCGGCAGCCGCGCAGGCGGCGCAGGCGGAGCCAGATTCGGGTACCCCCGCTGATCAGTCGGTGCGCGGGCGCCGAAAGTCGGCACGCGGCCGGCGCTCGTCGGTGCCGTCGTGGGACGAGATCATGCTCGGTAGCTCTCGCGAGCGCGATTAAGGCGCCGGTCAGACAATCGTCAAGCGTGTTTTGTGGAGTGCGCGGTCTTGACGGCCTGAAAAGGCGGCGCTCCCCTGGGTTCGCCCGTCGCTGGGGTTCGCGTGGGCGTGGAGGGTGGCGGCCGTGCTTGCGGCCGCCAGGTGCTGCGGGTGCGGGGCGTGGCTGGCCGGTTTGGGTGCGATCCGTGCTGTGATGGCAGCGCGGATCGCACCCAAACCCCCGGTTCGGCGGAATGGCTGGGCTGGGTTCGGGATGTGGTTCGTAGTTCGGGCACTGCGGGGAAGACCCTTCGCCGTGACAACTACTTGACCGGCGCTGAAGCGTGGCACCGAAGGTGCCCTGGGCCCCGGCAACAACGCGGCTAAGCCCGGTAACAGGCGGCACCCGGGGCTCGGTGACGCTTCGGGCCCTCGGGGGGAGCCGAAGCGTCACCGACGCCCATACGGATCGCGCGGCCCGGCAGCAAACGGTGTGCGCGTGCTGAAAGCGAGCTGTGCGCGTTCTGTCAGCGGGCCGGTTCAGTATGGGTGCATGGAAACGGAGAACTCGATCGAGGCGCACGGGCTGGTCAGGCGCTTCGGCAAGACAACCGCCCTGGACGGTGTGGACCTGGTGGCCCGCCCCGGCAGGGTACTCGGGCTGCTCGGGCCGAACGGCGCGGGCAAGACGACCGCGGTCCGCATCCTGGCGACGCTGCTGCGGCCGGACGGCGGCGAGGCGCGTGTCTGCGGTTACGACGTTGTACGCGAGGCGCACCAGGTACGCCAGCTCATCGGCCTGACCGGTCAGTACGCCTCGGTGGACGAGGGCCTGTCCGGTATGAACAACCTGGTCATGATAGGCAGGCTGCTCGGCATGCCCCGGCCGCGGGCCAAGGCGCGGGCCACCGAGCTGCTGGAGCGGTTCGACCTCGCCGACGCGGCCCAGCGGCCCGCGAAGACGTACTCGGGCGGCATGCGGCGCAGGCTCGACCTGGCCGCCAGCCTCGTCGGCGACCCGCGGGTGCTGTACCTGGACGAGCCCACGACCGGCCTCGACCCGCGCAGCCGCAGCGACGTGTGGGCGATGATCCGCGGGCTCGTCGCCGACGGCGCGACCGTGCTGCTCACCACCCAGTACCTGGAGGAGGCCGATCAGCTCGCGCACGACATCGTCGTGATCGATCACGGGAAGGTGATCGCGACCGGCACACCGGGCGAGCTCAAGGCCAAGGTCGGCAGCCGGGTGCTCGAGGTCTCGCCCGCTGACAGCTCCCGGCTCGCTGTGGTCGCTGATCTGCTTACCGAACGGGCGGGGGTGTCGCCCTCGACGGACACGGACTCCGGCATGGTTGCCGTGCCTGTGGCCGACGCGACGCTGCTGCCCACCATCATCCGCGAGCTCGATGACAGGGGTATCGAGCTCGCGGAGTTCGCGCTGCGCAAGGCGAGCCTCGATGAGGTCTTCCTCTCGCTGACCGGCCACGCGGCGGACGAACCTAACGGCCACGAGTCCGGCGAACTGGAAGGGAGCCCCCGATGACCACGACCGCGCTTCCCGCGCCGTCGCGCAGGATGAGCCCGGTGGCCGGGCTCCGGAACGCATTCACGCTCACCTGGCGCAGCCTGCTGAAGCTGCGGACGAACTCGGAAGATCTGCTGGGCCTCAGCCTGCAGCCGATCATGTACCTGCTGCTGTTCACCTACGTGTTCGGCGGGGCTCTCGGCGGCAGCACGCACAAGTACCTCCAGTTCGCCCTTCCCGGCGTTCTCGTGCTGAGCGTGGTGTTCGCGACGCTCGGCACTGGGCTGATGCTCAACCAGGACATCAGCAGCGGCGTCTTCGACCGGTTTCGGAGCCTGCCGATCGCGCGGTCGGCGCCGCTGGCCGGCGCCGTGCTGGGGGACGTGGTCCGCTACGCGATCTCGGTGGCGATCACCCTCGGCTTCGGCATGATCCTGGGGTACCGCATCGGCGCCAGCCCGCTGTCCGCCGCCGCCGGGTGCCTCCTGCTGCTCACGTTCGCGCTCGCGATGTGCTGGTTCTCCGCGCTCATCGGGCTGCTGGTGAAGACCCCGCAGGGTGTGCAGTGGTTCGGGTTCCTCGCCTACTTCCCGCTGGTCTTCGGCAGCAACATTCTGGTGCAGTCGCGGACGATGCCAGGATGGCTGCAGGCGTTCGTCAAGGTCAACCCGATGACATACCTCACCGAGGCGGAGCGCGGCCTGCTGAACGGCGGTCCCCTGGCCACGCCGGTGACCAGATCGCTGCTGTGGGCGCTGGGGATCTTCCTGGTCTTCGCCCCGCTGGCCGTCCGCGTCTACCGGCGCCGGGCTTAATGGGCCTGGTGCAGGGAGAAGCCCCAGTTCAGCATGCGGATCGCGTCAATGGCGGCGGACCCGGGCCCGGTGGCCGGGCTGTCGAGGACGACGCCGATGAGCGCCCGGCCGTTCCTGACCGCCTCGAACAGCAGGCAGTGGTTGGCATCGTTGGTGTACCCGGTCTTGATCCCGATGGCGCCCGCGTAGTGGCCGACCAGCTCGTTCGTCTGGTCCCACCAGTACGCGTGGTGCCAGGGGCCCTTGCGGAGCTGGTAGAAGGTCTGATCGACGACCGAGCGGAAGACCGGCGACTTCATCGCGGCGAGGCCGAGCGTTATGAGGTCGGCGGGCGTCGAGTAGGTGGAGTACTCCGTCGGGTACGGCAGGCCGTCGGGAGACGTGAAATGCGTGTGGGCCATCCCCATCCGCGCAGCGGTGGCGTTCATCCGGGCGATGAACGCGTTCATCCCGGGCCCGTAGGTGATCGCGAGCGCGTACGCGGCGTCGGCGCCGGACGGCAGCATCAGCGCCTCGAGCAGCTGGCGGGCGGTCAGGACGTCGCCCGGGTGCAGGCTCGCGCTGGTCGCGCCGTACTTCCAGACGTAGCTGAGCACCTCCCTTGGAATCCTGATCTGCTGGTCCAGGTTTCCGGCGCTGATCACGAGCAGCGCGGTCATCACCTTGGCGACGCTGCCTATGGGCCGCTCGGCGTTCATCGCGCGACTCCACAGCACCTGGCCGGTGGCTGCGTCCACGAGCGCCGCCTCCTTGGCCCGGACGCCGCGCGGCGCGCTGGGCACCGGGATCGTGGGCGCGGCCGGTGACGGAGAGGGCGTCGGCGGCTTCTTGGTCCAGGTGCGCGCCGCCGACGGCTTCGCGTGCGCCGCCGACCGCGCGATCGCGAGACCGGAGCCGGGAGACGAGCACGCGACCGCCGACCCGCCGATCAGCGCGCTGAGGCAGGTCATGACCAAAAGGCGGCCGGGCAAGCGCATGACACCCCGTTGTGATCGATGACAGAAGCAGGCCCGATGCCGATCCTACGACAACCGTCTCCGCCTGGGAGCAACCACGCTGTTACTCTTTGCTGTCCTCGATGACTTCGATGACCTCGCGGGCGAACGCGACCGCCTCGGCGTGGCCGAGTTCCAGGCCACGCCGGTACGCGGCGCCGAACGCGGCCGCGCCGAGCGCCTCGCGGGCGGTCTCGCGCACCGCCGGCGCGTCAAGGCTCGCCTCGTCAAAGGCACCTCTGACCGCATGGGCCGCGCCGAGGAGCCTCGCCGCCAGCTCTGCTCCCTCCCCCCGGCCCGCCTCGCCGGCCGAGCGCAACGCGAGCACGGCGACCGCGTCGATCACGGTGGCGCACACCGGGAGCTCCACCCAGGCGGTGGCCGCGCGCAGCGCGCCGGCCAGCAACGCGCGGCAGCGTGCCTCGTTCCCCAGCTCGAGTTCCAGCAGGGCGTACCTGGCACCGACCTGGGCGCGAAGCCCCTCCCACCAGATCGCGCCCTCGGTTTCGAGCTTCGCCAGCAGTTCCGCGCACTGGCACGCGGCCCCTGGTGTGTCGCCCTCCCGCCAGGTGAGCTCGGCGCGGACGTGCGCGTACCACAGCTCACTGTCGTGCTGCGGCACGCCCCCGGTGAGGGCCTGCTCGGCGAGCCGCAGTTCCTCCCGCGCCCGCGCGAATTCGCCGGTCCTGATCCGGATGCCGGCCAGCTTGCCGTCGATATAGATCAGATCTCCCCACGCGCCCAGCTCGCGCCCGAGCGAGCGCGCCTCCTCCAGGGCCGAGATCGCGGTGGCGTGATCCCCGCGCTGTTCGGCGAACTCCGCCAGCTGGAAGAGAGTGACGGCGATTCCCCACGTCTCGCCGATCGAGCGGAACCCGGCGAGCGCCGCCTCGCAGTCCTCCCGCGCCCCGTCCGCGTCGCCGAGCATGATGCGCATCGAACAGCGAGACAGGTGCAGGGCGGCGCGTTTCCACGGCTCCGTGGACGCGAAGTACTTCTCCAGCAGGGCGAGCGCACGCGGCACGTCCCGGTCGAAAAGGGCGAGCATCGGTTCTGCCATGGCGGCGACCGGGTGCATGGTCCCCAAATCCGCGATGTATCCCGCGAGATCCGCCACGGCCGCGTTCAGCACCGGCCGCACCGCCTCCATGTCCCACGACGGGCCGGCCGCCATGACGGCGCAGGCCAGCTGCGCCTCGGCGATCAGGGGGGTGCGCTCCGGCGGCTCGAGTGCCAGCGCCTCGCGTGCCAGCGCGTCCGTCTCCCCCTGGCCGCGAAGCTGCCAGTACCAGCCGAGCGCCCGCACGAACCGCAGCGCGCTCTCGGCGTCCGCCAGGGCTATCACCCAGCGCAGCGCCGCGTGCATGTTGTCCTGCTCGGCGGCGAGCGCACGCAGCCAGCGCGCTACCTCCGCGGTGCGCAGCAGCGGGTCGGCGGTCTCGGCGAGATCCAGGTAGTACGCGGCGAACGCGTCCCGTACCCGCGCCTCCTCGCCGGCCTCCGCCAGCCGCTCCTGGCAGTAGGCTCGCACGGTCTCCAGCATCCGGTACCGCGGGCCCGAGCCGTCCGGCGCGGTCTCGGCGGCCAGGATCGATTTGTCGACAAGGCCGGCCAGCGTGGGCAGCACGGCGGAGACCGCCAGCCCCTCCCCGGAGCAGACGCGTTCGGCGCTCGCCAGCGTCGAACCGGCGGGGAAGACGCCCAGCCTGCGGGCCAGGGCGCGCTCCGGCTCCGAGAGCAACTCCCAGCTCCAGTCCACCACCGCGCGAAGCGTCTGGTGCCTGGGCAGCGCGGTCCTGCTGCCGCCGGTGAGCAGGCCGAACCTGTCGTCCAGCCGTTCGGCCAGCTGGGCCGGGGAAAGCGTGCGCAGCCACACGGCCGCGAGCTCGATCGCGAGCGGCATGCCGTCGAGCGCGCGGCAGATCCGCGCGATATCCGCGGCGTTGGCCTCTTCGACGGCGAAACCCGGCAGAACCGCCGCCGCGCGGTCACAAAACAGGCGTACGGAGGGATAAGCCGAAATTACGGAAATGTCCCAGAAGGGCACGCTCCGTGTTGGGACGCTGCGCGTTGTAGGAGCGCTGCCCGGAGCAGGGGCATCGCGCGTTGAAGGGGCGCCCCCTGTAGTGGGGGCGCTGTACGTAGGGGCGCTCGCTGGAGCAGGAGCGCTGTCCAGAGCAGGGGCACCGCGCGTTGAAGGAGCGCTGCCCGTTGTAGGGGCGTTCTCCGGAGCAGGGGCGGCTGCGGCTGGCTGTGTGGCTGGAGGGGGTGCGCTTGCTGGGGGCGGGGCGGCCGGGGACGGGGTGGCTTGGGCGGGCGCCGGCGGCACCGGCAGCGGGGATACCGGCCACAGGGTCTCGCCGGCGATGCGAAGCGGCTCGCGGCTTGTCGCGAGGATGCTGACCCGCGGGCAGTCCGCGAGGATCCGGCTGGCGAGGGCCGCGGAGGCGTCGATGACGTGCTCGCAGTTGTCGAGGATCACGACGATCTCCCGGTCCGCGAGCGCGACCGCCAGCCGGTCCAGCGGGGCGCCGGTTTCCGGGGTACGGCGCGCGATCACGCGCTCGCGGATGCCGAGCGCGTCGAGCACCGCGTACGGCACCTCCGCCGGGTCGGTGACCGGCGCGAGTTCTGCCAGCCACGCGGCGGTGCCGAGCCGCTCCGCCACCTCCGCCGCCAGGCGGGTCTTGCCCACGCCGCCCGGGCCGATGAGCGTTACCAGCCGCTCCTCGCCCAGCTTCTTCAGCACCATGGAGACGTCTTCGTCCCTGCCGACGAAGCTCGTCAGCAGGGCCGGGCCGCCGGGCCGGCGAATCGTGGCCTGGGGTTGGGCCACGGCCCGTTCGGCATCCTGGAGAGGATCAGCGGAACCGGCGGGCGGCGCGGCCACGGCGGGTACCGGGAGCGGGACCTCCTGCCGCAGTATCGCCAGGTAGATCTGCTCCAGCTCGGCAGACGGGTCCACTCCGAGCTGGCTCGCGAGCAGTTCCCGTGCCTCCTGGTACACCGCGAGCGCGTCCGCCTGGCGGCCAGCGGAGTAGAGCGCTCGCATGAGGAGAGCGCGGGGCCGTTCGGCGAGCGGGCTGTCGGCGACCAGCGCCCGCAGTTCGCCCGTCGCGCCGACGGCCGCGCCGAGCGCGAGGTCAGCCTCGATGCGGTCCAGCGTGGCGGCGATCCGCAGCTCCTCGAGCCTCGCGGCAGGGCCGACCGCGAAATCCGCGCCGGCCGCGTCCGCGAGCGCGGGCCCGCGCCACTCGCCCAGCGCCTCGCGCAGCACCCTGGCGGCCGTCGCCGCGTCGCCGGACCGCAGCGCCTGCGCCCCGGCACGCGCTCGTGCCTCGAAAGCCACGGCGTCAACCGCCTCGGGCGCGATGGCGAGCCGGTAGCCGGCCGGATGGTATTCGATGACCCCGGTGCCGAACCTCGCCCGCAGCGCCGCGCGGAGCCGGGAAACCAGGGTTTGCAGCGCGTTGCCCGCGTCGCCGGGCGGTTCGGTGTCCCACAGCCGCTCGATGAGGGAGTAGGACGGGACGACGCGCCCGGCGTCCAGGGCGAGCAGAATCAGCAGCATGCGCACGCGGTGCCCGCCGACGTGCACCGGCTGGCCGGCGTCGTCGTGCACCTGGAGCGTGCCCAGCAGCCCGATCCGCATGTTCCTCCGTCAGCCCCGTGATCGGCGACAACCGGGGCGGTTCCGTGACCCATGGTCCCCCTTCCAGTATCCAGCCGCTGCGCGCCGCGCCCGACATCGAGCGGCAAGGCCCTAAGATCGGGCTCCGGAAGGAGAGTTGTCAGTGGGCCTGGAACGGGTGCGCCGGGCGGTGGCCGTCGCCGCCGCTGTCGCGGGCATCGTGCCGCTCGCGGGATGCGGCCTGCTCGGATCCGGCAACGTACTGCTGACACCGAGCGTGATGACCGTCAGCAGCGGCGCGTTCAGCGCCGACACGCTCCCGGTGCGCTATACCTGCCTGGACAGGAAGCCCATCAACCCTCCGCTGGGCTGGTCCGGGGCACCGCCGGGAACCAAGAGCATCGCGCTTGTGCTCGACGACTCGTCCGCGCCCATCACGCCGTACGTGTACTGGCTCGTCTTCGACATCAGCCCGGAGACTTCGGCCATCCAGGAGGGCCAGCTGCCGACGGGGGCACGGCAGGCGCAGAACAGCGCCGGGGCCGCCGCCTACAAACCGCCGTGCCCGCACGGCGGGAGTCACTCCTACCGGTTCACCGTGTACGCGCTCAAGTCGGCGATCAACCTGCCCGAGAGCACGCCGCTGCGGTCGGCCTGGACGGCGATCGCCGCGGCGACGATCGGCCGTGGCCGGGTCACGGTCACCGCGTACTCGTCTCCCCCGCCGTCATGAGCGTCGCTGTCCGCGGCGTCCCATTCGTACCGATCGGTAGCGAACTTTGCCATTCGTGTGACAGGCCCGGCGGGCGCCGGCCAGAATCAATGGTGCCAGGCCCGAGACCGAGGCTGGTACAGGGCGCTCGCGACAAACGGGGGCAGGCTCGCGTCGGTGGCTGCGTGTGCCTCGCCAGCGCCGCCCGCAAAGCCATCCGCTGCTGGACGGTGTGAATGGTTCTGCTCGCAGGCCTTGGCCTCGTCGTCGTGCTCGTGATCGCCGTGGCCGTGTACCTCAGCCTACGGTCCGCGCGCGCCAACGCTGGCGATCGCGGAAACCGGCAACGGCAGGCTTCCGGCAACGGCAGACGCAGACCACGGCGCGAATCCGACCCCGATGATGACTGGTCTCCGGACGACTACCGGTCTGCACAGCCGCTCGGCGGCCGGCGTGCCGCGGGCAGCAGGCGCGGTGAGGGCAATGGGCGCGGTGATGGCGGCGGGCGCGCGGGGGGTAATGGTCGCGCCGGGGGCGGCGGGCGGCTGGCGGGCGCCGGGCGGCCCAGCGGGCGATGGGATGGCGACCGCATGGGCGGCGACGACGTGACCGCCGTCTACGACGCGAGATCGCGCGGCTACGGTCCGTCAGGGGACGGGCCCGCTGGTTACGATTCCGCGGGTTTTCGTGAGCAGGGCGACTTCCGCGAGCGGGGCGACTTCCCAGGGCCCGGCGAGTTCTCTGAGCGGGACAATTTCCGTCAGCGGGACAAGGCTTACGGTCCCATTGGTGACGATGCTGACGACGGGTCTTTCGAGTCCGGTGAGGCACCTGCGGGCCGGGCGGGCTCGGGTGGCCGTAAACGCGGCGGGCGGCTGGCGGTACGCCTCGGGCGCCGTGACGACGACGAGATCTGGCCGGACGACGGCGTCTCCGACGAGGAGTACTGGGCTTCCGTGGCCGCCGACAGGCCGCTTCCGGGAACCAGCCAGGCCGTTGATGCCTCCTCGGCCGGAAGTGGTGGCGGGCGGCCGGCGCCGCGGCAGCCCGCGGTCACGCGGCCTGGCACGGACGGGCGGCGCGATTCGGGCTGGCACGGCGCGGGATCGCGCACCGGCACCGGTCCTGGCGCGGCACCCGGTCCTGGCACGGCACCCGGTCCTGGCGCGGCACCCGGTCCTGGCGCGGCACGCGGCCGGCCGGGTACGGGCGGCGGCCAGCAGCCGGACACGCCACCCGGTGCTGGCCGCACACCGGACAGGCATCTCGATCCCGCCGCGTACCAGGCAGATCCCGGTCCGTATCAAGCGGATCCGGCCGCGTACCAGACGGATCCCGTCGGCTACCAAAGCCGGACGGCATATCCGGACTCAGCGCCGTACGCCGACATGCCCGGTTATGCCGACACGCCCGGCTACGCGGACACGCCCGGCTACGCCGACACGCCCGGTTACGCGGACACGGCGGCGTACACCGACGCCGCGACGGGGGCGTACACCGATCCGCGGCTTTCCGCGCGCGGATCGGCTCACGGCCGTGGACCGACCGGTGCTGACGACGATGACCCGCTGACGAGCAAGGCGTTCTCGCGAGAGGCCATGGCGGCGACGGATAACCGGTCGTACAGAGCGTCCCGCCGGCCGCAGATCCCCGCCGACCGCTATGTGGCCGCGCTCACCGAACAGACGCAGACGTTCAGCCTCGACGATCCGCACGCCGACCAGGACGATCGCCGTTATCCGAGCGCCCCGTACCCGGCCGGCCCGCCCGCCACGACGGCGCACTACGCGGATCGCGGCCCGTCGTCTCAGTCGCCGCAGCCCTCTCAGTACGGACAGTCACCGGAATATGAGCAGACTTCCCAGTACGAGCAGGCAGCGGAGTACGGGCAGCAGCCCGAGTACGGGCAGGCAGCGCAGTATGGTCAGCCGCCGGAGTACGGCCGACCGCCGGAGTACGGCCGGCCGTCGCAGCCGGTGCGTTCCGGACTGGCTGGGCACACGGGGCTGTCAGGTGAATCCGCGTTTCCGGGCATCTCGGGGCAGCCAGGACCCTCGAATGTCTCCTGGCCAGGGGGCCAGGGCGGCACGGGAGGCAGGAGCCCTTACCCGTATCCCGAGCGCACCGCGCCCTATCCCGGCCGACCGCCGCTCGACCCGGAGTCGGACCCGTACGGTGGCAGCGGCCGACCCGCCGGCTACGGCGACACCCGCCGCGGCAACGGCCGACGCTGACCAGCGGAGCTCATGCGGTCGCGCTCGGATGGCCGCGTTCGGATGGGCGCGCTCGGACGGCGGCGCTCGGAGGCGGCATTAAGGCGCCTGCGCTCAGGCGGCCACGGCCCGGGGCCACGCCGTGGGCCACGCCGTGGGCTTGGCACGGGCAGGCTGACCGGGGTGCCATATTGGACGGGTGCCTGAGGGAGACACGGTCTGGTACACCGCACGGCGGCTGCACGAGGCGCTGGCCGGGCGGGTGCTGACGCGCAGCGACTTCCGGGTGCCCCGGTTCGCCACCACGAACCTCGCCGGGCAGACCGTCATGGAGGTCGTCGCGCGCGGCAAGCACCTGCTGATCCGCACCGACGCAGGCCTTACCGTGCATACCCACCTGCGGATGGACGGCTCCTGGCGGGTACGCCCGGCAGCGGAACGGCTCCGCGACAGTCACCGGATCAGGCTGCTGCTCACCAACGCGGACTGGCAGGCCGCCGGCTACCTGCTCGGCGTCACGGAGGTGCTGCCCACCGCGCAGGAGGACCGGGTGACCGGGCATCTCGGGCCCGACCTGCTGGGCCCGGACTGGGACGCGGCCGAGGCGGTGCGGCGGCTGCGCGCGGACCCTGGCAGGCCGGTCGCCGAGGCGCTGCTCGACCAGCGCAACCTGGCCGGGGTAGGGGTGATATTTGCTACAGAAATGTTGTTCCTGCGGGGCATCGACCCCTGGCGCAGGGTCGGCGACGTCGAGGACCTGGGGGCCCTGGTCGACCTCGGGCAGCGGCTGCTTGGCGCGAACAAGACGCGGCTGGAGCAGGTGACGACCGGGGACACCAGGCGCGGCCGGGAGGTCTGGGCGTACGGGCGGGCGGGCCGGCCGTGCCGACGGTGTGGGACAGTCATCAAGAGGGGAGAACAGGGTCCGCCGGGCCAGGAACGACTCAGGTTCTGGTGCCCGAACTGCCAGAAATAGCCGGTCAGCTTCCGTGATCATCCAGGCACATGACCCGATCATGCGCATCGTGGCCGACTTGCCTATGCCGTAGGCTCCAATGGGGGAAGCGCAGGTGCGGGGTCTGCCGGGAGTGCCCAGTGGGGACCGACAGTCCCGACCTAACCGTAGCGTCTGGGACAGTTTCCCGCCGAATTCCGTCGTGCGAGAATTGAGTCTAGTTCCGCGATGGCGATGGCTTGCGCGGATCAAAGATCCATCGTTGCCTAGCTGGATTGATGTCTCGGCCCCAGAGCGCTGTCCACCGGATCATTCTCGTGGTGGATGTGGAAAGGTTCGGTAGCCCGACACGGGCCGACCCGGACCGACTGGTGGTGCGCGAGGGCCTCTACAGAGCGCTACCGCGGGCGCTCAGGTCCTGCGGCATCTCGTGGTCGCGCTGTCATGTCGAGGACACGGGTGATGGCATTCTCCTGCTGGCTCCGGCGCACCTGCCCAAGGCTCCATTTGTGACGTCGCTGCCTGGTGAACTGGCGAAAGCCGTGCGTCGGGAAAATGCCAGGCACAGTGAGCCGGAGCACATGCGGCTGCGGATGGCGCTGCACGCCGGGGAGGTGAGCTATGACGAGCACGGCGTCACTGCGGCCTGCATCAACCTGGCATTCCGGCTGCTAGACGCGCCCGCGCTGAAAGCAGCGCTGGCTGGCTCGCCCGGGGTACTCGCGCTGGCCGCATCGACGTGGTTTTTTGACGAGGTGATCCGGCATTCGGCAGCCGCACGTCCGGCCAGTTACCGACCCGTCAGGGTCACCGTCAAGGAGACCAGTACGGTTGCCTGGATCGCGCTTCCCGATTTCCCTTATCCGGCCAACCAGAAGATTCTGCAGAACACCTCCGTGCAGCCCGCTTCACGGGTACCACACCAGCTTCCTGCACACACCCCGCACTTTGTGGGCCGTGCCGACGAACTGGCCAGGCTTACCAGCCTGCTGGATAGGGCCGCCGGCCCGAGTCAGCATGCTGGCGGAACGCTCATCATTTCGGCGATCGGTGGCACTGCAGGAATCGGCAAGACCGCGCTGGCCCTGCGGTGGGCGCATCAAGAAGCAGACCGGTTCCCTGATGGGCAACTCTACGTAAACCTGCGCGGGTTCGACCCGGCCGGATCGCCGGTGCACCCGGCCGAAGTCATCCGCAGTTTCCTCGGCGCGCTGGGCGTTGGGCCCACGGCCATTCCCGTGAGCCTGGACGCGCAGGCAGCTTTGTACCGCAGCCTGATCGCAGGACGGCGGTTCCTCTTGCTGCTCGACAACGCCCGCGATGCGGAACAGGTACGTCCGCTGCTACCAGGCACCGAGACCTGCCTGGTGCTGGTGACCAGCCGCAGCCAGCTCAGTAGCCTTGCCGCCCGCGAAGGCGCTCAGCTGCTGGACCTGGACTCACTCACCAAGGCCGAGGCCGGCGAGTTGCTGACCCTCCATCTCGGTTCGTCAAGGGCCTCACATGAGCCAGAGGTCGTGGACGAGTTGATCGAGCGGTGCGCGCGGCTCCCGCTTGCGCTGAGCATCGTAGCGGCCCGCGCCGCCGCTGCGCCGGCCTTGCCGCTCGCTGGGCTGGCTGATGAACTGCGAGACGCACGACGGCGCTTGGATGCCCTAGACGCGGGGGACCTGGCCACCAACGTACGGGTGGTGTTCTCCTGCTCCTACCGGAATCTCAGCGAACCAGCAGCCCAGATGTTCAGGATGCTCGGCCTGCATCCCGGCCCCGACATATCCGCCCCAGCCGCCGCCAGCCTGGCCGGAGTCCCGCTGATGCAAGCGCGCAAGGCCTTGAGCGAACTCACCCGGGCCTACCTGGTCACTGAGGCCACCCCGGGCAGGTTCACCTTCCATGACCTGCTGCGCAGCTATGCCGCTCACCAAGGCACCAGTCTGGATACCGAGACCGAACGCCAAGCCGCGGTGCGGCGGATGCTCGATCACTACCTGCACACTGGTCATGCCGCGACCGAGTGGCTGTACCCGGGCCGCGCGGACATTGGCCTCATCGCTCCCGAACTGCGGATAACGGCGGAAGAGCTGACCGCCCGAGAGCAGGCGCGGGCTTGGTGCGAGATCGAGCAGAGGATATTCCCGGCGATCGTCACGCAGGCCGCGTCGAGCGGGTTCGATACCCACGCCTGGCAGATCCCGTGGGTGCTGGCCGCCTACTTTAACCGGCAAGGCTACCTGCACGAATGGATGGCCACGCTACATACCGCGCTGGCCGCCGCGCGGCGGGACGGAGACCAGCGCGGGCAGGCCCTGGCCAGCCACGAATTGGGCTATGCATACCTTCGGCTCGGCAGCTATAACAAAGCGCGGGTCCATCTGCGGCACGCCTTGGACCTGAACCGCGAACTTGGGGATTTCGAGGAGCAAGCTCACAACCACGTTGAGCTTGCCGAGGTGGAGCAGCATCAGGGTCGCCCCGACGAGGCACTCAGCCACAGTCGCCAGAGCTTCGACTTGTATCTTGCTGCTGGGCACCGCACCGGGCAGGCACGCGCGCGCGCCCAAGAGGGACGCTGCCTGACTCATCTTGGTGAATATCAGCAGGCGCTTGCTTGCTCCATGGAGGCCATTGCCATAAACCGAGAACTCGGTGAGCTAGCGGATAAATATGTCCTGGCCGAAACGCTGAAGTATCTCGGTGACACTCACCATTACCTGCGCAATTACCCTCAGGCCGTCAATTACTATCAGCAGGCCCTTGAACTCAACCGGCAGCTCGGCGATCATTACACGGAAGCCGACACGCTCGCGCACCTCGGATATGCCTACGAGTCCGCCGCCGAACCGGATGCCGCCCAGGATGCCTGGCGGCAGGCGGTGGCCATCCTGGACGATCTGCACCACCCCGATGCTGCGCATGTCCTCGCAAAGCTCACCGAGCCGCGCGAGGCAATCGCTGGCGGACTGGAACTGCCGCCGCGCGCCGGAGATGCCGCAAGCCTCCGGGCACCCGGTCCGGCGCCCGGCGCAGCGGATGCGTGAGATACGTCAAGCCATCAACCTGGTGAGATACCGGAAGGAAGCGCCCGTGCGCTATGTACAGACCACCGGCAAACTCGCCAGCAGCGTGGTTCAGGCCCATCCCGAACCGCTACCTGTAGGCCATGTCCGTCTCGCGATCGCCTACGTCGGCGTGTGCCACTCGGATCTAGCCGCAGTCGCGGAGGGCGAGGGCGATTTCCCTCGTCGCCTGGGGCACGAAGTGTCAGGCGTCGTCACAGAGTCCGCGACGGCTGCTCTGCCGCCCGGTACCCGCGTCGCGGCATACGTGGACCACGGCTACGCCTCCGAAATCGTCGTCCCCGCCGCGCGTACGGTCGTCCTGCACCGCGACTGCTCGCTGCTGGACGGAGCACTCGCCGAACCAGTCGCCTGCGTCATCGGCGGTCTGGAGATGCTCTCGTTCCGCGAGTGCCCGCGAATCGTCCTCGTCGGCACCGGGTTCATGGGCCTGCTGGCGCTGCGCTACCTGACCGCCATCGGACACCGCGTGTTCGCCATCGAACCGCGCGCCAGCGCCCGGGAACTCGCCCGTCACTGGGGCGCGGACATCGTCGTCCACCCAGATGAGGTCGACGACCGGATGCGCCGGACCCAGCCGATCGTGATCGAGGCGACCGGAGCCGCAGCGGGCCTGACCCTGGCGAGTGACCTCGTCGGGATTGACGGCACCCTCGGCATTCTGGGCTACCATCAGTCGAACGACGGTGAACGCGTCGTCGACATGCAGGGCTGGAACTTCCGCGCATTGCGCGTGGTCAATCTGCACAACCGCCGCATAGACAACATCCTCACCTGGATGGACCGGGCTCAGCGTTCCGCCGCATTGGGATTCGTCTGCCCCAGCCGCCTCGTTGACGTACGAGTCAACCTCGATGAGCTACCCGACGTCCTCGCCGGCAAGCGCGGACATGACGCCATCAAGACAGTTCTCTGCTCGGACGCCGACAGAGAACCCCAGGCCTACCGCCCAATGGAATCCATATAGCTGACCTGCCAGGCGCGACCTCCTGTGACCAGGACACTAGCCTGGAACCAGCTCCATAACCTCCAAGTTAACTGAAGAAATGCTGAAAGCATGCCAGCGCAACCTGGCCGGAATCGGTAACATCTACGCTACAGAAATGCTGTTTCTTAGGGGAGTCAGTCCATGGCGGTCCGTAGGCGACGTGGCGGACCTGGATGCCCTTGTCGAACTCGGGCGGCGACTGCTCGAAGCGAACAAGGCGCGGATCGGTCAGGTGACGACCGGCGACACCGCTCCGGGCCGGCGGACCTGGGTGTACGGGCGGGCGGGCCAGCCGTGCCGACGGTGCGGGACCAAGATCAGCAAGGGCGAGCAGGGCGACGGGGGCGAGGAGCGGATCAGGTTCTGGTGCCCGGCATGTCAAAGATAGGACGGTAGCGTTCCGGAGTTCTTACCGGAGCGCGGACGCGCGTTACTCTCACGGAATGCGCGACGACACCACGGCGATGCGCCACGACACCGCGGCGATGCGCGACGAGACCATCGCCAGGTTTCTGGGCCAGCTTGCCGCCCGGGTTCCCGCGCCCGGCGGCGGCGCCACCGCCGCTCTGCACGCGGCGGTGGCGGCGGCGCTGCTCGGCATGGTGGCCAGGTACAGCGACGGGCCGCGCTATGACGCGCGGGTGACCGGCCACATTCGCGCGGCAGCCGATGAGCTGATGGACGAGGCCCTGTCGCTCGCTGATGCCGACGCGAGCGCCTTCGGGGCGGTCACCGACGCCTACCGGCTGCCGAAGGAGACCCAACAACAGCAGGCAGAACGCTCGGCCGCCATCGCTGGAGCGCTCGCCGGCGCGGGCCGACCGCCGGCCGGCGTGCTGGCGGCGGCGCTGCGGCTGACCGGTCTCGCCGAGGATCTGCTGCCGGCCGCCAACCGGAACGTCATCTCGGACGTGGCCGCGGCCGCTGAAGCGGCCCGTGCGGCGGCGGTCATGGCGCGGGTCAACATCGAGGTCAACCTCCGCGGAATCAAGGATCCCGCGATACGCGGCGACCTGCAGGCCACGGCGGCCACGGCGGATGACATCGCGGCCAGGGCCGATCGCGTGGTCGCCGCCGTCCGGCAGGAGATCGGCCGGTGACGACGTCGCTGGACGGCCGGGAACTCGCGGCGGAGATCCGCGCTGACGCCGCCGCCGGGGCGGCGGCGCTGACCGCCGCTGGGCGGCCGCCGCACCTCGCGGTGGTCACGGCGACCACGGACGAGGCCAGCGCGTGGTATGTCCGGTCCATCGCCAGGGCGGCCGCCAAAGTCGGCATCGCTTGCGACGTCGACGGCGAGGAGACCAGCGCCGGGATCACCGCGGCACTGCGGCGGCTGAGCGCCGACCTGGGCGTTCATGGCATCATCCTGCAGACGCCGCTGCCCGGAGGGGCGCGGCTGGCGGAGTTGGCCGGCGCCATCGCACCCGGCAAGGACGTGGACGGGGCGAACCCCCTGTCCCTCGGCCGCCTGGTGGCCGGCCTGCCGGCCTTCACTCCTGCCACAGCCGAGGCCGTGCTCGCCATGCTCGACCACTACCAGGTGAAGGCCGCCGGGCGGCGCGCGGTAGTGGTCGGCCGTTCGGTTGTGATCGGCAAGCCCGTCGCGCACCTGCTGCTCGACCGCGACGCTACCGTTACCATCTGCCACTCCCGTACCCCGGACCTTCCGGCGATCACGGCCCAGGCCGGCATCCTCGTCGTGGCTGCCGGGCGCCCCGGGCTGATCGGGCCCGCACACGTGGCCCCAGGCACCACCGTCATCGACGTCGGCACCAACGCCACGGCCGACGGCGGCTTGGCCGGCGACGTCGACCCTGCCGTCGCCGAGGTCGCCGGCGCGCTCAGCCCCGTCCCCGGCGGCGTTGGCCCCGTCACCACGGCTCTCCTGCTCCGCCACGTCACCCAGGCGGCCGCGGCGACCGGAACGGCCGGCGAGGCATGACGCTTCCGCGCCACGTCGGCGCGCTTTGTATGGCTACCGAGGAGTAGGTGCCCTGTTTGTCCTATTTGTGACTATGGAACGCGTACAGAGTCTCCGACTCCCCCGTGGCAGTAAGCGGCATAGGTGACAAAACGGGCGCGCGGGCGCTTGGCGTGTCCTTAGGGCACGGCAGGTCGGGCGACGGGGACGGCGCGCCCGTTTGGTATCTTCTTTATCTCAGCATGCTGCGGTAGACAGCGATCAGTGCGGCCTTCTGGTCCTCGGTGAGACGGTCATCGGCGCGGATAGCCTCTTCGGTGTCTGGCGGCGCCGCGACCGCATCTGCGGCACCGGCCGTGGCCGCATCGGCCACATCGGCCACATCGGCGCGGGCGTCCGCCTCCGCCGCACTGGCGCCGCCTCCGGGCTCCCCCGCGCTGGCGCCGCCCTCGGGGTTTCCCGCACCGGCGCCGCCTCCGGGGTTTCCCGCACCGGCGCCGCCTCCGGAATTCCCCGCACCGGCGCCACCTCCGGAATTCCCCGCACCGTTCGCACCAGCCCCGCCAGTCCCGGCAGCCACCCCAGTCCCAGTAGTCCCGACAGCCCCAATTCCGTCGGGGGCGCCGACCTTGTCGGAGCCAGCCTTACGCGTGCGGTCGCGGGCCATCGCGTCGATCAGGCCGGCCTCGGCGAGGAGCGTCTCGGCGGACAGGTTGAGTGCGTCGGAGATCTGCCTGAGGACCCGCACCGAGGGCTGGTGCAGGCCGCGCTCGACCTGGCTCAGGTAAGGGTTGGACAGGCTCGTGAGCTGCGCGAGCTGGCGGAGCGAAAGGTTGGCCATCTTGCGCTGGGCACGAATGAAGGCACCGAGGGCCTCGCGCTGCGCCTGCCACGGATCTGTCATGTGCACTCCCGCGAACAATAGTAAGCATGGACGTGCCCGTGGACATGGGTGTGCGCGGCAGTTCCATGCATCGGGGGGCTGCCGCGCACGGCGGCGCGTCGCGTGCCGTGGCCTTACTTGGCGGCGGCGGGCCGCTGCGTCGCGGACTTGCCGGCGTCACCGGGGAGCAGCGGGGCGGTCGCCTTCAGGACTTCCTCCGCGAACTTCCGCTGCCCGGCGAGCAACTGCCCGGCGAAGTCGTAGGCGCTGGCCACGATCTCCTCGGGCTTGGGCAGCTTGCTGGCGTACGGAATGTTCACCGGCGGCAGCTTGGGGGTGACGGACTGGACGGTCTCAACCCAGGTCCTGATCGCGTCGATGACGGTCTCCTGGCTCTTGCGCACGGTGGCGAAGAACTCTTCCTGCAGATCCCGCGTGGGTATGGCCATTGTGATTTGCCTCCTTGGCCGGACCTCTCGGGCCCTAGCTTGCTAACTATATCTAGCGCTAAGTTTAGCTAGCATTCGCTTGGCATGTCAAGCGGCGTTCGGCCGGCCTGAAGACGGCGGCAATGGTTCCGCCCCGGCCATATCGGCCGGGGCACCCTGCGCGGGGTGCCACGGCACCTTGGGCGGGCGCTTGGTACCGGCGGTCACGGCTGGTAGGAACCCGGCTCCCAGCAGCGGGTCGACGCGCCGATCGCGTTCCACGCGTTGATCGTCACGATGAGGCTGACGAGGGCGCCGACCTCGCCCTCGGTGAAGTGCGCGGCCACTTCCTCATAGGCGGAGGCGGGCACGTGGGTGTCGGCGACCAGGGTCACGGCCTCGGTGAACGCGAGCGCGGCGCGCTCGCGGGCGGTGAAGAACGGGGTCTCGCGCCAGGCCGGCAGGGCGTAGATCCGCTGTTCTGTCTCGCCTATCGCGCGTGCGTCCTTGGTGTGCATGTCGATGCAGTAGGCGCAGCCGTTGAGCTGCGACGCGCGGACCCGGATGAGCTCGCGAAGCCGCGGGTCGATGCCCGCGTTGTCGAGTTCCTTGGTCGCCGCCCTGTCGAGATGGGCCATCGCCCGGGAGAAGCCGGGCGCGGCGGCGTCGAAGTCGAGCCGGACGGGGACGGTTTCCGTTGGTGTCGTCGATGTCATCATGGTTCAACGCTAGGCCGAAATCGCCCCAGAGATATAGTCCAAGTTCATGGAGAAACATTGGGCCAATCCAGACCTGCACCTGGATCTCAACGGTCCGCGGCTCGGGGCATCGCTGGAGGACGCGCTGCGGTCGGCGGTTCGCGACGGCAGGCTCGTGCCGGGAACCCGGCTGCCCGCCTCCCGGGTGCTGGCGGCCGACCTGGGAATAGCCCGCAACACGGTCGCCGATGCCTACAGCCAGCTCGCCGCGGAGGGATGGCTGACGGCGAAGACCGGGGCCGGGACGTGGGTGGCCGGCCAGGGGCCGGAGACCGCGCCCGCGCTGCCCGGTCCGGCGCCGGCCCCGCCGGCGGGGGTACCGTCGCCGCGCTACGACATGCGTTCCGGGGCCGGCGACCTGTCCGCGTTCCCCCGGCGGGAGTGGCTGGCGGCGGCGCGGAAGGCGCTGAGCGCCGTTGCCGACCGCGCGCTGGACTACCCGGATCCGCGTGGGCTTCCGCAGCTGCGCGAGGCGCTGGCCGGTTACGTCGCGCGGACGCGAGGCGTCAGCACCGATCCCGGGCGCATCGTCGTCTGCGCGGGCTTCGCACATGCGCTGGCGCTGCTCAGCCACGTGCTGCGGGCCCGCGGCGCGACCACCATGGCGGTCGAAGTCTACGGGCACGAAGCGCACCGCCGGATCCCCGAAAGCAACGGACTGCGCGTGGTCGCGCTGCCGGTCGACCGCGGCGGCGTAGTGGCAGACGTGCTGACCAGCTCCTTTGCGGGTGCGCTGCCTGAGGGGGCGGCGCGCGGTGGCGCGGGCACGGTGGGCGGTGGCGCGGGCACGGTGGGCGGTGGCGCGGGCACGGTGGGCGGTGGCGCGGGCGTGGCGGCGGGCCGGGCGGCGGGGTGGGCGGACGCGGTGCTGCTGACGCCCGCGCACCAGTTTCCGCTCGGCGTGACCCTGCAGCCGGAGCGCCGCAGGGCGCTCGTGGCGTGGGCCGCGCGCAGCGGCGCGCTGCTGATCGAGGACGACTATGACGGCGAGTTCCGCTACGACCGCCATCCGGTTGGCGCCATGCAGGGGCTCGCGCCCGACCATGTGGTGTACGCCGGCACGGCGAGCAAGAGCCTGGCGCCAGGGCTGCGGCTCGGCTGGCTGGCGGTGCCGCGCCGGCTGGCCGGCGACGTGACGGCGGCGGCCGAAATCGCCGGCGGGTGCCCGGACGTGCTCAGCCAGCTCACGCTGGCGGAGTTCATCGCCTCCGGTGGCTATGACCGGCAGGTCCGCCAGGCCAGGCTCGCCTGCCGGCGCCGGCGCGACCGGATGATCGCCGCGCTGCGCCAGGCCGCGCCCGGGGTGCGCGTCACCGGCATCGCCGCCGGGCTGCATGCCCTCGTGGAGCTGCCGCCCGGCATGCGCGAGGACGAGGCCGTCGCCCGTGCGGCCCGCCACGGTCTCGCCGTCCAGGCGCTTGGCGCCTTCTATCGCGGCGACCGCGGCGGCCACCTGGCCGACAGACATCGGCCGGCCTTGGTGGTCGGCTACGCGCGGCCCGCGGGCCACGCCTTCACCACGGCGCTGGCCAGGCTCTGCGCCGCCCTGGCGGACCGGGGCGGGCCGGCGGACTGAGGCGGCCGGCGGAATGGGGTCAGCGGGCCGGCACGGCCGGCTCTGCCGGGCCCACGACGACGGCGGAGCCGGCGAAGTCCGCAGGCGTTCAAGCGGTTCCCGAAGAGGGAGAACCGGCTGGCGTTCAGGCGGCTCCCCCGGACTGGCGCGCGTGCCAGGCCATCCATGCGGTCAGCGCCGCGACCGCCGCGGCCAGGAGGGCGAACGCGCCGCCACGGCCGAGCACCGAGTTGAGCCCGTCGACGGCGTAGGGCGCCGCGAAGCCGGCATAGCTCAGCGCGAAGTAGCAGGCGACGACGGCGCCCCGGTCATGCGCGCCTGCGAGGTGCTCGGCCTGGCGCAGGCCGGAGACCAGGCACAGGCCGTAGGCCAGGCCGAGCAGCACCGCGCCCGTCCCGGCGAGCAGGCGGCCGGCGGAGGTCACCGCGGCGATGCCGACGGCCGCGCCCGCGGCCGCGCACCCGAGGCCGGCGACGATCGCCGCGTGCCCGCGGCGTGCCTCGAGCCGGCGCGCGAGCGGCTGGACCCCGGTGCCCGCGGCGAACGCCAGCGCGGTCATCAGGCCGGCGAAGCCTACCGACAGGGTGCGCGCGCTGGTGACCTCCTCCGGCAGCACGACGATGGCCACCGACATGGAGCCGAACACCACAGGGGCGGGCAGCGCCACCGTGAGCCAGAACCTGAGCGTGCGGACGGCCGCGGGCGGCCAGCGGCGGCGCGCCGTCGCGTGGTGGGTACCGGTGCCGGGGACCGGCCAGAGGATGACGGCCGCCACCACGCCGATCGCCAGGTGAGGCAGGTACGGGATCACCAGCGGATCGCTGACCGACTGCGCCAGAACGGCGGCGACCACGGGCCCGAGCCCGAAGCCCGCGGTCAGCGCGAGAGCGGCGCGGCGTGCGCTGAGCCCCGATCCGTGCGACAGCTCCTGCACCCATGCGGTCGCCGCGCCGAAGACGACTCCGGAGCACAGCCCGGCGAGCGCCCGCCCCGCCGCGATCAGCGGGAGGGACCGGGGACCGGCCGCCAGCAGCAGCGTGGCCAGCGGCGACAGCGCGACGAACGGCAGCACGACCGCGCGGCGGCCGAACCGGTCCGAGGCCGGGCCGCCGATGAGCAGGCCGGGAATCAGCGTCGCCGCGTAGATGCCGAACAGCCCGGCGACCGCTCCGGGCCCCAGCCCGAGCTCATGCCGGTACACGATCAGCATCGGCGAGAACTGGTTGGCTCCCCATCCCACGGCGAACATCGCGAGCGCGACTCGCACCCACGAGGCGGCCGCTTCGGCCGCGCCGCCGTCTGCCGTGCTCACCTCAACCGCGCTGACCTTATCCGGTGTGACAGCCACAAGCCGACGATACAGAGGAAACTGTCAAACCGGCATTTGACAATCCATGGGCTACCCTGGATGGGTGGACCCGGATGCCGACCTCGCCGCGATCGCCAGCCTGATGGCCGACCGGCATCGCGCGCAGATGCTGCTCGCGCTCCTCGGCGGCACGCCACAATCGGGCTCGGCGCTGGCCGAGGCGGCCGGCGTCTCCCGCTCGCTGGCCAGCGCCCACCTGAAGAAGCTCGTCGCGGGCGGCCTGGTACGCGCCGAGCCCAGCGGCCGCCAGCGGCTGTACTCGATCGCCTCGGAGCCGGTCGCGGACGCGCTCGAGATCCTCACCCTGCTGGCGCCGGCGACGCCGGTCCGCTCGCTGCGCGACTCGGTCCGCGCGAGGAGCCTGCGCTGGGCGCGGATGTGTTACGACCACCTGGCGGGCGCGGTCGGGGTCGCGGTCGCCGGGGCCCTGGTCGGCGGCGACCTGATCCGTGAGCATGACGGCGGCTACGTGCTCGCGCCGCGCGGCGCGGCCGGGTTCGGCGAGTTCGGCATCGATGTCGGCGAGCTTCGGTACCGCAGCAGGCCGCTGCTGCGTCCCTGCATGGACTGGAGCGAGCACCGCCATCACCTGGCCGGAAGCCTGGGCGCCGCCATCGCCGCCGAGATGGTCCGCCGCGACTGGCTGCACACCCGCGAGGCCACACGTATCGTCACCGTGACCGAATCCGGCGAGGCCGGCCTGCGCGACTGGCTCGGCGTCGACGTCTCCCAGCTCAGGACCGCCGCATAGGCACCCAGCAATGTCGCCGGCATAAAAGAAGCCATGCCCGGTGACCGGGTATAAGCGATTTCGCGACGCAAGAGCGCTTTTTGCCGTGTTGATAGCGGCGCCCTTCTTATGACAGCGTTGGCGTGTACCACGATGCCCATCGGACGTCAGCCGGAACAGGAGGTGCGCATCCCGTGTCCATGCGGAAACTCATGCCGGCGACCGCGGCAGTGGCGGCTCTCACCCTCGCCGTGCCCGGCATAGCGACGGCTACCACGAACCGTAATGCCGCACAACCAGTAACACATAACACTCTGGCATCTCACGCGGCGCATAACAACGCCAGGCAAGCGGCGAACCGCCGGGCGTTCGGCCAGGCGCCCGCCGTACCGGCTGCCGCGGGCAACTGCTCCGGTGCTCTGCGCTACTCCGCCCGGCACCCCCGTCAGGTTGTCAGCTGCATGACCGCGGGCACCCCGGCAGGCCGCACGGGGCGCGTGATCACCCGGAAGGAAGGGTTCCCGGTCACGTGCGACTCCCTTCCCACCGTTGTCTGGTATTACGGGCGCTTCCAGATATGCCTGGAGGACTTTTTCACCGAGTACGAGGTGGTGAACGGCAAGGTAAAAGGCACCGCGAAGTTCAGCTATGCCCAGCAACTCGACTTTGCGCCCCGCAGCCTGCAATGGACCGAAGCCGATTACGCGAGGCTGGACTCGGTGTCAGGCATATCGAAGACCAACTCGCTGGGCTGGGTGACCAAGTGCTCAGGGTCCTGCGCTCCGGCCAAGCGGACCGTGTTTCCCGTGACCCCGATCAAGGTGCACCAGACACTGCACGGCACCGCCACGTTCGCCGGCACACCCGCCAAGGGCACGACGGGCACGCTGTCGGCCCAGCCCACGGTGACCGTCGTGGATCCCGTCGGCAAGCCGGAAGCGTATCCGATCACCCTGGCCAAATCCCTGGAGGCGCGCTGCGACAGCCAGGTGGCGGTGAGCAACACCTCCGGGTGCGTCATCCCGATCTACGTTCCCGTGTTCACCGTCTCGCTCGCCAGTTCCGGAGCCAGCGCGGCGATGATTCAGTGGGCGCAGACGAACCTGTCGGGCCACTGGGGACTGCAGGGCTCCGGGCAGCCCCTGCGCCGCCTGGCCAGCGACAGCAAGGCGCGCGCGAACCGCAACAGGATCTGCGACGGCAGCTTCGTCAGCGGATCGACCAACGTTGCCGACGACAGCTGCGACGAATTCCCCTTTGCCAAGACCTATGAAAGCGGCAACCTCAACGGCGTCACCGCGGGAAGCCAGTGCGCGCAGGTCACCGCCATCAGAACAGCGAACGCAGGCACGGTCGCGCAGCAGTGGGCCAAGATCTCGGTGATCGGGAAACCGGCCGCGAGCGAGAAATGCGTACGGGGCCATATCCCGCTGCCGCTCAACACCGACGTCGGCGGCGGCCTCGGCCGGTTCGCCCAGGCTCAGCGGTTGATCGACAACGACGAATACTGGCTGGCTGTCACCCCGTAGCCAGGGCTACCGCGGTTCCGGGGGGACCCCGCCCCCGGCCAGCCCGGTGAGGACCTGCTCTCGCCACCCGGGCCCGGCCCACCGCTTGCGGTGCATCAGCACCTCCCCAAGCGCGCGGGATCCCCCCTCGGCCATTGCCATCCGCAGCGGCCGCACGGCCTCCGCGCGTGCCGCGCGGGCGTGCCGTTCCTCCGGCGTGATCCATCCTGCGGCGGACCCAGGCAGCGCGTCCTGCTCGGCCTCATACCGCTCCCGGCACAGCCGGCGCAGCGCCACGCCGAGCGGTTCGGTGTCGGTTACCACGTGCCGCCGCCCCCCGGCCGCGGCCCGCACGGCCGCTGCCAGTTCCGGATACCGGGCGAGCCGGGTTTGTTCCAGCAGCAGCCGTGACTGGTCCGCGAGGAGCGATGCCACGGTCCGCGGCGGCGCCTGCCGCACCAGCGGGTCGATCACCAGATCGCCGATGCTGAACTGCCAGTCCGGGTCCGGCGCGGGCAGGTCCTCGAGCCGCGGCAGGATCCGCGCGCTCGGCCATGGTCCTTCCACCTGCCGCGGCGACAGCGACAGGCCGAAGGCGCGCCCGGCCACGGTCAGCACCGACTCCAGGTCACCGAGAACCGGCCCGCCGCCGGCGTCGTACTGAGCCTGTGCCGCGAAGTCCAGGCCCACATCGCGCAGCAGCGGCAGGAACCGGTCCGGGTCACTGCCCTTCCGGGTGTACGGCGGGATCGTCACCAGGTGGCTGACCACCGCCCCGGCCGCCGCGTACCCGAACTCCGCGAACGCGTCCAGTGCGTGGCGCACCACCACGGCCTCCCCGCCATCAGGCACCCGGCGCAGCACCTCGGGCCGGACGCCCTCGTACGAGGCCTCCTCCCAGGCGAACAGCCACCCGTCACACCGGCCCACCCGGACGAACGGGCCATACCCCTCGTGCCATGAGGACTCGGCCGCCATCTGCTCGTCAAGCGTGCGAGGTGACGCCTCACCCGGATCCGCCCCGAACCGCGCCAGCACCTCTTCCCGCGTCATCCCGCGGATGAACGTCACGCAGAAACTCGTGCGGGGCACCGGCCCCTGCCCCAGCCATGCGAGCCCAGGGCCAGCCATCCAGCCTCCCAGACCACCACGAGCCGTACCGGACGCACACGAGGCTATCCGCCGGCGTCACCCCGTCCGGGTGACGTGCGCAAAAGGTCCAGGGCGTGACGCTGTCAGGCATGGACAACCCCGTGATCGCGACGGCGGCGGTGCCCGCAGCTGACAGCCCGCGGCCCCCGCCCGGACAGCGGTGGCTCGCGCGGCTGAGCTTCGTGCTCGCGGGCGCGGGCGTCGCGATCCTGGTGGCATTCGCCGAGCTGAAGAGCCTCGCGATGCTGGGCGTTGGCCTGGCGGCCGCGGTGATTGGCCTGGCGGCCGCGTACTTCTTCCTCTCGCGGCGGGGGATGTGGCGCTGGTTCGCGCTGGGGGTCTTCGTCTTCACGCCGCTCGCAGTGATCGCTGTCTTCGCCTTCTTCAGCCTGCTCTGGGTCGCGGTCGCCGCGGCCGCCGCGTGGCTGCTCGCGAGCGCGACCGCGCGCGCCGCGCTGGGCTGGGGCCGGAAGGAGCGCAAAGACTGGCGCATGCCGGAGCGCCCGGCGGCGCCGCCCCCCTCGCATCCGTACATGATCATGAACCCGAAATCCGGGGGCGGGAAGGTCGGGAAGTTCGACCTGAAGCGCAAGGCCGAGGAACTCGGCGCCGAGGTGTTCCTGATGAGCGCGTCCGAGCCGGTCGACGTCGGGGAGGTAGCCCGCAAGGCCGTCGCCCAGGGCGCCGACCTGCTCGGCGTCGCCGGGGGCGACGGGACGCAGGCGCTGGTCGCGGGCATCGCCGCCCAGCGCGGCATCCCGTTCATGGTGATCACGGCGGGCACGCGCAACCACTTCGCGCTCGACCTGGGGCTGGACCGGGAGAACCCGGCGGCGTGCCTCGACGCGCTGTCCGACCCCGTGGAACTGCGCATCGACCTCGGGTTGATCAACCGCCGCACCTTCGTCAACAACGCGTCGTTCGGCGCGTACGCCGAGATCGTCGAGACGCCGTCCTACCGTGACGACAAGCTGGCCACGACGCTGGACCTGCTGCCCGACCTCCTGCAAGGCCACCGCGGAGTCCGGCTGACGGCACAGGTTGACGGCAGGACGATCAGCGGGCCGCAGGCGCTGCTCGTCGCCAACAACCCGTACGGAACCGGGGACATCGCCGGCCTGAGTCGCCGTACCCGGCTGGATGGCGGCATGCTGGGGGTGGTGGGCGTCAAGGTGAGCAGCGCGCGGCAGGCAGTCGGCCTGCTGAACGGCACCCGGGGCCCCGGGCTGGCGGTCCTGACGGCGAAGGAGGTCGAGATCACCGCGGACGTGCTTCGGATCCCGATCGGCATCGACGGCGAGCCGGTGCTGATGCCGGCCCCCGTGACGTGCACGATCTGTCCTCGCGCGCTCCGCGTCTGGGTGCCGCGGCACCGCCCCGGCGGCAGCCCGCCGAGCCCCCCGGTGAACTGGGCAAGGCTGCGGGGTCTCGCCGCGTTCTCCGGGCGCCGCCATGGGTGACGGCGTGCGGGCACCTCTGGAGCGCGCAGCGAGTCTGGACGAGGCGATGCGGCGTGCCCGGGAACTGACGGCGCGGACGATGATCTTCGATGTGGAACCGCTCGTCGCCCACTGGGAGAGCGACCAGGCGGCACTCGAGCACGGGATCGCACGGGTGGTCAGCGAGCTTGCCGCGGCACCGAGCGTGCGGGTGCTGTGCTTCTCGACGAACTCGGCGCGCCGCCCCTCGGCCATGCCTGAACCTGATGGCGCGGGACCGCGACCGCAAGTGGTCTACCTGGCCTCGGCCGGCAAGCCGCTCCGCATCGCGCCGTACCGGGATTTCCCGCGGCCGGGAATGGTGGTCGGCGACCAGATCGTCACCGACGGGATCCTGGCGCGGCGGCTCGGCTACACGTTCGTGCTCTACGACCCGCGGCTGGCGGACGTGCCGGCGGGTCCCCGGCTGCTGGGTGCCGGGGGGCGCCTCGTGCGCCACCTGCTGTTCAGCCGGGGTGACTGAGCTGGCTGGCCTGCCCACGCGACACCACCGACGGGTACCGACCCGAGCTGAGCCGCATCGCCGCGTTCGTTCAGAATACTGAGTGAGAAACCCGCACATACCGGACATCTGGCTCGCCAACGCCGGCCGGCTGGCACCTTGGTCTGCCGTCAAACCGGCGAGCATCTTGATGAAGTGGTCCAGTCCTGTGACCTTTGGCCAATCAGGTGACGGATGGATTTTCTGAGATCAGTGCGGCTCGTGAGACTGTGAACATGGTGTGACGCTGAGTAACTCGTGAGCGGAAACGCCGCAGCCGCACGGCCTCCCGGCCTGCCCCGATGACACGGCGCCCGGTGGCCCCGGTGCCCCGCGAGGGCGGCATGGCGGCGGCCGGGAAATTTCTTGTTTTCGTCTCTGCCGCCGGGGTAGGCGCGGCGACCAAGATCGCGGTCCAAGATCGTTTTGGGTCAAACAAAATATCGTAGCTGAGTTCTGAACTGGATCCCACGTCCGCCGGCGATCGAGGCGGAGCGGCTTGGGCAAGGAGGCTGATGATGAAGGGTGGGACGCAGGCGGCGATGGCGCTTGCCGTCGGATACATGCTCGGCCGGCGGCGGAAGCTACGCAGGGCGACGATCATCGCTGTCGCCACCGCGGCAGGTGGCATGGGCGCGAGCGGCACGCTGGTGAAGCGCGGCGCGAAGGTCCTCGGGTCCACCGACGCGCTCGGCAAGGTCGCTCCGCAGCTCGGCGAGCTCGCCGACACCGTGCGGGGCGACCTGGTCAGCGCCGGTAAGGCCGCGGCGACCGCGGCCCTCAGCAACCGCGTTGACGCGCTGACCGACTCGCTGCATGAGCGCAGCGAGCGGCTGCGCAATCCCGGCGCGGCGGCCGGGGAGGCCGGCGAGGCGGTCCGGGGCACGGGTGAGAAGGTCCGGGGCGGGGTGGGCGGCGCGCGGCGCCGCATTCGCCCGGAGGACGAAGAGGCGGAGGACGTGCCAGCCGACGAGTACGACGAGGAGGAGTCGCGCTCAGAGGCCGCCGATTACGACGATGAGGAGGCTGAGGAGCCCGAGGAGCCAGAGGAGCCCGAGGAAAGGCCCGCACGGCGCAGGACCGCTGGCCGGGGCCGCTCTCCAGTCGCCCGGACGAGGAGGTAGAGGTCGTGGCGCGTGTGAGCGAGACCGAGGAGCGCTCGGGAAACGGTCCAGTGGACCGGCTGAAGTCTGAGGTCGTGGGCCTTGTCGACGCCCTCGGCGAGCGTGCCCTGGCGTCCGTGCGGGAACGGGTCGGGGGCGCGACCGAGCGCCTGACCGGCTACGTCGACGACGGCGGTGGGCCGGGGCTGATGGCCGCGGTCACCGGCGCGAAGGGGCTCGCCGAGGGAAAAGGACCCGTTCGGTCGTTGCTCGGAGCCGGGCTGAAAGGCGTCACCGAGAAGGTGCGGGGCATGTTCGGCGGCGGTAAAGGCGGCGGCAAGGGCAAGAAGATGAAGGTCACCAACATCGTCGAATCGATCGACGTCGGGGTGCCGGTCAAGCTCGCCTACAACCAGTGGACGCAGTTCGGCGACTTCCCGAGCTTCACGAAGAAGGTGGAGAACGTCGACCAGGAGGACGACCAGAAGCTCAACTGGAAAGCACAGATTTTCTGGTCGCACCGTACCTGGGAATCCACGATCCTCGAGCAGATCCCCGATGACCACATCGTATGGCGGTCCAAGGGAGCGAAAGGATACGTGGACGGCGCGGTCAGCTTCCATGAGCTGGCGCCCAATCTCACCCGGATTCTGGTCGTCCTGGAATATCATCCGCAGGGCCTTTTCGAGCACACCGGCAATCTGTGGCGGGCACAGGGCCGGCGGGCGCGGCTGGAATTCAAGCACTTCCGGCGGCACATCATGTCCCAGGCCATTCTGCACCCCGACGAGATCGAGGGCTGGCGCGGCGTGATCAAGGACGGCGAGGTCGTCAAGGACCACGAGACCGCCCTCCGGGAGGAGCAGGAGGCCGAAGGGGGCGCCGGCGAGGAGGGCCAGGAGGCGGAAGAGGGCCAGGAGCCGGAGGACGAGTTCGCCGCCGAAGGCGAGGAGCCCGCAGAGGGCGAGGAGCCCGAAGAGGGCGAAGAGGCCGCTGGGGACGAGGAGCGCTTCGAGGACGAGGACCGGGAGCTCGTGGGCAGCTCCGGCGACGGCGAGGAGCCGCAGGCCGGGCGCAGGCGCGCCCGGGCAAGTGAGGACGGCGGCACCGGCGAGCGTGGCCGCCGGCCCGCGGGCCGTGCGCAGCGGCCCGGCCGGACCGAGGACCGGCCGCAGCGCACGGTCCGGCGCAGCCCGGCGCGCGGACGCTGAACCGAACCAGTGGAGTGAGGAGGGGAGCGATCAATGACAACGGCCATGCAGCCGGGTGGTGGCAGCGCGGCGCGCCCATCACCCAGCGGCCTCGCCGACGTGATCGACACGATCCTGGACAAGGGCCTGGTCATCGACGCGTATGTGCGGGTCTCGCTCGTGGGCATCGAACTGCTCACGATCGACGCGCGCGTCGTCGTGGCCAGCGTCGACACCTACCTGCGATTCGCCGAGGCCGTCAACCGCCTTGACATTTCGCAGGACAAGGAGGGCCTCCCGGGGCTCATCGGCGACATGCAGGAAGGCGGAGCCAAACACAAGACGAAGGGCGCGCTCGAAGCGGCCGGCGAGAAGCTGCGGGACTTCGCGGCGGACAGCCGGGAACGCGCCGGCCAGCGCAGCGGCCGGGCTGGCAAGGAGGGGAGCTGAGATGGCGGCGCAGTCGGAGACCAAGCCGGAGTCCGAGGCACAGCAGACGGGCATCTATGTGTACGGGATCCTTCCCGGGGACGTCGAGCTGGAGGCCGACGTGCGCGGCATCGGCGATCCGCCCGGCGAGGTCAGGCTCGTGCGGCAGGGCGATCTGGCGGCGCTCGTGAGCGAAGTGGACGTCTCCAAGCCGCTGGGCGAGCCGGATGACCTCGTCGTGCATGAACAACTCCTGGACTCGATCGCGCCCGACGCACCGGTGCTTCCGCTGCGGTTCGGCGCGGTCGTAGCCAGCGAGGACGCGGTGGCGCACGAGCTGCTCGAGGCTCATCAGGACGAGTTCGCATCGGCTCTGGAAGAGCTGGAGGACCGCGCCGAGTACGTGGTCAGGGGCCGCTACGTCGAGCAGGCGGTCCTGCAGGAGATCCTTTCGGAAAACGAGGAGGCCGCGCGCCTGCGGGAGCAGATCAAGGACGCGGACCCAGATGCCACGCGCGACGCGCGGATTCGGCTCGGCGAGATCATAGACAACGCGATCAGCGAGAAGCGCGAGAAGGACACGCGCACCGTCGGCGACGCCCTGGCCGGGCACGCCGTCGCGAGCGTCGTGCGCCCGGCGACCCACGAGCTCGACGCCGTGCACGTCGCCTTCCTCGTCGCCAGCGACGCGGCGGATGAGGTGGAGCAGGCGGCCGAGAAGCTGGCGGCGGGCTGGGAAGGCCGGGTCGAACTGCGCCTGCTCGGACCCATGGCCGCCTACGATTTCGTCGCGACCACGGCGCCCGAGAGCTGACATGGGCCTGCTGACACTGCCCTTCCGGCTTCCGTTCCTCCCGATCAGCGGATTCGTCCGCATCGCGGAGCTCATTCGTGATGAGGCGGAACGGGAGATGCACGACCCGGCCGCTGTCAGACGGCAGCTGGAGGAAGCGGAGCAGGCACGGGACAGCGGTGCGATCTCCGAGGACGAGCTCTCCCGTATCGAAGCCGGGGCGATTGGCCGCCTTTACGCCACAGGGGAGGCATCGGCCGGACGACGGCAACGTGGCGACAGGAGCTGATTCACATGGCTGAACGCAGAACCGCCCGTACCAGGGACCGCGGTGACCGGGCTGCGGAAGCGGAAAAGGACAAGCCAGGCGGCGACCTGGTCGACGACATGGTGGACACGGAAGCGGCGCCGGCCGACGCGGCCGAGGACACGGAATCCGAGGACACCGAAACGGCCGGCCGTGACGAGGACACCCAGCGACGGAGCGCCGGCGGCGAGGGCGGCGGCCTGTCAGCCGCCAGGGCCGGCCGGCTGGGCCTGCAGCAAATCGCCGAGCTGACCGGGAAGGCGCCCGAGGGCGTCACCGGCGTGGAGCCCACGGAGGACGGCTGGGTGGTGAGCGTGGAGGTCGTGGAGGACAGGCGGGTCCCCTCGTCGACCGACATCCTGGCCACGTACGAAGCGGACATCGACGCCGCCGGGAACCTGGTGTCCTACCGCAGGGTGCGCCGGTACTCGCGCGGTCACGGCGAGAACGGCGGGGCCTCCTGACATGACATCCGGCGACATGGTGCAGCCCGGTGCGCAGGCCGCGCGGTTCTACGGCTCCGCCCGTTCTGAGCCCGCCAACCTCGGGGACATCCTGGAACGGGTCCTTGACAAGGGGCTCGTCGTCGCGGGCGACATCCGGGTCAACCTGCTGGACATCGAGCTCCTCACGATCAAGCTCCGGCTCGTGATCGCGTCGCTCGACACGGCGCGCGAGGTCGGCATCAACTGGTGGGAAAGCGATCCGTGGCTCAGCGCCGAAGCCGCCGACAGGGCCGCGGCCCGTGACTCCGCTGGCCGTGAGCTGGAGGAGGAAAACCAGAGGCTTCAGGAACGGATCCGGGAACTCGAGTCGGGCCGGGCTGACCATGGCGGCGGATGAGGGCCGGGGTGTCTGGCTTTACGCCGTCGCGGACCGCATCGCGGCGCCCGGCGTGGGCCTCATCCCGCAGGTCTTTCGCGGGCTGGCCGGAGTGGGCGGCGAGCCCGTGCGCGGCGTCGAGGCGGCCGGGCTGACCGCGGTCGTCGGGGGCGTTGACCTGGCCGAGTTCGGCGAGGCGGCGCTGCGGCGCAACCTGGAGGATCCCGCCTGGCTGGAGGAGACGGCACGGGCGCACCACCGCGTCATCGACGCGGCCGCCGCACTGGGATCGCTCCTTCCCGCGCGGCTCGCCACCGTCTACAGCAGCGAAGCCAGCATGGCCGCGGCGCTCGCGAGGCGCCGTGAGGATTTCCGCGCGGCACTGGAGCGGGTGCGGGCGCGCAGGGAGTGGGGGGTCAAGGCGTACGTGGCGCTTCCGGCTGAGCCGGGGCCGGCTGGGGCTTCCGGTCCCGCCGGGGCTTCCGGTCCCGCTGGGGCGGCCCGGTCGGGGGCGGCATACCTGCGGCGGCGGCGCGATCAGCTGTCGGCCCGGAGGGAACTTCGCCACGGCGCGATCGCGAGCGCCCAGGCCGTTCACTCGCGGCTGTCCCGGTACGCGGTCGAGACGCGACTGCACCCGCCGCAGTCAGCGCAGCTCACCGGGAAGCGGGCACAGATGCTGCTCAATGCCGCCTACCTGCTCGACGGCAGCCGTGAGGGTGACTTCGCGTCGACGGTGGCGACGCTGGCCACGGAGCATCCCGGCATCCGCCTCGAGCTCACGGGGCCGTGGCCGCCGTACTCGTTCGCCGCCGCGGAGGCCGAGGGCCAGTGAGCGGACGGCCAGTGAGCGGACGGCGCGGGATGAACCGGGCACCAGCGCCTTCGCCGGCGACCGCCGGCCGGGTCATCCAGCCGCGCGCCGTCGATATTCCGCCGGAGCGGGTCGCCCTGGTGGACCTGCTGGACCGCGTGCTCGCCGGCGGGGTGGTGATATCCGGGGACATCACGCTGTCCATCGCGGACGTCGACCTGGTAACGGTGTCGCTCCGGGCGCTCGTCGCGTCGATCAGCGCCCTCGCCGCGCCCGACAGCGCGCCAGGCTCGGCGGGCAGCGCCCCCGGGGCGGCGGGCAGCGCGCCAGGCGCGGCGGACAGGCCGCCTGAGCCCGGGAGGAGGGAACCGTAGATGTCCGGCGAGTCGCCGGGACCCGCGCGGCGCTTGCGCGTCGACGCGGATCCGGAAACGGTCGAGCGGGGACTTGCGAGCCTTGTCCTGACGCTTGTGGAGCTGCTGCGGCAGCTCATGGAACGCCAGGCGCTGCGGCGCCTGGATGAGGGGTCGCTCACCGACGAGCAGGCCGAAAAGGTGGGTTACACGCTGATGCGCCTTGACGAGCGGATGACCGAACTCACGGATCACTTCGGAATCGCGCGGGAGGAACTCAACATCGACCTGGGACCGCTCGGCCCGCTCCTGGGAGACCGGTAATTCGGATAACTCTCCCCCAGGTTCCTGGTGACCTTCCCCGGTTTCCTGCCGCCGCCGTTCGATGTCGGAGGCAACGCGCTCCTCGAACGGCTTGAGCTTGTCGTAAAGCTTTTCCGGCGGCACGGTCGAGCCCGGCTCACCGACAAGCCATGGCGCGGCGGCGACGGCGGTCTGCCACGCCGCCTCCTGAGGGTCGGTATCCAGGTTGGTATCCGCGGGCGCGGCGGGGGCCTGCGCCACCGGTTCCACCTTGTCCAGGTAGACGTTGACGTACTGACCCCGCCGCGCCTCGTGATACTCCAGCCGGGCCCGCCTGCCTTGCAACTGCTTCGCCCGCTCGCCGATCTGCTCACGGAACGTGGTGTATTCCTTGCCGTCACTGTCTTTGACGACATAGCGAACGTTCCCGCCCCGGGTGTCCACGGCGCGGACCTCGTCAATGATTGCTTCGGCTTGCATGGCTGGTCCGGGTCCGGGTAAAGCCCTGGTTTGCGTTCTGGGCCTTACTTTGGGATGGGGCTTTTACTCCTTCGCGGCGTCGCGGGTGATCTTGCCCATGTCCTTCGCCCGCTCACCGACCTGGCGCGCTGCGCCGCCAGCCCGCTCTTTCTGTCCCTTCATCTCGAGGTAAGGGTCGCCCGCCTCACGGCCTGCCTTGGCCTTGGCCCGGCCCTTACCCATACGGAACCTGTTCCGCAGTTTGTCGACGAAACCCATGGTGTCCGCCTCCTCTTGGGGCTGTTACCTGTGTCTACTTCCCCCATCCAGCCGAATATGCCTGCCGCAGCGGCCTGGTCGCGCCGGTAACGCGGTCTGCCGCTCGATGAGCGGGAGCAGGTGGTTGGGCTCACCGCCACAGCACACCATGATCCGCCCGGCAAGCGTGTCATCGGCGAGGAAGTCCATCGCGGCGTCCGCTATGTCCGCGGGCGTGAGCACCGGAGGAAGGTCAGCCAGCTCAGCCGGTGTCATGCGCGCTCGTGACCGTCGGGAGGACGGGCTGTCCACCAGGCCTGGGCAGATGCAGTTGGCGCGCACGCCCATCGTGTCGCGCAGCGGCGCCAGGCAGGCGGTGAGCCGGATAACCCCGGCTTTGGCGGCCGCGTACTCGGGTTTGTCGTAGCTGGTCGTTCCCAGGGCGCCGACCGAGGCGATGTTGATGATCGCGCCGCCGCCGCCTCCGGCCATGGGGCCGAGCACGAGCTGGGTCGCGAGCATGACCGCCCGCAGGTTCAGGTCCAGGGTGTACTCCCATTTGGCCGGGCCCGCCTCCGGGAAGTACGGTCCCTCAACTCCCCCGGCGTTGTTGACCAGGACGCCCAGCCGCCCGGCCGCCCGGCACGCGGTGTCAACGGCTGCGCGGACATCGGCCCTGCTGGCGGCGTCCGCACGGACGAACGATCCGCCGATCCGCGCGGCCGTTGCCTGGCCAGCGCTTTCGTCGAGATCGGCGACGACTACATGCATGCCCTCGGCCGCGAGCCGCTCCGCGATCCCTGCGCCTATTCCGTCCGCACCGCCCGTCACCAAAGCGGTCATTCCATCAAGGTTCATGCCCGCATTGTCTGTCCAGCCACTGACAATTTTCCTGTGCGGCCAGCGCAACGGGTGCGCGACACATATGTATATGTAGGGGTCCCGCATCTGTAGGGGTCCCGCATCTGGGCTGGTTATGTTGGCGGCAAGCCGAACTACGCGTGCGCGGCCCCAGATCATCCCGGGTCCCGGGCACGGGCCGCGCTTCTTGTGGACCCGGTCAGCGGGCCGCCGGAAGACGGTCGGCCGCCAGCTCGCCGCGGCGGAGGCGGAGAAGGTGCGCCGCGAGCTGGCCCGGCGTTCGCGGGGGCCGCTGGGCTGCTGGCCGACCTGGCCGGGGTACGGACATGAGTAAACGAGCCTGTTAGACGTCTTCCGCCCGGTAGTCTTCGGGGGCAGTTGACACGGAGGGTCGCGGATGCTGGGCGTTAAGGCGCTGGCGGGGAAGGCCCTATACGGGCTGGCATGCATCGTCGCTGCGGTCGTCTTGGTCGTGAGCGGCGTGGCGTACTACGGGAAGAAGGCGGTCAATAGCCTCGGCACGTCCCCCAACCTGTCCGGCGGACCCTCCACCGGCCCGATGAACATCCTGATCATCGGCCTGGAGTCGCGGACCTACTGGGACGGGACATCGGTTGACCACCACATCGCTACCATCACGCACATTGGGACAGCCGCCGACGGCAACGGCGGGAACGCTGCCAACACGCTGATCCTGCTGCACATCTTCGCCGACGGGCGGAAGGCGGTGGGTTTCTCCATCCCCCGGGACGCCTACGTGCCGATGGCCGGGACGATGGGCTTCGGCGCCAGCCCGAGCAAGATCGACAACGCCTACGGCTATGCCATGGCGCAGCAGATAACCAATGACCTGACGGCGCACCCTAGCTGGTCCTCCGCGCAGCGAAACCTGGACGGCAACTACGCCGGCCAGAATGCCGAGATCCAGACCGTCCAAGCGCTGACGGGGGTCACGATCAACAAGTTCGTCGAACTCAACCTCGTCGGCTACTACAACATGGCCAAGGTGTTCGGCGGCATAGAGGCGTGCGTCTTCCCGTGGCCGGGCGGCAATACGCCGAGCGGATACCTCGCGAAGGACGCGAACCTTAGCGACCCCGTCGTGGGAGGCACCACTGGCGGGTACGGGTCGGGGTCAGAGGTGGTGCCGGGCATCCAGCACCTGCCGCCGGAGCAGGCCCTGGCCTTCGTCCGCAACAGGCACACCGTGCCGGGCGGCGACACCGGCCGCACCTACCGCCAGCAGGCCGTGATCGACTACGTGCTGAACAACCTGAAGACGGGCGGCGTCCTGTCCGACATCAGCAAGCTGAACTCGCTGCTGAGCAGCGCCAAGGAGTACGTGCAGCTCCCCCGGAACTGGGACCTGGTCCAGTTCGGCGGCGAGATCAGCGGCCTGACCCCGTCGAAAATCGCTCTCACTACGCTCCCCACCACTGGGTCGGAGACCGCCCCCAACGGCGTCGGGGCAGTGTCCACGGTCGACATCCCCGCGATCCGGCGGATCGTGCAGCGGGCATTCTCGGCCCCGCCGGAGGCCGGCATCACCAAGCCGTCCAGTTCCGCCAAGGGCAGCACCTCCGGCACTAGCGGTAACTCCGTCAGGAGCGACACCTCGTCCGCGACAAAGGCGCCCGCCAAGCCGGCCCCGACGGCGCTGCCCGCGGCCAAGGTCACCGTGGACGTGATCAACAACGGCGCCCCGGCCGGCACGGCGCGT
This sequence comes from Streptosporangiaceae bacterium, assembly GCA_019239975.1. GTDB lineage: Bacteria > Actinomycetota > Actinomycetes > Streptosporangiales > Streptosporangiaceae > JAFAZE01. The sequence goes on from JAFAZE010000145.1 coordinate 43,283, forward strand.
AACGTGCTGACGGCCCTCGCGGCTAGGGGGTACACGGCCGGCACCGCCGGGAACCCGCCGGCCGGCACCCCCGCCCAGTCGCTGACCACGGTCAGCTACGGGGCCGGCGCGGCGGTCAACGCGGCGGCCATCGCGAAGTACTTCGGCCCCGGCATCACCGTGACTGCCAGCAGTTCCCTGACGGCCGACCACGTGGTGGTCACCCTGGGCGTGGCGACCCAGGCGGTGCCCGCGTCGCTCGTCGGTCGCGCCCCCACGTCGCAGTCCTCCGGCAGCGGCTCAGCCAGCAGTGGCTCCGCGAGTAGCCGCTCAGCCAGCAGCACCTCAGGCGCTGCCCACGCCCTTACGCCGCAGGAGAAGCAGTGGGCAGCGGAGGCGAAGGCCAAGTACGGCATCCCCTGCGTCTACTGAGTAACCCTGGTCGGGTGGACCGGGGAAATCGCACCCTTGCGCCGCGCCGAGGCCAGCAGCCAGTGGACAGCCATCCGCAGTTTCCGGCCCTGACCAGCCCTGCGCAGCGGCTGATCGTCGCCCGCGGTCCACGCCGCCCGCTGGGCCGCGATCCGCGATCTCACCCTCAAGATAGTTAAGCATCCACTTGACTGTAGTTTTAGCGGCGGCAATACTTAAGAACATGATTAACCAAGGCGCGGACCTGGACCGGGCCTTCCACGCCCTGGCGGACCCGTCCCGCAGGCTGATTGTCGAGCGACTTGCCCGCGGCCCCGCGTCGGTGAGCGAGCTGGCACGACCCCTTACCATGTCCTTGCCCGCGGTGATGCAGCACCTGCAGGTGCTGGAGGCGTGCTCGCTCGTCGCTTCGGAAAAAGCCGGCCGTGTCCGCACCTGCCGCATCGAGCCGGAAATGCTGCGGCGGGTGGAGCAGTGGGTTGCCCGCCAGCGGACCACCTGGGAGCGGCGGCTTGACCGGCTCGGCGACTACCTGGCCGAAGACCAGCAAGAAGGGATCCAGCGATGAGTGACCACTGCGTGGCCCATGCCACGTTCAGTCTCGAACGCACCTACAGCGCGGCGCCTGCCCGCGTGTTCGCCGCGTGGGCCGAGCCCGCAGCGAAGGCTCGATGGTTCGCCGGGCCTGACTCCGGCCACCGGCTCGATTTCCGGGTCGGCGGCCGCGAGGTCGCCCAGGGAGCCAACAGCGACGGTGACCTGCTGACCTTCGAGTCGGCCTACCACGACATCGTTCCCTCAGCCCGGATCGTCTACAGCTCCACGCTTTCGGTCCGCGACAAGGTCGCCACCGTGTCGGTCACCACGGTGGAGTTCTCTCCTGCCGGGGACGGCACCCGGCTGCTCCTGACCGAGCAGGGCACCTACCTCGACGGCCTGGAAGATCCGAGCTGGCGCGAGCAGGGAACCAGCCAGCAGCTCGACGCTCTGGACACCGAACTGAAAGAGAGCGGTACACGTTGATGAGCACCCCGGTCAGCCAGCCCGAGCTTGAGATCCGCGCCCTCATCGAGGCCTGGACGCAAGCGCTGCGCGCTAAGGACGTAGCCGGGCGCACCGCGCACTACGCCGATGACGTCCTGATATTCGATGTCATCAACCCGGTACAGCACGCCGGCCTGGACGCGCTCAGGCAGAGACTGGCCCAGTGGTTCGCCACATTCGACGGCCCGATCGACTGTCAAGTGCTCGGCCTGCAGATCACAGCAGACCAGCACGTCGCTTTCTGCCACTCCCTTCAGCGATTCCGTGGCTCCCTGGCCAACGGCGGGATGCTGGACATGCTGGTCCGCTACACCACCTGCCTTCGCAAGACCAGCGATCGCTGGGCTGTCACCCACGAGCACGCATCCACCCCCTTCGACCCCGCGACCGGCCTCGCGTCTGTAGCCACGCCACCCAGCACAGCCGGACGGTCGTGATCACCCGCCACACGCCCACGCGCACTGCAGGTGGCCTGTCCCCGCCCATGCAGCGGGCGGCGGCGGTGATCTGCGTGCGGGTTCGGCTGAACTCGCGGGCGACTCAAACTAAGGTCTCAAGTCACTATGCGCAACTTGCGGGTGGCGGCATGATCGCGACTTCGCACCCGTGCTCGTATCGCCGGATGACCGTGCTCTGCCTGCCGGTCACGACGGTCACGACCTGGGGCGGGCCGGCGTAGCTCCGCAACCGGGCGTCGTCCAGGGCCTCCAGCAGCGATCGGAGCGTATACGGGTAGGTCCTGTACACCGTGCCGAGCCTGCTTCCCGTGCCGACGTCCCGCACGGCGTAGGACTTGCTGGCCGTGCTGTCATCCCTTGTCCCCGCGCGCATTGCACGATCAACTTATGGCAAGCGCGTGCCTATCTACCTCAGCCGAGTCAACAGGCGCTATATGATCACCGAGCGTAACCACACCCAGGCCGGCCTGGCCGGGTAACCGGCGAGCCGCGCTGGGGGAAGCCTTCGGCCCGTCCGGTGAGCGCAGGCGCTCCTCGACAACCATGCGCGCGTACTCTTCGGACTCCCCGTCAGACATCCAGGCGAAGCCGTCCGCGGTCACGGTGGCGATGACGGGGAAGATCTGCCGCGTGAGGTCAGGGCCGCCGGTTGCCGAGTCATCGTCGGCGGCGTCATACAACGCGTGCGCGCAGGCCAGCATCGCATCACGGGCCGGCATGTTGTCGGCGTAAAGCTTCTTCAGGGAGCCCCTGGCGAATATCGATCCCGAGCCGATGGCGTGGAACCGGTGTTCCTCGGAAGGGCCACCGGCCAAGTCGTAGCTGTATATCCACGCCGTCCTGGCTTCCTCGTCATAGCCGGCGAACAACGGCATAACCGCTAGCCCTTGCATCACGGCTCCAAGATTTCCCCTGATCATCGCGGCCAGCCGGTTGGCCTTCCCCGTAAGGGACAGCTGCCGACCCTCCATCTTCTCGTAATGCTCAAGTTCCACCTGGAACAGCCGCACTAGCTCCACAGCAATGCTCCACGCCCCCGCGACGCCGACGGCCGAGTGTTCATCGGTGCGGAACACTTTCCGGACCTCGCGCTTGGAGATCATGCTGGCCATCGTCGCGCGCCGGCCCCCCGCCAGGACCACCCCCCCGGCGAACGTGGCAGCGACGATCGTGGTGCCGTGTGCCAGTTCGAGTCCTGTGCCGCCGCCTGCGACGAGATCTTCGTCCATGAGGCCGCCCCGCAGCAGCTCCGGGGCGTATGACGCGAGGAACTCGGTGAAGGAGGATGTTCTCGTCACCATCAAGGCCCAGGGAAAGCGCCGATTGCGGTCGAAGTAAGGGTCCACGCTTCCTCCCTGCCATGAGTACCGTTTCCGGACAGACTCTACTGTGGCCTACGGCATCGGCAAGTGGGTGGTTTGAGGCAGGCCACCCAAGCACGAACACCAGCGCAAACCGCGGCGGGTGAGTCGGCCTGTAGGCCGGGTTCTGTGCGCCCGCTGGCGCGGGCCGGCGGCCATCCATCTAGGGCTGCCGTTGCCGGCAGCCTCGTGCGGTCTACCCGCGAGCATCGGGCGGGCCACCCTCGATCGCTCGCGCAGGCACGCGCCTCATGTGCGCGGGCCCTCCTGACCTTGCTCCAGGTGGGGTTTACCGAGCCGCCGCAGTCACCTGCGGCGCTGGTGGTCTCTTACACCACCGTTTCACCCTTACCCCGCGCGAAAGGCGCGAGGCGGTCTGTTTTCTGTGGCACTTTCCCGCGGGTCACCCCGGGTCGGCGTTACCGACCACCCTGCCCTGTGGAGCCCGGACCTTCCTCACCGGGCCTGACGCCCGGCGCGACCGCCCGGCCGACTCACCCTGCGCACAGGATACGCCGCGAGCTCATCTGGCGGTCGGTCCCGGGGCGCTAACCCTTTAGAAGCAAACCCCACGGGTGGCGGGCGGCGTCACAAGCACGGGCATGACGTAGGACCCGTACTGGCGGCCTGGCCTTTGGGACGTAGATCTCGGTAGCTCCTCCGCCGCCGGGTCGCGGTCGGCCAGGTCCGATAGCCGCCGGAGGCCGTCCGGCCCGGCGACCCTGATCGCGCCCAGCTTCCACAGGATGTCCAGCATCCGCTCGACGTTCCGGCCGTTGGTCCAGCCGCTGGACCGCCAGCTGACCGCCGCGCGGTCCTCGAACGCGACCGCTCACCGCGGAACCGGCGAATCTTTCATGGCGCGCCCCGGAGATAAGTTACGGAGCGATAACGGGACCGCGGGAGACCTGGCCAGGTTGGGGTGCGGTAGCGGTTACTTATGTTAAAGCATGTGGTAGTCGAGCTCAGAGGGTTTACAGAAGTTGGCCGGGAGGGGCAATGACCGTGCTTGCCGGGATCGAGCGGGGGCGCGCGTCCTGCCCGTCTATGCGTGCGGTGAGTGACGTGAGCGAATGGTGATCGCGGTGATCAGGCGAATGCTGGCGCCAGCGGTGGCCGCCGCCGCCGCGGTGTCCTGGGTGGCCGGGGTGGCGGCCGGGCCGGCCTGGGCGGCGGCGGGCCAGCCGGGTGGACCCGGCCAGGCGGGTCAGGCGCGGCACGAGGGCCGCGCGGGCCTGAGGCCGCGCGCGGGCGAGTGGTGGTTCACCACGTGGAAGATCCTGCCGAGCGTGTGGCCGCTGACCCAGGGCGCCGGCGTCACGGTGGCGGTACTCGACAGCGGAGTGCAGGCCAGCGTGCCCGACCTGCGCGGCGCGGTCCTGCCCGGAGGCGATGTCACGGGCCGCCACAGCAACGGCAAGACGGACTTTGACACGGCGAACGACGGCCACGGGACCATGATGTCGGTGCTCATCGCCGGGCAGGGGTTCGGCACCGGCATGGCCGGCATCGCCCCGAAGGCGAAAATCCTGCCGGTCGTTACCGACGCCAACGCGACCGCCTCGGGCGCCGAGCCCGCCGCGACGGCGGCGGGCATCATCTACGCGGCGAACCACGGGGCGCGGGTCATCGACATCCCCGAAGCACACCGGTCTGCTTCGGCGTCGGCCTGTGACGCGGCGGAGCAGGCGGCGGTGGCCTACGCGATAGCCCGCGACATCGTCGTCGTCGCGACCGCGGGAAGCACGAACCTCACCGGCACCGGGCCAACGGAGCCCGCCTCATGCGCGGGCGTGCTGGCCGTGGGGGCGGTGTCGCCGAAACGGGCCCTGTGGCCGCTCAGCACGCGGCAGCCTTACGTCAGCATCGTGGATCCGGGCGCCGGCCTGATCACCTCCGGGCAAGACGGGCGGCTGCTGACCGGGGTGAGCGGCACGAGGGCCGCCAGCGCGCTGGCGGCCGGCGCGGTGGCTCTGATCAGGTCGCGCTACCCCGCCATGCTCTGGTACCAGGTGATCCAGCGGCTGACCGGCACGGCGCTACCGGAGGGCGGCCATGTGCCCAACAGCTCGTGGGGATCGGGAATCCTGCGGCTGAGTCACGTGGTGAACGCATCCGCCTTCCCCGTGCCGGCCAGCGCGCCGAACCCTGTCTACGCGAAATACCAGGCCTGGCTCGCCAGCCCGCAGGGCAGGGCGGTCTCCCGGCAGCTCGGCAGGTCCCCCGCGCCCGCGGCGGGCTCCCCCGAGGGCAAGGCCGCGGGCTCCCCCCAGGGCAAGAAAGCCTCCCGGGCGGGTAAGGGGAGCTCCCCGGCAGGCCGGGGCGGCTTCCCCGCTGCGGCGCTCATCGCGGTCACGGCGCTGCTGGCTGTCGCGGTCGCGGTGGCGTTTGTCACGCCGGCCATCCGCCGCCCCGCATCGGCGGTGCGGCGCCCCGCGCTGACATTGCGCCGCCCCGGGCCCCGGAAGCGGCGCCCCGTATCGGCAAAGCGCCGCCCCGCATTCGGGAATCGCCGCCCGGCGTCCCGGCGGCCAGCCCGCAGGGGCCTCGGGAACGAGCCGTCCGGGATGGCGTTCGCTGACCTCCCTTACGAGCCGGAGGGGTACCTTCTCGACCCGGAACCCGCATCCGGCCTCTTCCCGGATGCCCCGCCGGACCTCTACCCGGATCCGCCACCGGACGATCAGGTGGACGGGTACCTGCTATTTGGCGAGCGAAGGCCTTACAGAGTCCCGCCGTACAGCCCTGCTCCCGGCCGCTATCCCCCCGGCGGGGACGGCTTACTCGTCTCCGAGAATGACGACCGGCTGGCGCGCCCAGGACGTGTCCGGCGACAGGCCCTAGCGGGCGGCGTACGCGGTGATGAGGCCGGCCGCGACGACAAGCAGCAGCATCACCGCGGCGAGCGCCGCGGCGTAGCCGGTGAGGCGGCCGCGGTGCGGCGGTTCGAGCAGCCGCTGCACGCGCGCGGTGACGGCGCCCCCTGTGGCGGCGAGCGCGGTGGCCGGAAGGGAAACGGCAGGGACGGCCGTTCCCGTGCCGATCGCGAGCAGCGCCGCGACGAGCGTGCGCCGGCCGCTGCGGCGTGCCGCGGCGTCATCGGCGCGCATCTCGGCCAGGCGTGCCACCTGGGCCGGTCCCCTGGTGAACAGCGGCACGGAGGGGAAGGCGGCGGCGAACCCTCTGGTGAGCGTGATCAGTGCGTGATGACGGCCGGCCAGGTGGGCACGCTCGTGGGCGAGCACGGCGCCGAGCTGCGCGGCATCGAGCACGGCGAGGGCCGCGCTGGTGACCACGATGGCGGCGGGACGGCCCGGTACGCAGTACGCCGCGGGCCGCGGGGCGTCGAGCACCACGGCGCCGGTGCCGGGCAGCTGGCGGCCCGTTATCCGCGCAGCCGCGGCGTGCGCCCGGGTGCGCCTCCTGGCGCGCTGGGTCCGGCGGCCATAGCTCCAGGCCAGCGCGGCAGCCGTCAGCGCGGCGGTGACCGCGGCCGCGCCCAGGGCCGCCTCGAAGAGCGCGCTGCGGTAGACGACCGGCGTGCACGCTCCCCCGGCGACCGAGCGGCAGACGACCTCGCTCAGCCGGGGCCAGCCGGCGACGGCCGCCCGGATCAGGAACTGCAGCGCGAGCGCGGCCGACGCGAGCACGCTGCCCATCGCCGTCACCCAGGCCGTCAGCCCGAGCCGCGGACCGATGCCGTACCTGGTCAGCCGCGTGAGCAGCGGCGGCAGGAACCACGCCACGGCGAGCGCATAGCAGAACACCAGCAGCGCGGGTGTCATTCGGGCCGCCGGCCGGACAGCCGCTGCAGCACGGAGCGCAGCACCTTGGACTCCTCGCCGTCCATCTGTGCGACGAAGTGGCTGAGCACCGCCTCGGTGTCGCCGCCGTCGGCCAGCGCCTCCCGCATCAGGCGCGCGCTGTACTCGCCGCGGCTGGCGGTCGCCTCGTAGCGGTACGCCTTGCCCTCCTTTTCCCGCGCGAGCCAGCCCTTCTTGTGCAGGTTGTCCATCGTGGTCATCACCGTCGTGTAGGCGATGGGCCGCTCCTGGCGCAGCTCGTCGAAAAGCTCGCGGACGGTCACCGGGCCGGCGTGATCCCACACCCGGTGCATCACCACCGTTTCCAGATCACCGAACCCGCGCACGCCGCCTCCGCTTATGGTCTCCGCTCCGTCCTCGCGGCCAGCATACGGCGCTACGGTCGCCCGGCGTTCCCGCACGCTGGCCGCGCTACTATCTACGTACATAGACAGTAGATGGTCGGGAGTGTCTTGTCGAGCGGGGCAAGGGATTCCCGTTTGTCCCCAGCGGGAACTGCTTCTACCGGCTGCACACCCACGCCGCCTCTCCCGCCTCGGGTCGGAAGTTCACCCGCAGTTACATGATCACCCGCCATTGAGTGCGATTTGGGTCGGAAATCCGACCCAAATCGCACACGATCAAGAGGATTAGCCGGGCCCTTAGGGGGCCGGTGGGTTCGGGGTGCCGGTGGGGCTCAGCGGATGGATCCGGGCACGTGGGTGTCTTCTCGGTCGGAGTCGGCGGCACCGTCGACGGCCTGAGCAGCGGCGGCAGGCTCCGCGGCGGGTGGGGCGGCGGACTCAGCGTCGGCACGCTGCAGGGCGGCGGGCTGGGAGCCGACGGGCTTCGCGGCGGCTGCTGGGGCGGCGGGCTCGGCGGCGGTCTCCCGCGAAGGCTCTGGGGCAGCGGGCTGGGAGCCGGCGGTCTCCCGCGAAGGCTCTGGGGCAGCGGGCTCGGAGGCGGTCTCCCGCGAAGGCTCGGAGGCGGCGGGCTCTGGGGCAGCGGGCTCTGTGGCGCTGCCCGGTTCGGCGGATTCGGGGGCCGGGGGCTTGCCGGCCGGGACGCGGGCGGGGGCGAAGGCCAGGCCCGCGGCGAGACAGGCGAAGGGGAGGACCGGGAGCAGGTAGCGGTAGTCGAAGTCGGCGGTCGCGATCGGGAAGACGAGCAGGACGACGGCGGTCACCCAGGGCAGCATGCTGCCGGTGCGGGGGGACCAGCGCAGCCGGAGCGGGCGGCGCTGCACGCGGAGCACGCCGCCCAGGCCCATCACCATGATCACGCCGAACAGCGGGCCCCAGGTGTAGAAGAGCCGCTCGTAGCCGAGGATTCCGATGGCGAACGGCTCGACGACCACGCCCGGCGTGGCATGCCCGTAGGACACCCAGTCCTGGTAGGCAGTGCCGCCGGGGATCCACGAGTGGTGCTTGGGGATGGACAGCAACTTGGTGTGGAAGTTGTAGTAGTACACGGTGCCGGAGCCCGGGTACGCCTTTCTCGGCCACTCCACGGACAGCAGCAGGCCGTCGAACACCGCGTGCAGGTAGCCGAGGGGCTGCGCCTCGACCGCGTGGATCGCGAAGCTGGTCAGCAGCTTGTTGTTGGCGGGGCTCACCGGGCCGCCGGCGATGTCGTGCACCATCGGCGCGTGCCAGATGTAGTTGCCGGGCGGCGTGCGGCTGGAGGGCGCCCCGGACGGGCACACCTTCAGCTCGTCCGCCGGCGGCTTGATCACCGAGCAGTCGGCGAACGACGACACCCGCCCCCACAGGTAGAACCCGTCGGAGAGGGTCACGTTGTACTGGCCGGTCCTGGAGTGGAACCACGCCACGTAGGAGGCGACGGGCACCAGGCAGCCGATCGCCATCAGCGCCGCGGCCAGCCAGCCGCGCCACGTGCGCCAGCCGCGCACCAGCAGGTAGAGCGGGAACAGGACCAGCACCGGCGCACCCTGGGTGCGCACGTCGAAGGCGTACCCGGCCAGCAGGCCCGCGATCAGCGCGCCCCACCACGGCACCTGACCGCGCCAGAGCAGCAGCGCCAGGGCGGCCACGATGAGGAACGTGGTCAGCGCCTCGGCCATGATCATGTGCTCGTCTTCGATCATGAAGCCGTCGAGCAGCACGGGCAGGGTCGCGATCGTCGACCACTTCTTTGGCACGCCGCCCCGGCGCAGCAGGGCGTAGACCATGACCGCGACGGCGAGCCCCATCAGGTGCTGCAAAAAGACGACCAGCGTCAGGCTGTGGAACGGCAGGAGCGCGCGGAGGAAGAACGCGTAGCCGGTCGACTTGGACAGGTCCGGCCGCGGCCGCAGCGCCGCTCCCAGGTACACGTAGGAGTCGCCGGCGAACCACAGCGCGCCGGGATAGCCGAGAATCGCGAGCAGCCGGAGCCCGGCGCCGCAGACCAGCGCGAGCGAGAACATCTGGTTACGCTCGACGAGCAGGCCGAGCCGCCGCAGTCCCGGCACCGACTGCGTCGCGCGCAGCGCGCGCCGCGCTCGCTCGGCCACGATCTCCTTCGCTGACACGGCCACGATCTTAGTGCGCCCATTCCTCGAGCTGGGCCACGAACGCCCGGGCGTCCGCCGGCCAGCCGAGGGACCGCAGCGCGCCGTCGTGCCCGCGCAGGCCCATCTTCACCCGCAGGTCGCGGTCGGCGTCCAGAGCGCCCGCCGCGTCCGCCGCGGCCCGGGCGTCCCCGAACGGGACCACGAAGCCGCACTCGTAGCGCTCCACCAGCTCAGCCGCCAGCGGCAGCGGCGTGGAGATCACCGGGACTCCCCTGGCCATGTACTCCACGACCTTGGTCGGCATCGAGGACCGGAAGTTCGGCTCGTCCCGCAGCAGCGACAGCCCGGCGAGCGCCCCGTCCACCAGGCGCATGGCCTCGTCGTTCGGCACGAAACCGTGCCAGCGCACCGCCTCACCGGCGGCCTCGATGTGCGCCCGCGCCTGCGCGTCGGCGGGGCCGACCAGGTGCACGGTGATGCCATGCGGCGCGAGCAGGCGGCCCAGCTCGCACATGTCGCCGCTGCCCCGGTCGGGCGACAGGTGACCGACGTACACCACCCTCCGCTCATCGTCGGGCGGCGCCGGATGATGCGGAACGTAGGTGGTGTTGCGCACCACCGGATGCGGCCGGCGGAACCGGGCGGCGTAGCCCTGCTCGGCGAGGATCAGGTGCAGCCGGCGCTCCGCCAGGCGCTCCGCGGCGATCACCCCGGCGGCGGCGAGCGGGCGCAGCGGGCGGGGCAGCCACGCCTTGGTGCTCAGCGCCGCGGCCGTGTCCTCGTGCACGTCCCAGACCGTGGGCGGCCTGCGGCGCGGCAGCACGAGCAGCAGCTCGGGATCGTGCACGAGCAGCAGGTTCGCGCCCGCCACGTTCCTGGCCAGGGCCCTGCGCGCGGCGCGGAGCGCGGCCAGCCGGCGCCTGCCCGCGGCCCGCGGGATAGCGACCGTGTGAAGAGATGCCACCGTCCGTTCAGAAGAAAAATTCGGCTCCCCCACCGGTGCTATGTAGGTGACCTCATGCCCGGCATCCAGCAGCGCGCGGATCTGCCGGTAGTAGATCCGGGCGTCCGCGGGGTGGTGCACTACCGTGCAGACGACGACGTGCATCGCTGGCTCACAGGACGTCGACGGTGCCGCCGTCGCCGGCGGCGGCCTGCCCCCGGGTGTCGAGCAGCAGGCGGGCGCGGCGGGCGATGTCATCGAGGTCGTAGGCGCTGTGCGCCTGCAGCAGGATCGTCAGGTCGGCGTCGGCGGTGGCCTCCGCGGCGCGCGGCACGCCCCGCCCGTCGACCTGCCAGCTATCGACGAACGGATCGTGGTAGCTGAGCACCGCGCCGCGGGACAGCAGCTTGCGCGCGATCGGCCGGGCCGGGGACTCCCGCTGGTCGGCGATGTCCCGCTTGTAGGTCACGCCGAGCAGCAGCACCCGCGCGCCGTTGAGCGGCTTGGCGTCGCGGTTGAGCAGCTCGGCGGCGCGGTCCACGATGTAGCCGGGCATCCGGCTGTTGATCTCCTGCGCCAGCTCGACGAAACGGAACGGATAGCCGAGCGTGCGGACCTTGTAGGACAGGTAGTTCGGGTCGATCGGGATGCAGTGGCCGCCGACGCCGGGGCCCGGGTAGAACGGCTGGAAGCCGAACGGCTTGGTGGCGGCGCACCGAATCGCGTCCCAGAGGTCGACGCCGAGTTCGTGGCAGAAGATCGCCATCTCGTTGACCAGCGCGATGTTCACGTGCCTGTAGGTGTTCTCCAGCAGCTTGGCCATCTCCGCCTCGCGCGCCGACTTCGCCGGCACCACCCGGTCGCAGACCTGGCCGTAGAACCGCGTCGCCGCCTCGGTGCAGGCTGGGGTCACCCCGCCGACAACCTTGGGCGTGTTGCGGATGCCGTACACCTCGTTGCCCGGGTCGATCCGCTCCGGCGAGAAGGCCAGCGAGAAGCCGATCCCCGCGGTCAGGCCGGAGGCCTTCTCCAGCACCGGCCTGACCACCTCGTCGGTGGTGCCCGGGTACGTCGTGGACTCCAGGACCACGAGCGTGCCCTGCCGCAGCAGGCGCCCCGCCGTCTGCGTCGCCGCGCGGACGGCGGTCAGGTCGGGCCCGTCGGATTCGGAGAGCGGGGTCGGCACGCAGATGACGATCACGTCCGGGTCCCCCGCCGCGGCCTCGTCATCGGTGGCGCGGAAACCCCGCGCCAGCATCGCCGCCACGTCGTCGTCGCCGATGTCGTCGACGTGGGACCGGCCGCCGTTCAGCCCGTCGACGGTCGAACGCCGGGTGTCGAAGCCGGTCACGTTCAGCCCGGCCTTCGCAGCCTCCTGGGCCAGCGGCAGCCCCACGTAGCCAAGCCCGATCACCAGGACGTTCACAAACGCCGACCTCCTCCACTCGGGGTGACCCTCCATGGTAGAGGGTCACAGGGCCCCAAGGCGGGCGTACGCGTCGCGGTACCTGGCGGCGTTTTGCGCCCAGGTCCGGTCCGCGGCCACCCACTCGCGGGCGGCGGCGCCGAGTTTCGCCCGCAGGCCCGGGTCGCCGAGCAGCCGCTCGAGGCGCTCCGCCAGGGAGACCGGATCCTGCGGCGTCGCCAGCATCCCCGTCACCCCGTCTTTGACTATCTCCGCCAGTGCCCGCACGCCGCTGACAACCACGGGCAGCCCGCTCGCCATCGCCTCTACGGGCTTCAGCGGCGTCACGAGCTGGCATACTCGGTCACGGGTCCGGGGGACGACGAACACATCGAGGACGGCGTGGAATTCACGGACTTTGCTCACCGGCACCCGGCCGGTGAAGATGGCGTCAAGGCCGAGCGCGGCCGCCTGGCGCTGCAGTGCCGCGCGTTCCGGCCCGTCTCCGACGATCAGCGCGCGGACGGGCAGGCCACGCTCGGTGAGGATGGCCGTGGCCTCGAGCAGCGTTCCGATGCCCTCGTGCGCGGCCAGGCTGGAGACCAGGCCCACCACCCGCTCCCCGGGCCGGATGCCGAGCCCGGCGCGGAGGGCGCCGCCTTCCGGCAGCGGCCGAAGGAAGTCACCGGACACCGCGTTCGGCACGATGATCACCTTGTCCCGCGGCACGCCGCGGGACAGAATCTCCTCGCGCATCGCCTCGCCGAGCGTGACCACCAGGTCGGCCTGCCGCATGCACCAGGTCTCCAGGTCGCGGCTGAGCCGGTACCGCTCGCTGTCCGCCAGGTCCGGCCCGTCCCCCACGCCGTCCCCGGCGTGCCGGGACAGCCAGGTGTCCTCCCAGAAGCCGCGCACCTCGTAGACGAGCGGCAGCCCGGACGCCTCGCGCAGCGCTATGCCGGTCAGCGCGTTGGCGTAGTTGCTCGCCGCGTGCAGCACGGCCGGCCGAAGCCGTGCGGTGAGCGCGGCGGCGAGCTCGGCGCCGCGCTGCGCGGCGGCGTCGGCGAGCTGCGGCATCAGCCAGGGCAGCAGCCTGTGGTACGGGACGCCGTCGATGGTCACCAGCGGCCTGCCGTCGAGCGTGCCGTCCGTGACCGGGAACCCGATCCTGGTCACCACGTGCGGGTCCATGCCCGCCGCGCGCTGTGCGAGCGCGATCTCCTGGGTGCGGACGGTGTAGCCGGCGTTCGTGGTCGGCAGCGCGTCGTTGACCAGGTGGAGCACGCGCCCCGGGGTCCCGTGGCCGCCGGATGCGAGTGCTCCCGGGCCGAGGCGGACCGTTCCCGGCTCGAGCAGGGCCTGTTCCGCGCCGATCATCCGGCGCAGCCGCCTCGCCCGCCAGCCGCGCGCCCCGTCGAGCGCCCGGAGGGCGTCGGTGAGCCGCCCCTCGCGCTGCGCCAGGCGGGCGGCGAGCCGCTTGCGCGCCTGGCCTCCGGGCCCGTGACCGGGCACCCTGGCGAGCGCGTCGCGCGCCACCCGCGGCTGGTCGACGGCGAGGCTGAAGGCGGCGAGGCGCCGCGGCGAGGCGCCGAGCACGGCCAGCGCGGCACGGCCCTCCCCCGCGCCCCACAGCGTGGCGGCGCGGCCGTACGGGCCCGCGGCGCGCAGGCAGCCGCGCAGCGGTGCGGGCAGCGCCCGCCAGGCGAGCACCACGGCGCGCACCGGGTCGTCGGCGACATGCCGGATCATGATCGAGGCGGCGAGCACGGCCGCCCGCGGCTTTGGCTGTACAGTCACGGCGGCGGATAGTAGCGGGAACAGGTGAACGGAACCATTCTCACTCCAGGGAATCCAGGGAGGGCGATGCACGCGCCCATCACGCACGTACTCGGTGCCAGGCCGAACTTCGTCAAGGCGGCGCCGGTGATCCGTGCCCTCGCCGGGCTCGGCCACGAGCAGCGGGTCGTCCACACCGGCCAGCACTACGACGAGCGGATGTCCGACGTCTTCTTCGTCCAGCTCGGCCTGCCCGAGCCCGACGTGAACCTGGGCGTCGGGTCGGGAAGCCAGGCACGGCAGACGGCCGAGGTCATGATCGGCATGGAGCAGGAGTTTACCGAGAACTCACCCTCGGTCGCGGTGCTGTACGGTGACGTGAACTCCACCCTCGGGGCGGCGCTGGCGGGTGCGAAGCTGGGCGTCCCGCTGGCGCACGTGGAGGCGGGCCTGCGCAGCTTCGACGACACCATGCCGGAGGAGATCAACAGGCGGCTGACCGACCAGCTGTGCGGCCTGCTGTTCGCCACCTCGCCGGAGGCGGTGGGACACCTGGCTCGTGAGGGGCGGCCGGTGTCCTCGGTGCATCTGGTGGGCAACCCGATGATCGACACGCTGCTCGCCAGCCTGGGCAAGTTCGACGACCGCGCGGCGCGCGCCGCGCACGGGCTGACCGGCCGCTACGTCGTCGCGACTCTGCACCGGCCCGGCAACGTCGACGACCCGGAGACCGCGGCGCGCCTGGTGCGGGCGCTGCACGAGGTCGCGGCCGAGGTGGACGTGATCATCCCGCTGCACCCGCGCGGCCGCGCCACGCTGACCGCGGCCGGGCTGCTCGGTGAGCCGCGGGTGCGCGTCGTCGACCCGCTCGGCTACCTGGAGTTCATGTCGCTGGTCAGGGGCGCGGCCGCGATCATCACGGACTCCGGCGGCGTGCAGGAGGAGACCACGCTGCTGCGGGTGCCCTGCCTCACGCTGCGGCCCAGCACCGAGCGGCCGATCACGATCACCAGCGGCAGCAACCGCCTCGTCACGACGAGGGATCTCGCGGCGGCGGTGCTGAAGGCGTGCGACGACGGCCCCTACGCGGGCGAGCTGCCGCCGCTGTGGGACGGCAAGGCCGGCCCGCGGATCGCCCGGATCCTGACCGGGTGGCTGAACGCCCCGGGGGGCGGCGGCGATGACTGACCTGGAACCCGGCGACGCGGCCCCCGGCGATCCCGGGATCATCGCCGAGCGGGAACGCCTGGCCAGGACGCTGCGCGACACCAGGCTGCAGCTTGCGATGACGGAGGCGCGGCTGGCCGCGCTGGAGCAGTCGGCGACGATGGGCATCGGCCGCGCGGTCGTGAACGCGGCACGGCGGCCGTGGCCGCGCGGCGCGCTGCTGCCGAGGGAGATCTACCGGCTGTGGCGCGAGCGCAGCGGCGGCAAGGAGGGCGCGACGCTGGCGGCGCAGCTCGCCGCGGCGCAGCTCAACGACCTCGCGGGGGCGGGCGAGCGGTACCTGTCCGCGCTCACCGTGCCCGGCAGGCCGGAGCTGGCGGATCCGGCGCTCACGCTGGCGGGCCAGCCCGACGGCGCGGCCGGCCTGGTGATCGCCGGCGCGCTGACCGCCCTCGGCTGCGCGACGCTGGCACCGGACGCGGTGGTGCACCCGCTGCTTCCGCACGACGCCGACGTGGTGCTCGAGTCCACCGGCGCCGACCTGGTGCTCATCCAGGCGTCCGCGCTGCTGGCCGGCTCCCCGTGGGCGCACGCCACCGACCCGGCGGCGGCCGACCGCGGCAGGCGGCTGGCCCGGCTCATCGTCATGGCCCGCTCGCTCGGCAAGCCGGTGGTCCTGGTGCGTGACGTCCCGCCGGCGCTGCTGCCCGGGCTCGGCTGGCTCGCGGGCAGCTGCGACGTGGTCAGCGACGACGGGCTCGGCGTGCAGCTCGCCAGGTTCAACCCGATCGGCCTGCCGGACGGCCGGCCGACGGCCTTGGTGTACGCGGGAACGCGCGACCCGCGCGAGCCGCCGTCGCTGCGCGCGGTCCTCGACGAGCTGACCGCGAGCGGCGATGTCACGCTCGCGGCGCCGCGCTCCTGGCGCGGCCTGCCCGAGCTGTACCGGTCGCACGCGCTGTTCCTGGCCGCGACGGCCGCGCAGGCGCGCGAGCAGGCCGCTTCAGGGGCCAGGGTGGCTGGGCCGGTCACCGGCATGCCGCCCGGCGAGGCGGGCGCGGCCCTCGCGTCCGCGCGCCGCGGCGGTCCGCCCTCGCCCGCCGAGGTGCGCGCGTCGCTGCGGGAGATCTTCGCGGAGCACGCGACGCCGGTGCGGCTCGCGGCGCTGGCCAGCGCCACCGGGCTGCCCGCGGGACTGGTCGGCGGCAGGCAGATCACGGTGACCGCCGCGGCCGGCTCGGCGGCGGATGCCGCCGCCCTCGCGGCCAGCCTGACGCGGCAGCGCCTGCGCCCGGCCGAGGTCATCGTGTCGGCCGGCGCCGTAGCGGAGACGGCGGCCGCGCTGGCCGGGCTCGGCGACCGAGGTGTCGCTGTGCGGGTGGTGCCGTCTGATGGGGATATGGAACGGGCGGGGCATCTCGCCCGGCTGGCGACCTCCGGATGGGTGGCGCCGCTGGAGGCGGGGCGGGACTACCCGGCGACGTATCTCGCGGCCCTGGCCTGCGCCAGGGAATGCTCGCAGGCCGACGCCGTCGGCGTCGGCCCCGGCGACTATGAGTTCACCCGCTCGCTGGTGCCCGCGCTGGCACGCCGTGAGCTGCTCGGGCCCGACGCGCCGCCGCCGGGCACGTGGGGAAGTCACGGGCTGCGCCTGTTCAGCGTGTCCGGTGACGACGAGGAAAAGGAGTAACCCGCGGTGGCCGGATCACCCCGCGCCCTTGTTTACGGCGACGTGGACCTGAACCTGCTCGATGGCTCCGCCATCTGGCTGCAGTCGGTGACTCAGGCGCTGGCCGCGGCGGGCTGCGCGGTGACCGTCGTGCTGAAGGCGCCGGTGCGCACCGACCGGCTGATCGCCCCGCTGCGGGCGCTGGACGGCGTGACGGTGGTCAGCCCGCACGCTTCGGGGCTGGCGGGCGCCGAGCCCGAGGCCAGCCTGACCATCGCCAGGGCGGTCGGCGTGCTGGCCGCCGTCGACGCCCCGGAGCCGTTCGGCCTCGTGGTGCTGCGCGGCCGCTCGCTGGTCTCGGCGGCCGCCGCCGACGGCAGGTTCGGCGGGCGCCTGTGGGCCTACCTCACCGACGTTCCGCAATCCGTGCCGGCGATGACGCCGGAGGCGGCGAAGGACCTGGCGCAGATCGCGAAGGCCGCACGGTACCTGCTGTGCCAGACCGAGGAACTGCGCTGCTTCCTCGAGGGCAGTGTGGCCGAGGCGTGCGGGAAGTGCGTGCTGCTGCCGCCCATCCTGCCGCCCGCGGGCGCGCCGGTGCGGCCGGACAAGCCGGCCGGTGACCCGCTGCGGCTCGTCTACACCGGGAAGTTCGCGCCGCGCTGGAACACCCTCGAGATGACCCGGCTGCCGGGCCTGCTCGCCGCCCGCGGCGCGCGCGCCGAGGTGCACATGGTGGGCGACAAGATCCACGACGACCGGTCCGACCCCAGCTACAAGCGCCGGATGCGCGCCGCGCTCGATGAGATCACCTGGCACGGCGGGCAGCCGCGCGCGGAGGCGATGCGGATCGCCGCGTCCTGCGACATCGGCCTGAGCTGGCGCCATCCGGAGCTGGACGCCTCGCTCGAGCTGTCCACGAAGGTCCTCGAGTTCGGCGCGCTCGGCCTGCCGGTGATCCTCAACCGGACGCCCATGCACGAGGCGCTGCTGGGCGCGGACTACCCGCTGTTCGCCGCCAGCATCGACGACGCCGCCGACGCCGCCGCGGCGGCGGCCGCGGACCCGGCGGTGTTCCGGCTGGCCGCGGCGCGCACCGGCGCGGCGGCCGCGCGGTTCACGCTGGAGCGCGCGGCCGGGCGGCTGCGCGAGTATGTGGCGCGCGCTGTGCCAGCCCAAGCGTCCTGCGCTGCGTCCGCCCCCCCGCTTCGTGTCGTCATCGCGGGGCACGACCTGAAGTTCTTCACCCCGGTGATCGACTACCTGCGGCTGCAGCCGGACCTGGAGGTGCGGATCGACCAGTGGGCGGCGCTCGGCGAGCACGACCCGGCGGTCAGCCGTGAGCTCGCGGGCTGGGCGGACGTGGTGATCTGCGAGTGGTGCGGGCCGAACGCGGTCTGGTACAGCCGGCATAAGCGCCGGGGCTCCCGGCTGCTCGTGCACCTGCACCGGTTCGAGCTGTACTCGCACTACCCGGGCCAGGTCAGGATCGGCCAGGTGGACCAGGTGATCTGCGTCAGCGAACACTACGCGCGGCTGTGCCGCGAGCACACCGGCTGGCCCGCCGCCAAGATCGTGACGGTGCCGAACCCGCTGGACGTCAGCCAGCTCGACCGGGCCAAGCTGGAGGGCGCCAGGTTCAGCATAGGAATGATCGGCATCGTCCCGTCACGCAAGCGTCTCGACCTGGCGCTCGACGTGCTCGAGGAGCTGCGCCGCGACGACGACCGCTACCTGCTGTTCGTCAAGTCCGGTATGCCGTGGAAACACTGGTGGGTGTGGCAGAACCCGGCCGAGCGCGAGCACTACACGACCGCGCTGCGCCGGATCCAGCGGTCACCGCTGCTGCGCGGCGCGGTCGTGTTCGACGACGCGGGCCCGGACGTCGCGGCCTGGCTGCGCCGCGCCGGGTTCGTGCTGTCCACCAGCGACGACGAGAGCTTCCACGTGGCGCCGGCCGAGGGCATGGCCTCCCGCGCGGTGCCCGTGATCAGGCACTGGCCGGGCGCGGAGACCATCTACGACCGCCGCTGGATACACGAGACACCGGCGGACATGGCCGCGGCCATCGCCGCGCTGAGCGATGACGCCGGCTGGCGCGCGGCGGGCGACGCCGCCCGCGCCCAGGCCGATGGCTTCGAGCTGGGCAAGGTGTGCCGGGCGTGGCGCGGCCTGCTCACCGAGGACCTGGCTCCCGGCAACGGGCCGGTGCCCGTGCTGCAGGGCTCGGCGTGAGGCGGCATGTACTTCACCCTCGCGGTGAGCGCGCCCGGCGCCGCCCACCTCGACGCGCTGACGCGTGAGGCCTGCGCCACCGACCCGCGGACCATGCCGGTCCCCGGGCCGCCCGGCGTGACCTGGCGCTCCGCCGACGGCCGCGCGGCGATCGTTCAGTGGCCCGGCCCCGCGAGCGGCGGGGAGCAAGGCGGAGACCGGGCAGGCGGCACGGCCGCCCCGGCCGCGCCGTCGCGGTCGCACTCGGGCACGATCTGGGCCGAGGACACCGGCGGCGCCCCGGTGGTGTGCGGCCGCACGTCCGTCACCCGCGTGGATCCGGTGTACGCCGCCGAGAGCGGCGGCGCGGTGGTTCTTTCCGACCGCGCCAGCTGGGCGGCGGCCGTCACGGGGCGGCTCGGCACCCCGGACCCGAACCTGATCTGCGCGCTGCTCAACCCCGGGTACCCGCTCGGCGCCACGACGCCGTACGCGGGCGTCCGGGCCCTCGGCGGCGCCTTGTCGGTTCGCGCGCTGGCGGGCACCGCGACCGGTTCCGCGGTCCGCCCGGCCGCGCCCGAGGATGACGTTGCCGAGAGCGGTGGCGCGAGGGAGGTCGCGGCGGCGCTGGTCGCGGCCATCGAGCCGCTGCGCGCTGCCCCGGCGCCGGTCGAGCTGAGCCTGACCGGCGGCAAGGACAGCCGCATCGTGGCCGCCGCGCTGGTCGCGGCGGGGGTACCGGTGCTCGCCCACACCCACGGCTTCGCCGGCCATCCCGACGTGGTGATAGCGGCCCAGATCGCCGAGCGCCTCGGCATCGAGCACACCGTGCGGGTGCCCGTCGCCCCCGGCGGGGAGGCGGACCCGCTTGGCAGGATCCGCTCCGCGGTGCTCGTCGCCGACGGGATGCTGTCCGCGTTCGAGAACACCGGCAGGCCCGATCCCGCTCCCCCGTCGGCCGTCACCATCGGCGGGCACGGCGGCGAGCTGCTGCGCGGCGGCTACGCCGAGGTGGCCGCCGGGCACGGTGGGCGGGGCTATCTGTCGCTGGCCCGCCGGTCGGCCGGCGCCGGCGAGCTGCTGCGCCGCCTCACCACGCGCCGGATCGGGCTGCTGCGGCGCGGCGCGGCGGCGAGGTACGCGGCCACCCTGGCGCCGTGGATGGCGGCGCTCGGCCGCGGGCCGCTGCGCGCGCTCGACGACTTCTACCTGGTGAACCGCGCGGGCAGGTGGTCGGCCGCGGCCCGGCAGGGGTACCTGATCCGGGAGGAACTCGTCCAGCCGCTGTTCGACGACCGGGTTGTGCGCGCAGCACGCCGCGTTCCGTTGACCGAAAGGGTGAGCGGGCATCTGTCGCGCGCCGTTGCCGCCGAGCTCAGCCCGGCACTGACCGATGTGCCGCTCGCCGGCAAGGGGCCGTCCGCGTTCGACTGGCGGCGGGATTACGGCGCCGAGATCGCCGGGTTCCTGCGCGAGTACGTGCTCGACAACGGCGCCGCGGGCGGCCTGTTCGAGGTCGTCAGCCGGCCTGCCGCCGAGCGGGTGCTGGCGGTGCCGCACGCCGAGCCCGGCACGGTGTGGGCGCTCGCGACGCTGGCCTGCCTGGTCTCCGGCGACTGGCGCAACGCCCGCGAGCCGTCGGGCCGCACCTTCCGCGTGGGCTGAGACTGTACGTCAGCGGCCGTCTGAGGCTTCGCTTTCCCCTGGTCTTCGCTTCCCTGGTCTTCGCTTCCCTGGTCTTCCGCGTCAGCCCGGCGCCGCCGCGCCATGATCACGGAAACGCCGGGCCGCATATGACACCCTTGTTTCCGCCATAGGGTTCGATGCTGGCGCGTCGTGGAAACGCCGGGTCGTATACAACACCGAGACTTCCGCGATGCAGTTCACACCCGACGTTTCGCGGAAACGCCGGGTCCACAGGCGTCAGCCGATCCATGTCACGCTCACCACTACAACGCGGCGCTGTTCCTCCAGGATCACGTAGATCGCGCGCCGTCAGCGGCCGAGCCTCGCGTTGATCTCCGCCTTGTGGACGTGCCCCGGAACCACGTGCACATTGTCTCCGTGCTGCAGTCGCGCGGCCTGGTCGAGCATAATCCGGTGCGCGGCGGCGCCCTGGCGCTGGGTGATCTCTGCGATCTTGCGGTAGGTGCTGAGCACCTGAATGACGCCCGTCAGATCCAGCGTGCGGGCAGCGCTGGCCATCTCCTCGGCGAAACGCCGCTCGAACTCCGCGCGCTCGTCGTCGAGGAGCGCGTCACGGATGCTGCGCGGCGTGCTGGGCGACAGCAGCGCGGGTGCCGGCGTGCTGTCTTGGGGCACCGGCAGTGAACTCATGTCTATAGCTTAGACGGAGAAGCGCGGCGGAGGCCGTACGCGCCGCTGTGTGGCGGCTTAGCCGCGGCCGTATTTGTGCTCGGCCTGCCAGAAGAAGACGAGGCCGAGGGCGAGGAAGACGACGCCCCAGCCAACGGCCCACGCCCACAGCTGCGGGTTGGTCACGATCGGGTGGCAGTACGCCTGGAGCATCGCGTTCGATCCGTGCGGGCCGCCGCCGGGGTCGCGGTGGAAAAGCGCGCACCTCGCCGCGTTGTACGGCTGGTTGCCGGGCGAGTCGGCCCGGTAGGTCCACATCAGCGAGACCCGCGTCAGCGAGATGTAGACGGCGGCCGGGTTGAGCGAGAGCACCTTGAGCGCCCATTCGGGTATCTTCGCGGGCAGCGTGGTCACCATGTACATGACGCCGCAGAAGTACCGGGAGACGCGCAGCAGGAACGGGATCAGCTCGCTGACGTCCTGCACGCTGCCGCCCATGCGGGCGACGATCAGCGCGGCCCCGGTGTTGAACATGGTCTGCAGCACCATGGTGGGCACCATCAGGAACCAGTAGAGCGTCAGGTGCTCGCCGCTGCCGATCATGATGGCGAACAGCACCACCAGGCTCAGCAGCGTCTGCTGGAGCTCCACCAGCACGTACGCGAGCGGCAGCGAGGCACGGGGGAAGTACAGCGCGCGGATCAGCTGGAGGTTGGCCCGCATCACGTTCGAGCCGGTGACGATCGACCGCTCGGTGAACGCGAACATGAACACCCCGGCGACCAGGAACGCCGGATAGTGCCGCACCCCGCGGCTGGCCTGGAACAGCAGGCCGAACACCAGGTAGTACACGCCGGCGTTCAGCAGCGGGGTGAGCACCTGCCACAGCTGGCCCAGCCGCGCCTCGGTGTACATGGAGATGTTGCGGGCGGTCGCGTACCCGACGATGAAGTGCCGCCGCTGCCACAGCATCCGCACGTAGGTGAGCAGCGGCGGGCGCGCCCCGCTCGGCCGCAGGCCGTACTGCGCGGCCAGTTCGGCCAGCGGCTGGTCAGGCAGCCGCGGGGCGTCTGGCGCGACGGAGACCCCGGCCTCGAGACTGCCTGGGGCGCTTAGCTGCCCGCGATCGCTCACGGCGGAGAAGTCTATAGGTGTTTCCCGGCGGCCAGCGCATTCTCCGCGCCCTCGGCGGCGCGCAGGTGCCCGGTGTCATTCAGCGAGCGCACCACGGCGGGGCCGTCCGGGTACCAGTCGGCCCGCGACAGGCAGGCCACATCCAGGTGCATGCGGTACAGCGAGGCCAGCGGCGCGAGCAGCGCGTGCGCGAGGAGGACCTTGATCGGCGTCACGTGGCTGACGATCACGACGGTCTGGCCGCGGTAGGACGCGAGCGCTTCGCCGAGGCCCTCGAGCACGCGGCCGGAAACGGCGGAGATGCTCTCGCCGCCGGGCGGCGCGACCGCGGGATCCGCGAGCCACGCGGCCATCTCCTCGGGCCACCGGTCCCGCGCCTCGGCGAACGTCAGCCCGTCCCACGCGCCAAAGTCGGCTTCCCCGAACTCCTCCGCCACGACCACCGGGACGCCCGTGGCGAGCGCGACAGCCGACGCGGTGTCCCGTGCCCGGCGCAGCGGGGAGGTCAGGATCACGGCGGCTCCAGAGCCAGCCAGCCGGGCCGCCGCGGCGGCGGCCTGCGCCGCGCCGTGGGACGTCAGCCCGATATCGGTCCGCCCGGCGAACCGCTTCTCCACCGACAGCGGCGTCTGCCCGTGCCGCAGCAGCAGCGTGACCGTGGCCTCGCCGGCCGCCGGGACCCAGGTCGCGGCGCTGGGACGCTGCGTTTCGCCCTGCGTGTCGCCCAAGTTCTACAGGCCCGACTCGGGGGTGCGGACGAGGATGCGGCGGCATTCCTCGCAGCGCAGCACCTCATCCGGCGGGGACTGCCTGATCGCGTTCAGGTCCACGGTGTTCAGCGACAGGTGGCACCCCTGGCACCTGCCGGCGCGCAGCGCGGCGGCACCGATACCCCCATGAGCGTCGCGGAGCTTGTCGTAGAGGCTGAGCAGCTCCGCCGGAACCCCGGAGGCCACCCCGGCCCGCTGGTCCCCCGCCTTGCCCTGCTGCTCGGTGATCTCCTGCAGCGCGGCGTCGCGGCGCCCGGTCACCGCCGCTGTCTCGGCGGCCACGGCGTCCCGCTCCGCGGCGAGCGTGTCGCGGTTGCCCTGGATCGACTCGCGCTTCTCCATCAGGTCGAGCACGATCTCCTCGAGATCGGACTGCCTGCGCAGCAGCGAGCCGACCTCGGACTGCAGGGATTCGAGCTCGCGCGCCGAGGACACCTGGCCGGCGTCGAGCCGCTGCCGGTCCTTGTCGATTCTGGCCCGGACCTGGTCCACGTCGCGTTCCGCCCGGCTCTGCTCGCGGTCCAGGTCGCTGAGCGCGGTGTCGGCCGCGACGATGGCGTCGCCTATCTCGGCGGACCGCGCCGTCAGCCTGGCCAGCTCGGCCTTCTCCGGCAGCGACTGGCGGCGGTGTTCCAGCCTGCCGAGTTCGGTGTCCAGGTCGGCGAGCTCCAGCAGCCGTAGCTGCGCCTCCGGTGATGCTTTCACGGGTCCCAACGTTAGCTGCCCTGGCGGGCAATGTCGTCAGCCGCCCCGGCGGCAATCCGCGTTAGCCGCGCCGTTAGGTGCCGTTAGGTGCCGTTAGGCGTCGTTAGCCGACCCGCGGGCGATTGCGCGTGGTAGACACTTCGCCATGGAGATCCCTCGGGTCAGCCGGCCCCACATGCCCGGATACGGCATCGCCGGGCCAGAGCAAGGCAGCGGGCTCCTGCACTGGTCCTGGGCCGCGGAGCGGCTCACCGCGGCCCGCAACTACTGGGTGGTCAGCGTCTGGCCGGACGGCCGCCCGCACACGATGCCGGTCTGGGGAATGTGGGACGACAGCACACTGTGGTTCACGAGCAGCACCGGCTCACGGAAAGTCCGCAACCTGATCGCCGACCCGCGATGCTGCGTCAGCACGGAGGACGCGTCGGACCCGGTGATCATCGAGGGCATCGCCCGCATCGTGACCGAACCCCCGGTGCTGCAGCGCGTGATCGACCTGATGAACGCCAAGTACCGGACGGACCTCGGCGTCGACTTCCTCGACCCGGAGCGGAACGCGACCATCGGGGTGCGGCCGAAACGCGTGTTCAGCATGCTGCACAGCGACTTCACCGGCTCGCCGACCCGGTGGATTTTCGAGGACTGACATAACGCGGCCGGATGGGCGGGAACTCGTTTTGCGCTGTTGTAACAACAGCGCAATGTCGGCACGGCCGGGCGGCCAGTATCCAGCTTGTAGCGTGAAAAGAGTATTCACCTGCGATAACCCCGGGCGGGCAGCCAGCGATGACATCACCTTCCACCGCCGCTGAGGCCGGCGGGCCCGGCCCAAGGCGGCCGCGTCCCCTCACCGGCGCGGCGGCGGGGGTGCTCACCGCCGCGGTGGCGATGGGCGTGGCCCAGCTGTTCGCGGGCCTGACGGTCCCGCAGGCGTCTCCCGTGCTCGCGGTCGGCCAGGCCGCCATCGACCTGACGCCGTCGGCGGTAAAGAACTCCGCGATCTCCGCGTTCGGGACAAGCGACAAAAACTGGCTGCTCGGCGGCATCCTTGTGGTCGTGTGCGCGCTCGCGGCGCTCGTCGGGGTGCTGGCGATCCAGCGGCTGGCGTTCGGGATGTGGGGACTGGCGCTCTTCGGCGCGGTAGGGCTGGCCGCCGCGCTCACCCGGCCGAACGCGACGGCGACCAACGTGCTGCCCACGGTGGCCGGCGTGGCGGCAGGCGCGTTCGCGCTCAGCCGCCTGGTCCGCGCCGCCTATCTGGCCCTGCCGCCGCCCGCTCCGGAGCGGATCGTGTTCGGTTCCGGACCGCCGTCTCCTTCCGCCTCACCAACCCCTGCGTCCCCGGCTTCCTCAGACGGACGGGACGCCGCGGGCGGAGGGAGCGATGCGGACAGGCGCGACGCGGCGGAGGGAGGGAGCGATGCGGACAGGCGGGACGGAGCGGGCGGAGGGAACGATGCGGACAGGCGGGACGGAGCGGGCGAACTGCGGGCTCCGGGCCTGCTTGGCATCGGCGTTCCCGGAGGTACAGGGCCGCCACCGGCGGCACGGCCGGGCGCACCATCCCCTGGCCGCCGGAAGTTCCTCACCAGCGCAAGCTTCGCCGTGGTGGCTGCCGCGGTCAGCGAGGTGGGTGGCCGCGAGCTGTCCACCAGGAAAAACGTCAGCGCTGCCCGGTCGGCGCTGCGCCTTCCCGCCCCGTCGGTGCGCGCTCCCGCCATGCCCGCCGGTACTGACCTGCGCATCCCCGGGCTCAGTTCTTTTATCACTCCAAACGGAGAGTTCTATCGCGTCGATACGGACCTGTTCCTGCCGCAGGTGGATCCGGGCAACTGGCAGCTCCGCATCCACGGCATGGTCGCGCGCGAGGTCGTGGTGAGTTTCGGCACGCTGCTCCGCCAGCCGCTGATCGAGGATTACGTGACGCTCACCTGCGTCTCCAACCCCGTCAGCGGACCCTACGTCGGCAACGCGAAGTGGCTCGGCGCCCGGCTGGCCGACCTGATCCGCTCGGCCCGCCCGCTGGCCGGCGCCGATCAGCTGCTGTGCACGTCCGCGGACGGCTTCACGTCTGGCACGCCGCTCGCCGTGGTCCTCGATGGGAGGGACGCTCTCCTCGCGGTCGCCATGAACGGCGAGGCGCTGCCCATCGAACACGGCTTCCCGGCGCGGCTGGTGGTGCCGGGGCTCTACGGCTACGTTTCCGCCTGCAAGTGGGTGGCGGACATCGAGGTCACCACGTTCAGCTCCGCCTACTCCTACTGGGCGCAGCGCGGCTGGTCGCAGCAGGCGCCGATCAAGACCGAGTCGCGGATCGATGTCCCCGCCGGCGGGACGGTCGCTCCCGGCCGGGTGCCGGTGGCCGGTGTGGCCTGGGCTCAGCACAAGGGAATCGCCGCCGTCGAGGTTCGAGTGGACCATGGCCCCTGGCACGAAGCAACTCTGGCCGCGGTGCCGGGCATCGACTCGTGGCGGCAGTGGGTATGGCACTGGGACGCCACTCCCGGCTCGCACCTGATCGAGGCCCGCGCCACCGACGCGGGCGGCTACACCCAGACGAGCGCTGAGGCGCCTCCCGAGCCCAACGGCGCGACCGGCTACCCGTCCGTGAACGTGACCGTCCGCCGCTCCTGACCGTCATGATCATCAGCCGCCGCTGAGCACACGGGCGCCGGACGGATGCCGCGGCCCGTTTGGCGCTGCCTGCTCCAGGATCTCGACGGGGTCGCCGATCTTTATCGTGTCGCCGGGCCTGGGAGAGTCCGGGATCAGGTTGATGCCGAACCACACTTTGCCGTCCCAGCGCCGGTATTTCGCGAGCGTGGTGATCGGCTCCTTGCCTTTCGCCGCCGTGGCGGGGTCGATCGTGGTGAGCACGCAGCGGTCGCATCCTTTGGTCACCCGGAACACGACGTCGCCGATGCGCAGCAGCCGCCAGGTGTCCTCGGCCCACGCTGGGGCGCCGGCGACCACGACGTTTGGCCGGAACCGCGTCATCGGCAGCGGCCCTTCGGCCGCGCGCGGGCCGCCGGCGATCAGCTCGTTGAGCGTGACCAGCGAGGCCTGGCTGGTCAGCAGCAGCGGGTAGGCGTCGGCAAACGACACCCGGTCGCCCTCCCGGCTCCGCGACGGATCTGGCCTCCGCCGTGTCGGGTCGTCGAGATACACGAGGCGTACCGGCTCCCCCACAACCTGGCTGAGCCAGTCCGCCGCCGCGTCGCAGGCGAGCGCCGCGGGGAGCTCGCTGTCCCACACACTCACCGGCACCAGCTCGTCCCCGCGCGGAACGGGGACGGTCAGGTCCTCGGCGGCAGGCGTGCTGAGCGTGATGCTGTCGCTGTTCAGGTAAGGCGTGACCAGCAGAAGCTGCGGGTACTTGCGCGCGGTCACCGCGTCACCGTCGGCGTCCACGATCATCCAGCGGCGGTCCCCCGCCAGCCCCCACGGCTCGACGGCCGCGGCTTCTCTCCGCTCGCCGCGGCAGGACTTGAGCGGGTACCGGTATATACCGTTTACGCTGAGCGGCATACCCCAATAGTGCGGTACGGGCTTGGCACGTTGTACCCGGTGCCCCGTTGTACCCGGTGCCCCGTTGTACCCGGTGTTCGGCCGGCCGCGGTCAGCTCGTGTCTCCTGAGTCGCGGTGCTTTCCGGCGGATATCTCTTTCTCAGAATGCCAGGATGCCTCCAAATCACATACATTGATAATAGAAATTGTTTTCAAGAGTTCGGCCATCTGGCTTGCCTTTAACGGACTGGCGTGCTATGCTCGAACTGAGCATCGGGACTATTGGTCGGCTGAGCGTTAGGCCGACATTGACTTCTCCCCGCCTCGCGCGGGCCCAGCGGACACATAGGCAGCGTCCCGGTTCCGGATCACGTCATCGCTCAGCTCATGGCTGCAGCATCGCCCAGTGCCCGCTCTCAGTACGGGGGAGGTGACCGCCCGGTGGCTATCCCGCCCGAAGATCCCGGCCAGGAAGACGAGGGCCGGAGTACCAAGCCCGGCAGGGAAAACGAACACGGCCAAAGCAGGGAACCCGGCACGGTAAGCGACCCTGGCCAGGTAAGCGAGCCTGGCCCATCCGCTGACGGCGTGTGGTTCATCACAGCCGGCCCTGAGCAGTTGGCCGCGCTCGGGGTCAATGACCTGGCCGGGCTGGACGTCGCAGGGTTCGCCCAGGGCGGGGCGGCCGATGTCATGCCGCCCGGGCCGGTGCTGACCGCGATGGCCGAGGCCGCCTGCGATGCCGGGACGCTGCGCGGGCTGGACGACGGGCAGGTGCTGGGGGTGGCGGGGGCGGGCAGGCGGCTGGCCGCGCTGGCCGCGTGGGTGCAAACCACCGCGGTCGCCGAGTTCGCCGCCCGCCGCCCAGCCGGGCAGCCCCCCGCCCGGGTCGCCGGGCAGACCATCACCGAGTTCGCCGAGTTCGCCTCCCACGAGCTGGCCCCCGAACTCGTGGTCACCGACCGGGCCGCCGAAGAGGTGATGCGCCGCGCCGCCTAGGTCACCCGGCGGCTGCCCGCCTGCCTCGCCGCCCTGCGCGCCGGGCAGATCAGCGAATTCCAGCTCACCATCGCCGCCGACGCCACCGCGGGCCTGGCCGATGACGGCGCCCTGGAGGCGGACCAGCTGATCGCGGCCGCCGCCCCCGCGCTGACCCCGGGCATGCTGCGCACCATGTGCGCGCGGACGGTGATGATGATCGACCCGCAGGCCGCGAAACGGCGTAAGGATGAGGCGGCCAAAGACGCCCGGGTGGAGCGGTTCCAGGAGCACGCCGGGACCGCCGCCTTGTGCGGCCGGGACCTGCCCCCCGATGAGGTGCTCGCCTCCTGCGCGCACATCGACGCGCTGGCCCGGGGGCTGCGCGCCGCCGGGATGACAGCCACCCTGCGGGCGCTGCGGGTCCGGGTGTACCTGGACCTGCTGCAAGGCAAAGACCCCCGCGACCGGCTCACCACCACCAGCCAGCACTCCCCCGCCGCCGGCGGCAATCAGTCTCCCGCCGCCAGCGGCCGGGACTCCCGCGCCAGCGGCCAGGACTCCCCCGGTGCTGGCAGCCGGGGCTTCCCCGGCACCGCCAGCGGAAGCACCGGTTACGGCGGCGCGGGCACCGCAAGCCCAGACACCGGCGCCGCGAGTAAGGGGAATCCGGGCACCGACGGCGGAACCAGCGAAGATGACAGCGAGCCCGCGGAAGATGACCGCGGGACCGGCGACGATGACGGCGGGACCGGGGAGGACGGCAGCGGCGGAACGCGGCCCCAGCCGCCAGACCCGGCCAGCCCCGCGGCCCCCGGCGGCCGGGCCGCCTTCCCCGCCCTGATCAACCTGCTCATCCCCGCCAGCACCCTGCTCGGCTGCTCCGGTGCCCCAGGTGAAGCCGCCGGATGGGGCCTGCTCGACCCCGCCACCACCCAGGACCTGGTCACCGCCGCCTCCCACCACCCCGCCACCCGCTGGTGCATCACGGTGACCGGCCCCGACGGCACCGCCACCGCCCACGGCTGCGCCCCCGGCCACCACCCCTACGACCCCCAAACGTACCGGCCAGACCCGGAGAGCCCCCCACCCGGCGGCATTCCCCCACCCGGCGGCAACCGCGACGGCCCGGCCCACCCCCCAGGCGGCACACCCGGCGCAGCCAAAGCCCAGCAGGTGGCAGACCTCCTCCGCCACCTGAACGCCCGGCTCGCCCCCATCGCGAAAGAAACCTGCGACCACCGGCACTATGAGGACCGCTACCAGGTCAGCCGCACACTCAAGCACCTCATCCAGGCACGCACCGCCCGCTGCACCGCCCCCGGCTGCAACCGGCAAGCCGCCGACTGCGATGCCGACCACACGGTACCGTGGCCGGACGGGCCGAGCTGCGAATGCAACCTCGGCCCGCCCTGCCGCCGCCACCACCGCGCCAAACAAGCGCCGGGGTGGAGGCTCCAGCAGACCAGCCCGGGCATCATGACCTGGACCAACCCCTCCGGACGCAAACACACCACCAAACCGACCACCTACCTGCTCTGACACTGGACATGAAGGAAACCAGCCCGTCGTTCGCCGGCGGCACCACGGGGATGCCGCCGGCGAGCTTCGCCCCTGGTGACCACGGTCCCGTAGTTTGATCCGGGACCGTTTGCGGGCGCGTCGAGGCCGGGCGGGGCGGATCTTGCCAGCGGCCGGAGGGTCTTGACGCCGATCCCGCCCGGGCGCTCAGTGTGCCAGGATGACCGTAATGGAGTCCTATATTGAGCGTCCGCCGTTGCCGGGGTTGGCGGGGGTGGTGCGGACAGTCTGGATCCAGCGCACCGGTGAGGCGGCGTACGTGCAACGGCACCTGCCCACGGGCGGGGTTGAGATCCACTTCCCGATCGGGGACCATCCTCAGCTGGTTGGTCCGCTGACCGGTCCGGAGATTGAGGTCATTCCGGCGCACACCACCATCGTGGGTGTGCGGTTCCGGCCGGGGACCGCGCCGCCCCTTTCGACGGTGCCCGGCGACCTGGTGGACCAGCGCCTGGGCCTGGCGGAACTATGGGGAAGCTCGGTGGACCGCCTCGTGGAGGCGATGGCCCGGGCCGGGACGCCCGAGCGGGCGCTCATGTTCTTGCAGGCCCACCTCCTGCAGGAATTTCGACGTGCCGTGCGCGTGGATCCGCTGGTAGGCGAGGCCGTGCAGGCGCTGATGCCCTGGCACCCGGTCAACATCGACACCCTGGCCACCCACCTGGCGCTTTCCGCCAGCCAGCTGCGCCGCCGTTGCCTGCACGCAGTGGGGGTGAGTCCTAAGGCCCTCCAGCGGACGTTGCGGTTCCAGGGTTTCCTCGCGCTGGCTCAGGCGGGGGCCGCCGCCTCGGGCCGGCGTGGTGCGGACGGCATGGCGGGACTGGCGGTCGACGTGGGGTACGCCGACCAGGCACACCTCAGCCGGGAATGCCTCCGTCTGACTGGCCTGACCCCGCGCCAGCTCCTCGGCGGCAGCATCGACCGGTGCGCCTGTGGCCATGAGCACTCCGCCTCCTATCAGCCCTTCCTTGCCACCCGTAGCAGGCCGCCACTACGAGCCTGACCCTGCTCGATTTGTTCAAGACCCGTCGTCACGCCGCTGATAGTTTCGAACCCGTGCCAGGCCTAGCCGAGTTCCGCGCCTCACTCGACGGCGAGTTGTTCAGTCCTGACTCGCCGGGCTACGAAGCGATCCGCCGCCCGGCCAGCGCCGCCTACCGGGAGGTGCGTCCCCGGCTCGTGGCTGCGTGCCGGTCGGTTTCGGACGTCGTTGGCGCCATGGCGTACGCGACAGCCACCGGGGACCGCGTCGCCCCTCGCGGCGGGGGGCACTGCTTCGCGGGCCGGTCGTCGACGGACGGGATCGTGCTCGACCTGTCTGGCCTTGATGGCATCTGGATGGCAGATGACCGGGTCGCCACGATCGGGGCCGGCGCCCGCCTGGGACAGGTGTACGCGGCGCTGCACGCCTACGGCCAGACCCTGCCAGCTGGGTGCGGTCCCACCGTCGGCATCACAGGTCTCACCCTTGGCGGCGGGATCGGTCTGCTCGGGCGCAAGCACGGGCTGACCTGCGATCGCCTCGTCGGCGCACAGGTCGTGCTGCCAGACGGCAGCGTCGTGCATTGCGACCACGACCATGAACCGGACTTGTTCTGGGCTCTGCGCGGCGCGGGCGGCGGCCAGTTCGGTGTGGTCACGTCACTGCGGTTCGACACCGTCCCCGAGCCGGTGACCACCCGCATCGAGGCGCACTGGCCGGACATCGCCCTCGGGGAACTCGTCGCTGCCTGGCAAGCCTGGGCACCGGACGCCCCGGACGAGCTCACCGTCAACCTCACCCTTGTGTCTGAGCCCGGCGCACCTGTCCAGGCCACCCTCTTCGGCGCCGCTGCCCTGGAGGAGGGACCGACCCGGGAGCTGCTGCGGGAGTTCACCAATCAGGCGGCCGTGGCCTCTGCGATCGAGTTGCGCACCGGCGTTCCCTACCACCATCTGAAGCACACCTTCGCCGACCTGGACCCGCGGGATCTGCCCGGACGAGCCCTGCGGATCCGGTCGGAGTTCTTCTCCCACGCGATGTCCGACCGCACCCTCGCATCGCTCCTTACCCTGCTCGGCGACCCAAGGACCATGGGCAGACGGCAGCTCACGTTCACCGCGATGGGCGGGGCCTACAACAGGGTCGCCGAGGACGCCACCGCGTTCGCCCACCGCGGCGAACGCTTCCTGCTCGAGCACATCGCCGACGAGGGCGACCCATGGGCCGACAGTTCCTGGGTGACCGCCCACGCCGACGGGTCGGGACATGTCTACCCCAACTTCCCCGATCCCGCGCTGGACGACTGGGCCTCGGCGTACCACGCGGGCAACTACCCCCGGCTGGCAGCGGTCAAGAACGCCTACGACCCGCACCGGTTCTTCGACTTCCCCCAAGCCATCTAATCAGCAGCGAAAGAGGGACATGAGCAAGGTCTTCAGCGCCCACGCCGTCTCGGTCGACGGCTATATCAGTGGCCGCACTCCCAACGGCGGCGAGGAGTCCGGACGCGGTCTCGGTGACGCGCCCATGCTCTTCGACTGGTACACCGACGGGGACACGCCAAGTCAGGTGTTCGGCGGATTCAGGCTGAGTGAGCCCAGCGCCCGGTTCTTTGACGCCATCGCGGCACGAGTGGGTGCGGCTGTCGCAGGGCGCACCACCTACGAGCACTCCGGCCACTGGGGAGGCGGTGGCCCGCACCCGACGGCGCGCCTGTTCGTCCTCAGCCACCGGCCCGCGCCCGAGATCAGCCAGACGCAGACGCTCGTCACCACCGGCATCGAGGACGCCATCGCCGCGGCACGCAAGGCCGCCGGCGGCAAGGACGTCGCCCTCATGGGCGGCGGCGTGCTGACCTCCGCGCTGGAAGCGGACCTCGTCGACGAGCTGATCCTCCACCAGGTGCCCGTCCTGCTGGGCGCCGGCCGCAGCTTCTTCCATGAGCTCCCGGAGCGCGTGCACCTCCGTCTGCTGGAGGCCATCCCGGCACCCGGCGTGACCCACCTCCACTACGAGGTGGTCCGATGATCCTCGTCACCGGCGGGCTGGGCATGATCGGCGCCCACACCGCCCGCGCGCTGGCCGACCTCGGGCACGAGGTCGTCGTCACCGCGCACCGCCGGACCGAGGTCCCGTCGTTCCTCGCCGGCCGGGTCACCGTGGAACCCCTCGACGTCACCGACCGGGACGCCTTCCTCGCCCTCGCCGGCCGCCACGACATCAGCGGCATCGTCCACCTCGCCGGCAGCCTCCCCGGCGAGGACCCGGGCTGCTTCTTCCGCACGGAGACGACCGGCCTGCTCAACGCGCTGGACGCCGCCCGCACCTGGGGTATCCGCAGGTTCGCCGTCGCCAGCAGCATCGGCGTGTACGCCGGCCGGACCGAGACCCGCTGGCACGAGGAGCTCGCGCTGCCCGCAGCGGAGCTGCCGCATCTGATCGTCGCCTTCAAGAAGGCCGTCGAGCCACTCACCACGCACAGCCTCCGGGGCAGCGGCGTCCAGCCGGTCGTGCTCCGGATCGGGACCATCTGGGGACCGCTCGTCGACCCGGAATCACCGTTCTTCCCCATTCCCTCCTATATCAACGCCGTGCTCCGCGGCGAGGAGCCGCGGCCGCTGCACGCCGACGACGGTGGTGACCGCTGCTACGCACCCGACGCCGGACGCGCGATCGCCCTCCTGATGACCGCGGAGGCCCTGCGGCACGATACCTACAACGTCTCCAGCGGCCGGCCGGCCACCAACCGCGAGTTCGCGGACGCCCTGCAGGCGATCACCCCCGGCCTGCGGCTCGGCCTCCTGCCCGGACGGCAGGACGGCGCCGGCGACGACCCGTACCTCGACACCACCCGGCTCAGCCACGACACCGGCTTCGCGCCGGCCTTCGACGTCGCCGCGGCGGTAGCCGACTACGTCGCGTGGCGCGCCGACAACCCCCGCTGAAGGAGCACACACGCACTTGGCCCCGGCATCGAGCATTTCGGAAGTTATCTGAAATTTTCGCGGCTAGATGCTCCGGTCCTGTATTGGAGTGCCGGGACTTAATCGGCTAACCATAGCAAATTCGTCACTGCATCCCTGATAGCCAGGGAAAACATCCTTTTCGAAAACCGCAGGTAAATTTTCGTTTCGAAACGTTTCCGAAACTAATTGACGGCCCGATGCGGCCAACTCACACTAACGCCGTCGGCAGATATCAAAGGCTGCCGGTCAGGCTCCCACCGGCCTGGTCCCTGGTCGTCTGCACATCACGACCCCGTCCGAGGAGGCACCGCGTGAACGCGCCCCCACATGTCGCCAGAGCTGCCAGCAATGGCCGGATTCGGCTGCTGCTGGGCGCCGTCTTCGCCGTGATCCTGGCCGCGGCCGCGGCGGCGCAGCCCGGCGCCGCCAAGGCGGCGACGACCATCTGCTCGAACCAGACCGGCACGAACGGCGGCTATTACTACCAGATGTGGAGCGCCGGCACCGGATCGGCCTGCATCACGCTGAACTCGGGCAACAGCTACTCCACCTCGTGGAGCGGCATCGGCGACTTCGTAGCGGGCGTCGGCTGGAACCCTGGCAGCAACGCCACGGTGAGCTTCTCCAGCAGCCTCAGCGCGTCCGGCGGCACCACGCTGGTGTCGCTCTACGGCTGGTCGACCAGCCCGCTCGTCGAGTACTACGTCATGGAGAACTACACTGGCTCGCCGCCCACGGCCGGCACGTACATGGGCCAGGTCACCAGCGACGGCGGCACGTACAACATCTACGAGCATCAGCAGGTCAACCAGCCCTCCATCCAGGGCACCGCGACCTTCGAGCAGTACCTGGCGATACGGACCTCGCCCACCAGCAGCGGAACCATCACCACGCAGAACTTCTTCAACGCGTGGGCCAGCCACGGGATGAACCTGGGCACGCTCAACTACCAGATCCTCGCAACCGAGTCCTGGGGAGGCGGCAGCGGCAACTCCAGCGTCACGGTGAACTCCGGTGGTGGTGGTGGTGGCGGCGGCGGTGGCGGTGGCTCCGGTGGCTGCACCGCGACGCTGTCGGCCGGGTCGAAGGGCAGCAACTGGTACAACCTCAACGTCTCGGTCTCCGGCTCCAGCACCTGGACCGTGACGATGAACCTCGTGTCCCCCGCGGTGGTCTACTCCACCTGGAACGTCAGCGCCACCTGGCCCAGCCAGTACGTGATGGTCGCCAAACCGAACGGCAACGGCAATAACTGGGGCGTCACGATCTCGCCCAACGGCCAATGGACATGGCCCACGGTCTCCTGTAGTACAGGGTAATCTCCGGCCGGTGACGCTGCGGTGGGCTGACCGGCGAAGCTTGCGTTCGCCGGCCCGGCTCCCGTGAACCAGGGAAACCCCGTTGCTGACTCGCCCGTGGGCCTGTACCGCCGCTTACCCGGTGACCGTCACGCCGTCGGGGACGTTACCGACCTTGACCGCGGCGCCGGCCGTGCCGCTCGCGACCGTGACCGGCACGACGTTGTTGACGTTGGTGTCCACCACCCAGGCGGTCTTCCCGTCCGGGCTGAAGCCGACCGCGTAGGCGCCGGAGCCGGTCCTGATGAACGTCCCTGGCGTGTCGGTCGCGACCGTGATCGGCGTCACGCCGTCGGTGCCGAAGTCCGCGACGTAGGCCACGGCTCCGTTCGGTGAGATCTGCACGTACTGCGGGCCGGAGGCAACCGGGACCGTCGCGGTCACGGTGTCCGTCGCCGCGTCGATGACCGATACCGAGGACGAGCCGCCGTTCGTGACGAACACCTTGCGGCTGTCCGGGGTGACCGCGACACCGAACGGCGCCGGGCCGACCGTGATCGTGTGCGCGACGGTGCCCGTCGCGAGGCTGACGTCGCTGACCGTGCCGTCGCCCTGGTTGGCAACCCACAGCGCCGAGCCGTCCGGGCTCACCGCCAGCCGTTCCGGCTGGCTGCCGACGGTGACGGGCGTGCCCGCGGTGAGCGTCGCGACGTCGATCGGCTGGACGGTCCCGCTGCCGAAGTTGGTCACCCACACGGTCTTGCCGTCGGGGGTGGCGGCGACGTCGGCCGCGACGCTGCCGACGGGGATCGTTTTGATCACGGCGTTGGTCGTGGTGTCGATCACGGTGACGTTGTTGCTGTTGTTGTTCGCCACGAACAGGTCCCCGCCCGCCACGACCATGCCGTCGGGCCCGGAACCCACCGGAATGGCCGGCCCGGCGGTATGCGTCCGGGTGTCGACCGGCGTGACCGTGTTGTCGCTGTAGTTCGAGACGTACGCGGTCGGGATGCTCTCCCCGGGCCGCGCGACCGTCACCAGCAGCGAGACGCCGGGGATGACGGCGCCGTTCGCGGCGTGCGCGGCGAAGGCGACCTGATAGTAGCCGGTGGCCATGCCAGACGCTGCCCCTATGGTCACCGTCGTCTTCGCGGTGCCCCCGGCCCGCGCGGTGACGGTGGCGCCCGCGGGACTCACCGACAGCCCCGGCGGCGCGGCCGCGCTCCAGGTGACCGTCGCCGTACCCGAGGTGCCGAGGGTGTTGTCGGCCTCTACCGTGACGGTTGTGCTGGCGCCGGGGGACAGGCGCACCTGGCCCGGGCTGAGGCCGACCGCGGCGCGGGTGCTCGGCGGGAACTTCACCGGCCCCGCGCTGAAGGACGGGGGAGCGTCGCCCGCCGCCGAGCCCCAGCTCGGGTCCGGGGCGGCGGACAGGGTGAAGTCGAGCTCCCGGGTGCCGGCCGGGTCGATCCAGGTACGGTCCGTCGGCCGGTCGTCGACGGCCAGGCCCCGCACGTACTCATCGCCCGCACCCCGCGCCCTGACGGTCAGATCGCCGAACGCGCCGTGGATGACCGCCCGCGGGAACCGCGGCGTGCCGGCCACGAGCATCGGCACGCCGGGCGTCTGCGGGTACAGCCCCAGCTCCGCCCACACGTACCAGGAGCTCATCGCGCCGAGGTCGTCGTTGCCCGGCTCGCCGCCGGGGGTGAGGGAGTACAGCCGGGTGGCGATCTCGTGCACCACCTGCTGGGTCTTCCACGGCTCCCCGACGCTGTCGTAGGCCCACGGCGTGTCCAGCGACGGTTCGTTGCCCGCCCATTCGTATGGTGCGTTCGGGCCGGCGTTCAGCTGGGTGAAGAAGGCGTCCAGCCGGGCCGCGGCGGCCTTGTCGCCGCCCATGCCCCGGATCAGCCCGCGCAGGTTCTGCGGAATCATCCACGTGTACTGGGCCGCGTTGCCCTCCTGGAATCCGTCCTGCCCGAAGCCGCCGCTGGTGGTCTGCACCGGGGGCCCGGACGGGAACGCCCCGGCGGCGTCCCGCGGCTCGATGTAGCCATCCGCCGTGTCGAACAAGTTCGCCCAGTTCTGCGACCGTTTCGTGAACACACCGGCCGTCGAGGTCCGGCCGAGATCCTGCGCCAGCCGCGAGATCGAGAAGTCGGCGAGGGCGTACTCGAGGGTCTCCGATGCGCCGTTGGGAACCGGGCTGATCGAGTCGGAGCCGATGTTCGGCACGTAGCCCTTGGCGATGTAGGCGGCTCCGTTCGGGCGCTCGGCATACCAGCCCTGGCCGGGAGCGCCGGTGCTGTCGTCGGCGCCCTTGACCATGTCGGCGAGCGCGGCCGGGGCGTCGAAGCCACGAGCGCCGAACGCGTACGTGTCGGCGAGGATCGGGTCCGCCGCGTCGCCGTTCATCACGCCGGTGTAGCCGTTCGCGACCGGCCACTTGGGCAGCCAGCCGCCCTGCGCGGCGTCGTTGAGCAGCGAGGTCGCCATGTCGGAGGCGACCCGGGGGTCGAGCGTCGCCAGCAGCGGCACCTCGGACCGGTAGATGTCCCAGCCCGAGTAGTCGGCGTACTGCGCGTGCCCGGGCCTGACCCGGTGGACCTTCTCGTCGAAGCCGGTGTACCGCCCGTCCGCGTCACTGAACAGGCTCGGCTCGAGCGACGCGTGGTACAGGGCCGTGTAGAACGTGGCCTCCGCGGCACGGCTGCCGCCGCTGACGGAGATCGTGCCGAGCTGCCGGTTCCAGGCGGCGGTGGCCCGGGCGGCGACCGCGCCGACGTTCCAGCTGTGCGCCTCGGCGGCCAGGTTGCTCAGCGCGCCCGCCGTGCTGACGTAGGAGACGGCGACCTGCATCCCGACGTCCGGGTCCTTGGTGGTGTCGAAGGTGAGCCACGCTCCTGTTTGCCCGGGGGGCGAAGTCCCCCGCTGTTTGCCCGGGGGGCGAAGCCCCCCGATACCCCCCGCCCGCTCCGGTGCCCGCCGTATCATCACGCGGCCGGGGGGACTCGGAGAGCCCCCCGCGAGCCGCGCGATCGCGGAATGTGAGCCGCGGTCGCGGCTCACTCCGCGCCACCCGCCGTAGCTTGTGGTGGGGCTGTTGGTGGTGGAGTGGCCCGGGGCGGTGCTGTTGGTAGTGGAGTGGCCCGGGGCGGTGCTGTTGGTGGTGGCGTAGGTGCCCGAGGCGGTGAAGGGGCGGCTGAAGCGGGCGGCGAAGTACACGGTGTAGCTGTCCGGCTGGCCGCAGAAATGGCCGCTGGTGACCGCCCCGGTGATCTCGCGGTTGCCGGCCGTCTGGAACGTGGCCGCCGACCCGCCGCTGGCGCTGTCCGCGACCTTCACCACAAGCTGTGCCCGGGTGGTCGCGGGATAGGTGAACTGGGCGACGCCGGTCCGGTCTGTCACGGCGAGCCGCGTGCGCACCCCGCCGGCGGTGACCTCGTACGACCCTGGGTGCGCGGTCTCCGAGGAATGGCTGAATGACGCCGAGGCCGATCCGGGGTCGGCCGGCAGGGCGCCGGTAAGCGGCAGGATCGGGAAGTCGCCGGCGATGGCGCAGCCGGGCCCGGAGAAGTGCGTCAGGCTGAAGCCGGTGATGCTCGAATCGGCGTAGTTGTATCCGCCGCCGGCCGGGCGCGACTGCGTGTCCGGACTCCACTGGATCATGCCGAACGGCATGTCCGCCCCGGGGAACGTGTCGACCTGGCCGACGACCGCGCCGCCGCTGCCGGTGCCGACCATCGGGTCGACGAGCGCGGCCGGCCCGCCCGCCGCGGCGGGAGCACTCGGAGCCGGGACCGCGGCCAGCGCCGGGACGGCCGTGGCCAGCCCGCCGGCGGCCAGTACGGAAACCACCAGAGACAACGTTGTCAGATGTGGGCGAGGTAGCACGTCACATAATCCTGTCGATGGCTGGGGCTGGGGCTGGGGCTGGGGCTGGGGGAGCGGGGCGGCGGATGGGGGCTGGAGATGGCGGCGGATGGGATACCGGGAGGCCTGGGGTGGCGGCGCAGGGCCGTGGTTGCCGAGTATCGCACAGCCAGCCTCGGTCCTGCCAGGACCGGGTGGTGCCGCCCCGCGGGCCGCGCGGCACCCGGCCCGTCACCTCCGTCCCCGGACTCCCCGGCCGCCCAGCCAGGGCAGCGCCCCGTTCGTTCGGAAATAAAAATCAGATGATTCCGAACGGACGGTGGTGCCCGTTCAGCCCGTCACAGCGGCCCCGGCACCGGGGGACAGGCCGCCGGTCACGTCGTCGAGGCGAAACCGCCGTCGATGACGATGATCTCGCCGGTCACGAAGGGGTTTCCGGTGATGAGCGACACGATCGTCTCGGCTACCTCGCCGGGGGTGACGCAGCGCCGCAGCGGGGTGAGCCTGGCGCGGCGGTCCATGAGCCGGCCGTAGTTCCCGCCGAGCTGTTCTTCCATCCATTCGCCGGCCATCCAGCCTGGTGCGACCGCGTTGACCCGGATCCCCTCGGGACCGAGGCGGCCGGCGAGGGTCTTGGTCAGGTTCGCCACCGCGGCCTTGGACGCCGCGTAGGGGAACGGCTGCGGGCCTGGCCGCAGGCCGGCGATGGAGCACAGGTTCACCACTGCCGGGCGCTCCGCGGTCCGCAGCAGCGGCACGCAGGCGCGGGTGACCTGGAACAGGCCGCGGACGTTGACCGCGAACACCCGGTCCCAGCCGGCCATGTCCAGGCCGTCCAGGTCCGCCGGGAGTGTCGTTATGGTGGTGCCGGCGTTGTTGACGAGCGCGTCGAGGCGGCCGAATTCGGCGGTGATCTGCCCGGCCATCGCCCTGACCGCTGCCTCGTCGGCGACGTCGGCCCGGCAGACCAGCGCGCTAGCGCCGAGGTCGGTGGCTTCCTTCGCGACCGTTTCGGCGGCTGCCCGGCTGGAGGCGTAGTTGACCGCCACGTTGTATCCGGCGCGGGCCAGCGCCAGTGCGGTGCTGCGGCCGATGCCGCGGGACGCGCCGGTGACCAGGGCGGCCGGCCGTCCTCGAGTCATCGTGCCCTCCTTTACGGTCCCAGGGCCAAGTGGGGCCTCATGCGCCCGGGCCGTAGAGCGCGGCGATGTCTTCGGAGGTACCCCACCGGCTGTAGGTGGGCGACTGCGGCCAGCCCTCGGGCGAGTCCTGCCACTCCTCCTGCCGCCCGTAGGGCAGCAGGTCGATCAGCGGGAAGGTGTGACTGAGCTGCTCGGTGCCGCGGCCGTTGGTGTGCCAGGTGCGATAAACGGTGTCGCCATCGCGCAGGAACACGTTGACGGCGAATCCTCCGCCGGGCGGTGCGCCGACGTCGGTGCCGAATGGGCTGCTGGCCGTGGAATACCAGGCCATTTTGTTCCCGGCGCGCCGCTTGTACGCGAGTGCCTCGTCGATCGGGCCCTGGGTGACGATGACGAACCGGGCATCGTAGTTGTCCAGGAACTCCAGCCGGGTGAACTGCGAGGTGAACCCCGTGCAGCCCGGGCACTGCCACTGCTCGCCGGGGAACCACATGTGGTTGTAGACGATCAGCTGTGACCTGCCGGCGAAGACGTCCGCCAGCCGGACGGGCCCGTCCTCGCCCTCGAGGGTGTAGTCGGGCATCTTGACCATCGGCAGGCGGCGGCGCTGGGCGGCGATCGCGTCGAGTTCCCGGGTCGCGGCCTTCTCCCGGACACGCAGCGCTTCGAGTTGACGCTCCCAGGTGCCGGCGTCGACGACTGGCGGTAGTGCGTTGGTGCTCATGGGCCCTCACTGATCATGTTCGCGGCTTCCGGTTCGCAGGTATAGACGCTGCCCGGCCGCCGAACCCATCGGTGGCCGGGCACAGCGATCGGGAAAGCCGCGTACCCAGCGGGAGGACCCGTGCCGGCCGGGATCGATGGCGCGCTCGATCCCGGGGCTTACCGCACGCCCCCGAGCTGGTATTTGTTCACGGCCAGCCCGCGACCGCCGACGTTCAGCTCGAATCCGAAGTCAATGCTGGTCAGGTACCAGTCCGGGTGCACCCCGGCCGCCCTGTAGAACGGGTTCAGCCAGCCCCTGAACGTCCTGTGCGGGAACACCATGACGAACGCCGTGTAGCGCCAGCTCACCCCGTTGTGGAATGTGGTCCAGGAGATCTCGTGGAACAGCATGCCGTCGATCCTGACCACGGGGGAGTTGGAGCCTATGCAGTCGTTGCGGCAGTC
The DNA here is from genome assembly GCA_019239975.1 of Streptosporangiaceae bacterium. GTDB lineage: Bacteria > Actinomycetota > Actinomycetes > Streptosporangiales > Streptosporangiaceae > JAFAZE01. Next base: position 84,475 of record JAFAZE010000145.1, read on the forward strand.
GAGCCAGATCATTACCTCAGCCGCGTTGTCCTGCCCGTTCTTCTGTGGGTAGGTGCTGAACCACATGTCATAGGCGGCGTTCCACGAGCCGCTGTTGATCAGGTGCAGCTCGATAGCCGAGAACGGGTGGCCGTCATCGCGCATCTTCACCGGGTACATCGGCGCGTGCCGGGCGCTCCTGCCCCATTCCCAGCCCTGGCTGACGTTCGGGAACGCCACCCAGCCGCCGTTAGCCGTCGACCGGGAGATCACGAAACCCGCGTTCCCGTCGTTGAACAGGCAGGTGCGAGCCCCAAAATCATCGTTGTAGATGTTGTAGCCGACCCCCCCGTTGGGGCGCACGTTCTTCCACTGCGTGCCGCAGAAGTTGCGGGAGTGCACCCCAGAGGCGGGGATTGGCCCGGGCCACTGCACACCAGCGGCGGGCACTGGGCCGGCCGGTCCCACGGTTGCCAGCGCCATGCCGCCCGCGCCGGTCGCGGCGAAGGCCAGGACGGCCGCGACAGCGACGGCCGGGTGCCGCCAGTTGATCCTGAACATGCCGGTTCCTTCCGGTTTACCTGCTTTGGTCGTTTACCAGCCGGGTTCGACGGTCGAGGATGCCGCTCACGTCACCGGCACCTGGGCCGCCTAGACCTTCGCGGGGAGTGCGGGTGAGCCACCGCATGCCGCCGGTACCGCCGTATGCGGTGTTCGGCGCCGGCACACAGGGACAGCGTGAGTTCCCCGTGCAGCAAGGCCGCAGACGACGAGGTTCACGGCCAGCGGCATCGTGCCCAAAGGACTGCCCCCCACCCCCGATGATGGTTCGCTATCCGGTGCTACCAGTCTCGCACATTCTCAAGATATGGGACGCTCCCGGCGCGGCGGCGGATTACGGGGTTATCCGGTCGTTACGGGAATTGTGGCAGCCATCTCTCGTGGTGTCGCGCGGCTGAGCGCGTCCAGGCGAGGGCTCATCCGGCAGGCCTACTCGAAGCGGACGTTGCCCGGGCTTGTCATGCGGCGCAGCAGGGGCAGCGTCACCGAGATGACCCCGAAGGCGACGGCCACGCCGATGCCCATCAGCGCGTAATAGTCCGATCCGAGCTGCGGGATCGCTGTCCCGGCCGGCGCGAGCCGGACAAACGCCCACATCGACATCGCGTAGGCGGTACCGGCGGCCACCACGGTGGCGGCCACCAGCGGAACCGCCGCTTCCATCAGGACGACCCGGGACAGCACGCCGACCGGGGTGCCGCTGACCCGCAGCAGGGTGAACGGGCGCTTCCTGTCGATCAGCCCGCCGCCGACCGCGACCGCGAGGCTGCACCCGGCCACGATCAGCGTGAGCGCGACGGCGGCGTACACGATCTTCTCGAACGTGGCCGCGCGGGCGATCCGTATCTGGAGCGTCTCGCCGAACGTCCGCGGCGGTGTCGGCGCCGAGCCCTGGCCGCCGGACTCCGGCGGGGAGTTGACGGCCAGGTATGTGCGGACCCGCTCCAGCGTGGCGGGGCTGTCCACCCGCACCAGGACCGTTATCAGGCCCAGCTTGGCCACGTCGCCCGTGTACGCCGGGCTGGACGCGCTGGCGATCGGGGCGGTGTCGTACTTGGGGTTGTCGCTGTAGAGGGAGTTGTCGGTGACCTCAACCGCTCGCAAGCCGGGTGCGCACTGGCCGAGCACGGCGAGGCCGCGCAGCGCCGGGCAGGTCATCACGCTGGGGCCCACCTGGGACGCCCCGCCGCCACCGGGCCCCTTGCCAGGCCCGCCACCGGGCCCGGCGCCAGGCCCCGAGGCCGGCCCGCTGACGAGCGGCGCGTAGACCGGGTAGACGCCGGCGCCCTTGATGGCGTTCAGGCCGCTGAGCAGCTTGGCCCCGGCCTGCGGGGCGAGCCCGAGCCCGCTCTCGAGCAGCACGTTGGCGAGCGCGCCCGCCGTCGGCGTCGCCTCGGTGGCGTTCACCGCTGGCACCAGCGTGCCCACCATCGTGCCGAGGAAGACGGCGAGCACCAGCCCGGTCACCGACCGGAAGGCCGCCTTCGGGTTGCCGGCCAGCCGCCGGGCCGACAGCAGCGCCGACGATCCCGCGATGAGGCGGCCGAACAGCCGTGACGCGACCGAGGTGAGCCACGGACCCGCTATGACGAGGCCGACCATGGTGATGAGCAGGCCCGGGTAGGCCGGCGCGCCGATCGACTTGTGCGTGGTCTTCGACAGTCCGTACACGTACAGCACGAGGCCGATCACCAGCGTGGCCAGCCGCCAGAACGACGGCGGTTTCGGCGTGGCGTGCCGGCTGACGCCGAGCGGGGAGATCTGCACCCGCCGCAGCGATACCAGCGCCGCGACGGCGGCCGCCACCGGCACCCCCACCAGCATCGCGAGGTATCCCCAGACGGTGGGCGTGAGCTGGGATTCGAAGTACCGCGTGCTGATGAGCGCCGCTCCCGCCAGCAAAGGCCGCACCAGCAGGAAGATGACGATTCCCGCCGCCGCGCCACAGAACGCGCTCACCACCGACTCGACGGACGCGATCACGCGGATGTCGGCGGGCGTCCCGCCGACCAGGCGGAGCGCGGCGAAACGTTCCTCCCGCCGGCCCGCGGCCAGCCGGGTCGCGGTGCTGATCAGCACCAGCATCGGGAACAGCACCGCGAGGACGCCGACGCCGAACGCGTACCGGAAGAACGGAGTGAACACCTCCCGCGGCGGCGCCGTGGCGATCGACGTGACCCACGTGGTGCCGGGCACCGGGGCCGGGGTGGCGGAACCGTGCTTCGCCGGCGGAGGCACGGCCGCCGCGGCGAGCGCGGCGGGCCGGTATCCGATGTATATCGCCAGGTCGCTGGCCCCGTTCAGCGCCGCGTCGCCGATCGTTCCGGCCAGGTGACCGGGGAACCGGTCGCCCAGCTCGCCGGCGGGCACCGCCTTGAGCAAGGCGGCAAGCGCGGGTGACGCGTAGTACTCACCGGGCGCCGGCAAGCTCGTGACGCCGGGCGGCACCGGCGCGCCGGCGCCCAGCGACGCGACGTCCAGCCGGGTGATCGTCTGCCCCCGGTAGAAGTCCACGCTGTCGTTCCATAGCTCCCCGTGCGACGGCAGCGGCGAGGGCACCGGTGCACCCGTCGTGCACGACCAGCAGGCCTGGCTGGCGTTGGCCTGGAACGCGTGGAACTCGGCGAGCACGCCGAGCAGCAGCGCGACGCCGGCCGCCACCGCCGCGGCGGTGATCACCAGCCGCACCAGCGCCTCCCGGCCGCTGCGCAGGGTCAGCCGCAGGCCAAGGCGGAGCATTACCTGCCCGCCTTCGCCGCGGACACCTGCTCGCCGACCGCGCCCAGATCTCCCGACACCAGCCCATCGCGGACCATCACCACGCGGTCGGCGTACGCGGCGACCCTGGCGTCGTGCGTGACGATCACCACCGTGGTGCCCGCCTCGCGGGCCAGCGCGGTCAGCAGGTCCATCACCTTCTCGCCGGTCAGCGAGTCCAGCGAACCGGTCGGCTCGTCGGCGAAGATCACCTTCGGGGCCAGTGCGAGCGCGCGGGCGACCGCCACCCGCTGCGCCTCGCCGCCGGACAGCTCCCCGGTCCGGTTGGCGCCCTTGTCCCCGATGCCCAGCCGGCCCAGCCAGGTCTCGGCCGTCCCGTACGCGACGCGCCGCCGCACCCGGTTGAGCAGCAGCGGCAGCGCCACGTTGTCCGCCGCGGTGAGCTCCGGCACCAGCTGCCCGAACTGGAACACGAAGCCAAACGCGGTCCGGCGCAGCCTGGTGCGTTCGGCTTCGCCAAGCGTGTCGAGGCGCTCCCCGTCGAACCACACCTCGCCACGGTCGGGCGCGAAGATCCCGGCCAGGCAGTGCAGCAGAGTTGACTTGCCGGACCCGCTCGGCCCCATGACCGCGAAGATCTCACCCGCCCTGATGGCCACGCTCGCGCCACGCAGCGCGGGGGTCTGGCCGAACGATTTCGCGACGTCGCGGGCCTCGACCAGGTGCGCGCGCGTCACGGCAGGACCTCTGTTCATTGCTTCGGTGCCCCTTCCGGGTTGACCACTGCGGCTAGTTCCGCCAGACGCGCTGACGTGAGATCGATCCACCGAAGGTCCGCCTCCAGGTGGAACAGGGCATGGTCGGCGAGCAGCACGTCCACCAGCGCACCGTCGCGCCTGAGCTCGGTGAGCTGGTGCATCCGCCTGATGTGCGCGGAACGCTGCCTGTCCAGGTAAGCCGCGGCGGGCTTGCCGAGCATCAGGGCCAGCGTCACCTTCGCGAACAGGATCGTCTGCAGGTGCGGCTCGGGCTCGACCGGATCGGCCAGCCATGCGTCGACCTCCGCCCGGCCGGCGTCGGTGATCGAGTAGCGCTTGCGATCCGGTCCCTCGCCCGGTTCGGCCCGGCCGCCGGCGACCTTTCCGTCGCGGGCCAGCCGGCCGAGTGTGGAATAGACCTGCCCGAACGGCAGCTGCTTTCCGCGGCCGAAGTAGGTGTCATAGTCACGCTTCAGGTCGTAGCCGTGACTGGGCTCGCGCTCGAGCAGGCCGAGGAGGGTCAGGGGGACGCTCACCCCGTTAATATACACTCGGTGTATACGCCGCGCAAATAATGATTCGGAACGATCCGTGGCGACCGTCGTCAGCAGCCCGTTACCGGGACCGGGGTGATGCGCCGTCACCGTCCTGTTCGCCGCGTGCTCGCTGTGGCCGTACCTGCGCGCCGGCCTTGCCGGCTGACCCTACGGCCTACGGCCTGCGGGTGGCGATGGCGAGGAAGCGGTGTCCGGCGTCGTCGTAGGTGGTCAGTTGCCATCCGGCGCTCCGGGTGGAGCGGTGCAGCGGCGCGTGGTCGAGCGGTTCGCCGGGGGTGAGGGAGCGGCCGTGGCGGGCGGCGAGCGCGGCGCGGCCGGAGGGGTGGAACAAGATGAGCAGCCCGCCGGGCCTGGTGATGCGGGCGAGCTGGCGGAGCCCGGCCTCCGGGTCGGGCAGGTGCATGATCAGCCCGGCGGCGAAGATCGCGTCGGCTGACGCGGACGCGAGGGGCAGGTGGCGGGCGTCGGCGAGGATGAGCGCGGCGTCCGCAGTTTGCGCCCGGTCGCGGGCTTGGCGGAGCATTTCGGGGGTTAGGTCGATGGCGATGACCTTGCCGTGCGGGCCGGCGGCCTGGCGCAGGGCGGCCAGCGCCCGGCCGGTACCGCAGCCCAGGTCGATGACCGTGCTGTTTGCGGGGATTCCGGCCTCGGCGATGGCGGCGGCGTAAGCGGGCAGGTCGTCACCGAACTTGGTGTCCCAGGTGGCGGCCCGGGAGGCGAAGAAGGCGCGGGTCTCGGTGATGTACCAGGTGCCGCGGCCGGCCAGCGGGGCGGCGACGCGGCGGATCACCGGCCAGCCCGGGTCGTGCAGGTCGATGACGATGTCCGCGCCGGTCTCGCCGTCGCCGCCCGCTGGGCAGCCGGCGGCCGGGGTGCGCAGCCAGATCACCACGTCCCAGCGGCGGGCATGCCGCCAGCGGGCGCCGTCGGCCAGCATGATCGTCGCGACCGGGATGCAGGGGCTTGCGCCGGTGGCCGTGCCGCGCCCGGTGCCAGGGGGCCGCCAGCAGGGCTGCCCGGCTGCGTTCAGCGCGGCGGCGAGCCGCCCGGCCAGGATCGCCGGGTGCGGGCCGTGGCCGTCGATCAGCACCGAGGCGGGGCCGGCTGGGAGCAGGCCGCTGATGCTGCCCAGCAGTTCCTCCCACCGCTGGCGGCTGGCGCTGGTCGTCGCGGGCGGGGCGGGGAGCGGCGGCGCGGGGGAGGTCATGTCCTCATCATGCAGATGCGGCAGATCAGCAGGCAATAGACGGCATCAGCGGGATTTGTGGCCATATCCCCGCGCATGTGCTGCACGAGCTGACGGCCCTGGCCGGTACGTGCCGCTGACGAGGCGGTGCGGCGTGAGCGTGCCGGGGGAGGCGGCGGTGCCGGCCTGGTAGCCCTCTTCGGGCAGCCGCCTGGGCGGGACAACCATTATCTTGTTTCGGCAGCCGTCCTGTTGTCTCATTGTGACTACCGGGCCGGGCCAAGGGCGTGCCCGGGCGGTGAGGGAGATGAGAAGCCATGACAGTGACAGTCGACGCGAGCGTTACCGAGTTCACCGCCAGCCCCCGGCAGCTGTTCATCGGCGGCCAGTGGGCCGACGCGGCATCCGGCAAGACCTTCGAAACCCCCGACCCGTCCACCGGCCAGACGCTGGCCCGGGTCGCCGAGGGTGACGCGGAGGACATCGACCGGGCCGTGCGAGCTGCCCGGCGGGCGTTCGAGGAGGGGCTGTGGGGGCGGATGACGTCCTCGGAGCGGGGGCGGATTATCTGGCGGATCGGGGACCTGATCCTCGAGCACGCCGACGAGCTGGCGCAGCTCGAATCGCTGGACAACGGCAAGCCGTACGCGGTGGCCCGGGCGGCGGACATCCCGCTGGCCGCGGACCTGTTCCACTACATGGCCGGGTGGGCCACCAAGATCGAGGGCAACACCATCGATATCTCCGTCCCCTACATGCCCGGGGCGAGTTTCCACTCCTACACGCTTCGCGAGCCGGTCGGGGTGATCGGGCAGATCATCCCGTGGAACTTCCCGCTGCTGATGGCCGCGTGGAAACTCGGTCCCGCGCTGACCACCGGGAACACCGTGGTGCTCAAGCCTGCCGAGCAGACCCCGCTGACCGCGCTGCGGCTGGCCGGGCTGATCGCCGAGGCCGGGGTGCCGGATGGGGTGGTGAACGTGGTCACCGGGTTCGGCGAGACCGCCGGCGCGGCCCTGGCCGCGCACCAGGATGTGGACAAGGTGGCGTTCACCGGGTCCACCGAGGTCGGAAAGCTGATCGTGCAGGCGGCCGCCGGCAACCTGAAGAAGGTCACCCTCGAGCTGGGCGGCAAGTCTCCGAACATCGTGTTCGAGGATGCCTCGCCGGCGGCGGTGGAGGGCGCCGCGAACGCGATCTTCTTCAACCACGGCCAGTGCTGTGTCGCCGGGTCCCGGCTCTTCGTCCAGGAAGGCCGGTTCGACGAGGTGGTGGAGGGCGTCGCGCAGATCGCCAAGTCGATCCGGCTCGGGCCTGGCATGGAACCGGGCACCCAGATGGGGCCGCTGGTCTCGGACGAGCAGCTGGCCCGGGTCACCGGCTACCTGGAGTCCGGCCTGGCCGATGGCGCCACCGCGGTTACCGGCGGTAGCCGGCACGGCGAGGCCGGCTACTTCGTCGAGCCTACCGTGCTGACCGGCGCCCGCCCGGACATGAAGGTCGTCCGGGAGGAGATCTTCGGCCCGGTCGTGGTCGCCGCGCCCTTCAGCAGCCTGGATGAGATCGCGGCCGCGGCCAACGACACCGACTACGGCCTCGGCGCGGGCATCTGGACCCAGGACATCTCCAAGGCCCACGCCCTGGCGAAGAAGATCCGGGCCGGCACGGTCTGGATCAACTGCTACAACGTCTTCGACGCCTCCCTGCCGTTCGGCGGGTACAAGCAGTCCGGCTGGGGCCGCGAGATGGGCCACGAGGTGCTGGAGGCCTACACCGAGGTCAAGGCCGTCACCGCCCAGCTGTGAACCACGACCGCACCGCGGGGGCCGGGCTGCCCGCCCGGCCCCCGCGCCGCCGCCACCCTCCGGCGCCGATGAGCAGAGCGCGGCTGCGCCGGGCGGGATGTGAGGCAGGTGCGCCTCCTGTACCGCCATGTCAGCCGCAGGTGCGTTACAGTCGCCGCGTGCCGACATTCCGGATCAGGGAAGCTGCGGAACTGCTGGGAGTCAGTTACGACACTATGCGCCGCTGGGCCGAGGCCGGCCGGATCGGGAAGATCACCGACGATTCCGGGCGGCTGGCCGTGGACGGGGCAGCGCTGGCCAGGTTCGCGCAAGAACGCGCCGAGTCGGCAGGGGCCCCCGGTGACCGGGTGGTGACGGCTCAGTCGCTGCGGAACCGGTTCGCCGGGCTGGTCACCCGCGTGGTCCGCGACACGGTGATGGCCCAGGTGGAAATCCAGGCCGGCCCGCACCGGTTCGTGTCCCTGCTGAGCCGGGAGGCGGCCGATGAGCTCGGCCTGGAGCCCGGCATGCTGGCCATCGCCGCGGTGAAATCTACGAATGTGTCCGTGGAGATCCCAAGGACCCGCTGAGGCGGACCGCCCGCCACCTCGAACGGGCCGCGCGGATCGGGCGGCTACGCTCAGGCTCATGAACGCGAGGCCGTCACTGTCGCTGGCAGAGCAGACGGTGCTCGCCATCCTCAGCCAGCAGCCCTTGCACGGATTTGCCGTTGCCCAGCTGACCGCACCAGATGGTGAGCTCGGCCGGATCTGGCACATCCCCAAAGCGGTCATCTACCGTGCCATCACCCGGCTGCAAGAGGCTGGCCTGATAATTCCCGGCGGGACGCAGCCCGGCCTGGGGCCGCAACGGACCATCTACACCGCCACCCCCCAGGGCGGCGAGGCCGCGAGAGACTGGCTGAACACACCCGTCCGGCACGTCCGCGACATCCGCTCCCACCTGCTGCTCAAGCTTGCGCTGCTCCACCGGTCCGGAAATGACCCCGCTGATTTGCTCCACCGCCAGCGGACAATACTGGAGCCCATCGCCAGCGCCATCCACGCCGGGCAACCTCAGCCCGGCGGCTTCGACGCGACCCTCCTCGCCTGGCGCCAGGCCACAGCGGCCGCGGCGCTGGACTTCCTCGACACCATCACCAACCGCGAAACCCCCCGCCCGTCCCGGCACCCGTGACGAACGGACTCCGCAGGTTCGAATATCCCCGTTAGGGTCTGTCAACTTAACGGTGTAACTTCTTCCTCTGTTGTTACTTGCGTCCCGCGCTGAGGCGGCCGTCGAAGGTGATGTCGAAGGCGTTCAGGGCGGCCTTCCACCGGTTGGTCCACCGCTGGCGGCCGCGGCCGGTGGGGTCCA
>JAFAZE010000132.1 GCA_019239975.1 Streptosporangiaceae bacterium
GCCGAGCAGCAGGAAACCGCCGAAGGTGAGCGCGTAGCCGGTGACGACCCACTGCAGGGCCGATTCCGGCATGTGCAGCTTGCGGCCGATGGTCGGCAACGCGACGTTGACGATCGCGAGGTCCGCGACCGTCATGAAGAACGAAACGGCCAGCACCGCGAACGCCCGCCAGCGATGAACCTGATCCAAACCTTGACCCTCCGGGCGGCGGTAGCCGATCGAGCCGGATAGCTGCTGCCTTGACATGCGCGCTCCCTGATGTGTGTGAGGCGGCCTAAGCCGCGTTCACCTCTACAGATCCGGGACGCACGGAAAACTGACCGGGAACCCCCGGAGCAGAAAGCTCGCTGCCGGCCGGTTAGTTTCACGGCCGGGCTGGGTCTGTACCAGTGATGACGCGGCACGCAGTGCCCGGAGGGAGCAGCCATGGCGGTCAGCGAGGATTTCGCGCGTCTCACCGACCCGTTCCGGCCCGAGCTGCTGGCGCACTGTTACCGCATGCTTGGCTCGGTCCACGACGCCGAAGACCAGGTGCAGGAGACCATGATCCGTGCCTGGCGGTCCTACGGCGAATTCGAGGGGCGGGCGTCGCTGCGAACCTGGCTGTACCGAATCGCGACCAACGCCTGCCTGCGCGCGCTGGAGAACAGCGGCCGGCGGCCGTTGCCGTCCGGCCTTGGCGCCCCGGGCGAGTACCCCGAAGCCCCGCTGGCCGCGGCGCGGCCGGAGGTTCCGTGGCTGCAGCCCATTCCCGACGCGCTGGTGAGCGCCGGGTCCGCCGATCCAGCCGAGATCGTCGCGTCGCGGCAGAGCATGCGGCTGGCCCTGATCGCCGCCTTGCAGTACCTGCCCGCCCGGCAGCGCGCCGTGCTGATCCTGCACGACGTGCTGCGCTGGCGGGCCGCGGAGGTCGCCGATCTGCTCGGCACGACAACGATCGCGGTGAACGGCATGCTGCGGCGTGCCCGGGCCCGGCTGCAGCAGGTGGCCCCCGACGAGGACCAGATTCACGAGCCCGCCGACCCGGCCGGCCGTGCCCTGCTCGGCCGGTACGCCACGGCGTTCCAGAACGCCGACGTCACCGCGGTCATGCAACTGCTGCGCGAGGACGCCGTGTTCGAGATGCCGCCGGAGGTGACCTGGTTCGTCGGCCGGGAGCTGGTCGGGCGCTTCCTGCGGGCCAGGGTCCTCACCGAACCCGGCCGCTTCCAGATGTTCCCGGTGGCCGCCAACGGCCAGCCCGCGCTGGCCGCCTACGTACGCGGCCACGACGGCGGGTACAGCGCACACTCGATATGCGTGCTCACCCTCGCCACATCGCGCGTCGCACGGGTCACCGCGTTCAACGACCCGGGCCTGTTCGCGGCCTTCGGCCTGCCGCGGACCGTTCCGGCCGCCGCGGTGCCGGTGCCGGGCCGATGAACCCCGGCGGCCCGGCGGTCCCGACGGCATGGCCGGCCGAAGGTGCCGGGCCGTCCGAACCGTCGACCGGCTACGCGCCCGGCGTGGCCATGGCGTCACGCCGGAGCGGCCTCCTTCACTGCGGCTCGCGAGCGCTGTCTCCCCGCTAGAGTGGCCAGCGCGGAGTGACGTATGGCATGGCGTGAGAAGAGGCGCTGACGATGGAAGCTCGGATCGACCGGGTGTGGACACCGCGGGTGGCGGAGCGGGGCGATGACGCGGAGGCGGGCGAGGGGAATGCCTGGATCGTCGGTGACGACGAGGAGGTCATCGTCATCGACCCGGGTGAGGACGCCGTCGGGGTGCTCGACCTCGTCGGGGACCGCGAGATCCTCGCCGTGATATGCACCCACGGGCACGCGAGCCATGTCACCGCCGCGGTGGAGGTGGCGGAGCGGGACGAGGCGCCGGTGGCGCTGCACCCGGCGGACCTGCTGCACTGGCGCACCGCGTACCCGGATACGGATCCGGAGATCGAGATGGCGGAGGCCGGTGTCTTCGAGGTCGCGGACATCCGGCTCGAGGTCATCCACACGCCCGGCCATACCCGCGGATCGGTCAGCCTCTACTGCGAGGATCTGGGCGTAGTGTTCACCGGGGACGCGCTGCTGGCCAGCGGCCCGGCGGCGCATCAGGGTGAGTTCCCCGACTTCCCCGGGCAGCTCACCGCGATCGGCGAGCACCTGCTCGCGCTCCCCGCTGACACCCGCATACTTCCCGGCCATGGCGAGGAAACGACGGTGGCGGCCGCGCAGAAGCGGTTCGACAGCTGGGTGACCGCAGGGCCGTCGCTGCCCGGTGACGGCTGAGCCGGACAGGGCGTCCTGGACAGATAAGGCAAACGGAGCCGAATGGCAATGGAGAGGGAGAGGGTGGGGGAGGAGGTGGGGCGTTCGGGGGAGCAGCTCGGGTTCGAGGGGATGCCGAAGCGGCTCTATGCGTGCACGCCCACGCGGCTGGCCGCCTGGCTTGACTGCCCGCGGCGGTACCGGATGAGCTACCTGGACCGCCCGGCCCCGCCCAAGGGACCGCCGTGGGCGCACAACAGCCTCGGCGCAAGCGTGCACAACGCGCTCGCGGGCTGGTGGCGGCTGCCGCTGCGGGAGCGCACGGTGCAGGCGGCCGGCGCCCTGCTCGACCGGGGCTGGATCAACGAGGGCTTCGCCGATGACCGGCAGTCGGCGCGCTACCGCGACCGGGCCAGGCGCATGGTGGAGGCGTACGTGGCGGCCCTCGATCCCGCGGACGAGCCCGTCGGGGTGGAACGCACCGTGGCGACCCGTACCGACCGGATAGCCGTGTCCGGCCGGATCGACCGGCTCGACGAGCGTCCAGCGGAACCCGACGGCACCGAGCTGGTCGTGGTCGACTACAAGACCGGCCGCCACCTGCTGACCGTGGACGACGCGCGAAGCTCGATGGCGCTCGCCGTGTACGCGGCCGCCGCCCAGCGGGTGCTCCACCGCCCGTGCCGGCGGGTGGAACTGCATCACCTGCCAACCGGCGAGGTGCTCGCCTGGGACCACACCGGCGAATCGCTCGCCCGCCACCTGCGCCGCGCCGAGGAGGTCGCCGCCGAGTGCGCGGAAGCCGACGAGCGGATGCGCGCCCCGCTGCCACCGGACCGCTACGACGAGGTGTTCCCGCCCCGCCCGGGAAGCTGGTGCGGATGGTGTGATTACGTCAGGCACTGCCCAGAGGGCGCGTCCGCCGCTGTGCCGCGCCGTCCCTGGGATGGCCTGGCTGACGAAGCCGCGAACTGAACTGACACGGCAGCGGCGGCGCCGGTGCCAGCGGGCCGAACCGGCGGGTCTGGCGCATATATCTCGGGACGGTAACGGGGCCTGCGGCGCCGCCGGCTGCCGTTCGCCCACCGGGGTGGCCGCCCGGCCGCCGGCCCGCCTCGCCGCCTGGTTGCCTTCACGCCTGGCTGCCTCGCCGTCGGCCCGCGTGGCCGCCTCGCCGCCTGGCCGCCTTCACGCCGGCCCGCCTCGCCGCCTGGTTGCCTTCACGCCGACCTGCCTTGCCGTCGGCCCGCGTGGCCGCCTCGCCGCCTGGCCGCCTTCACGCCGGCCCGCCTCGCCGCCTGGGCCGCTTTCACTACAGCAACGTCAGCCGCAACAGCAACGCCAGCCCGCGAGAGGGCACGTGCACCAACCTCATGCGCTCCATCAGTACCACGTTCCATGATCGCGGAATCGTAGGTGCCGTATGGACGCGTCGGGTTTTTACTTGACGTGAGGGGGGCCCAGGATTGTGTTATGAGTGCGGATCCGGGGGTGGTGGCGGGGCTGGCGGCGAAGTTCGCGGTGATGCGGCCG
>JAFAZE010000144.1 GCA_019239975.1 Streptosporangiaceae bacterium
TGCCGCCGGGCTTCCCGGTCAAGGGCGACGCCACCACGAAGCTGTTCCACCCGCCGACCGGGCGCTTCTACAGCCGCACGGTCGCCGACGTCTGGTTCGACAGCGAGGAGTCCGCCGAGGCCGCCGGCTTCACCCGCTGGGACCGCCGCGGTACCACGTCGCTGGACGTCGGCCGGTCGACCAGCGACGACAGGTGACGGCGCGACGCCGTCCCGTGCGCGAGACCACACCGCCCAGGCGGGCGCTCGATGAGGCTCGATGCCCGGGGAGCAGTCATACTCGGACACGGCCATGACGACACCCACGGATCACCACCTCTCGCCGCGCACGGCGGGTGACGACCCCACCACGGTGGCGGTGGTCACGCTCGGCTGCGCGCGCAACGAGGTCGACTCGGAAGAGCTCGCCGCGCGGCTGGCGGCCGGCGGCTGGACGCTCCGGGGCGACGGGGAGGACGCGGACGTCGTCCTCGTCAACACGTGCGGGTTCATCCAGGCCGCCAAGCAGGAGTCCATCGACGAGCTGCTGACCGCGGCGGACTCGGGAGCCAAGGTCGCCGCCGTCGGCTGCCTGGCCGAGCGCTACGGGACGCGGCTGGCGGACGAGCTGCCCGAGGCGCAGATCCTCGGCTTCGACGACTACGGCGACATCGCCGCGCGGCTCGACGACGTGCTGGCCGGGCGGCGGCGCCCCGCGCACGTGGCCAGGGACCGCCGCACGCTGCTGCCGGTCAGCCCCGCCGGGCGCCAGGCCGCGCGGCCCGCCGCGCCGGTTACGGACCTGCCCCCGGGGATCGCCCCGGCGTCCGGCCCCCGGGTGTTCCGGCAGCGCCTGTCCGGCGGCGTGGTGGCGCCGCTCAAGATCGCCTCGGGGTGCGACCGGCGGTGTTCGTTCTGCGCGATCCCGTCTTTCCGTGGCGCCTTCGTCTCGCGCCGGCCGCCGGAGCTGCTTGCCGAGGCCGGCTGGCTGGCCGGTGAGGGGGTGCGGGAGCTGCTGCTGGTCAGCGAGAACTCCACCTCTTACGGCAAGGACCTGGGCAACCTGAGGCTGCTCGAGGAACTGCTGCCCGCGCTGGCCGCCGTCGAGGGGATCGGGCGGGTGCGGGTCAGCTACCTGCAGCCCGCCGAGGTGCGGCCCGGGCTGATCGAGGTGATGACCGGCACGCCGGGGGTCGCGCCGTACTTCGACCTGTCCTTCCAGCACGCCAGCGGCCCGGTGCTGCGGGCCATGCGGCGGTTCGGCGACCGGCGGCGCTTCGAGGAGCTGGCCGACCGGATCAGGCAGGCGTGCCCGCAGGCGGGCATCAGGTCCAACTTCATCGTCGGGTTCCCGGGCGAGACCGCGGCCGACGCGCGCGAGCTGGAGCTGTTCCTGAGCAACGCCCGGCTGGACGCCATCGGCATCTTCGGCTACTCCGACGAGGACGGCACCGAGGCGGCCGCGCTGCCGGGAAAGCACGACGAGGCGGAGATCGCGCGCCGGGTGGAGGAGCTCGCGGACCTGGCCGAGGAAGTGATGGCGCAGCGGGCTGCCGACCGGGTGGGCGAAGACGTCGAGGTGCTCGTCGAGGAGGTGCTCGGCGGCGAACGCTTCGAGGGCAGGGCCGCGCACCAGGCGCCGGAGGTGGACGGCATCACCATCGTCACCGTCCGCGAGGGCAAGCCGGTGAGCCCAGGTGACCTGGTGCGGGCGCGCGTGGTCGCCTCCGACGGGGTCGACCTGGCGGCCGAGGCGTAGCCGCCGGTGAGTGAGGGCGACGGCCCCCCAGCCGCGCTCCCCGCGCGGCCGGGACTCATGAACGTGGCCAACGAGCTCACCGTGTCCCGCATCCTGCTCGTCCCGCTCTTCGTGCTGTGCCTGCTGGCCGGCGGCACGGTGTGGCGGCTGATCGCCCTGGCGGCGTTCTGTGTCGCGTCGCTGACCGACCTGCTCGACGGGCGGCTGGCGCGCCGCCGGGGGCTGGTGACGGACTTCGGCAAGATCGCCGACCCGCTGGCCGACAAGGCCCTGACCGGTGCGGCGCTGATCACCCTGTCGGCGCTCGGCGAGCTGCCCGCCTGGGTCACCGCGGTGATCTTGTTCCGCGAGGTGGGCGTGACCGCGCTGCGGTTCTGGGTGCTCCGCCGTGGCGTGATCGCCGCGAGCCCCGGCGGCAAGCTCAAGACGTCCCTGCAGATACTGGCGATCTGCCTGTACGTGCTGCCGCCGTCGCTGAGCCCGCCGGGGATCGTCAAGGAGCTTGTCATGGCGCTGGCCGTCGTGGTAACGCTGGTAACCGGCGCCGATTACGTAGTGCGTGCGGTGCGACTGCACCGCGAGGAGCCGCGGCAAACGTGAGGGAACTGTAAGGATCATGGCTGATGAGGGATCCGCGGGCGGCGCCGCGCGGGAGCTGGCCGGCGAGATACTCGGCGTGCTGCGGGCGTCCGGCCGCACCGTCGCCGTCGCCGAGTCGCTGACCGGCGGCCTCGTCGCCGCCGCGCTGACCGAGGCCCCCGGCTCGTCGGCGGCGTTCCGCGGCGGCATCGTCGCCTACGCCACCGAGCTGAAGGCGAAGCTTCTCGGCGTTGACCCGCGGCTTCTGGCCGAGCACGGCGCCGTCTACCCGCCGGTCGCCGCGGCCATGGCGGCCGGCGTCAGGGAGCGGCTCGGCGCGACCATCGGGGTGGCGACCACCGGCGTGGCGGGACCGGAGTCCTCCGACGGGCACCCGCCGGGAACCGTGCACATCGCCGTCAGCCTGGCCGGCGACACCGTCGTGCGCACGATCGCGCTGCCCGGAGACCGGGACCAGGTCCGTAGACTGACGGTGGAGCGTGCCCTCGGATTGCTCCTGGGCCGGCTCCGGGAAGACAGCCGATGATTACAGCGTTACGTCAGGAGCGAACACACGGGGTCATGGTCTCGCAGGCGTACCGCAGGTAAAGGTACGGTGGAGATGTCGGCGGTTCTGCCTCGGGAAGGGAGTGCGACGATGGTACTGCTTCGTCACTTGCTCGGCGACGTGCTGCGTCGTCTGCGCCTGCGGCAGGGCCGCACGCTGCGCGAGGTCTCGGCCTCCGCGCGGGTGTCCCTCGGCTACCTGTCCGAGGTGGAACGGGGGCAGAAGGAAGCGTCCTCCGAGCTCCTCGCCGCCATCTGCGCCGCGCTGGAGACGCCGCTGTCGCAGGTGTTCCGCGAGGTCTCGGACGGCTTCGCGCTCGCCGAACTGCAGAACGAGCCGGTGCTCAGCGCGCCGAGGGAGCCCGGTCTCCGCGTCCCCGCCGAGGCGCAGCCCGCGATCGAGCCCGCGCTGGAGCCCGGCACCACGACGGACTTCGCCAACCGTGGCCCGGAGTTCCAGAACACCGCAGGCCGCCTACCGGACGTCCGCGAGATCACCGACATGGTGCCGGTCTAATCCGGGGGGAATGTCTAATCCGGGGGCATGTCTAATCCGGGGGGCATACCCCCCGGACCCCCCGTCGGCTGCGGTGCTCGCCGTATCATCACGCGGCCGGGGAGGCCGCAAGGCCTCCCGCGGGCCGCGTGATCGCGGAAAGTGAGTCGCTACCGCGCCTCACTCCGCGGCTACCCGCCGTAGCTGCTGTGGTACCCGCCGTAAATTTACGAGAACGTAACAGGTGACTCCGAAAGCCCCTCAGGCCGCGTCACACCCAGGCCTGCGGGCTTTCGATCAGGTTCTGGATCGCGGCGGGGAGTTCCCCGGAGACGATGTCGGCGAGCGTGACCGTCTCCAGGATCGCGCGCTCGTTGGCGCGCAGCGCGATCCACACGCGCTGCAGCGGCTCGGCCGCTCCCGGGTAGGAGATGTTCTCCGGGCGCTCGCCGCGGACCCCGAGGAGCTGGCCGTCGATGGCGCGGATGATGTCGGCGAGCGAGATCTCGGACGCGGTCCTGGCGAGCCAGAAGCCGCCGTCGGGTCCGCGCTGGCTGCGCACGAGCCCGGTCCTGCGCAGCTGGGTGAGGATGGTCTCCAGGAACTTGCCGGGGATGTTCTGTGCCTGTGCGAGCTGCTCGGCGGTGACATGGCCGTCCCGTGCCGCGGCGAGCTCGATGGCCGCGCGTAGCGCGTAGTCGGCGCGGGCTGACAGTCGCATGCCCGCCATTATGCAGCTTCCCGGTCGATTAGATGACATCGGCCCGCTCGGGGCGGACCGGCGGAAACCCGGAACAGCCCGCCGAGAGTAGGCTGCAATCGATCGCATCGCACACCGTCCCGCCGCCCGGAAGGGAAAGAGCCGGATGCCGTCAGCAACGGACGTCAGCGTGGAGCTCACCGTCAACGGCCGCTCCTGCCGCCGTGAGGTTCCCGCCAGGACGCTGCTCGTGCACTTCCTCCGCGAGCAACTCGGGCTGACCGGCACGCACGTCGGCTGCGACACCACGCAGTGCGGCGCCTGCACGGTGGCGATGGACGGCGTGGCGGTGAAGTCGTGCACGGTCCTGGCGGCCCAGGCCGGCGGCCACGAGATCACCACGATCGAGGGCATCGGGGACGAAGGAAAGCTTCACCCGGTGCAGCACGCCTTCTGGGCCGAGCACGGCCTGCAGTGCGGCTACTGCACGCCCGGCATGGTGATGGCGGTCCGGCAGATCATCGCCGACAACCCCGACCCCACCGACGCGGACGTGCGCAGGGGACTGGCCGGCAACATCTGCCGCTGCACCGGCTACCAGAACATCGTGGCCGCTGCGCTGGCGGCGGCCGCCGCGATGCGGGAGTCGTGAGGGTGTTTCCCGCCGACTTCCGGTACCTGCGCGCGGAGTCGCTGCCGCACGCCCTGGACCTGCTCGCCGACGGCGAGGACGTCAAGGTCCTGGCGGGCGGGCAGAGCCTGCTCCCGATGATGAAGCTGCGGCTCGCCGTGCCCGAGGCCGTGGTCGACATCGGCGGCATCACCGAGCTGGCCGGCGTCAGCCCCGACGGTGACCGGGTCCGGATCGGGGCGCTCACCACGTACCGGGCGCTGCAGCGGGATGAGCTCATCGCCGCGCGCTTCCCGGCGATGACCGACGCGCTCGCGGTGCTGGCGGACCAGCAGGTGCGGGCCAGGGGAACGGTGGGCGGCTGCGTGGCGCACGGCGACCCGGCCGCCGACCTGCCCGCGGTCCTGCTCGCCTTGGACGCGAGCGTCACGGTAGCCGCCCGCGGCGCCACCCGCACCGTCGCCCTCGGTGACTTCCTGCGGGGCATCTACGCCACCGACCTGGCCACCGGCGAGATCGTCACGGAGATCTCCGTCGGCGCCGCGCCGCCGCCCGGCCAGGCCTACGAGAAGTTCGAGCAGTCCGCCAGCCACCTGCCGCTGGCCGGGGTCTGCGCGGCGCTGTCCGTATCGGACGGTGTGATCACGTCCGCGCGGGTCGCGGTCACGGGAGTGGCCGGCCGTGTTTTCCGCTCTTTTGATACCGAACGAGCGCTGGCTGGCGCCCCCGCCGAACCCGCTTCCCTCGAGGCGTCGGCCGCCCTGGCGGCCGACGGTGCCGAGCCCCTCTCCGACCAGCACGCCACCGGCCCCTTCCGCCAGCACCTGGCCCGCGTCCTCGCCCGCCGCGCCCTGGCGCGGGCCCTGACCCGCGCCACCGGAGAGGTGCCGCCCCGATGACCCACCCGCCCGCGCGCTCGCCCAACCTCCCTCCGCGCGCCGCCCCTTCTTCGTGCGGCGCCCCTTCTTCGTGCGGCGCTCCTTCTTCGTGCGGCGCCCCTTCTTCGCGCCGGGCCCCCTCTCCGCGCGCAGCCCCCTCTCTGCGCGCCCCCGCCCCTGGCCGCGCGGCGCCCTCCCCGCACTTTTGCGTGTTGTTCTGTTCGGATATCCGAACAGAACAACACGCAAACTTGAAGATGATCATGGTGGAACGCGGCGCGGGCGCCGAGCGCGGCGCGGGCGCCGCGTTGCCCGTGGCGAATACCACCGTCCGTTCCGCAGAAAGAAAGGGATGCGATCGTGACCGGTAGCGGCGCGCGGGACGGGGCGGGGAACCGGGACGGTGCCCTTTTCGGCAAGCCGCTGCGGCGGCGAGAGGACCCGGTGCTGCTCACCGGGCGCGGACGGTACGTCGACGACGTGACGGTGCCCGGGCTGCTGCACGCGTACGTGGTGCGCAGCCCGCTGGCGCACGCGCGGATCACCGCCATCGACGTCGGCGCGGCGCGCGGCGCACCCAGGGTGGCCGGCGTCTTCACCGCCGCGGACCTGGCCGGGATCGGGCCGCTGCCCGGCGTGGCCGACCCGCTGCCGCCCGGCTCGCAGGTGCCGGAGTTCCGGGCGCTGGCCAAAGACCGGGTGCACTGGGCGGGCCAGCCGGTGGCGCTCGTCGTGGCGGAGACGCCGGCGCTCGCCGCCGACGCCGCCGAGCTCGTCGACGTGGACTACGACCCGCTGCCCGCGGTCACGGCGCCGGAGGAGGCGGCCGCGCCCGGCGCTCCGGTGCTGCACGAGGGGTTCGGCGGCAACGTCTGCGTCCACCACCGGCTCACCGGCGGCGACGCCGCGGCGGCCTTCGCGAGCGCCGCCTTCCGGGTCGGGCAGCGGATGGTCAGCCAGCGGCTGGCGCCGGTGGCGCTGGAGCCGCGCGGCCTGCTCGCGGTGCCCGGCGACGGCGGCAGGCTGGAGGTGCGGATCTCCACCCAGCGCCCGCACAGCGTGCGGATCTGGCTCAGCCAGATCTTCTGCCTGCCCCCGGAGTCGATCCGGGTGGTCGCGGGGGACATGGGCGGGGGGTTCGGCGCTAAGGGCCCGCTGTACCCGGACCAGGTGGCGGTGATCTTCGCCGCCCGGGCGCTCGGCCGGCCGGTGAAGTGGATCGAGGAGCGCAGCGAGTCCTTCCTGGCCACCACGCACGGCCGGGACCAGGTGGCGGACCTCGAGATGGCGGTCACCGCGGATGGGCGGATCACCGCGATCCGCGGCCGGGTGCACGCGAGCTTCGGCGCCTACGTGACGCCGAACGCGCCCGGCGGCCTGCTCGGCCGGATGGCGCGGCTGCTGCCGCAGGGCTACGCGGTGCCCTCGATCGACGTGGAGCTGTTCGGCGTGCTCGCGAACACGACCCCGATCGGCCCGTACCGGGGCGCCGGGCGCCCGGAGGCCGCGTACTACTGCGAGCGCCTGGTGGACCTGGTGGCGCGGGAGACCGGCATCGACCCGGCCGAGGTGCGGCGCCGGAACTTCATCCCCGCCACGGAGTTCCCGTACACGACGTGCACCGGGCTGGTGTACGACAGCGGCGACTACCGGGCGGCGCTCGGCCTGCTGCTGGAGCGGGTGGGCTACGCGGGCTTCCCGGCCGAGCGGCAGCGGGCGGCCGAAGAGGGCCGGCTGCTCGGCATCGGGCTCGCGTCGTTCGTGGAGCCGGGCGGGGTGACGCCGCGCGTGCCCGGGACCGACGGCGACTCGGCGACGGTGACGGTGACGCCGTCGGGCAAGGTCACCGTGGCGGTCGGCACCAGCGGCCACGGCCAGGGCCACGAGACCGCGTTCGCGCAGCTCGCCGCCGACACCCTGGGCGTCGCCTACGAGGATGTGACCGTGGTGTTCGGCGACACCGACGCGGCGCCGTTCGGGTTCGGCACGTTCGGCTCCCGCAGCGCGGTGGCGGGCGGCTCGGCGGTGTACAACGCGTGCCAGGCGGTGCTGGAGGCGGCCCGCCGGGTCGACGCGCCGCTCCCGCTCGCCGAGGCGGCGGCCAGGCTGGCCGCGGACGGCGGGCTATCGGCGACCCGCACGTCCGGGAAGCTCGGGCTCACCTACGCCTCCGGCTCGTACGCCTGCGTGGTCTCGGTCGACCCGGAGACCGGCGAGGTGACGATCCTGCGGGTCGTGGCGGTCGACGACTGCGGCCGGGTGATCAACCCGCTGCTCGTGGAGGGCCAGGTGCACGGCGCGGTGGCGCAGGGCATCGGCCAGGCGCTGTACGAGCACGTCCAGTACGACGCGGACGGGCAGCCGCTGTCGGCCTCGCTGATGGACTACGCCGTGCCGTTCGCCGCCCAGATGCCGCCGATCACGTCGGAGCGGACCGAGACGCCGTCGCCGTTCAACCCGCTCGGCGTCAAGGGGATGGGCGAGAGCGGCACGATCGGTGTCACCCCCGCCGTGGTCAACGCCGTCATGGACGCCCTGCGCCCCCACGGCATCCGCCACCTCGACATGCCCCTGACCCCCGAGAAGGTCTGGACCGCTCTGCGGGCCCCGGGGGGCCGCCCGGGGGGCGGTCCCCCGGGCTAACAGGCCAAGGAACTCGGCGGCGGCCTGGGCGCTGGCGCGGGACGCGCCGTAGGTCGCCAGGTACGACTTGCACGTCCCGGGTGGCGGCTGCCAGAACGGCAGTCCCATCTCGGCGAGCACCGTGTCCGGGCGCTCGGCGAGCACCGAGGTGACCAGGTCCTGGGTCGCGGGGGAGCGGTGCGCGTCGCGCACCACCAGGACGAGTGAGCGTTCCGCCGCGGCCTTGAGCACCCGGGCCGTCGTCTCGGCGGTGGGGGCGGGTGCCGACGCGACGCGGTGCGCGGCCTCGGGCGGCACCCACGGGGCGAGGCCCCAGTGCGCGTCGCCCGCCGCCAGGTTCACCCGCGGCTCGACCTCGACGATCACCGGGTCGGACAGCACCGGCCGCGGGCCAGTCAGGCGGAGGGCGCGGCGTGCCGCCGCCAGGCCTATGCCGGCGTGATCGCGCGGCGCGCCACCATCCGGCGCGGCCCCGGTGCGCGCCGGTCCCGTGGCGGCGCGGATCGCGGCGAGGCGGTCGCGGAAGGCAGCCACGCGGGCCGCGGCCTCCTCCAGGCGCGAGCCGGGGACGCGCCCGGAGCGCACCGCCTCGCACAGCGCGGACCGCGTCGCCAGGTAGCCGTCCCCGGTGACCTCGCGGCCGAGGCAGAGCAGGTCGGTGCCCACCGCCACTGCCCGGACGGCCGCCTCGGGGACGCCGGACGGCTCGCTGACCGCCCGCATCTCCAGGCCGTCGGAGATGACGAGCCCGGTGAAGCCGAGCGACTCCCGCAGCAGCGCGATGGCCGCGGCGGACATCGACGCCGGAAGGTCACCGGTGAGCCCGGGAACCCGCAGGTGCCCCGGCATCACGGCCATTACCCCGGCGGAGATCGCCGCCCGGAACGGCGGCAGGTCGCGGTGCGACACCAGGTCCATACCCCCGGAGACCACGGCGACCTCCACGTGGGAATCCAGCAGGGTCGAGCCGTGCCCGGGAAAGTGCTTCGCGCAGGCGGCGACGCCGGCCGACTGCAGCCCCCGGACGGCCGCGGCGCCGTGCCGGGACACCAGCTCCGGGTCACCGCCGAACGACCGGGTGCCGATGACCGGGTTCTCCGGCGCGGCGAGCACGTCGATGCACGGCGCGAGGTCCACGTTGATCCCGGCCGCCGCCAGGTCGGAGCCGATCGCGCCGTAGACCGCCTCGGTCAGGGCGACGTCGTCCACCGCGCCGAGCGCGGCGTTGCCGGGGTACGGGCTGCCGGTCGAGTAGCCGAGCCTGGTGACGTCGCCGCCCTCCTCGTCGATGGCGACGATCACGTCACCGGCCGCCGACCGCAGCGCGGCCGTCAGCGCGGCGAGCTGCTCCGGCCCGGCCACGTTGGGCCCGTACACGGTGACCCCGGCCAGGCCGCCGTCCAGTGCGGACAGCACCCAGCGGGGCGCGGTGACGCCAGGGAACGGCGGGATCAGCACGGCGTCGGCAAGGCGCCGCAGCGTGCCGTCTTCGGTGCCGCTCATCCCTTCACCGCCCCTGCGACCAGGCCCGACGAAATGCGCCGCTGCACGATGAGGAAGAAGGCCACGACCGGGATCGTGAACAGGGTCGAGGCCGCCATGGTGGCGCCCCAGTCGACCGTCCCCTTCTGCTGGAAGTACTGCACGTAGAGGGGCAGCGTGTACTTGGCCGTGTCGGTGCCGAGGAACGTCAGCGCGAACACGAACTCGTTCCACGCGAAGATGAACGCGAACACGCTGGTCGCGACCAGGCCGGGTGCCACGAGGGGCAGCAGGATCTTCCAGTAGACCCGGACGGGCCCGGCGCCGTCGATCGCCGCGGCCTCCTCCACCTCGCGAGGTACCGTGGCGACGAAGTTTCGCAGCATCCAGATCGTCACCGGAAGCGCGAACGCGGTGTAGGCGACGATCAGCCCGACGAGGCTGTCCAGCAGGTTCAGGCCCTTGAAGTCGAGGAAGATCGCGATCACCAGCGCCTGCTGCGGCAGCATCTGCACGATCAGCAGCATGATGAGGTACGTCGCGCGGAACCGGAATCTGAACCGCGCCACCGCTATCGCCGCGAGCAGCGCGATCACCGACGAGATGGCGACCGATGCCAGGGTGACGACCAGGCTGTTGCGCAGGAACGTCCAGTACGGCATCCCTATCACGCTGCCGTCGATCACGGCGCGGAAGTTGCCGAGCGTCGGGTGCGAGGGCAGCAGGCGCGGGGTCAGAGAGTAGATCTCCGTCGACGGCTTGAACGCCGTGGAGAGCATCCAGAAGATCGGGATCAGCGTCACGAGCGCGACGATGACGCCGCCCCCGTTCAGCGCGGCGCGCCGGAATCTGCGGGATCTCAATCGATCGCCCCCTGTCTGACGGAAGCCCGGACGTAGCCGACGGTGATGATCAGCAATACGACCGTGAGAATGAGGGCCAGCGCCGAGGCGAGCCCGTATGTCGGCGGCATGGTGAACGCGTGGTCGTATGCGTAGATGCCGAGGTTGAACTCGTCCCGGTTACCGAGCCCCCCGATGACGACGTAGACCTGGGTGAACACGCCGAAGTCCCAGATGACCGACAGCAGCAGCAGCACCATGAAGATCGGCTTGAGCACCGGGTAGGTGATCCTCCAGAAGATCTGCCACGGCCCCGCGCCGTCGACCCGCGCGGATTCCGCCAGCTCGGGGGGCATCGTCTTGAGCCCCGCGAGCACCGACACCGCGATGAACGGGAACGACTGCCACACCACGAGCAGCGTGATCACCGTGTACGCGGGAAGCGCCGCGTTGGTCCAGCTGAACCCGTTCCAGTGCGCGCCGCCGTCCAGCCAGCCCGGCAGCCGCCGCAGCACCCAGTCGACCAGGCCGCCGTCCGGGTCGAAGACCCAGACGAACAGCACCGACGCCGACACGGCCGGGGTCGCCCACGCCAGCAGGGCCGCCGTGGACACGAACGCCGCCATCCGCCGTCCGAGCCGGTTCAGCAGCAGCCCGACGAGGGTTCCCACGACGAGCGTCAGCGGCACCACGATCGCGGAAAACGCCACGGAGAGCTTCAGCGATGACCAGAACTCGGGGTCCGACAGGATCGTGGAGAAGTTCCCGAACCCGGTCCACTGCGTGCCCGCCGCCCCGGTGACCTGCGGCAGCCCGTAGTCCTGGAAGGAGTAGATGCCGAGCTGGATGGCCGGCCACACCAGCAGCAGGCCGATCGCCACCGCCGAGGGGAGCAGGAGAAGGTAGGGTGCGAGCCGGTGCCGCCGTACCCAGTTTTTCAGGTACCGAACGGGCAGTGGCAGCTGTGACCACTGCCCGTTCGGCGTCGCGGGTGGAGGAGCCGCGCCGGCCCTCTTCGCGGTGCTCAGCATGCGCGGACCGTCAGTGTTCCTGTCCGGTGTTGAGCACGTTCTGCAGTTCGGTGTTGGCCTGGCTGACCGTGGCCTGGAAGTTGGCGCCGTGCATCAGCGCCTTCATCATCGTCGGGATGATCGCGTCGGTCGTGTCGGCGGTGGCCCAGTTCTTCGCGTTCAGCGGCGAGATCTGCGTGGTCGTGGCCGCCTTGGCGAAGCCGGACATGAGCTGGCTGCTGGAGTAGGCGCCGCCGGTGAGCTTGGACGTGAAGGGCGGGAAGAAGCCCTGCAGGTTCGCGAAGCTGGTGGCGTTCGGCTCGCTGTCCATGACCTGAATCAGGTCCCAGTCCGCGGTCTTGTACTTGCTGCTGACCCAGATGCCGAGGTCGGAGCCGCCTGCGAAGGCGGGCGCCGCGCTCGGGCCGTTCTGGCTGGGGATCGGGAACGAGGCCCAGTGCGCCTTGTCGGTCGCGTTGGCGGGGAACTCCGACGAGGCCCACGGGCCGTCGATGTACATGTCCAGCTTGCCGAGCGCGAAGTCCTCGTTCGAGCCGCCGGAGGTGGCACCGGGGGCGCCGAGCTCGGTCTGCCCGATGTAGGTCTTCGGTGACACGTGGTCGGTCAGGTACAGGTCGGCGTAGAACTTGATGCCGGCCTCGGACTGCGGGCTGTTCAGCTCGGCGACCCACTTACCGCCCTTGTGGACCGCGACCTGGCCGCCGGC
>JAFAZE010000159.1 GCA_019239975.1 Streptosporangiaceae bacterium
GGAGGCGGTGGCGGCCAGGTCGCGGGCGGCGCCGGGGTCGAGCAGGCCGAACCCGGCGGCGTCGCCGGGGGCTGCGCCGGTGCCCAGGAGGGTGGCCAGCGGGACGGTGACGTTGATCAGCGCGGCGAGCGGGGGCCGGGCCGGGGCGCGGGCGGCGCCGGATCCGGGCGGGGTGGCGGGGGCGGGCCGGGGGCCGGTGCTGCCACCCCCGGTGCCGCCGTCCCCGGTGCCGCCGCCGTCCCCGGTGCTGCCGGTATCCCTGGCGCTGCGGTGATCGCCGGTTTCGCCGTTCCCGCCGCCGGTGCCGCCGTCCTCGCTGGGCTCGCTGGGCCCGGGGTTCTCACCGGCCGGGGCGCGGCCACCCGCCGGGTTTGTGCCGGGCGTGCCGGGCGTGGCGGGCGTGTCTGGAGTGCCCGAGGTGCCGGGGGTGCCGCCGTCACCGGGGGTGCCGGGGACGCCGCCGGTGGTGGCGGCGGCGGGCTGCTGGCCACCGGGGACATCCAGGCGGTCCCGGGCATCGCGTTCTTGCAGCAGGTCCAAAAACGCCCGGGCACGCAGCTCGGTGACCGTGCCCGCCATCCCCGCGGCCCGGTAACCCACCGCCCGGGCCTTCACATTCGCCCACGACGCCAGCGTCTCACCCACCGGCAGGTCCCGGCCGGAAAGCCCCGCCGTCCCCGCCTCCTCCCGGAAACACATCACCCGCGCGTTCTTGCCCGCCGCCTCCTTACGGCGGCGGGCGGCGTCTGGGTCCAGCATCGTCACCAGCCGGGCGGCGGCATGCCGCAGCCGCCCGTAAGTCAGGTCCGCCGCCGACACCGCGAGCACCTGGTCGGCTTCGGCGGCATGCTCATCCGACAGGTACCCGGTTGCCTCAGCGATGATCTTCACGCGGTACCCGTCGATTCTCCCCGCGCGCAGCGCGGCGAAGGTGGCGGGCAGCCGGTGGGTGACGGTGTGGGCGTAGCTGAGCTGCTCGGCGGCGGCCAGCGGGGTCAGCTTCAGCTCCGGGGCCAGCTCATCCCCCGCGAACTCACTCAGCACCTGCCCGGCCACCACGCCTGCCGGGTCCCCGGTGCGGCGGCGGGTAGCGAACTCCGCCGCCGCCGACAGCTCCAGCCAGGTACCCAGGGACGCCAGACGGCGGGCCGCCCCGGCCAGGCCCAGCACCTGGTTGTCGGTGAGCTGGCCCAGCTCCGTGCACGCCGCCTCGGCCAGGGCGGCCAGCGCCGCCCCGGGCGCCATCGTGTCGGCGGCACCGCCCTGGGCGAACCCGGCGGTATCGGCGGCGGCCGGGTCGCTGACCTCGGCCAGGTGAATGGTCACCCCCTGCACCGGCTCCTCATCCGGCGGGGCCTCGATCAGCCCGTCATCGTCATCGGCGCCGCTTCCGCTGTCCCAGGGGACGTTCCCCGCGCCGGATCCGGGCAGCGGCTGTTCGCCCTCCTGCCCGTGGCCGGGAAACGGATCCGGGGACATTGATCGCTCCTGAGTTCGCGATGGCGGCCCTGAATGCGGCTAACTATGAAAATAGTATCAGTCACGCGAATTGATGACAACCTACGGAGATGCTTTTTTCAAGATCTTTTTTCGAGCGCTGCAAAGAAAGTGGCCAGAGGCAAACCCTCAGGCCTTTGACGGCCTGAGGGTTTGCGAGGGCTTGTCAGCCTGGCTGGGCGGGTGTTCCGGGTTCCTGGTAGCAGCTGAGCTGGTTGCCGTCTGGGTCGTGGAAGTTGAAGTAGCTGATGACGCCGGGAACGGTGTGGGTGTCGCCGAGTTGCAGGCCTAGCTTTTCCAGCCGGTGCCGTTCGGCGGCGAGGTCAGCCACTCCGATGCGCAGGGTCCAGTTGCCGCCGACGGCCTGGTCCTCGTCGAGCTGGATCCATGTCCCGGCGATTTCGAATTCCCGGATGCCGGGCACGGGCTCGATGTCTGGGGGTTTGCCGAGGAGTTGCTCATACCAGCGGCTGGCTGCCTCCACGTTGCTGACGGGGATGCCGATCGTGACGCTCACTGCAGGCACGCCGCAATAGTCGCACACTTCCCGTGGGGTCCAGAGAGCGCACATTCCTGCAACGGCTGAATCGCACGAGAGGTATCACCGAACGTTTGGTGCGAAAGCGTCAGGTGCCGGAATGGGGGCTGGGGAGGCCGGAACAGATGTTTTCGCCGCCGCTGCGGGTCTGCGCGCCGGCGCCTGAGGCGGGTGCCCCTCCCGGAGCCCGCGCGGGAGCTTCCAGTGGATCTCCTGGCGGGCTGCGCCAGTCGTGAATGCCGGGCCGCGGCACGCACACCTCGACGCCGTCGAGCGCGTCGGTCATCGCGTGAAAGCCGTTGAAGTCGATCCTGACGAAGTGGTCGATCCGGATCCCGGACATCTCCTCGGCCGTCACCACCGCGCATACCGGGCCGCCGAGGTCCCTGGTCTGCGAACCGAGCGCGAGGATGTTCAGCACGCCGAGCGCGGAAGGCCGTCACCGCCAGCGTCAGCGCGGACGCCGCCGCCGCGCCGCCGCCAGGCCGGCCAATCCATTGGCCGGGCGTCCGTTTAGAACGGGGATCGTCAGGCACGCTATCTTGGTAGCCGCCTTCGCCGGGCCTTCCGTCGCAGGCCAGATCCCTAAGTGAGGGCACTGGGTGCAGTATCAGCTTTCGCGCGCCATTGCCGGCCCGTTCCTGCACGTGCTCGCGCGCCCGAAGATCACCGGCAAGGAGCACGTGCCCGCCTCCGGTGGCGCGATCCTGGCCTCCAACCACCTGTCGGTGGTCGATTCCATCTACCTCCCGCTGATGCTCGACCGGCCGGTCACGTTCCCCGCCAAGGCTGAGTACTTCAGCGCGCGCGGGCCGGTGGCCCGGCTGTGGGCGGCGTACCTGCGGGCCACGAACCAGCTGCGGATAGACCGGGACGGCGGGCGAGCCGCGCAGGCCACGCTGGAGGCGGCGCTGGCGCTGTTGCGCGACGGCCGGCTGTTCGGCTTCTACCCGGAGGGAACCCGGTCGCCGGACGGGCGCCTGTACCGGGGCCGGTCGGGTATCGGCTGGCTGGCGCTCAACTCGGGCGTCCCGGTCATCCCGGTGGCCATGATCGGCACCAGGAAGGTGCTTCCGCCGGGGCATATGGTGCCGAGGCCCGGCCGGATCGAGGTGCGGATAGGCAAGCCGCTCACGTTCGCGGACCTGGCCGGCGAGGCCCCGGCGAAGGCGCGCCGGGCGGTCGCCGACCAGGTGATGCAGGCCATCCAGGCGCTGTCCGGGCAGGAGTACGTGCCGATGTACGCGTCGGACCGCAAGGCCCAGCTGGCCGGGGACTGAGAAGAGTCTGCACGGATAGGGCGCCGGCCGCTGACACCCCGGCGGCAGACGCCTCTCACCACGTGGAGAGATGCCGTGAGCTCTGCCATCTGCAACATCACGTTCGACTGTGCCGATCCGCCGGCGCTGGACGCCGCCCTGGCGGCGGAAACTCCGAATAGGCGCGGCTCCCGGACTGGCCTGATCTGCGGGGCTCCGGAATGTCATGAAGTGGAACAGGCGCAGGTCCGTGATCACCGGAGTTCTCTGCGCTCCGTGATCACGGGAGTCCTCGTGCCTGCCATGCCATCATGGCTGCTGGAGCCCCGTGGGGCCAGTTCGCCGCGCTGCCGCCCGGTCTATGACTCCTCGCACCCGCTGGGCTGCCACAAGCCGCGGACAGGCGACCGGATCATCTTCGGGGAAACTCATCCAGATCCTGCGGTTCGGCTGTTCCTGTGCGCCGATCGCCGGCTGCACCTGCGCAGCCACCACACTCCTTAGCCGGCTGCGGCGATCTCCGCGGCAGGGGCGGTGGCTACCAGGGGATGACGCCGTAGCCGCCGGTGCCTCCGGCGGTCCAGATGTAGCCCCAGTGGATGCCGGTCGGTCCGTCGTCCGGCAGGGTCGCGAGGTACACGCTCGGCTCCGCGCCTTCGGCGGCCGGGCGGAAGCCGCGGTGGTCGTTGAAATCCGTGGCGGTGAACCCGGGGTTGGCCGCGTTGACCTTGACCGGGGTGTCCCGCAGTTCCTTGGCGTACATGGCGGTGATCATGTTGAGCGCGGCCTTGGACGACGGGTACTGCACAGACGCCGGCATCTGGCGGAGCGGGTGGGCGGGATCGCTCTGCGCGGTGATCGAGCCGACCTCGCTGGACACGTTGACGATTCGCGCGGCTGGCGCCCGGCGCAGCAGTGGCAGCATCGCGTTGGTCACCGCGACCACGCCGAAGACGTTGATCTCATACACCGCCCGCATGTCCTCCAGCGACGTCTGGCTCGGCGGGTAGCCCCGGCGGGCGACGCTCGCGGTGCCCGCGTTGTTGACCAGAACGTCTAGGCGGCCGTACTCCGCCTCGATCCATTCGGCCGCCTGCTGGATGGACTTGGCGTCGGTGACGTCGAGATGGACGAAGCGGGCGTCGGCGCCGTCGTCACGCAGGGCCTGCTCCGCCTCGCGGCCGCGCTCGATGTCACGCGCGCCGACCAGTACGGTCATGTCCTGGGAGCCGAGCTGACGTGCGGTCTCGTATCCGATTCCCTTGTTGGCCCCGGTGATGAGGGCGATCTTCGATGTCATGCCTGTCACGCTACTGTGACCGTCCCGGAGCCGGGAGAGACCGGCGGAGCCTGGGACTGGCGATACCACCCTGCCGGCTCCGGTGTGCGGCAAGGTAGAAACATGACTACGTTGAACCGGGACGGGCTGGCGGCGTTCCTGCGGGCCAGGCGCGCCCGGGTGTCCCCGCGAGACGCCGGGCTGCCCGAGGTGGGCCGGCGGCGGACGCCAGGGCTGCGCCGTCAGGAGGTGGCCCAGCTCGCCGGGATGTCCTGGACAGCATGCCGGCCACGCCGGCCTACGTGGTCGACGCCGCGTACAACGTCCTGGCCTGGAACCCGCTCGCCGTCCACTTCATCGGTAACCTGGCCGGGCACGCGGACCGGAACATGATCCGCTGGACGTTCCGGCGGTCACCGGCCGACGTCATGTGGGACGACGAGCATTTCCTGCGCTTCACCAGGTCCGCGGTCGCCGACCTGCGGGCCAACTACGCCCGCTACCCAGGGGATCCCGAGATCGACAGCCTGGTCAGCGAGATGCTCGCGCTTTCCCCGCAGTTCGCGGAGATGTGGTTCGAGTACGAGGTGGAGGTCCGCGGGCCGATGCTCAAGCGCGTCAGTCACCCACAGGCCGGGCCGCTGGAGTTCGAGTGCCAGGTCCTGCACATCGCCGAGACCGGCCAGCGCCTCATCGCCTACTGCGCCGCTCCCGGTTCGCCGACAGAATCAGCGTTCATCCAGCTGGCCGCCCACACGGCGCGCAGCTGACCCAAAGACAGCAGAAGCGCCAGAAACACGCTGGCGGTGTCGAAGGGCGCGTTGCCCAGATATTCAGATGGCCCAGAGCGCCTGGGTGGGGGACAAACGGGCGGCGCGGATGGCCGGAAGCAGGCCCGCGGCGGCGCCGATGAGGACGGCGGCGCCGAGACCGCCGGCCCAGGCCTCGGGAGGGATGACGATCATCCAGCCCTTGCTGTGGGCGTAGATGGCGGTGGCGGCGGAGCCGGCCGCGACGCCGGCGGCGCCCCCGGCCAGGGCGAGCAGGATGGCCTCGGACAGGAACTGGGTGCGGATCTGGCCTTTCGTGGCGCCCAGCGCCCGGCGCAGGCCGATTTCGGAGCGGCGCTCGAGGACCGAGATGACCATGATATTGGCCACGCCGACGGCGCCGACCAGCAGCGCGATGGCGCCCAGGCCGAGGAACAGGGTGTCGAAGGCGCCGGCGGCCGCGGCCTGCGCGGTGAGCGCGGCCGACGGCTGGGAGACGTTGACCTGGGTCGGGTTTTCCGGGTTGGCCTGGGCGGCGAGCAGGCTGTCGACGGCGGCGACCCGGCTGTCCTGGGCGCGCAGGTAGATCTCTGAGGGATGGCCGTCGAAACCGAGGTATTTCTCGGCGGCGGGGAAGCCCACCAGGATGGCGGAGTCGATCTCGGGGGCCAGGGTGGCGGGGCTGAGGATGCCGACGGCGTAGAACCACTGGCCGCCGACCCAGATCCGCATTCCGGGCCAGATCCGGTCGATGCCCAGCCGCTGGGCGGCGGCGTAGCCGAGCACGGCCACCGGCTCCCGGGCGGTGGCGGCGTTGAGGTAGCTGCCCTGCGCGACGCTGGTGCCCACGACGGCGGGAAGGCCGAGGCTGGCCGCGGCGACGGTCAGCGCGTTGGTGTTGATCGAGGGGATCAGCGGGTTCCGGTAGGCGTTGACGTTGCTGACGCTGCCCGTGTACTGCACGCCGGTGACGCCGGGCAGGCTGGCGATCATGCCGGGGGCGGCTTCGGGGAGCTCGGCGGCGCCGCCGGTGAAGTTCTGCCCGTTGGTGACGGTGAGCAGATTGGTGCCCAGCTTGCCGATCTCGGCGAGCAGCCCGGCCTGCGAGGAGCGGGCCAGGCCCAGCACCGCCACGATGGCGGCGACCCCGATCGCGATGCCCAGCGCCGACAGCGACGCGCGCAGCCTGCGGGTGCGCAGCCCGACCGCGGCCAGGGCCGCCAGGTCACCGGGGCCCAGCCGGGCCGGAACCGGGGCCCGGGCCGGGGCCGCGGGCGGCGGGGCGGATGTGATCGTCATGGTTTCCTTCCTGCGCGAGCCGGGTCAGGTCAGCCATCCGCCGCGGTTGCCGTCCGCGGCGCGGGCGGGGTGGGAGTGGGGGCGGTGTCCTCTACCACGCGGCCGTCGAGCATCTCGATCCGCCGCCGCATCCGGGCCGCGATGGCCTGATCGTGCGTGATCACGATGATCGTGGTGCCCTGTGTGTTGAGCTCCTCCAGCAGGGCCAGCAGCGACGCGCCGGTGCCCGAGTCCAGGTTCCCGGTCGGCTCATCGGCCAGCACCACCGGCGGGCGGCCCACGATCGCCCTGGCCACCGCGACCCGCTGCCGCTGGCCGCCCGACAGCTGGGTGGGCCGTGCGCCGGCCCGGCCGGCCAGGCCGACCCGCTCCAGCGCCGCGGCGGCCAGCCGGCGGCGCTCGGCGCGGCGCACCCCGGCGTACAGCAGCCCGTCGGCCACGTTGCCCAGCACACTTTGGTGCTCGGCGAGGAAGAACTGCTGGAACACGAACCCGATCCGGGTGGCCCGCAGCGCCGCCAGCTCCCGGTCCCTCATCCGCGCGGCGTCCAGCCCGGTGATCTTCACGATCCCGGTGCTGGGCCTGTCCAGGATGCCCATCAGGTGCAGCAGCGTGCTCTTACCCGAACCCGAGGGGCCGACCACCGCCATCAGCTCCCCGGCGGCCACGGCAAGGCTCACCCCGGCCAGCGCCTGCACCGGCGGCGACCCCGGGTATGTCTTGGTCACCCGCTCCAGCTCCAGCACCGGGGGCGCGGGCCACGTCCCCGCCCCGCCGCCGGGCACCATCCCCGGGACCGGGACCGTCTCGGCGCCGCCGGTCATGTCGCCGGCACCACCACGTGCTGGCCGACGGCCAGCCCGGACCCGGACACCTGCACCAGCCCGGCGGCGTCGTCGAAGAGCCCGACCGAGACCGGGAGGAGGTGACGGGTGCCGCCCGCGCCGACCACCTCGACGGCATAACTCCCTGACGGCTGGGCAAGCAGCGCGCCCACCGGCACCACCAGCGCGTCGCGCACGCTGGCGCTGGTGATCTCCACCGTCACAGGCGCCTGGTCCAGGCTCCCGGCCGCGCTCGCATTGGTGAGGGTGACGGTTACCGGAATCGTCGCCGAACCGCCCGACCCCGACGCGACCGTGCCCACCGAGGAGATCACGCCCGGCGTGCTGGCCCCGCTCGGCAGCGAGACCGTCACCGCGTCACCCGGCTTCACCTCGGTTTGCTGGGACGCGTTCAGGCCGATCGTCACCACGTGCCGGGTGGAGGTCGCCGTCAGTACCGGCCCGGACGCCGGGTTGCCCAGGCTGCCCGTCACCGTGGCCACGCGAAGCGCCGATGGCTCGAACACCAGCGAGCCCAGCGTCAGCTTCCCCGACGGGCTGGAGATCCCCAGCGCGGACTGCAGCTGCTGCAGCCCGTACTTGGTGTCCCAGGAGAAGTAGTCCCAGCCCAGCGAGCTGATATCGAAGTAATCCGAATACCCCAGGGCCACCAGGTCGTGATTCAGCTGGGTCACGTCCGCGCCGGTCACTCCCTCCGACAGCGTCCGCCACGCCGGGACCGTGCCGTACATCAAGATCACTGGGCTGCCGTTGTCCACCCGGTACAGCACCTGCCCCTGGCTGATCCTCTGCCCCGCCGACGGCAGCCAGGTCAGCGTCCCGGCGCCCTTGCCGGTCACCGTGTACGACTCCGCGTACCCCAGCGTCCCGTTCACGGGCGTCTGAGAGCTCAGGTCCTGCCGGGCAACGGTGGCCGTCGCCGGCGGCGCAGGCCCGTTCCCCCCGCCCCCGGGCGAACCATGCGGCCGGAACACCAGCGCGTACCACGCGGCCACCCCGCCGGCCAGCACCACCGCCAGCGACACTCCCGCGGCCGCCCAGCGACCCCGGCCCTGGCCACCCCGGCGGTGCTGCCGCGCGCCCGCGGCCTCGCCGTCGGTCGCGGCCCCTGCTTGCGCGGTCGCCGGGTCACGGGAGACGGTGTCGCTCATGCTCCGCTCCCGGACGCGGTCTGGCCCCCCGGACCACCTTTGAGCCCGGACAGCAGCGACTGGCAGGCTCGCTGCGCGGCCTGGAACTGCGGTGACTGGAGATTCAGGCCGTTGCCGCCGATTGTCAGCCCCATCCCTCCGTTGCTGATGTGGGGGTCGGGGAAGTTCGGCACCCCGTGGGTGCGCATGCACTGGGAGAACTTCAGGGCCCGGTTCAGCGCCTGCTGCTGCTGAGCCGGGTTCATAACGCCGCCGTTGGGGAGCAGGTGGCGGCAGGCCTGCTGAGCCGCCTGCGTCTGGGAACCGCTGAGATCCACCTTCCCGCCCTGGCCCGGCTTCGAGTGCACGGCGAAGCCGACGCCGCCGTTGCCATTGGTGGTGGGATCGGGGAAGTCAGGAACGCCGTGCGATCGCATGCACTGCGCGAAGGCCAGCGCCTTCTGATAGCTGGTCGATCCTGGGCCGGAGGCGGGGGTGGATGAGCTGGGGGCGCCGCACGCCGCCGCCAGCAGGGCGATGCCTGCCGTGGCGGCCGCTGCGGCGGTACGCCGCGGCCACGTCGGCCGCGAGACCCGGGCCCGCAGGGCCCGGTTACCGCCGGTGTCGTCGTTCATCATGCCGTCCTTGGGCGGTTGGACAATTGTGTTGATCGCGGCCCGGGCTGGGCGGCCGAGGGCCGCGAGGGGCCCGGCGCGGCCGTCCGGGCCGCGGGAGCCGTCGGGAGCAGTTCTACAAAATGCGTGGTGACACGGCGGTGACCGAAAGTGTCACCTGGCTGTCACCCGTCGCCTGGCATCCTGTGAACCGGGGTGAACCGGGGTGGCCCGCGGCGGCGCCGCCGCCGGGCTGGCCCGAAACCGCTCTGGTTCCAGGAGCAGGCGATGAGAGTTCTGGTGGCCGAAGACGACGAGGTTCTCGCCAGGGCGGTCGTCGCCGGGCTGCGCCGGGAAGGGATGGCCGTCGACGTGGTGTTCGACGGTGACGACGCCCTGGAGCGCCTGACGGTGAACCGCTACGACGTGGTCGTGCTGGACCGCGACCTGCCCGGAGTACTCGGTGACGACATCTGCCGGGCCCTGGTGGCCGGCCGGTCGGCGAGCCGGATACTGATGCTCACCGCGGCGCGGTCGGTCAAGGACCGCGTGGAGGGCCTCGGGCTTGGCGCCGATGACTACCTGCCCAAGCCGTTCGACTTCGCCGAGCTGGTGGCCCGGATCCGGGCCCTGGGCCGCCGCGCCGCCGCCCCGCTGCCGGCCAGCTTCGAGTACGGCGACCTGATCATGGACCCCGCCCGACGGGTCGCGGTGCGCGCCGGGCGGCGCCTGCCGCTAACCCCCAAGGAGCTCGCGGTGCTGGAATGCCTGCTCGCCGCGGAGGGAAGACCTGTCCCGGCTGAGGAGCTGCTCGAACGGGTCTGGGACGAGGCCGCCGACCCGTTCACGACCACCGTGAAGACGACCATCCGCCGGCTTCGGGCCAAGCTCGGGGACCCGCCGGTGATCGAAACCGTCCGCGAGAGCGGCTACCGCATCGGAGGCTCGTGATGCGCACCCCGCGCCCGCGGCTCGCGTCAGCGCGCCTGCCGCGCCTGCCGCGCCGTACCGCCCGGCTGCGGCTCGCGGTCCTGTACGGCGGCCTGTTCGTGCTGTGCGGCGCGGCCCTGCTCGCCCTCACCTACCTGCTCGTCAGGCCGGGTGCTCCGCCCGCTGGCCACGATCACCGCCACCGCCCAGCGGATCTCCGCCAGCAGCCTGCACGAGCGCCTGGCCCTGCCGGGCCCCGACGACGAGCTGAAGGAGCTCGGCGACACCCTTGACGACCTGTTCGCCCGGCTGGAGGCCGCCTTCGAGGCGCAGCGGAACTTCGTCGCCAACGCCTCGCACGAGCTGCGCACTCCGGTCACCCGGGAGCGAACCCTGCTGCAGGTCACTCGCGCCGACCCCGCCGCCACCGCCGGCACGTGGCGGGCCGTCAGCCGGGAACTGCTGGCCTCCAACGCCGAGCAGGAACGCCTCATCGAAGCCCTGCTCGCCCTCGCCAGCAGCGAGAGCGGCCTCGACCACCGCGAGCCGGTGGATCTCGCAACCGTCACCAGGCACGTGCTCGCGGTACCCCGGCCGGGGGCCGGCGGCCTGGGGCTGCACATCGAGGCCGCCACCCGCCCCGCGGCCATCGACGGTGACCCTGTTCTGGCCGAACGGATGGTGACCAACCTGATCGACAACGCCGTGCGCCACAACGTCCCCGGCGGCCGTGTGGAGATCATCCGGGCCATCGCCAGCGCGCACGGCGCCGCCATCACCGCGCAGGCACCGCCCGGCGGCGGCCTGGCCATCGACGCCACCTTCCCGCCCACCGCCCTGGCCGGCGACCGGGTACAGGGCAGAAGCAGCGGAGACACCACCGCTCGTTCGGGATGATCTGAGGCGGGAAGCGGCGCGTGCCGGCCGCCTCCGCGGTCACGGAAGCCGGGGATCGTCCTCGTCATGAACCGCCGGCTGGGCATCCCTGCTCGCCGCGGCGTCACCGGCGCCGGCCGGGGCCGCTGGGCCGGACGGGTCCATGGCGGCGGGAGCGGCGGGGTTCCACACGTACATCGGGCCGGTGCTGGCGCCGGAGGGCGCGTCGGCGGCGCGCCAGTCCGGCAGGTCGGCGGGAACCGGTGCCGCGGCGAACCGGTCCGCGTCCCGCCACCTGGAAATCCCCTGCCCGCCGTCCTCCCACGGCGGGCGCAGGGCGTCCGTCGCCGGATTCGGGGCGCCGGGCGCGGGCAGCGGCCGCTGGCGCTGCGGCACCACCGGGAGCGGGAGAGGGCCGTCGGCGGGCATGGGCGCCGCCTCCCAGGGCGGGCTGCCCCCGTTCGGGTCCGCCCGCTTGCCCGCCCGGCCCGCGCCGCCCCGGGTGTTTGCCCTGGGAAGCCGGGCTATCTGCGGGCCACCCGCCGCGGACGGGGCTTGCTGGCCGAGGGGCAGCACTCTGGCGTGGGCGGTGGCGGCCTGGCCGTTGCTCACCCGCACCGACCGCCACGGGTCGGCCGCCCCCTGCTGCGCGGCGGCCTGCCGCTCCTTGCGGTTACTGCGCACCGCGTGCGATCCGCGCGGCGCGCCGCGGCCCCGCGCCGGGTGCCTGGCCAGCCCCGTGGCCTCCCCTTCCAGGCGCGCGGCGTTCCTGCGGCGGCGCCTGGACCGGCTCGTGAGCAGGGCGGCGAGCAGGGCGAGGATCAGGACGCCGACGCCGATCAGCGCGGCCTGCAGCACGGACACCGCGCCGGCGCTTCCCTTCCGGGCGGACAGGCTCGTCGCGTGCGCAGGCGCGGCCGGCTGCTTGCGCGGCGCCGCGGTGTGCGTGGGCTGCGCGGGAACCGGCCGCGGCGGGGCGGCGATGGCCGCGGCCGCCCGCAGCGCACGGCCCGCGTTCACCGTGCCGTATCCCGAGCCGGCCGGCCCGGGCGCCGCGCGCGCCGTGCCCGCCGTCGTGCTCTGCTCCAGCGCCCGCGTGACCTGGGCGACCGTCAGCCCGGGGAACCGGGACCGGATCAGGGCGGCCACGCCGGATGTCAGCGCGGCGGCCACGTCGGTCGTGCTGATGGAGGCGTAGCCGCCGGGCGGGGCCGCGACCGTCATGCCCACCCCGGGCGCGGTCAGCAGGACGTAGGGCCGTTTGCTCGTGAACGGCGCCGGGCCGCCGTTCCCGGCTATCGCCCCGACCGCTATCACGCCCGGGTACGCGGCCGGGAAATTGACGATCCCGGTTCCCTCCCCGTCGTCACCGGCGGGGGCCACGAGCAGCACGCCCTTGCCGAGCGCGTAACCGACCGCCGCCCGCTCGGCCGGGCTGCCGCCGGCCGCCGCGGCGTCTCGCTGCGGGAAGCCCAGCGTGCCCGGGTCGAGCGGCAGGTCGATCACCCGGGCGCCATGGCTCACCGCGTAGGTGATCCCGGACGCGATCGCGTCCGGAAGGCGCCGTGTCAGCGCCGCGTCCGAATTGAGCGGGTCGTTGTATTCGAGGGTCACCCGGAGGGACAGGATCTTCGCCTCCGGGGCGATGCCGGTGATGCCCGAGGCGCCGGGGGCCCCGCGTCCGTGCCCGGCGATGACGCCGGCGACCGCCGTGCCTTCCGAGCCCCAGAACGGGCCGCCGGCCGAACGGCCGGACATGCTGTAGTCGGGACCGGTGGCCACGTCCCCGGCGAGCCCGGGCTGACCGGTGTTCACGCCCGTGGACAGCACCGCCACCGTGACGCCGGAGCCGTAGGAGTACCGCCACGCCTGTGCCACGCCGAGGCTCGCCAGCCACCACTCCGCGCCGGCCGCGGTCGGCGCCGTGGGCGCGGCGGGTGCCGCGGGCGCAGCGGGAGCCGCGTCCGCGGTGGCCGCGAACGCGGGCAGCGCAAAAGCCGTCGTGACGGCGAGCGCCGTGATGAGCGGCGGCAATCGGATGCCGCGAAGCGATCGCTGAGACACTTCGGTCAGATAACTCCTCCGGCGGGGGCATATCCGGATTCTGCCACTTCCCGGGCCATCCCGGCCGGTTTGCGTGTCTGGTGCGGCTCGCGGGACAGACGGGAATGACAGCGTTGTTCCGATCGGTGTCGCTGCGATCCAATGCTGTCACGGAGTTCCCGCGAACGGAATGCCTTACCGGGGAACGACCCCGAGCCGTACCCGCACGCCGGGCGGCAGCGCGAGCCGCTGGGCGGCGTTGCCGCCGTTGACCGCGAGCGAGACCAGCCCCGCGCTGTCGGCGTAGGCGACGAGCTCGCCGGGCGCGACCGCGCCGAAGGTGTCCCGGTAGGGCACGGTCAGCTGGCGGCGTCCCCACCGCACCACCACGGTGGCCCCGGCCAGCACGCCGATCCGGGTGGCGTCCGACCTGGTGATGGACAGCTGCACGTTGCCGAACCTGTCCACGGTCATCACCTCGCCCTCCGCCTCCCCGTCATGCACGCGGCTGACCGGTGACGGCAGGGTCATCAGGTCGCGGACGTCCATCTCGTCGCCGGCGGAGGCCAAGCCGGTTCCGGTCGCCAGGCGCGCGGCCACCGGCATGAAGACGTCCCGTCCGTGGAACGTCGACGTCACCGTCGCGAGCCACAGCTCGCTGTTCGTCAGGCTGACCGCCCGCGAAGGGCCGCCGGCCGCCGCCACCGCCCACGACAGCAGCCCGTTGTCCGGGCCGACGAAGACCGAGTCGCCGGCCGCCACCGCGACGCCGCGGCGCGCCGTGCCCACGCCCGGGTCCACCACGGCGACGTGCACCGCGGGCGGCAGATAGGGCAGGGTCTGCGCGAGCACCGCCGCCCCGCGCCGCACGTCACCCGGCGGGATGAGATGGGTGATGTCGATGATGCGCGCGCTCGGCGCGATCCGCGCGCAGACTCCGTGGCACGCGGCCACGAAGCCGTCCTCCAGCCCGTAGTCGGTCAGGAACGTGAGACAGTCATAGGAGGCCACGATCCGTGAGCGTACGTCGAACGCCCATGCCGGTACAGAGCGGCGGCGCAGAACGCCCGGCACGCCAGGCCGCTGCGCAGGGCGTTCACCAGTTATCCTGGCCGCAGGCGCAGGTAAGCCGGCTGGGAGTTCTCGTGGCTGCATTGTCAGAGCAGGACATGCGGATTCTCGCGTTCGAGCGGCGCTGGTGGCGGTCTTCCGGGGTGAAGGAGCAGTCCATCCAGGAGGTTCTCGGCCTCTCCGCCACCCGGTATTACCAGCTGCTCAACGAGCTGATCGACAGGCCGGAGGCGCTCCAGTTCGACCCTGCCCTGGTCAAGCGGCTGCGCACGCAGCGGGCGCGGCGGCAGCGGATGCGCTCGCCGCAGGCGGGTAACTGGTAGCCGTGATCCCTTGCAGCAAGACCCCGGAGGGTCAGGCGGGCCTCGACGCCCTGCTGCGTGACCCCGCGCACGCCCTGGTCGCCTCGGACTTCGACGGCACCCTCTCGCCCATCGTCGCCGACCCCCGGGCGGCCCGGGCCCAGCCGGGCGCCGAGCCGGCGCTCGCGCGGCTCGCCGCCGCGGTCGGCACGGTGGCGGTCATCACCGGCCGGCCCGCGGCCGAGGCCGTCGCGCTCGGCGGTTTCGCGGCCGTTCCCGGGCTCGTCGTCCTCGGCCATTACGGCGGCGAGCGCTGGGAGGACGGCCGGGTGACCGCCGCCCCGGTGCCGCCGGGAATCGGCGAAGCGCGCCGGGCGCTGCCCGGGCTGCTGGCGTCGGCCGGCGCCCCCGGCGGGACCTGGACGGAGGACAAGGGCTACGCGCTCGCCGTGCACACCCGCCGGGCGGCGGACCCCGAGGCCGCGCTCGCCCGGCTGCGCGAGCCGCTGGCCGGCCTGGCCGAGCGCACGTCCCTCGCCCTGGAACCGGGCAAGCTGGTGCTGGAGCTCCGGCCGCCGGGCACCGACAAGGGATCGGCGCTGATCTCGCTCACCCGCGAGCGCGCCGCGCGCTCCGTGCTGTTCTGCGGCGACGACCTCGGGGACCTGGCCGCCTTCGCCGCGGTACGGCGGCTGCGCGCCGGGGGCGTACCGGGCTGCGCGGCGGCCAGCGCGAGCGCCGAGTCGCCGCGGGTCGCCGACGCCGCCGACGTGGTGGCCGACGGCCCGGCGGGCATCGTGGCGCTGCTGGAAGCGATCGCCGCGGCTGTTATCCGAGAGCGCTGAGCTGATCGGCCAGCCACCGGCCGGGCGCCAGGCTGGCGGCGGTGGCGGCGAGGGCGGCGCAGCGGCGCTGGCGTTCGGCGGCCGGCATCGTGAGCGCCTCGTGCAGGGCGTCGGCGGTGGCGGTGACGTCGTACGGGTTGACCACCAGGGCGTCACCGCCGAGCACCGCGGCGGCGCCCGCCTCCCTGGACAGCACGAGCACGCACCCGCGCCCGCTGAGGATCGGCCCCTCCTCGGCGACCAGGTTCATGCCGTCCCTGATCGGGTTGACCAGCAGGACGTCGGCGATGCGGCAGGCGGCGAGCGATCGCGGGTAGTCGTCCTTGACGTCGAGGATCAGCGGTTCCCAGTCGCCGGTGCCG
This sequence comes from Streptosporangiaceae bacterium, assembly GCA_019239975.1. Classification (GTDB taxonomy): domain Bacteria; phylum Actinomycetota; class Actinomycetes; order Streptosporangiales; family Streptosporangiaceae; genus JAFAZE01. The sequence goes on from JAFAZE010000159.1 coordinate 15,661, forward strand.
AACTCGTCGTTGATCTCCCGCGCGAGCTCGTGCACCCGCTCGGTGTAGGCGCGGTACTCGGCCAGCTCCGACCGGGAGGGGTAGGCGAAGGCCAGGTGCGTGACCTGGCCGCGCCATTCCGGCCGCGTCACGAGCAGCTCGCGGTAGGCGGCGAGGCCGCGCAGGACGTTCTTGGACAGCTCGGTGCGGTCGATCCTGACGATCAGCTTCCTGCCCCTGGTCGCCTCGGCGAGGGCGGCCGCGTGCGCCTCGACGTCGTATTCGCGTGCCCGCGCGCGGAGCGCCGGAGCGTCCACGCCGAGCGGATACACCGCGACCTCGGTGGTATGGCCGCGGTAGGTCACCCGCCCGGCGGTGCCCCCGGCGCTCCCCCCGGCGGTGCAGCCGCCGGCCGCGGGCCGCCCCGCTTCGCGCTCCACCTCCGCGCCGAGCACCGCCTCGCAGCAGTCCAGGAACGCGCCGGCCCAGCGGCGGGCGAGGAACCCGGCGCGGTCGGCGCCCAGGATGCCGTCCAGGACGGCGCGGGCCACGTCGTCGGGAAGCAGCCGGTAATAGTCGGGCGGCGCCCACGGAGTGTGCGAAAAGTGCGCGATCCTGGCGTCAGGGCGCGTGTTCCGCAGCAGGCGCGGGGCGAGCGCCAGGTGGTAGTCCTGGATCAGGACGCTGGCCGGCGGGAGCGCCGCGGCCGCCGCCTCCTCGGCCAGCGCGGCGGCGAACGTCTCGTTGTACGCCGCGTACGAGGCCCACTGCCGCCGGAAACCGGGGCCGAAGCGCGGCTGGTTCGGCGTGTCGAACAGCAGGTGGTGAGTGAACCAGAGCACCGAGTTGGCGACGCCGTTGTACGCCTCGGTGAACATGACCGGCGGGATGTCGAGCATCCGCACCGGCGCCTCGCCGCCGGCCCGTGCGGCCCCGGGGTCCTGGCGCGCCACCGCGCGGTCGGCGTCGCTGAGCGCCGCGCAGATCCACAGCACGTCGTCCTGCCTGGCGGCCGCCGTGAGCCCGGACATCATTCCCGACACCATGCCGCCGCCACCGCGCCGCGATGTCAGCGACCCGTCCGCGGCGAAACCGAAGGACACCGGCCCCCGGTTCGACGCGACGAGCACCAGCCTCCGAGGGTCGTCAGTCATATGCAGCAAGGCTAGTTGAAGGTACAGCAAAGGCTCGCTGAAAGCGGCCGCGGCCACCTCACCGGCACGCGATCCCCTCGCTGGCCGGCGACGCCATCGGTTACAGTGGTCTGGGCCGTTACCGGCCCGCGACAACTGAAAACCGCTCATCCAGAGGGGTGGAGGGATCGGCCCTGTGAAGCCCCGGCAACCATCGCGATGACGAACCCTCAGTAAGGCGAGGCGAGCGCGCGACTGGTGCCAAGTCCGGCCCGCGGTCAGGGTGACCGCTGGGAAAGATGGGGAGAGAGAGGCCTCGCCCAGTGACAGCAAACATCCATGACTTCGATGGCCCGCGCGCGCCCGGCGGGCGGCTCGGCCACGCCACCGGCCTGTCCTGCCGCGAGTGCGGCAAGACGGTCGAGCTCGGCCCGCACTACGCGTGCGAGGACTGTTTCGGTCCGCTGGAGGTGCGCTACGACTACCCGCGGCTGACCAGGGCGGACATCGAGTCCGGCCCGCGTAACATCTGGCGCTACGCCCCGCTGCTCCCGGTACCCGCCGACGTCGCGCGGCGGCCGACGACCGAGCCGGGGTGCACGCGCCTGGTGCGCGCCGACAGCCTCGCGCGCGAGCTGGGCATGCGGAAGCTGTGGATCAAGGACGACCGGGACAACCCGACCCACTCGTTCAAGGACCGCGTGGTCGCGGTGGCGCTCGTCGCCGCCACCGAGATGGGCTTCAAGGTGCTGGCGTGCCCGTCCACCGGCAACCTGGCGAACGCGGTGGCGGCGGCCGCGGCCAGGGCCGGCGTCCGCTCCGTCGTCCTCGTCCCCGCCGACCTCGAGCCGCAGAAGATCCTCACCACGGCCGTCTACGGCGGCACGTTCATCACCGTGGACGGCACCTATGACGACGTGAACCGGCTGGCCTCGGAGCTGGCGGGCGAGCACGACGACTGGGCGTTCGTGAACGTGAACGTGCGCCCGTACTACGCGGAGGGCTCCAAGACGCTGGGGTTCGAGATCGCCGAGCAGCTCGGCTGGCGGCTGCCGGAGCAGATCGTGGTGCCGGTCGCGTCGGGGGCCCAGCTCGTCAAGGTGGACAAGGGGTTCCGCGAGTTCGTGTCGCTCGGCCTGGTGCCCGGGGCGTCCTGGCGGGCGTTCGGCGCGCAGGCCAGCGGGTGCGCCCCGGTCTCGGCGGCGTTCGCGGCGGGCCACGACGTGGTCCGGCCGGTCCGGCCGTCCACGATCGCGAAGTCGCTGGCGATCGGCAACCCGGCCGACGGGCCCTACGCGCTCGACGTGGCGCGGCGGACCGGCGGCGCGATCGCGGACGTCTCCGACGAGGAGATCGTGGACTCCATCAAGCTGCTCGCCCGGACCGAGGGCATCTTCGGCGAGACCGCGGGCGGTGTCACTGTCGGCGTGCTGCGTAAGCTGCTCTCGTCCGGCCAGCTCGACCCGGAGGCGGAAACGGTGATCATCAACTCCGGCGACGGGCTGAAGACGCTGGACGCGGTGGCGCCGGCGGTGACCGTGCCGGCCGCCATCAGGCCCACCCTGGAAGCCTTCGAGGAGGCAGGTACCCGATGAGCGTGTCCGTGCGCATCCCGACGATCTTGCGTTCCTACACCGGCGGCGCCGCCGAGGTGACCGCCGAGCACGGCACGCTCCGCGATGTCATCGCGCACCTGGACACGTCCTACCCGGGCATCGGCGGCCGCATCCTCGACGATTCCGGCAAGCTGCGCAGGTTCGTCAACGTCTACGTGGGTGAGGAGGACGTCCGCTTCGCCGCCGGGCTGGACACCCCGGTGCCGGCGGGAACCCAGGTGTCCGTCATCCCGGCGGTGGCCGGCGGCTGACCCGCCGGGGCCAGCATTTCTCGCGTCGCGATACCGCGGGTGACCAATGCGGTGCGGCGTGACGCGATTGGCGGGTATCTGGCGTCATGAACGCCCGGCACAGGGTAAGGTCGTTTGCGGTCGCCGTCGGCAAAGCAGGCGTGCGCGCTCAGTGCGCGCTGCCCGCCAGCCGGATCGCGATCGACGGGTTCCGCGGTGAAAGGGCGGGGCTCGAGGCCCGAGCAGCAGTTAGGGAGTTGTTTGGTAATGGCTCAGGGCACCGTCAAATGGTTCAATGCGGACAAGGGCTACGGCTTCATCGCCGTCGACGGTGGCAGGGACGTCTTCGTTCACTTCTCGGCGATTCAGTCGGACGGGTACCGCACCCTCGAAGAGGGCCAGCGGGTGGAGTTCGAGATCACGCAGAGCGACCGGGGACAGCAGGCCGAGAAGGTCACCGTAGTTTCCTAGTCCCGCCCGGCTCCGGTCCGTGAGGACCGGCGCATTCGCCGGGTTCATGCCCGTATTGCCGGCCCGGCTCCCGCTCCGGCGGGGGCCGGGCCGTCGGCATCCGCACTTGCCGCCCGGGCCCCGGGTGCTGTCCCGCACGGCTTGCCGTCTGCAGGCCGTACCGAACGGGGGGTGGCATCCGTGCCCGCGTTTGCACTCGGGCCATGCGAGTGCTAAACATGGCGTTGGCACTCTTACGATGTGAGTGCTAAGCCATACGGCGGGATCGGGCGATGAGGCGTGACCCGGCTGCAGGAAGGGACTGCGTGCCGGGACGTGCCGTCCGTCGCGGGCGTCGGCCGGTCCGCACGTACGCCACGGAGGACTGGAGCCAATGGCAGCGAAGATGATCGCGTTTGACGAGGACGCCAGGCGCGGCCTCGAGCGCGGCATGAACCAGCTCGCCGACGCCGTGAAGGTAACCCTCGGCCCGAAGGGCCGTAACGTGGTGCTCGAGAAGAAGTGGGGCGCACCCACGATCACCAACGATGGCGTGTCCATCGCCAAGGAGATCGAGCTCGAGGACCCGTGGGAGAAGATCGGTGCCGAGCTTGTCAAGGAAGTAGCGAAGAAGACCGACGACGTTGCCGGTGACGGCACGACGACGGCGACCGTGCTGGCCCAGGCGCTCGTTCGCGAGGGCCTGCGCAACGTCGCCGCGGGCGCCAACCCGATGTCGCTCAAGCGCGGCATCGAGGCGGCCGTCGAGCGGGTGAGCGAGGAGCTGTCCAAGCTCGCCAAGGACGTGGAGACCAAGGAGCAGATCGCCTCCACCGCGTCCATCTCGGCCGGGGACACGGCGATCGGCGAGATGATCGCCGAGGCCATGGACAAGGTCGGCAAGGAAGGCGTCATCACCGTCGAGGAGTCGAACACCTTCGGCCTGGAGCTCGAGCTCACCGAGGGCATGCGCTTCGACAAGGGCTACATCGCGCCCTACTTCGTCACGGACCCGGAGCGTCTGGAGGCCGTCCTCGAGGACCCGTACATCCTCGTGGTCAACTCGAAGATCTCGGCCAACAAGGACCTGCTCCCGCTGCTCGACAAGGTGGTGCAGTCCGGCAAGCCGCTGGCCATCATCGCCGAGGACGTCGAGGGCGAGGCGCTGGCCACACTGGTGGTCAACAAGATGCGCGGCCTGTTCAAGTCGGTGGCCGTGAAGGCACCCGGGTTCGGCGACCGCCGCAAGGCCATGCTCGGTGACATCGCCATCCTCACCGGCGGCCAGGTCATCAGCGAGGAAGTCGGCCTCAAGCTGGAGAACGCCGACCTGGAGGTGCTCGGCCGGGCGCGCAAGGTCGTCGTCACCAAGGACGAGACCACGATCGTCGACGGCGCGGGCGACCCGGAGCAGATCTCTGGCCGTGTCAACCAGATCCGCACCGAGATCGACAACACGGACTCGGACTACGACCGCGAGAAGCTGCAGGAGCGGCTGGCCAAGCTGGCCGGCGGCGTGGCCGTCATCAAGGCCGGCGCGGCGACCGAGGTCGAGCTGAAGGAGCGCAAGCACCGCATCGAGGACGCCGTGCGCAACGCGAAGGCCGCGGTCGAGGAGGGTGTCGTGCCCGGCGGCGGCGTCGCGCTGCTGCAGGCGGGGCGGAGCGCCTTCGACAAGCTCGAGCTGGCCGGCGACGAGGCGACCGGCGCCGGGATCGTGCGCCGCGCGGTGGAGGAGCCGCTCAAGCAGATCGCGGTCAACGCCGGCCTCGAGGGCGGCGTGGTGGTCGAGAAGGTCAAGACCCTTGCGGCGAACGAGGGTCTCAACGCCGCGAACGGTGAGTACACCGACATGTTCAAGGCCGGGATCATCGACCCCGCGAAGGTCACCCGCTCGGCGCTGCAGAACGCCGCGTCGATCGCGGGCCTGTTCCTCACCACCGAGGCAGTGATCGCTGAGAAGCCGGAGAAGGAGAAGGCCCCCGCCGCGCCCGGCGGCGGCGGCGACATGGACTTCTGACGTCCCCGTCTCCAAGCGGCGCGACAACGGCCCGGGACTCCCGGGCCGTTTCGCGTTGTGAGTGGCTCATGTGTTAACTACATGCTCCCGCGCATAACCCTGCTGCCATTCACCGCGCCGTACCGATAGCCTAGAAACGCCCATAGCATCCTGTCGGTCGCGTGATCGCTGGTTGTACGTATCTATTGACGTGAGGTCTTGCTCGTGCCTACCGGCAAGGTCAAGTGGTATGACTCCGAAAAGGGGTTCGGCTTCCTCGCCCGCGATGACGGCGGCGAGGTCTTCGTGCATTCCTCCGCACTGCCAGCGGGGACCACCGCACTCCGGCAGGGGCAGCGAGTCGAATTCGGCATTGTCGAGGGCCGCAAGGGCGCCCAGGCGCTCCAGGTGCGCCTCCTGGAACCGCCGCCCACCGTGGCCGCGGCCAAGCACTCCCGCAAGAAGCCCGATGAGATGATCGTGATCGTCGAGGACCTCATCAAGCTGCTCGACGACATATCCACGACGTACCGGCGGGGCAAGCACCCCGACGCCAGGGAGGCCAGGAAGATCGCCAGCGTCCTCCGCGCGGTCGCCGACGACATCGAGCCGTGATGCTGTGCTGACCCGGGGGACGACCCCCCGGAACCCCCCGGTTGCCGGCTGGGGTGCTCGCCGTATCATCGCGCGGCCGGAGGGCCGTGGGCCCTCGCGGGCCGCGCGATCGCTGTGTGAGCCGCGATCGCGGCTTACACAGCGCTAGTCGCCGTAGGCCGCCGCACTACCCATACTCGCTGGCAGGAGGACACTGATCTCCAGGCCGCCTTCCGGGTAGGGGCGGGCGGTGATCTGGCCGTGGTGTGCGGTTACGACGGACTGGACGATGGACAGGCCCAGGCCCGTGCCTGCTGGCCGGGACTCGCGGTCGCCGAGGCGGCGGAACGGCTCGAACAGGGACGGAACGGCGTCCGGCGGGATGACCGCTCCGCCGTTGGCGACCGTGATGAACGCGATGCCGTCGCGCGTGCCGGTCGTGACACGCATCCAGCCGCCGGGAACGTTGTGCCGGATGGCGTTGTCGGTCAGGTTGGTGACCAGCCGCTCGATCAGGACCGGGTCGCCGAGCGCGGGGGCGGGCCGCAGTGCCGTCTCGGCCGTTACCGCGCTTTCCCTGATTACGGGGGCCGCAGCGTCCAGCGCGTCCTCCGCGAGCACCGCGACGTCGAGCTGTTCCTGCTGCCCCCGGCCGCGGTCGCTGCGCGCCAGCGTGAGCAGCGCCTCGATGAGCGCCTCGGCCCGCTCCGCGGCCTGCCGGACGTCCATGGCCATCGCCTCGAGCTGCGCCGGCGTGCGTTCCGGCTTGGCCAGCGTCACGTCGATCGCGGTCCGCATCACGGTCAGCGGGGTCCGGAGCTCGTGCGAGGCGCTGGCGACGAAGCGGCGCTGGCTGGCGAACGCCGCCTCGAGCCGGGCGAGCATCGCGTCGAACGTGTCGGCCAGCTCCTTCAGCTCGTCCTCGGGCCCTGCCAGCGCGATCCGCTCACCCAGGTTCTCCTCCGAAGCCCGCCGCGCCGCCGCGGTGATGGCGTGCACCGGCCGCAGCGCCCGCCCGGCGACGACCCAGCCGAGCAGCGCCGAGACCACCGCCGTGACCGCGAGCGCGGCGAGCGAGTAGTACAGCAGATGGTGCAGGGTGAGCGCGCGCGTGTCCGCCGCGCCGACCTTGGCGCCGCTGGCGTACGCCTGCGCCGCCGCCTTGCACTTGGCGAGCTGCTCCTGGGTGGCCAGGCCCGATTTGCAGATCCTCTCGAGGGCGGGGTCGGCCTGCGCGAGGCCGGGGTTATCGGCCGGGACCGCTGTCCGGCTGCTGCCGGGCTGCTTGCTGGTGCCCAGGCTGCTGGCGACGAGCCCATAGGTCACGCTGAGCAGGAACGTGCCGGCGAACAGAAACAGGCCGCTGTAGATGAGCGTCAGCCGCAGCCGCACCGGCCTGCGCCTGACGAGCCCGGTCAGCTCGCGCGCCCACGCCATAAGCCGCACAGCCGGTATCCGCTGCCGATGACGGTCTCGATCAGCGGCGGGCTGCCCAGCTTCCTGCGCAGCCGGGAAACCGTCACCGACACCGTGTTGCTGAACGGGTCGGCGTTGACGTCCCACACCCGCTCGAGCAGCTCCTCGGCGCTGACCACCCCGCCGTCCGCGGTGAGCAGCGCCTCCAGCACGCCGAACTCCTTGCGGGTCAGCGCGACCGGCCGTCCCGCCCTGCTGGCCCTGCGCCGGACCCGGTCGACCGTGAGATCCCCGCGCTGCAGGACGGGCGGGGTGGACGGGCTGCGCCGGGCCAGTGACCGGACCCGCGCGACAAGCTCGGCGAACGCGAACGGCTTCCCGAGGTAGTCGTCGGCGCCCAGGTCGAGGCCGTCCACGCGGTCTTCCACGCTCGCCGCCGCGGTGAGCATGAGAATCCGCGCGCCCGCCGGGCTCGCGACCAGATGGGCGCAGACGGCGTCGCCGTGCACCCGCGGCAGGTCACGGTCCAGCACGATCACGTCGTAGCGCGTGAACGCGAGGATCTCCAGCGCTGCCGCGCCGTCGTAGGCGACGTCCACCGCCATGGCCTGGTCACGCAGGCCCTCCGCGATGCGGTCGGCGAGCACCTTCTGATCTTCCACCACCAGGACACGCACGCTCCCATGGTGCCCCAGCCGGGATGACAAGGACATAACACGCACGCCCGTCCGCCGGGCCGATGGCAGCGCCCGGCCTGGCTGTTTGCCGGGCAGGGAGCCCGCTGGTGCCCGGGGGGCCGCCTTTTCTGTAGCGCCCCTGTAAGCGGTCGCCGCGTAGGACTGGTGGCGGCCGGTTCCGCGGGGGCGGACCGGAGAGCCGGAGGGCTACCAGAGGAGGTTTACGTGAAGATTTCAATGGCGAGCCTGGCGCGCGGCCGGATGGCCGCGGCGGCGACCGTGACGGCGGCGGGTGCGGGTCTGCTGCTCGGCGGGTGCGGGAGCCCCGGTTCCGCGCCCGCGGCCGTGCCGAGTCTCGGCCAGAGCGCGGGCGCCGTCCAGGCCGCGGGCACGTCCGGTAACGGCGGCCCGGGCGCCCCACGGGCCAGCGCGCTGCACGCGGCCGCGCAGTGCATCCGCCAGCACGGCATTCCCGCCTATCACGACCCGGTGCTCACCCCGGGCGGCCAGGTCTACACCGACGCCCGCCCGATCCAGGACACGTCGCAGCCGACGATGGCCGCCGTTCAGCAGGCCTGCCGGGCACTGCTGACTCAGGCGAACCTCACCCCGGACGCCGAGCCGCCCGCGCCGCCGCAGCTGGTCCAGGCGGGCGTGCGAGGCGCCGAGTGCCTGCGGGCGCACGGCATGCCGAACGTGCAGGACCCGACCGTGCAGACGCCCTACACGCCGGGACACGGCTTCGGCATGACCGCCAGCCAGTTTCCGTCCGGCGGCAAGGCCAGCCCCGTCTACCAGCAGGCCGCACACGCCTGCAGGCCGCTGCTCGACGCGGAGATCCGCGCCTCCACGCTGGCGAGCCTGGGCAATGATGGCTGACCCGCGCGCCCGGCGCCGCTGGCCCCGGCGAGCCGGGCTGGTGGCCGCGCCGCTCGTCCTGGCCGGCGTCACCGCCGGGATCGTGCTGGACGCGCCCGGCCTGCGGAACGCCCCGCAGGCCGGCGCCGGCGGGGCGGTGCAGGTGAGCACCGCGCCGGTTGTCCGGGCCGATCTGGTGAACACCACCCAGGTGGCCGGGTCCCTGAGTTACCAGGGCTCCTACACGCTGGTCAACCAGGAGCAGGGCACGGCGTTCACCCAGCTGCCGGGTCCGGGCGCCCTCATCCGCAGGGGACAGCGGCTGTACGAGGTGGACGGCACGCCGGTCGTCCTGTTCTACGGCGCCCGGCCGGAATGGCGGGCGCTCGCGCCCGGCGTCACGCCGGGCCCGGACGTGGCGCAGCTCGACGCGAACCTGATCGCGCTCGGCTACGGCGCCGGCCTGACCGTCAGCACGTATTACACGGACGCCACCGCGTACGCCGTGGAACTCTGGCAGTCGGCCCGGGGGCTGCCCGTCACCGGCACCGTGCCGCTCGGCCAGGTCGCTTACGCTCCCGGCCCGCTGCGGGTCACGAGCGTCACGCCCAGCCTGGGGTCGGTGCCGCAGCCGGGCGGCCAGGTGCTCACCGCCACATCGCCGGTGCCGGTGGTGGTGGCGGCCCTGCCTGTCGGCCAGGAATACCTGGTCAGGTCCGGGGACCGGGTCACGGTGACGCTGCCCGACGGCGTCACGACGACGCCCGGCGTGGTGTCCTCGGTCTCCCAGGTGGCGACGGCCGCCTCCGGCGGGCCGGGCGGTCCCCCGGGCGGGGCGTCACCCGCACCATCCGGAGGCGCCGGCGGCGGCCAGGACACCGTCCAGATGACCGTCCGGCTGACGAACAGCCCGGCGCGCCCGGCGGCGGGGAACCTGGACCAGGCCCCGGTGACCGTCAACATCGTCACCGCACAGGCCCGCGGCGTGCTGGCGGTGCCCATCAACGCGCTGGTGGCGCTCGCCGGCGGCGGCTACGCGGTCGACGTGGTGCGCGGCACGGGCGCCAGCGCGGCGCGCCATCTGGCCGCGGTGCAGACCGGCCTGTTCTCGGACACCCTCGTCCAGGTCACCGGCGGTGGGCTCACCGTCGGCATGGACGTCGAGGTGCCGTCGTCATGACCGCCGTGCTCGAAATCAGCGGCGTGTCGAAACGGTATCCGGGCTCGCCGGAGGTGACCGCGCTCGCCGGCGTGGACCTGCGGATCGATGCCGCCGAGCGAGCGGCGGTACTCGGCCCTTCGGGCTCGGGCAAGACGACCCTCCTGCACGTGGCCGGGACGCTCGAACGGCCCAGCGCCGGCGCCGTGCGAATTTCCGGTGAGGAGGTTTCCGCGCTCTCCGACGCGGAGCTGTCCGGGGTTCGCGCCCGCCGCCTCGGCTTCGTCTTCCAGGCCTTCCACCTCCTCGACCACCTCGACGCGGTGCAGAACGTGGCGCTCGGCCTGCTGTACCGCGGCCTGCCCGCCCGGCACCGCCGGGCCGCGGCCGTCGAGGCACTGGAACGGGTCGGCCTCGGCCACCGGCTCGGCCACCGTCCCGCGCGGCTGTCCGGCGGCGAGCGCCAGCGGGTGGCGATCGCGCGCGCGGTGGCCGGCCATCCTGACGTGGTGCTCGCCGACGAGCCCACGGGCAACCTGGACTCCGCGGCCGGCGCGGAGATCATCGCCCTGCTCGCCGCTCTCGCGAACGATGGCACGGCCGTCGTCGTGGTGACGCACGACCGGGCGGTCGCCGCGGCCATGGACCGCCGCGTGGTGATGCGGGACGGCCGCGTCGTCTCCGACGACGGGGCGGTGCCCCGGTGACCGCCGTGCGGCACGCCCGGCCGGGCTCCGAAGGCCGTCCCGCCGGGCGGTCCCGGCTGCGGCCGGCCGACCTGCTCCTCGGCGGCCTGCAGAGCCTGCGCGCGCGCAGCCTGCGGGCGGCGCTGTCGGCCCTCGGCATCGCGATCGGCATCGCGGCCGGCGTCGCGGTGCTCGGCATCTCCGCGTCGTCGCGCGCGAACCTGCTCGCCCAGCTCGGCGCCGAGGGGAACCTGCTCACCGTCGGCGCCGGCCAGGGCTTCGACGGTTCCCCGGCGCCGCTGCCGGGGACGGCCGAGCAGATGATCGCGCACATCCCGCCCGTTGAGTCCGTCACCGCGGTCGGGTATGTGCCGGACACGACGGTGCGGCGCACCGCCGCGGTGCCGGCCATCGACAGCGGCGGGATCTCCGTGCTGGCCGCGCAGCCCGGGCTGCTGTCCACGCTCGGCGGGAGCCTGGCCCGCGGGGTGTTCCTCAACGCGGCCACCGCACGGTACCCGGCCGTGGTGCTCGGCGCGGTCGCCGCGCAGACCCTCGGCATCGACCGGGCGCCCCCCGGCACCCAGGTGTACCTGGCCGGCCGGTACTTCACGGTCATCGGCATCCTGCGGCCGGTGCCGCTCGCGCCGGAGATCGACGAGGCGGCACTCGTCGGGTTCCCGGTGGCGAACTCCCTTCTCGCGCTCGGCGGTCACCCGACGGAGATCTACCTGCGGGCCGCACCGGACCAGGTGCAGCCGGTGGCGAACGTGCTGCCGTTCACCGCCGACCCGGCGCAGCCCGAGGGCGTTCAGGTGAGCAGGCCGTCCAGCATCCTCGCGGCGCGGGCCGCGGCGCGTACCGCGTTCACCGGCCTTTTCCTCGCGCTCGGCGCGGTCGCCGTCGGAATCGGCGGCGTCGGGATAGCGAACATCATGGTGATCTCCGTGCTCGAGCGCCGGGCCGAGATCGGGCTCCGCCGCGCGCTCGGTGCCGCCCGGTGGCATGTCGGCACGCAGTTCCTCACCGAGTCGCTGCTGTTGTCGGCACTTGGCGGGGGCGCCGGTGTGCTGCTCGGCGCGGCGGCCACGGCCGGCTACGCGCTGCATGCCGGGCAGCCCGCGGTGCTGCCGGGCTGGGCCGTCGCGGCCGGGATCGGCGTCGCCGTCGGGACCGGGGCCGTGGCAGGGGTGTACCCCGCGGCCAGGGCCGCGCGGCTCGCCCCGGCCGAGGCGCTCCGTGGAGCGTGATCGCGCCGGCCGCCCCGGTGAATGGGCCGGCGGGCCGGTTACCGTCGGCCCAGCGTCACATTCACCCCTGTCTCTCCGCGTTTATTTCCGCGCGGCGGGGCAGGGACAGCTACCACAACGTGGATGGGAGGCATCGATGCCCGACGTTTTCAGCGTCCTGAGCAAGGACCACGAGGAAGTGAAAAAGATGCTGGCCACCCTGGAGAAGAACCGGGGCGGGTCCCGGGGGAGTTCCGGGCGGCCGGCGCAGCGCAAGAAGATGGTCGATGACCTGATCACCGAGGAGTCCAGGCACGAGGCGGCCGAGGAGATGTACTTCTGGCCGGCCGTCCGTGACAAGCTTCCCGACGGTGACAAGCTCGCCGACAAGGCCACCGGGCAGGAGCAGGAGGCCAAGGAGGTCCTGGACAAGCTGGACAAGCTCGGCGCCGACGACCCGCAGTTCGAAGAGCTGCTCGGGGAGTTCATCGAGTCCGGGCGGGAGCACATCCAGTTCGAGGAGACCCAGGTCTGGCCGAACATGCGCAAGGCGCTCAGCAAGAAGGAGGCCAGCGATCTCGGCACGAAGCTGCAGGAGGCGAAGAAGACGGCGCCGACCCGGCCTCATCCCGAGGTATCGCCGGAGGCGCTGCGGCGCAGGGCCCAGGGCGGCGGCACCGCCAGGCGAGCGGGCGGCGGCACGCGCGCCGGATCGAACGGCAAGGCCGCGGCGGGCCAGAAGACCAAGGCGGAGCTGTACAAGGAGGCGCAGAAGCTCGGCGTCGAGGGCCGTTCCTCCATGACGAAGGAGGAACTCGCCCGCCAGATCGCCCAGCGGTCCCGGTAACGAACCGTCAGCGGGCGTTGCGGAGGCGGGCCGGCTGGCGCGTGCGCTCCCGGACCGCCAGCAGCCGCCGCCTGCGCCTGGCGAAGAGCAGGACCAGCGCGACGGCGAGGCCCGCCGCGGCGATGGCCAGGCCGGCCTGCCCGTTGCCGAGCATCGAGACCAGCACGCCGATCAGGCCGCCGGCGACGTTGGCCATCTGGTTCAGCGTCTCCGATACCGAGAACGTCGATGACCGGATCTCGTCGCCGATCTCCCGCTGCACGATCGAGTCCTGCGACAGCTTGGCCAGGCTGGCGCACAGGATGGACGTGAACGCCACCGCCAGGGCCGCCGCGAGACCCCAGTACCAGGCCGCAAGCGCCGCGATCGCGGGCGCCACGGTAAGCATGGTGAACATGATCAGTTGTGGTGCCCTGGAGCGGAGCAGTGAGCCCACCGCCATCGCGACGACACTGCCCGCCCCGACGGCGGCCAGCATGGCGCCCAGCGCGAAATGCTTCGACACGCCGAAGTGCTCGGTCTGCAGCAGGAACGCGAGGAAGAAGAACGTGTAGCCGGCGAAGGCGCGCAGCACCGCGTTGGCGCTCATCGCCTCCGCGACCACGGGACCCACCCGGGAGAGGGTCCGCCAGCGCTCGCCCTTGGCGGGTGCCTTCCCGTTGGCGGAGGCCCTCCCGCCGTGCTCCCCGTTCGCGGCGGCCGGCGGGGTGTCGACCTGGTCGGGCAGCCGCAGCGCGAGCAGCATGGCGGCGAGGTAGACCACCATGCCCGCCCGCAGCACCCACGCCGTGCCCGCGATCGCGTTGACGCCCGCCGCGACGCCGCCGCCGGCCATGGCCGCGGTCAGCGCTATCAGCTGCGACCGGGCGTTCGCGGTCACCAGTGTGATCTCCGCCGGAAGCAGCCGCGGGGTGATCGACGCGCGAGCCACCGCGTACGCCTTCTGCAGCACGAGGATGCCGAACGCGGCGGGCAGCAGCGTGACGGCGTTGCCGACGGCGGCTGACATCCCCCAGCACAGCAGGCCGCGGGCGAGGAGCGTGCCGGCGAGCAGGTAGCGGCGGCCCTGCTGTACACGGTCGAGCGCCGGCCCGATGAACGGCGCGAGCACCGCGAACGGCGCCATCGTGACGATCAGGAACAGCACCACCTTGCCGCGTGCCTGGTCGACCGACGTGTTGAAGAAGACCGTCCCGGCCAGCGCCACCACGACGAACGAGTCGCCCGCGCCCGTCGCGGCGGTCAGCTCGATGAGGGTCGCCAGACCCGTGCGGCCGGCGCCCGAGGCGCCGGTCAGCCGGTGCACGAACCTGCCGGTGCCCCGGGTAGCGGACGCGCCGGACCGCGCGCCCGAGCGCAGAGCCGAGCCCGTGACCCGTGCCGCGTCCCCCGTTCGGCGCATCGCATCCGACAACCGCATGTACCCAGTATTCTTGGTCTTCGGCACTGCGGCGAGCCCTGGGCCGGGACGGCGCCGCTCCGTCCTGGAGGGGACGGAGTGCGGTGCCCGAGTTAGTGGAGCGATAGTGGCAGGCGTGAAGACTAGGGAACCCGACCAGCTCTGCGCGGAGGCTACGGGCCTCGCGCGGGAGGCGCTTGCCGCCGTGACCGGCGAGGCGCTGGTGGGCGAGCATCTCGGGATCGAAGCCGGCGGCGACCGGGTCGCCATCCACCTGTTCGACTGCCTGGATCCCGCGTACAAGGGCTGGCGCTGGGCGGTCACCGTGGCCCGCGCGCCGCGGGCCAGGGTGGTCACCGTGGACGAGAGCGTGCTGCTGCCCGGCCCGGACGCGCTGCTGGCGCCCCCCTGGGTGCCGTGGCAGGACCGGCTGCGCCCCGGAGACGTCGGGATCGGCGACCTGCTCCCCGCCAGCGCCGACGATGAGAGGCTCGTGCCGCTGGTGGTCCTCGAGGGCGACGACGCGGTCATCGACTGGTTCGGCGACCCCGCCGGCACGGGCGCCGGCGGCGGCGGTCCCGCCGAGCCGTCGGAGCTGCCGTCCCCGGGGCGGTCCCGGGTGCTGTCGCCCTACGGGCGGGACGACACCGCGGAGCGCTGGTACACCAGCGACCACGGCCCGCGTACGCCGCTGTCGCACGCGGCGCCCGCGCACTGCGTCAGCTGCGGCTTCTTCGTGCCGCTGAGCGGGGTGCTCGGCAGGCTGTTCGGCGTGTGCGGCAACGCGTACGCGCCCGACGACGGACGGGTGGTGTCAGCGGATCACGGCTGCGGCGCGCACTCCGAATCCGTGCTCACCGACGCCGCGCAGGCGAACGCGCCGGTGATCGACGAGTTCGGCTACGACCTGGTGGACCTGCCGGGTGTATCGGTCGAGGAGACCGTCTTCGAGCCGTTTTCCCGCGACGCGTAATCCGCGGGCTCCAGCGCGGCCTCGCGCCTGCGCGCCGCGCGGGCGCGTCCCCGCTTCAGCACCGGGACGTACCAGAGCCCGAACAGCCCCATCGCGAAACCCGTCACGCACGTCCAGAGCCACCAGCGCTCGGCGCCGGGCAGGCTGTCCCGCACGATCAGCAGGACTATGGCCGCCACCGCCCAGCCTGCCGTGATGGCGCCCGTGACCAGCTGGTCGTTCGCCTCGAGGGGAGGTGGGGGCGCCAGCCGCTCCGGCACCTGGTTCCCCGGTAGCTTGCGCACGGTTTCCAGGCTAACGGGCCGCGGGAGGAAAACCGCTTCGCCCGTCGTTGTTCCTGTGCGTGGCACGCGGCCAGGCGTGATGTACTTGGTGCGGGCCGCTGTGCCGCGCGGTTGACCATTTCCGTTGTCGCTGATTCAGGTTCTTCAAATGACAGTTGCGCGATCCGACGCCGGGCTGGCGACCACGTTGCGGATATCCATCAGCCGGCTGGCCCGGCGGCTCCGGGTCGAGCGTCTTGGATTCGGCGTGACGGAAGCGCTCTCCGACATCCAGCTCGCTGCCCTGGCGGCGCTGGAGCGGCATCAGGCGATGACCCCGGGCGAGCTCGCCGAGCACGAGAAGGTCCAGCCCCCGTCGATGACCCGGGTGATCGCGGTGCTCGAAGAGCGGAACCTCGTGCGGCGCACCGCCCACCCGACCGACCGCCGCCAGGTGCTCCTGACCGCCACCGGCGAGGGCCGGGCCCTCGTCCAGCAGGTGCGGCGCCGCAGGGAGGCGTGGCTGGCGCAGCGGCTGCAGGACCTGACCCCCGAGGAGCGCGCCACGCTCCGCGCGGCCGCCCCCATCCTCGAGAAGCTCAGCAAGTCCTTAACCAGGGGCGCCCGTGATCATGGACGCCCGGCGCTGTCGGGGACGCGCAGCGGCCAGGCGCCCAGGGTCTCGTACCGGGGGTGCCCGGTGAGGCGGCTGCGGATGAGGAAGATCTCCCCGGCGGTCCACGGCTGGCCCTGGAAGCCGTCGAGGCTGGCGACGATGGTGCGGACATCGGCGGGGGCGCGGCAGCGCGCGAGCGTCAGGTGGGGCTTGAAGCGCCGTCCCTTGTCCGGCGGCTCGGCGCCGGCCCGCGCGGCCCCCGCGCTCACCGAGGCGGCGAGCTCGGCGAGCGCGCGCCGGTCGCCGGACAGCCCGCTCCACAGCACGTTCGCGCGGCCCGCGCCGGGAAACGCGCCCGCGCCCGCGAACGCCAGGCTGAACCGCTGGTGCCGCCTCGCGGCGCGCTCCAGCCTTGGCAGCAGGCGGCTCGCGCCGGTTTCCGCCACTTCCCCGAGGAAGGCCAGCGTGACGTGCCAGGCCTCACGGCTGGTCCAGCGCAGGTCGTCCCGTCCCGCCCGCAGCGGCGCGCAGGCGGCGTCAAGCTCGTCCAGCACCGCGGCGGGCGGCGCGAGGGCCACGAAGAGCCTCATCCGCGTACCCCTGGCGCCCGGGGCTCCAGACCCCGGCGCCTCAGTAGGCTGAACCCGTGAACCGGGTTCCCCGCTGGCTGCTGCCCGCGGTCCTCGCGCTCCTGGTGGTCATGGTGCTGGTTGGTTCCATCGTCCACTAACAAGCGCTCGGCAACGTAGTCGATGCAGGCGGTGAGGGCGGCCACGTCGCCGGGATCGACGGCGGGGAACATGCCGATCCGCAGCTGGTTGCGGCCCAGCTTGCGGTACGACTCGGTGTCCACGATGCCGTTCTCGCGCAGCACGCCGGCCACCGCGCCGGCGCTCACCGCCGGGTCGAAATCGATCGTGCCCACGACCGGGGACCGTTGCCCGGGGTCGGTCACGAACGGTGTCGCGTACGGCACGCGCTCGGCCCACTCGTACAGCACGGCGGATGAGCGGGCGGCGCGCTCGCTCGCGAACTTCAGGCCGCCGTTGCCGAGCAGCCACTCGATCTGGGTGGCGAGCAGCACCAGCGTGGCGAGCGACGGCGTGTTGTACGTCTGGTCCTTGACGGAGTTCTCCAGCGCTATGCGCAGCGACAAAAAGTCCGGTATGTACCGGCCGCTCGTCGCGATCTGCGTGATCCGTTCCACCGCGGCCGGGGACAGCAGCGCCAGCCACAGCCCGCCATCGGCGCCGAAGACCTTCTGCGGCGCGAAATAGTACGCGTCGAACTCGCCGGGCTCGGCCGGCAGCGCCCCGGCGGCGCTGGTCGCGTCCACGATGACCAGGGAGCCGGGATCGGCGCCGTCCGGCCGGCGGACGGGCATGCACACGCCGGTTGACGTCTCGTTGTGGGTGAGCGCGTAGGTGTCCACGCCCGCCTCGGCGCGCGGCAGCGGATGGGTGCCGGGCGGGGCGCCGATGACGCTCGGCTCGGCCAGCCACGGAGCGCGAGAGGTGACGGCGGCGAACCTCGACGAGAATTCACCGAACGAAAGGTGCTGCGCCTTGCCGTATATGAGCCCGAACGCCGCCGCGTCCCAGAACGCCGTGGTTCCGCCGTTGCCGAGGGCAACGACGTGATCGTTAGGAAGACCGAAAAGCTCAGCCAGCCCGCCGCGGATGCTCCTCACCAGCGACCGCACCGGCGCCTGCCGGTGGGAGGTGCCGAGCACGGGGGAAGCCGCGACCGCGCGGACCTGTTCCCCCCGCACCTTCGTGGGCCCGCTGCCGAACCGCCCGTCCGCCGGCCTGAGCCCCGGCGGTATAACAAGACTGGTCACCCCGCCAGCGTACCGTTCACCCCCTCCCGCCCCCAGCCATCACCCCGCGTAGCGCGGCGCAGCCGCGCCGCGACGGCGGGACAGCGAGGCCACCGCGGACGGCGGACTACGGCGAGCACCACAGCGCCACGGCTGGGTGTGGTGCCCTGCGCCAGCGGCGCGGCGCAGCCGCGCTGTTACGGTGGCAGCGCAGCGGGCTACGCGAACGGCACGGCTAGCGCGGCGCAGCCGCGCTACTACGGCGGGTAGCGCAGCGGGCTACGCGAATGGCACGGCTAGCGCGGCGCAGCCGCGCTGCTGCGGTCGGCACCGCAGCGGGCTACGGCGAACGGCACGGCTTAGCCGCGATCGCGGCTAAGCCGTGATGGCGCGGCCCGCGAGGGCCCACGGCCCTCCGGCCGCGCCATGCCACGGTGAGCACCGCGGCGGGCAACCGGGGGGTTCCGGGGGGTCGCCCCCCCGGGCCAGCACAGCTGATGAGGTTCTAGACCATTCGGTCTAGAACCTCATCAGCGCCGGGGACGTCGCGGACCGGGCGGGCCGTGGGGCCGACGTACCGCGCGGCGGGCCGGACCAGCCGCCCGGTGCGCTTCTGCTCCAGGATGTGCGCCGCCCAGCCGGCCGTGCGGGCGCAGGTGAACATCGAGGTGAACATGTGCGCCGGAACCTCCGCGAAGTCCAGGACGATCGCGGCCCAGAACTCGACGTTGGTCTCCAGGACCCGGTCCGGGCGGCGGGCGCGCAGTTCGGCCAGCGCCGCGTTCTCCAGCGCGAGCGCCACCTCGTACCTGGGCGCGCCGAGTTCCTTCGCGGTGCGGCGCAGCACCCGCGCGCGCGGGTCCTCGGCGCGGTACACCCGGTGGCCGAAGCCCATCAGCCGCTCGCCGCGGTCCAGCACGGACTTGACGTAGCCCTCGGCGTCGCCGCTGCGCTCGACCTCCTCGATCATGTGCAGCACGCGTGCGGGGGCGCCGCCGTGCAGCGGGCCGGACATGGCGCCGACGGCGCCGGAGATGGCCGCCGCCACGTCGGCCCCGGTGGAGGCGATCACCCGGGCGGTGAACGTGGACGCGTTCATCCCGTGCTCGGCGGCCGAGACCCAGTAGGAGTCCACCGCCTTCACGTGACGCGGGTCGGGGTCGCCGCGCCAGCGGATCATGAAACGCTCGGTGATGGTCGCGGCCTCGTCGACCCGGCGCTGGGACACCATCGGCAGCCCGGGGCCGCGCGCGGACTGCGCGACAAAGGACAGCGCCATCACGGACGCCCGCGCGAGATCATCCCGCGCCTGGTCGTCGCCGATATCGAGCAGCGGCCGCAGCCCCCAGGCGGGCGCGAGCATCGAGATCGCGCTCTGCACGTCGACCCGGATGTCGCCGGAGTGCACCGGGATCGGGTACGGCTCGGCCGGGGGCAGCCCGGGGTTGAAGGCATTGTCAACCAGGAGCCCCCAGACATGAGCGAACGACACGTGGCCCGCCAGCTCCTCGATATCAACCCCGCGGTAACGGAGCGAGCCGCCCTCCTTGTCTGGTTCGGCGATCTCGGTCTCGAAGGCTACGACGCCCTCGAGTCCTGGCTTGAAGTCCGACATCGGTGTTCCTCTCGTCCTCATGGGGTGTCAGAGGCGATTTACCTGCTACTGCTTGAGTTTGCGACCGTATGCATGACTGTACTTGACAGAGTGAGCTGGAAGCAGAGCGTGCATCCTGTGATCGCGTACCGGTGGTTACGGGCTGATCGGCATCAGCGGCAAGGCCGGGAACCACACATGGGCCTACGATCAGGCCGACGACTACACCTTCTCCCTGGCCGCCACGATCGGCGCCGGCACGCTCGCCCTTTCGCTGTACGCCGGATCCGGGTGGGCCAACCTGCACACCTGGACGCTGGCACCGGCCAGGTTCTACTTCTGCCAGGTGTCGGCCGACGGGACAGGAAAGCTCCTGCTCGCCAGCTACTCCTCCAACCTCGCACCACGCACATCCCTGATCGGCATCAACCCGCAGGCAGGCACGGCCGTGAAGCTCCCCGTCCAAGCGGATTACGTGCACGACGGCGTCGGGGTCGCCTGGTAACCCGCCAGCCCGGCCTCACGAAGCGGCAACCGCCGGCCGCCCCGCGTGCCACCCCGGCTGGCAGGAAGCGCGGCTGCTGACCGGAACCGGCATCGCGGGGCGGCGCGAGCCGACTGGGCGGAACCCGGCACCGCGACGCGGGCAGGACCGGTACCGCCGCCGGGCAACCAAGCGGCTGCGGGACTAGAGTTCACTGAGGCTCATTGACCCGCAACGGATCATTACCCATGAACCCTTCATTTTTTACGCAAAGTGAGAATCCCGCGCCGCTTCCGCAAGGCTTGCCCGAGGACCAGATGGCCGAGGAGCCGATGACGCAGTTCTCCCGGTGGATGGCTGATGCGCTGGCGTCAGGAATTCCGGAGCCGACGGCGATGGTGCTGGCCACCACGACGCCGGAAGGGCGCCCGCGTGCCCGGACTGTGCTGCTGAAGGCTCACGACCAGACGGGTTTCACCTTCTACACCAACCGGACGTCGCGCAAGGGCAGGGAACTCGCCGTGCACCCTATGGCTTGCCTCGTGTTCCCCTGGCATGGGATGGGCCGCCAGGTGATCGTGGAGGGCCAGGTGCGTGCGCTGTCCCAAGCGGAAAGCGAGCCGTACTTCAGGTCCAGACCAAGAGGTTCCCAAGTCGGGGCTTGGGCCAGCCGGCAGTCGACGGTCATTGCCTCGCGGGCTGTTCTGGATGACCGAGTCGCCGAACTGGAGCGGCGGTGGCCGGAGCCGGAACCTGTGCCGATGCCGGATTTCTGGGGCGGTTACCTGCTCGAGCCCGACGCGGTGGAATTCTGGCAGAGCCGTCCGAGCCGCCTGCATGACCGCCTGCGGTACCGGCGGGCAAACGGAGGGTGGGTCATCGAGCGGCTTTCGCCCTAGCGCATAACATCACACTCAGGAGAGTGATGAGGTGACCGCCCAGGGGCTTATCGATACCACGGAGATGTACCTCCGCACGATTTTCGAGCTCGAGGAAGAGGGGATCGTCCCGCTCCGTGCGCGCATCGCGGAGCGGCTGTCGCAGACCGGCCCGACCGTCAGCCAGACCGTGGCCCGGATGGAGCGCGACGGCCTGCTGCACGTGGCGGGCGACCGGCAGCTGTCGCTCAGCCAGACCGGCCGGGCGCTGGCGACCCGGGTGATGCGCAAGCACCGGCTGGCCGAGTGCCTTCTCGTCAGCGTCATCCAGCTCCCCTGGGAAGAGGTGCACATCGAGGCGTGCCGCTGGGAGCACGTGATCTCGGAGAGCGTCGAGCGCCGCCTGTTCGAGCTCCTCGGCCATCCGCTGCGCTGCCCGCACGGCAACCTGATCCCGGGGCTTGGCGAGCTGGGTGCCGCCGGGCCTGGCGGGGCCCAGCCGGCCGGGCAGGAACCCGACCAGGGCATGACGGAGGCGGCCGGAGGGATTCCGGCGCCCGTGGTCGTCACGCGGATAAGCGAGCAGATCCAAAGCGACCTTGTTCTGATGCTTAAACTGAAGCGCGCCGGGATACAACCCGGACGCAGGGTTTTGCTGGGGTCGATCGAAGGCGGTGTTCAGGTGACCCGCGGTGACGGTGGTGAGGCTGAGACCACCGAACTCCCGCTCCAGGTCGCCTCGCACGTATTCGTGTCCAAAGAGTGACCGGTGTCTGTCTGTGACCGGAGCGTGGGTATGACGGCCATGGGTTCCTGGCATGCGGGGGCGCAGGGGTGACGCGCTTGGACAGCGATGCCTTCGACCCGTACCTTCCGGGGGAGTACCTCCTCGCCCAGGCAGAGGTTGGCGTCATCGTCACGGACCGGCACAGCAACGTGGTGTACCTCAACGCGTGCGCCGCCGGCATGCTCCGCATCAGCGGCGACATCTCCAGGCTCACCGGGCGGCCGCTGCAGGCGCTGGGCCTCGTCGCCGACGGCGACCTGCCGAAGGTGGCCGTCCTGGCCGCACAGGTGCTGCGCGGCCGGTCCTGGGAAGGCACGTTCGCCGGCGCCCGCGGCGACGGCGGCCTGGCGTTCATCCGTGTCACCGCCGTGCCGCTGCGCCACCCGTCGGGCGAGATCGACGGCATCGTTCTGCTGGCGGTACAGGCCGGCCGCCAGGACGCGCAGCGCGAGCACGACAAGTTCCGGCTGCTCGAACGCGTGGGCGAGCGGCTGGCCGGCTCGCTGGAGCTGAACGCCACGCTGCGGCACGTCGCCGAGATGCTCGTCCCGCAGTTCGCCGACCACTGCTTCATCGACCTGTTCCAGGGCGACAAGCTGATCCGCCGGGTGCAGACGCACGCGGCTGGGTGGGAGCCGCCGCCGGGCACCTGGGCGCGGATCGGAGAGCAGATCCGCTACCCCGACGGGCACTTCTGCCAGCAGGCCATGGCACGGCTGGAAACCATCGTGGTGCCCGACCTGGAAGCCGGGCAGTACCCGTCGCCGAGCCCGGAGTCCATGGCGGCGGCGACCGAGGCCGGCCTCACGTCGGTCGTGGCCGCCCCGCTGTACGCGCGCGGCGAATTGCTCGGCGTGATGAGCCTGGCCCTGTCCAGGCTCACCAGCCGGCCGGACCCGCACTACGACTTCTCGGACCGTGACCTCCTGGGCGCGATCGCGAGCCGGGTCGCCGTCGCCATCGACAACGCCATGCTGTTCGAGACCGAGCGGCAGACCGCGCTGGCCTTCCAGCAGAGCCTGCTGCCCCAGGCCATCCCCGACCTGGACGGGCTGGAGGTCGCGTTCCGCTACGTTCCCGCCAAGCCGCTGGAGACGCATGGCCAGGGAATCCAGACGCAGGTGGGGGGCGACTGGTACGACATCATCCCGCTCGCCGCGGGCCGGGTGGGGATGGTCATCGGGGACGTCGAGGGGCGCGGCGCGCGCGCCGCCGCCACGATGGGCCAGCTCCGCGCGGCGCTCCGGGCGATGGCGATGGACGAGAAGACGCCGGCGGACATCCTGCGCAAGCTGGACGAGTGGTGCCGGTCGACGGCGCCGCCCGGTGCCACGGGCGAACCGCCGACGGTCAGCTGCATCTATCTCATCTACGACGCCTGGTCGCGCGAGCTGACGTTCGCCAACGCCGGCCATGACGCGCCGCTGCTGGTCAGCGGCGGAACGGTGCGGCCTCTCGAGGTGCGGCACAAAGGAGTTCTGCTCGGCGTCCGGGGCCGGGGCATCCGCGGCCTGCCGACGTACAAGGAGCAGACCGTCGTCCTGCCGCCGGGCGCGACGCTGGTGCTGTACACCGACGGGCTGACCGACCGGCGCAGCCGGGCCGACGGCTCCGGCCACTACTCAGAGGCCGAGGCGGTCGAGATGCTCCGCAACGCGGTGCGCACCGCGGCGGCGAGCGAGGACGCCGGCGTGATCGCGGCGGCCGCCGAGCACGCGGTGCCCGGCGACATCGACGACGACATGGCCATCCTGGCTTTCCGCTCCTCCGCCGAGGATCTCGCCTCGGCCGAGCGCGTATTTCCCGCGGAGCCGATCATGGTCTCGGAGGCTCGCCGCCTGGCCGCCGCCACCTTCGCGGAATGGTCGATGGACGCCGAGCAGGCCGATCTCGCCTGCCTCCTTGTCTCCGAGGTGGTCACCAACGCGGTCCTGCACGCGTCGGTGACGCCGAGCCCCGGCCGCAGGTTCGACATGGAACTCGAGCCGGCCGTCCCCGTACCGGTCCCGGCCCCCGTTCCGGCTCACGTCCAGGGCGGCTGGCCGGCGGCGGCGGCCGCCGTGGCGGCCACCGCATGGGACGGCCCGCTGCCGGAGGCCAGCCCGGACCACCGGGCAAAGGAATTCGTCCTGCGGCTGCGGCGCGGCGCCGAGGCGGTCTGGGTGGAGGTCTTCGACCCCGATCTCCGGCTGCCGCGGCTGCGCAGCGCGGGCGCGACCGACGAGGGCGGCCGCGGCCTGTACCTGGTCGAGCAGCTTGCCACCCGCTGGGGATCCAGGCCCACCCCCGAGGGCAAGGCCGTCTGGTTCGAGATGCCGCTGGACGGCAAGCGCGCCTGAGTTAGTGGTGCCCCTGGCCGGATGCCCAGAACAGGAGCATGGCGATCACGAAGACCACGATGACGCCTGTCCATGTCTTGCTGTTGATCGACAGGCCTATCCGGCGGCGGCCCTTGTTCCAGAACCAGGCGACGATGACGGCCAGGAAGACCAGCAGGATGAGTCCACTCATAGCGCCTTCTGCGGGAGTCCTTTCAACGGCTGTACGCCGACCCGTTGTACCGAGACTACGGCAAGCATGCCGGTTTCGTCGCCCCTAGGCCGGGTGGCTACCGAGGGGTAACCTTGGTTGTGAGGATCGCCAGCGATCGTTCGGAAGAAAGAGCAGGGAATGCCGTGACAGACGCGTACATTGTCGGCGCGGTACGGACGGCGGTCGGCAGGCGGGGCGGCGGGCTGGCCGGCGTGCACCCCGCCGACCTGGCGGCGCACGTGCTGCGGGCCGTCGTCGAGCGCTCGGGAGCCGATCCGGCGGCGGTCGATGACGTGATCATGGGCTGCGTCTCGCAGACCGGGCCGCAGTCGATGGACATCGCCCGTACCGCATGGCTGTCCGCCGGCCTGCCGGAGAGCGTTCCCGGCGTGACCATCGACCGGCAGTGCGGCTCTTCCCAGCAGGCGGTGCATTTCGCCGCGCAGGCGGTGCTGTCCGGGACGCAGGACCTGGTCATCGCGGCGGGCGTGGAGAGCATGAGCGTTGTCGCTCTCGGCTCTTCTGTGACCCTCGCCGTCCAGGCCGGGCAGCCCGCCCCGTGGGGCCCCGGCTGGCGAGACCGGTACGGGGACCAGGAGATCTCGCAGTTCCGCGGGGCGCAGCTGATCTGCGACAAGTGGGGGCTGAAGCGGCCGCAGCTCGAGGAGTTCGCGCTGGAGAGCCATCAGCGCGCGATCCGCGCGATCGATGACGGCAGGTTCGACAGGGAGGTCGTGGAGCTGGCAGGCGTCCGGCACGATGAGGGACCCCGCCGCGACACGTCGCTGGAGAAGATGGCGGCGCTCAAGCCGCTGCGCGAAGGATGGGACATCACCGCCGCGGTGTCCTCGCAGATCTCCGACGGCGCGGCTGCCGTTCTCATCGCGTCCGCCGGCGCCGTGCGCAGGCATGGCCTGACGCCCCGGGCCAGGATCAGGGCGCTCGCGGTCACCGGCGACGATCCGGTGCTCATGCTGACCGCGCCGGTACCGGCCACCCGGCAGGTGCTTGCCAGGGCGGCCCTGGCGGTCGGCGACATCGACGTGTTCGAGGTCAACGAGGCGTTCGCCCCGGTGCCGCTCGCCTGGTCGGCCGAAACGGGGGCGCCGCTGGAGCGGACCAACCCGAACGGCGGCGCGATCGCCCTCGGCCACCCCCTGGGCGCCACCGGGGCGGTGCTGATGACCAAGCTCGTGCACGAACTGGAGCGCGCCGGCGGCCGCTACGGGCTGCAGGTGATGTGCGAGGGCGGCGGCCAGGCCAACGCCACCGTCATCGAGCGCGTTTCATGAGGCCCGCGGCCGCGGGCTGGGCGGGCTCCGGCGGCCGCAGCATGTAGCCGACGCCGCGGCGGGTGTGGATCAGCCGCGGCCCGAGAGCGTCCAGCTTCCGGCGAAGGTAGCTGACGTATGTCTCGACGATCTGTGACTGGCCCGGGGCGTTCCAGCCCCACACGTTCTCCAGCAGCTGTGCCCGGGTGAGTACCCGGCCCTGGTTCCGCATCAGGTAGGCGAGCAGCCGGAACTCCGTGGGCGAGAGGCCCACCGGCGTGCCCGCGCGGTGGACGGTCCAGCGCGACTCGTCCAGTTCGACATCGCCTGAGCGGAGGGTGTGCTGTTCGTTCCGGATGTAGCTGACGTCTGCCATGCTGCCTCCGCGAAGTTGGGTCGCTCCCCACATGGGCCAGCGCACCCGCCGCGGCTTGGCCGCGGCGGGTGCGCCGGCTGGGTACACCGCCTTGCGGCGGGTCGATCGGCTAACCGAACCGTTGTTTCAGCTGTGCGTTCCCGACAGGGTGGAGCTCGGGACCGGCGCGACCGGCGTTGCCGGGGTGGCCGGGGTGCCCGGGATCATGGTCGCGTTCAGCGGGACGAACGCCACCAGGGCCGCGTGCAGGAAACCGTGGCTCCGGATACCCGCGACGAGAACCAGGTCACCGCGCTGCACGTTCCGGGTGAACGCGAACGGGTTCTGGAACGAGGTGGTCGTCGCCGTCGGCGTCTGCTGCATGACCGTCGCGGTGTTGGTGGTGACGGTGACGGTCACCGTGAAGCCGGTCCCGGCGACGTTCACCGAGATCGTGGTCGGCTTGGCGACCGGGGTGACCAGCTGCTGGGCCTGGCCCAGGGTGCCGGCCAGCAGCTGCGCGAGCGGCGTGGCGTTGTTCGCGTTCATCATCTGGTTGGTCACGAACATGTTGCCGCCGGTCAGGGCGTTGGTGCCGGTCCACGTGTTCGACACGTCCTGGAATTGGGTGTTGCCGGACAGCACCCACAGGCGCAGCGTGCCGTTGAACGACCTGACGATCAGGAAGTGGTGCGTCGCCAGGACCACGATGCCGCGCTGGACGGCGAACCTGGTGTTGTGGAACGTGGTCTGGGTGTCCCTGCTCGGCAGGTGCGAGAACAGGTTGAACGCGTTGTTCTGCGACCACTGCCACTGGTAGAGCGCGGTGCTGAGCAGGCTGCCCGTGTTGAGCGACTGCCAGAAGCCGTGGTGCCAGGTGTGGTGGTGGTGCCAGCGCCCGAAACTGAAGAAGCTGGCGTTCTGCCACCAGCCGCTCACCCAGGTCTCACCGAAGTGGGCGTGGTGCTCGCTGAAAGCAGCCGCCTTGGCCGGCGCCGGCGCGCTGTGACCCGACGCGGCGACCGCCGCCACGCCGATCGCGCCGCCGCCAACCAGGACTGCTGTCGCGATGCCGAGGCGTGCCTTGAGGCTGGCGCTGCGGCTCCTGCCGTAACGCCTGTCGCGGCCTGTCATTTATTGCCTCCTTCCATGGACGCTGCGCCCGCTACGCGCGCCCCGGTACGACTCTGCGGGCCAGTGGGGTTCGGATAGCCGATGGACGGCCCGTACGTATCCATGTGATCGAGCGTGCCGTGACATTCTTCAGATCGGCGTCGATTCGGGGGGCACGTAAGCGGTACGTTCGAGAGTTCCCAGCGTGGGAGCTGAGGCGTCGTGAGATCACGGAGCGCCGGCCGCGCGGGCAGGCGGCCAGTTCAGGACTCCGTCACAAGGTGATTCAGGACCCGGCCGAAATCGCTACATGCGCTCGGGCACCGGGACGCCGAGCAGGCCGAGGCCGGCCCGCAGCACGCGCAGCGTGACGGCGCACAGCGCCAGCCGCGCCGCCCGGGTCGCCTCGTCGCCGGCCTTCAGCACCGGGCAGTGCTCGTAGAACGCGGTGAACAGGCTGGCCACCTCGAAAAGGTAGGCGCACAGCCGGTGCGGCTCCGCGGTCTGTTCGACCTGTGCGATCACGGCCCCGAAGCCGAGCAGCCTGAGCGCCAGGTCGCGCTCGGCGGGCGCGGTGACCTGGATGGGCGCGCCGGCGTCCGTCTCCGCCAGCCCCGCCTTGCGGAAGATGGACAGGATCCGGGTGGTCGCGTACTGCAGGTACGGGCCGGTGTTGCCGCGGAACGAGATCATCCGGTCCCAGTCGAACACGTAGCCGCTGTCCCTGGCGGTCGACAGGTCGGCGTACTTGATCGCGCCGATGCCGACGTCCTCGGCGATCGCCGCGAGCGTCTGCGGGCCGAGTTCCGCGCTCGTCTCCAGCTCGTCGAGGATGCCGCGCGCCCTGCCCAGCCCTTCGGCCAGCAGGTCGCTGAGCTTGATCGTGTCGCCTTCCCTGGTCCGCAGCCGGTTGCCGTCCGTGCCGAGGACCAGGCCGATCTTCGCGTGCTCGAAGCTCGCCGTATCCGGAAGCCACCCGGCCAGGCGGGCGACCGCGAAGATCATCTGGAAATGCAGCGCCTGCTCGGAGCCGACGACGTAGATGGCGCGGTCGGCGTTGAGCTTGTCCACCCGGTACCGGACCGTGGCCAGATCGGTCGTGGAGTAGTTGTAGCCGCCGTCGCGCTTGCGGATGATGACGGGGAGCGGGGTCCCGTCCCGCCCCGTGAAGCCCGGCGGGAACACGCACGTGGCGCCGTCGCTGTCGGTCGCCAGGCCCATGGCGATCAGTTCGGCGGCGGTGTCGGCGAGCATGTCGTTGTAGAAGCTCTCACCCCTGATGTCGTCGTCCGTCAGGGTGACCCGCAGCAGCCGGTAGATCCCGCGCAGGTACGCTCTGGACAGCTCCATCAGCTCGTCCCACAGCCGCATGGTCGCCGGATCCCCCGACTGCAGCTTCACCACCCGTTCCCGGGAACGCCCGGCGAACTCCGGGTCGGCGTCGAACTTCGCCCGCGCCGCGGCGTAGAAGGTGTTCGGATCGGTCCGCAGCAGCTGCGCGCCGGCCGACTCCTCGCCCACGTCGAGCAGGTGCTCGATCAGCATGCCGAACGGGGTTCCCCAGTCGCCCACGTGGTTGTCCCTGATCACGTGGTGCCCGGCGAAGTCGAGCACGCGTGCGATGGCGTCGCCGACAATGGTCGTGCGCAGGTGCCCGACGTGCATCTCCTTGGCGATGTTCGGCGAGGAGTACTCGACGACCACGGTCCGCGGTTCCGCCGCGAGCGGCACGCCGAGCCGCGGGTCGGCGAGCAGGTCACCCGCTTCGCCGGCGATCCAGTCGTCGAGCAGCGTGAAGTTGATGAAGCCGGGGCCGCTGACCGTGGGCTCGGCGCAGATGCCGCCCACGTCCAGGTGCCCGATCAGCTCGGCCGCCACCTCCCGCGGCGGCCGCCCGAGCCGCTTGCCCAGCGGGAGCGCCACGTTGGCCTGGAGGTCCGCGAACGAGGAAGGCCTGATCAGCGGGTCCAGGCCGCGGTACTCCGCGCCGAACGCGGCGCCGAGAGCATCGCGCACGCGTGCGTCGAGAACCTGCTGAGGATCGGCCATGCCGCAAGCCTACCGAGTGCGGCGAGAACCGCAGCGGGCTACGGCGGGTAGCGCAGAGTGCATGAAGGCGTCCGCGCCCCCATCCGCACTCCCGCTAACCGGGCAAACAGGCGGCCGTCATGATCGCGGAAACGGCGGGCCGGATAGGACGCGTCGGGTTTTTACTTGACGTGAGGGGGGCCCAGGATTGTGTTATGAGTGCGGATCCGGGGGTGGTGGCGGGGCTGGCGGCGAAGTTCGCGGTGATGCGGCCGCATTTGGGTGAGCGGCAGTGGCGGCTGT
>JAFAZE010000164.1 GCA_019239975.1 Streptosporangiaceae bacterium
CCGAATTCCGGTGCCGTAACGGCTTCTGCGGACAACTTACCCCGGTAGCTGAATCTCGCTCAATCCCCGAGACCATCTGCCTGGATCGAAACCAGGAGCTAAATATCCTAGTTAGCGGCGACGCTAAAGAGGCGGCCACGGAATGTCAGCGCGCATCCGCATAATGACCGCAAACCCCTGCAAGCGGTGATCGCAGGGGGAGGAGGGAACGACCCATGGCTAAGTCCGGCGGAACAGGAACGCCCGGGGATTTCAGACGGCCACTGCCCTCGCGGCTCCGTGAGACGCCCACGGCCGAATTCCGGAAAGTCACGTCCCCGTCCGGCGGGCGGCCCGATCCTGGGCATGTACTGACCTGGCGACAGCGCAAGATACTGCGGGCCATCCGTGATTCCGTCCGGCGCCGGGGTTACCCCCCGTCCATTCGCGAGATAGCCGAGGAGGTGGGGATCAGCCTCTCCAGCGCCTCCTACCAATTGTCCGCGCTCCAGCGGAAGGGTTATCTGCGGCGGGACGGGCGCCGGCCGAGAACGATGGAGGTGCGCCTGCCCGGGAACGAGGCGGCCCGGCCGGAGGAAGGCCAGGGTGATGACGACGACTCGCCGCGCGGATGCCTGGACATCCCGTCGCAGGAAGCCGCCTACGTTCCCCTGGTAGGCCGGATCGCGCCGAACTGGCCGGTATCCGCAGACCAGCCCGCCGAGGACGTCTTCCCGCTGCCCAGGCGAATTCTCGGGGACGGGGCCTTCCTCGCGCTCAGGGCCGCCGGCGATTCGATGATCGGCGCCGCGATCGCGGAAGGTGACTTCGTCGTGGTACGGCGGCAGCACGTCGCCGATGACGGCGACATCGTCGTGGTCATGATCGATGGTGAAGTCGCGGTCAGGACGTTCAGGCGCTCCGGCGAGCACGCCTGGCTCGCGCCGCACGGGCCGGCCCATGCCACGGTCCCCGCCGGCGGGGCCACTCTTCTCGGCCGGGTCGTCGCGGTCATGCGCGACGTCCGAAGTCACCCGCAGCGGATGAACTCATAGACGCTCGGCCACTCCTGGCCCTCGGGTGCCTGCTGTGTGCCAGATTGGAAGCTTGCACAATGGAGGGCTCCTTTCCGGATCCGAGCGATTCGCTGGTATCAAAAGTGGCACATATCAATGCAGGTCAGAGGGCTTTGGTCTTGTATTTGCTGTCGCGGTGCAGCACTCTGTAATCAGCAGGTCGCGTCAGCGTAGTTCGCCGGGGTCAGCTTGCTACCATGTGGTCTGATCTGTCACCCAGTGGTCCTCAGGCGCAGAAGCTACCGGAAAGGTTGTGCAGGGGGATGGTAACGCCGAACTTGAGGATCCGGGGCTATGCGGTGAAAGACACCTCCGGTTTCGCGCGCCTGTCCCTCCGGTTTCTGACCGTGGTCGATGTCGAAGGCTATAGCCGTCGGTCGACATCTGAGCAGTCGAAGGTCCAAGATGATCTCGAGTCCGCGATGTCGGAGGCGGCGGCGCGGGCTGGCCTGGACCGGCGGCGCTGGTACCTGCAGCCTTGCGGTGATGGCGAGCTCGCCGTGCTTCCCGCGAGCGCGGACGGTCTTTCTTTGGTCGCCGACTATCCCCGCACGCTCGCCCTCATACTCGGTGAGATCAACCGTTCTTACGCCCCTGTCTCGCGGCTAAGAATACGTATGGCCATACACCATGGTGGCGTCGCTCCAGGCCGGTTCGGTCCGGTCGGCGCCGCCCCCATCACCGTATCGCGGCTAGCGGACGCACAGGTACTCCGTCAGGAGCTGAGGCGGCGAAATGATATAGACGTCGCCCTGATTGTTTCGGCGACTGTTTATGAGGAGATAGTCCGAAGCCGGTTCCACGACCTTGAACCGGAGGCGTTCAGCCGCACCATCATACGGACCAAGGGCACCACATTCATCGGCTATCTCTTCAAGGGCTGCTTTCCGCTCCAAGAGCGTAGCGTCTCTACCGTTACGTCAAGAAACGCCAGTGCGCAACCGACCGCACTGCCGACCGAAAGCTCAATACCCTCACTGGTTGCCAAGAAGCCGGGTTAGCGCGTTGGATGACCGGGTCCGCTGCCGTTAGGCACTCGGGCCAATGTAGCGGCATGACGTCTATCGAGCCGATGACGTCGAGGGCTCATATACCACTTAGGTCTCTTATTTCACTGTAGGCAATGCGCCCGGCGGCTTGGCGTCAGCTATACTAATGTCTCGCGATTGCAACATCGCGCGAAGTGTCTTTTCGGAACGCACATTTGGCTACGGAGAGTTGCTGGACTATGGTCACTGATGAAGGGCCGGTAGTCCAGAGCGCTCTTCTCCGCAGCGAGTTGATCCGGCTGCGCAAGACGAGCGGGCTAACCCAGGAGCAGGTTGCGGAGGACCTGGAGTGGTCTCCCTCGAAGCTCATCCGCGTGGAAGGCGGACGCAGCTCCATCACGAAGGTAGACCTTGATGCCCTCCTTGCGAGATACGGCGTTTCTTCGGAGAACCAGCGCCAGCGCCTGCATGCCCTGAACCGCGGGGCACGTACGCGGGGCTGGTGGGACGCTTATCGCGACGACATTTCTGAGGTCTACCTCAGGTATGTGGGTTACGAAGCAGGGGCGGCACATATCCGGCAGTTTCCGGGCACGGTCGTGCCCGGCCTCCTGCAGACGCCTGAGTACGCGGAGGCGCTTACCTCCAACTCAGTCGACGCGGTCAAGGTTGCTCCGGTGGTCAAGCTCCGGCTGCAGCGGCAGTCGGAACTGGCGCAACGATCCGCTCCTCCCCGCCAGTCTTATGTGATCGACGAGGCGGTGATCCGCAGGCACGTCGGGATCCAGAAAGATCCTGCCATAATGCCGAACCAGCTTCGGCATATCGCTGATAAAGCCCAGAACGACGAGTTGATAACGATCCGGGTGATTCCCTTCAAGGCAGGCGCGCATATAGGGCTGTCTGGCCCCTTCACTTTGCTCGAGTTCGACGGCAGTATGCCGGATCTTCTTTATCTCGACGAAGGCCGGGAAACAATCTCTTTGATTACGGACGACACTCACGTGGCGCAGTACGCGGATAACTTCAGGGCCCTGCTGGAAAGCGCGCTGGCCGTCGACGAGTCGGTCGAGTTCATCCAGGATGCGGCAGAGAGCATGATCTGAGTGGACTGTCCCGCCGTGACCGATTCGGCAACCGGGCTGCACCAGCTGCCCGGCAGGTGATAGGCTACACAGCCGCTACCGGGTCTAGAGTGGACGCCGTTGCCGGAAGTCCTCGGGCTCCAGTTCGCCACCCCGTATCCGTTTCAAGAGGTCACGCCACTGAGGCAGGGTGAACACGGCGATCGCACCCGCCTTATCGCGGGAGTCTCTGACGAGCACCGATGACCTTTCTGTGGCCACCTCGACGCATGAGCCCTGGTCCGCGCTGGCACGGCTCTTTCGCCACGCTACCGCGGAGTGCGGATCGCGCTCAGCAGTCATCCAACGACCCTCCGTTCAGAGTACGAGTCAAGGCTTCGTCGCTCGGCAAGGCGAATGGCGGGACTGGCGAGCGCGCTACATCGCTGACAATATCGTTCAGAGCGGGAGCCGCGAAATCGTTCAGAGCGGGAGCCGCGAAGCAAGTCGCCGTTTCGGGTAAGTCACAGGAATTTAACGCTTCGGGCACGAAGTCGTCATCAGGCAGAAGTATGGATAGAGCGGGATAAATAGCCCTAGGCAATCGTGCCGGGGCGAGCCTGATCGAGGGGTTGGCCAGCGCTCGTTCGGCTTGATAAAAGGCGGAGTGCAGGCAGAGGGGACGGCCGGTGCGTCCCCAGCCGGAGCGGGCGCTGCCGGATGACGTCGGTCGCCGTCGGCGCTGAGCGCTCGCGCAGTTGAACGCCGAGGCCTGCTCCGGCGCTCACCCGCGGAGGGTGATGTCACGGCGGGCCCCCCGTAGCGATGATCGTCGCCGGAGCTTCCTGTCCGCCACACCCGGACGTGGCGCGGGAAGGGGGGGACGAAGCGTGAACCTTCTGCTGGAACGGATCGCCGGGCTCGCGGCCCGAAGGCACTGGGTCTTCATCATCGCCTGGGTCGTCATCCTCGGCGCCCTGCTCGGCCTCAAGAGCGCGTTCGGCGGCGAGTACGTCAACAACTACACGATCTCCGGCAGCGACTCCGCGAACGGCCTCAACGTGCTGAACAGCACGTTCCCGCAGCAGGGCGGGTACGGCGGGCAGATCGTCTTCCACGCCGGCAAGGGCAAGGTCTCCGACCAGCAGCCGGCGGTCAGCCAGTCGGTCAGCAACGTCTCCAAGCTGCCGGACGTCATCAAGGCGGTAAGCCCGTTCGCCTCCTCCAGTACCGGCGCGGTGTCCAAAGACGGCACGATCGCGTACGCCAGCGTCGGCTGGAACGTGAACCCGGACTCGCTGGACGCCTCCTACCTGGACAAGCTGAACAACGCGGTGGCGCCTGCGACGAAGGCCGGGCTGCAGGTCGAGTACGGTGCGGGCGCGGGGGAGATAGGGCAGAAGACCAGCGACATCAAGTCCGAGATCATCGGGCTGGCCTGCGCGCTGGCGCTGCTGCTGATCATGTTCTGGTCGCTCATGGCGGCCGCGATCCCGCTGGTGGCGGCGATCTTCAGCGTGCTCTCCGGGCTTGCGCTGCTCGCGCTGCTCGCCCGGGCGGTCACGTTCCCGACCACCGCGCCCACCATCGCCACGCTGCTCGGCCTCGGCGTCGCCGTGGACTACGGGCTGTTCCTGGTGGCCAGGCACCGGGAGCAGGTGGACAGCGGGATGGCCGTCCTGCCCTCGATCCGGCTGTCCGGGGGCACCTCCGGTGCCGCGATCGTCGTGGCCGGCAGCACCGTCGCGGTCTCCGTGCTGGGCCTGTACATCTCCGGAGTCGGCTTTGTCGGTGCGCTCGGGCTGGCCGCGGCGCTCGTGGTGCTGGTCACGATCGTGTCGGCGCTGACGCTGGTCCCTGCCTTGATGGGGCTGGTCAGGGAGGGTGTGCGGGCTCTCACGGCGCGGGTCAGCGCCCACAAGGAGGGGCTGACCGCGCAGGAGCAGGCCGCGCGGACCGCCGCGGCGACGCGCGAGCAGCACGAGCACAGCGCGTTCGCCCGGTGGGGGCGGATGGTCAGCGCGCATCCCTGGCCGTGGGGTGTGGCGAGCGTGGCGGCGCTCCTGGTGCTGGCGATCCCGCTGTTCTCCATCACGCTCGGGCAGCCGGACAACGGCACGAACCCGACGTCGGAATCCAGCCGGCGGGCGTACGACCTGATATCCCAGGGCTTCGGGGTCGGCGTGAACGGGCCGCTGACCGTCGTGGTCAAGCTGCCGAACCAGTCGAGTTCCGCGAACAGCTCACTGCTTTCGGCGATGCAGTCGGACATCTCCAAGACCGCCGGCGTCGCGTCGGTCAGCCCGGCGACCGTGAACTCGTCCGGCAGCACCGCGGTATTCAACGTCATCCCGGCCACCCGTCCGCAGGCCACGCAGACCACCGACCTGGTCGGCACGCTTCGTGATGACGTCCTGCCCAAGGAGCACGCGACCAGCTACGTCACCGGCACCACGGCGGGGGCCGTCGACTTCACCGGCCAGATCACGAGCCGGCTGCTGTGGCTGATCATCGCCGTCGTGGCGATCTCGTTCATCCTGCTGACCACGGCGTTCCGGTCGGTGGTGATCGCCACCAAGGCCGCGATACTCAACATCCTGTCGATCGGCGCCGCCTACGGCGTCATCGTCGCGATCTTCGAGTGGGGCTGGCTGAAGGGCGCGATCGGCCTGCAATCGACGCTGCCGATTCCGGCCTACGTGCCGATGCTGGTGTTCTGCATCGTGTTCGGCCTGTCCATGGACTACGAGGTGTTCCTGCTGTCCCGGGTGCACGAGGCCTGGCTGCAGACGCGGGACGCGCACCGCGCCGTCGCCATCGGGATCGGCGCGACGGCCCGGGTCATCACGACCGCGGCCCTGATCATGATCGTCGTTTTCAGCAGCTTCGTGATCAACCCCGATCCGACGGTGAAGATGCTCGCGATCGGGATGGCGTTCGCGGTGCTGATCGACGCGTCCCTGGTCCGGATGTGCCTGGTGCCGTCGATCATGTCGCTGCTCGGCGAGCACGCCTGGTGGCTGCCGCGCTGGCTGGAGCCGGCGGTGCCCAGGGTCCAGCTCGAGGGGCCTGTCGCCGTCCCCGAGCCTGCCGCGAAGGGGAGGCGCGTCGCTGGCCCAGGCGCGTAACCCAAACGTTAGTTCGCAAGCCCAACTTGTGATCATGATCATGCGCGAACCGGGAGAGGCGGTTCTGCCTCGGCTTATTTACCGATGTCGATAGCCGATATCGATGGCCATGCGCCGAATAATCCGGCCACGTCCTGCTCCACCATAGGTACGCTGTTGGCGTGCGGAAACTGGCAGAACGGGCAGGCAGCAGTGGGTGCCATGACCGACGCTGACGAGGTCCGCGTGCCCGGCGGTCAGCCGGACACGCACGTGCCGCCCAGCATCGACACGACCAGGCCCCACCCGGCCCGTATTTACGACTACTTCCTCGGCGGCAAGGACAATTTCGCCGCCGACCGGGAGACAGCCGCCAAGGTGCTGGAGTCCTGGGGCGCCGTGCGCACGGCCGCGCGGGAAAACCGGGCGTTCCTCGGCCGCACGGTGCGGTACCTGGTCGCCGAGGCGGGCGTCACGCAGTTCCTGGACATCGGCGCCGGGCTGCCGAGCGCGGACAACGTCCACGAAGTGGCGCAGGCGCTCAACCCCGAAAGCCATGTCGTCTACGTGGACAACGACCCGATCGTCCTGGCGCACGCCCGGGCGCTGCTGGCGAGCGATCCGCGCGGCGCGTGCGCCTACCTCGACGCCGACATGAGGGAGCCGGAGAAGATCCTCGCCGACCCGGCCACCCGTTCCACGCTCGACTTCGGCAAGCCGATCGCGCTGATGCTGGTGGCGCTCCTGCACTTCATCCCCGACGAGGACGAGCCCCGGCGGGCGCTCAGGACGCTGATAGACGCGCTCCCGTCCGGCAGCTATGTGACGGCATCGCACGCCACCGACGAGCACAACCCGGAGGGCCTGGAGGGCACCGGGCGCGCCTATCACGAGGCCCGGGTCCGCGGCGCGCTGCGGACCTCGGCGGAGTTCGCCGACCTCGTGTTCCCCGGCCTGGAGCTCGTCGACCCGGGCGTGGTCCTGGTGTCGGAGTGGCGGCCGGACGCCGCGGACGGCCTGCGCCCGCTCCCCTCGGAGGTCAACATATACGGAGCCGTCGGCAGGAAACCGTAGGCTTCCCGCGTGCCCGGCGGCGAACCGGCCCGCGCGAGCCAGGAGCGATGGCTGCGCGCCCGTGGCTACCTCAACAAGCACCGGTCTGAGCTGACCGCGGCGGCGCAGGAGCTGTACCCCGCCGCCTGGCGGGTGGCCGGGACGCCGCTGCTCGCCCTCCCGCACTGGATACCGGCCGCACCCGTGCCGCTCGGCCAGGTGACGCTGTCGTGGCGCCCGGACGCCGCCCCCGGAGCCCTCACCGGCCTGGAGCCGGAGTCGGAATCCGCCCGCCCGCTGCGCCAGGACGGCACCCGGTACCCCAGCTACGCCGAGGCGCTCGGCGAGCTCAGCAGGCCGCGGCTGCTGGAGAACCGCGTCTGCTACCGGCTGCTCGGCGCCTCGGCCGGCCCGCCGGGAACGCACCTGACGTTCGGCGCCGGCCGGTACTTCGACATGATCAATCTGTGCGAGGCCACCGCCCACGAGCTCGCCGCCGCGACGCTCGACGGCCGTGTCCGGGCGAGCCGCCGCGCCCCGGCGGCCCGGCTGCCGCTGCGGTCGCTGATCGGCGATCCCACCGACTTCCGGCGGCGGCCGGTGATGGCCGCTGTCAGCGCACTGATCCTGCGCCGCTGCGGGATACAAGATGAGATACGGAACGAACCGTGGATGATCCTGCACTGGCGTGATCCCTCGAAGGTGGCCACGGGCGGCGGCCTGTACCAGGTGGCCCCGGTGGGCATGTTCCAGCCCTCCCACGACGCCGGGTGGAACCACGCCAACGACTTCAGCCTGTGGCGGACGTTCGTCCGCGAGCTGTCGGAAGAGCTGCTCGGCTCGGGCGAGGACTACGGCAGCGACGCCACCCCCATCGACTACGGCCGGTGGCCGCTCTACGCCGAGCTCACCGCCGCCAGGCAGTCCGGCGCCCTGCGCGTGTACTGGCTCGGCCTGGGCGTCGACCCGCTCACCCTGGTCGCCGACATGCTGGCCGTCGCCGTCTTCGACGCGCCGCTCTTCGATTCACTCATCGCCACCGGCGCCCGCGGCAACGACGAAGGCCACACCGACGGCTTCCCCTTCACCGCCGCCACCATCGACCGCTTCACCCGCGAGGAGGCCATGCAGCCCGCCGGCGCCGCCCTGCTCCGCACCGCCTGGCACCACCGCGGCACCCTGCTGCCCCCGTGAGCACGGCCCTGCCCGCGTGAGCACGGCCTGTCCCCGTGAACACGGCCCTGTCCCCGTGAGCACGGCCTGCCGCCCTTATCACGGGCCACAATCCGACGGCGAATTTCTGGATACTTTCTGGGTAGTGGCAGCGTCCGTGACACCGCGCGAAAGACCGGCGACAGGCCCGGTCAGCAGAGCCTATGCCTTTGCCGTCGTGAGCCTGCGGTACCCGGTGGTGCTCGGGCTGGTCGCCGCCGTGGTCGCCGCCGTCGTGTTCCTCCCGCCGCTGGCCTCCTCCGGAGCGCTCTCCGGCCTGATTCCGGGCGGATCGCCCGCGGCGCACGCGGAGAGCGACGCGGCACGCCTGTTCGGCTACCCGCTCGACGCGGGAGTGGCCGTGGTGCAGCGCGACCCCCGCGGGCTGCCGGCGGCCACCGAACGCACCGCGATCCGCAACGCCATCGCGGTCGACGAGGGCCAGTCAGCCACGCTGGCCACGGAGCTGTCGCAGGCCAGCCTCGGCCTGGTCAGCATCCCCCCGATCCGCGACACCGGGATCGCCGGGCTGGCGGCCGCGGTCCCGCTGCCCAGCGCGACCGGGCTGCTGTCCGGCAGGACCGCGCCCGCGCTGCCCGCGTCGCAGGCGGCGGAGGCGGCGGCCTCCGCCGCCTCCGCGAGTGGGCGGTCCACCACGCTGATCACGTTCCTGTACTTCCGTCCCGGAACGTCGTTCGCCCAGCAGACGGCCGGGGCGCACGTGTACGCGAACCGGTTCCTGAGGGACGACGTCGCCGGCGTCACGGGGCTGATCCCGGCGCAGGACGCCCAGACCTCGGTCATCACCCGCGACCTCGGCTGGGTGGAGCTGTTCACCGTGCTGGCGATCGCGCTGATCGTGGGCGTTCGGTTCCGCTCGGCCGGCGCTCCGCTCGCCGCGCTCGCCTGCGCCGGCGCGGCGTACCTGCTCGCCGTGCGGATCGTGGCCTGGCTCGCCCAGCGCATGGGCGTCGTGCTGCCCCCGGACCTCGACCCGGTGCTCGTCGTGCTGTTGCTCGGGGTGACGACCGACTACGCGGTCTTCTTCCTCGACGGCATGCGCGGCCGGCTCGCGGACGGCTACCCGCGCATCCAGGCGGCGCGGCTCGCCACCGCTGAGGCGGCGCCGATCGTCTTCGCCGCCGGCCTCGTCGTCGCGGCCGCGACCGCGTCGCTCGCGGTGGCGCGGACACAACTCCTGCAGGCCTTCGGCCCTGGCCTCGCGCTGACCGTGCTGACCGCGATGGCCGT
Source organism: Streptosporangiaceae bacterium (assembly GCA_019239975.1). Lineage (GTDB taxonomy): Bacteria > Actinomycetota > Actinomycetes > Streptosporangiales > Streptosporangiaceae > JAFAZE01. The sequence continues at coordinate 9,732 of JAFAZE010000164.1, forward strand.
GTCGATGATGCTCGGCCCGGCGCTCATCGCGATCTTCGGCGGCGTCCTGTTCCGCGGCGGCCGGTCCCCGGCCGGCCGGGCCTCCCAGGACGGCGCGACCCGCGGCCGGCGCGGCGGCGCGGCCCGCGGCCGGCGCGGCGGCGCCGGAAACCCGGAGTGGAACCTGCGCACCAGGGCGGCGCGGCTCGCCGCCTCGCGCCCCATGGCGTTCGTGATCGTCGCGGCGTGCACGGCCGGCCTGCTCGCCGCGGCGCTCGGCGCGCGGAACATGCGCCTCGGCTCCCCGCTGATCCACGAGCTCCCGGCCTCGGCGGAGGCGGTCCGCGCGGACGCGGCCGCGTCAGCCGGCTTCGCGCCCGGCATCATGTCGCCGACCGAGGTCCTGGTGACCGGCCCCGGCGTGGCGGGCCAGACCGGGCCGCTGGCCCGGCTGCAGACCGAACTCGCGGGCCAGCCAGGCGTGGCCGAGCTGGCGGGCCCGGCGAGCCTGCCCGCCGTCGCCCGGCCGGTGAACCCGATGCTCGCCGGCTCCGGCGGCGCCGCCAGGTACGTGGTTGTCGAGAAGACGGACGGGATGGACGCCACCGCGATCAGCCGCGTCGGCGCGCTCAGCCGCGACCTTCCGGCGCTCGGGCGCGCCGCGGGGCTGACGGGCGCGCGGTTCGAGGTCGCCGGGCAGACCGCGCTCACCAGCGATGCGATCAGCTCCGTGGTCGCCGATCTGGCACGGGTGGCGCTGGCGATAATGCTGGTGACGCTGGTGCTGCTCGCGGTGTTCCTGCGGTCGCTGCTCGCGCCGGTGTATCTGCTGGCCGCGAGCGTGCTGGCGGTTTTCGCCACGCTCGGCATCACGGCGGGTATCTGCCAGGGCCTGCTCGGCCAGACCAGCCTGGTGTACTTCGTCCCGTTCGCCGCCGGCGTGCTGCTCGTGGCGCTCGGCTCGGACTACAACGTGTTCGTGGTGGGCCGGATCTGGGAGGAGGCACGGCGGCGGCCGGTGCGCGACGCGGTGGCCATCGCCGCGCCCCGCGCGTCCCGCGCGATCACCACGGCGGGCGTGGCGCTGGCCGCCAGCTTCGCCCTGCTGGCCGTGATACCCCTGGAGCAGTTCCGGCAGATCGCCATCGCGATGGCCGCCGGGGTGATCATCGACGCGATCATCGTCAGGTCGCTGCTGGTGCCCGCGCTCGTCGCGCTCTTCGGCCGGGCCGGCATGTGGCCGGGCAACCGGCTCAGGCCCGGGGGCGCCCGCGGGCAGCGGCCCGCCTCGGAGGCGGAGTCCGCGCACATGCCCGCGCCGCTGACCCGGTGACGCCTGGCGCCGGTCACCGCCCGTTTCGTTCGGATATATCGGAACGGAAGCCGCGCTGCCCGGTCGCCCATGCACGACCGGTCATGGGAGCAGCGCGAGCTTGCGGGTGATCTTGTCGACCGCGCCGCGCGGGCCGATGATGCTCAGCGCGCAGTACCGCAGGTCCCCGGGGTCCGCGGCGGACATCGACCGCAGGTAGTCGTCGTAGACCCTGGTGTGCTGCGCCAGGTCGGGCATGCCGGCCACCAGCAGCCCCTCGTTTTGGGCGGCCCTTGCCTTGATGCCGGCCAGCTCCGGCTGGGACGCGGCCAGGATCGTGCATCCCGCCCACGGCAGGCCCGGGTACAGGTTGCCCGCCGCGTCCTTGGCGTCCGCGCCGAGCAGCCCGGGCACGGCGGACCCGGTGACGGCGGCCAGACACGCCGCGGCGTTGACGACCCGGCCGGGCGGGAGCGCCTCGTCGACGACGATCACCCACTTGAGCTTCGCCGCGCGCGTCGGCTCGGCGGTCTGGATCTCGTGCGGCGCGTATCCCGCCACGATCCCGGGATTGCTCACTGCCCTGATTCTCCTCCGCTGAAGTACGAATTTTCATAGCGAAGGTAGGAGCAAGTTCAGGTCTGTGCAATCTGCTCCGTATTTAGTCCGGATAGACTGCCCAAATGGCGGACCTGGACAAACTTGATACGGCGATCCTGCGAGAACTGCAGCGCGATGCACGGCGGACCAACCGGGACATCGCCGCGGCCGTGGGCGTCTCGCCGACGACCGCGCTTGACCGCACCCGCTCGCTGCGCAGGCGCGGCGTCATCCGCGGCGCGCTGCTCGACGTCGACCTCGCCGCGATCGGCCGCCCGGTGCAGGCGCTGATAGCGGTGCGGATACGGCCGCCGTCCCGGCGGGCGATCGAGGCCTTCCGCAACTGGGTGAGCCAGCTGCCCGACACGATCGGGGTGTTCGTCGTCTCCGGAACGGAGGACTTCCTGATCCACGTCGCCGTGCCCGGCAACAACAGCCTCTACGCGTTCGTGATCGACAAGCTCACCCAGCGCCCGGAGATCGCCGACGTGCGCACCAGCGTCGTCTACGAGCACATCCAGACCCACAACGTGCGCCCCGTACCACGCCCCGCCCACGACACAGCGCCCTGAGCCCTGCCCCACCCCCACGCCGCCCGCCGCCGCCCAGCCCCGGCGCCCCACC